>NZ_JAIQDH010000014.1:0-264765 GCF_020037095.1 Myxococcus sp. XM-1-1-1
AAGTCCTCAGCGCCGCCCAGTGGCTTCCGCTGCTTTCTTCCGGAGGGGCGCGGCTTCTACCTCTTCGCCGCATCCCGTGTCAACTGCTGCTTCGTTGACCGCCCCGCCGCTCCTGCCCGCCTACCGCTCGGGTTTCTTCGTCGGGGGCGCGGCTTCTATCACCGCCGCGTCTCCTGTCAACTCGCTTCGTTGACCGCTGTATTCCGTCGATGTTCCTGCTCCCACCACGAAGTGCTCCGCGCCAGTGCGCGGCTTCGTTGCGGGGGAGCGGCATGTACCACTGATCCTGGAAACGCATCAACTTTTCGTGACAGGGCGCGTCGGATTTCTCCACCCCACCCCGTCCCCCGTTGGATCTCACCCGGGCACGGCTCCAGCCAACCTGCTGGAGGAACTCCCGCTGCGACCGTGAACCACCGGGCGCCGTCCTTGAATCCACGCCTCGGAAACGCTCGACCCTGGGAGCTCGGCGTGAGCCCAACCAAGAGAACGAGCCTTGGGTCGTCTACTTGTCCCACTGGCTCGGACGTCCGTTCCAGCTGCTCCATGCACCTACATGGAGACTGGGAGCCTCCGCTCCCTGTCGATGCATCACCGCACGCGCTGGAGCTGTGAGCCCGTCACGCCGTCCCCGCTCACCGTGAGCGTCAGCTCTCCCACCTGCGCCGCCTGGAAATAGAACGTCGCTTCCTGCTGCGTCCTCTCCAGCACCAGCGACCACCCGTCTCCCGAGGTCGCCAGCGGCGTCGTACAGGTCGCATCCGCGAAGAGGGACACCCCCGCCGCCGCCGGTCCCGTCCCTTCCAACGTCAGCGAGGGGGCCGCCAGTGCGGACAGGTTGCCTCGACTGTCCTGGCTCTGCACCACCAGCCCCTCCGAGCATCGGCCCACCGCGGTCTCTCGCGCCGGGGTCATGAAGAAGAGCTGGGAAGCCGCGCCCGCCACCACGTCCACATCGAAGGTGGCCCCAGGCTGCGTGCCTCGGTCATACCCGGGCCCGCTCACCTTGTTCTGGCTGATGGCGTTGGCGCCCCCCAGGTCGGAGATGCCCGCCTGGTACGGATAGCCGTTCGTCACCGGCCCGCGGTGGGTCACGGTGTTTCGCGACACCTGGAGCCGGGTCGATACCGCCAGTGGCCCTCCGCCCGCCTCTCCCTGAGACAGATTGATGCCGACGTCGTTGTCCTCCACCGTGTTCTCGAAGAGGACGATGTCCTCGCACAGCGCGAACCCGTAGTACGCCCCGCCCGCGACCAGGATGCCCGAGGCCACCGCGGAGTCTCCCGTGTAGGCGTGCCCCGTCACGCGGTTGCCCGTGGCCCGCCCCGTGGCCCCGTCGCTGAACTGGATGCCGTTCCTCGCGATGAAGGGCACGGGCCCACCGCCCTCGACACGGTTGTCCTCCAGGTTCAGCTCCACCTTGCCCGTGCCGACGATGCCCGCCTTCTGGTAACCCACCACGTGGTTGCGCAGCACCTCCACGTGCGTCACCGACTCGGCGTCGCGCGCGTTGCGCACCTCGATGGCCACACCCTCCTGACAGCCCCCCTCCCCTTCCTTCTGGTTCACGTCCCGGACCACGCTGTCGAGGATGGAGCCGCTCGCGCCGTCGAACAGGATGCCGCGCAGCCGGGCCGAGCCCGCGTCACACGTCAGCTCCGACAACCCTCGCGCCGCCACCGTCACGTCCCTCACATGCGCCGTCGTCCCCAGGCTGCTCAACACCGCGCCTCGGAAGCGGCCGTCGCGAGGGTCCACCGCCGTGAGCACGTGACCGCCACCGTCGAGCGTGTACCCGTCCGGAATCCACACCGTCTGCGCCGTGGTGCAGTCCGCCGTCAACGTCACCGTCGAGGCTCCCAACACCGCCGGACACGGCGCATGCTCGTCACACCACAGGTCTTCCCACTCCACCACCAGGACTCGCGTCACACTCAACCCGGAGGCATTCGTGACGGTCAGCGTGATGGTGGGCGTCACATCCCTCGGGGCGCAGGACAGCATCACCCAGTCCGCCGAGCCCGTTCCGGCCCCTCGCACCATGTTCCCCAGGAGCCCCGTGTTCGCCGTCCACGCGAAGGTCAGCGGCTCCCCCTGCGGGTCCGTCGCGGACGCGGACAGCCGCACCAACTGCCCCGCGAAGGCGTCCTCCGAGGACTGCGTCACCTCCGTGAGCGTCGGCGGCTGGGGGTTCGTCACGCACAGATTCAACGAGCGCACCTGCGAGGCCCTCGTCGCGTTGTCGGAAATCCTCACGCTCAACTGGCAATTGTCACACGCGACCTGGGGCGCCTCCATCGGCGTGAAGCGCGTCGTCGGTGAGGTCGCGTCCTCGAACTCGCCCTCGCAGGTGGACGTCCACGCGTAGGAGAGCAGGTCCCCATCGTCATCCACCGCCGTCACCTCCAGCTCCACCGGCGTGCCCACTCGCACCTGGGAGCCCGGCCGGGCGCCCAGCTCCGTCACCACCGGGTCGCGCTCCAGCGAGGCCTCGTGCGCAGCTCCCCACCCACCCCCGAGCGCCACGTCCACGGAGAACCGCAGCGTGGACACCGCCCCCTGCGCCCCCATGACCTTCAAGGTCAACGCATCCGGCCCGCGGCGCAGCGGCGCCGTCCACTCCGCATCCGAGACACCCTTGTCGGCGAACTGTCCCTCCACCGCCTCCCACGCATACGTCAGCGTCTCCGAGGGCTCCGCGCCCCGCGCCACCACCCGGAACCGGATGGACTCTCCCGGAGACACCGCGGCGCGTGAGCCCACCACCGCATCGATGATGGGCGCCGTGCTCCCCAACGAGGGATTCACCCGATGGGGAACCAGCACGAGCAGCGCGGGACGGTGCTTCTCCAGCTCCACGTCCGCCACGCTCACCTCTCCCACCACCCCGTCCGCGGCGTCCAGCACCCGCGCCCTCACCGTGCCCACGCGGCCCGGGGGCAGGCTCCTCATCAGTCCGCCCCAGGAGTCACCCGCGCCTTCGAGGACCGTCGAGACCGGCTCGCCCTGCGTCGGCGTCACCGTCACCTCCACCTTCGCCACCTGGTCCAATGGCAGCGAGCGCGGCAACACCGTCACCACGCGCAGCGAGCCCGTGGCCTCCGGGCTCACCCCCAAGGGCTCCTCGAGATGGCACCCCACGGACAGCACCAGCGCGCCAGCGAGCAGGGCCAGGCGCATCGAGTTCGCTCGGTTCATGGTGACGTCCTCTCAGCGATGTCGGGTGCCACACGATATCGACAAGCACGCGGCCTCCCAAGCAACCGGCCACGCTCCCCGCCAGGACCGCCTGCCCGGCTCCTGCCCCACACCTCCCCACGAGGCAGGTCCTCGTCAGGACGATGACACACACATCCCATGGGGAGCGTCCTCCCAGCGTCCATCCATGGGTGCTGGGAGGAAGGTGCGACAGGTGATGCGCCGGGCTCGGGCCCTCGCGCCTCAGACCTTGCCGCCGATGAAGCCACCGCCGAACGGAGACGGGCCCCGCTGACGCAAGGCCTCGCGCTCGGCCTTCAGCGCGGCGAGCGCCTCGTCTCGCGTCAGGTAGTGGTTCACCGCCGCGCCGTTGATGGCGCCACTGGTGAGCACGAACATGCGCGTCATCTCGTCACCACCGAAGCGGTACGAGCGGTGTGTGTAGCGCTCAAGCACCTCGCGGCGCTCCTTGCCGAAGACCCGGCCCGCGGTGAACTTCACCACCAACCCATCCAGGTTGATGAGCAGGTCCACCTTGCCCGAGCCCGCGTAGCGCGCGAGGTGCACCTCCACCTCACGCCGCCATCGCAGGACATCCTCCTCATTCACCAGGACGCAGTCCGTGAAGTTCGCCGTCACGACATCGTTCGGCGCGTCGTAGTCGAAGGACATGCTCCAGGCCATCGTGATGCCTCCCTCGAAGCCGGAATCAGGCGGGCGCGGAGCCGGCCAGGAAGGCGGACAACACCGCCGCGGTCTCCTGGGGGTGCTCCACGTGCGGATAGTGACCCGGGCCCGGAATGTGAGCCATGCGCGCGCGCCGGATGGGCGCCACCACGGCCTCCCTCAAGAAGGCCGGCGGCAGGAAGGCGTCATCCGTGGACACCACCAACGTCGGCGCCGCGATGCGCGCCAGCCGCTCCTGGATGCCACCCTTCGTCCACGCATCGAAGGCGCCCTCAATCGACGCCGCGCTCACCGCGCCCGCGTCCTTCAACAAGACCTCCAACTGCTCCGGCAGCAGCTTCTTGCACGCGAGCCCCAGGATGGTCTTCTGCTTCTCGCGGTCTCCCGCCGACGTGCGGAACAGCCCCGCCGCGTCCGGAGGCAGCGGCAACCCCGACGCCGGCACCGTGTTGAGCAGCAGCAACGCGTCCACCCGCGCGGGGACCTCCGACGCGACCCACTGCGCCAGCTGCCCACCCATGCTGTGCCCCACCACCGTGAAGCGCTCCGCACCGACCGCGTCCACCACCGTCAGCACATCCCTCGCCAGGCCCTCCAGCGTGTAGCCGCCGGCCGCCTTGCCCGACTGCCCCGTGCCTCGCGCGTCCGGAATCACCAGCCGCAACCCCGTCAGGTCCAGCCGCTCCACCAGCCCGTCCCACACCGCACCCGACACCATCCACCCGTGCACCAACACCACCGTGCGCGGCCCGTCACCGATGACTCGGTAGTGAAGTGAAGTCCCGTCAGTTGCGGAAATCGTGGGCATGTCGTCTCTCCGGACGAAAAGGATAAAGCGGCATTGAATTAATGTACGGGAGCGAAAGCAAGTCAGGACACCCGGGAGCGGCTCAAGATTCCCATGTAGGCATTCGCCGCCGGTACGTGTGAGGTTGGCTCGTGGAGTGATAACGAGAGGGGATGCTCCACACCACGGCCGGGCGAACGGTGCACTGCGAGGACGCGCTCACGTGGCTCGCGGCGCAACCCATCCTGACGGGCTGCTCGGCGGTGGCCTCGCTACCGGATGCGTCCGAGTTCCCCACGCTGTCCCTCACCGAGTGGAAGGCGTGGTTCATCCGCGCGGCCGCGCTCGTCATGTCGCGCGTGCCCGATGACGGCGTGGCCATCTTCTACCAGACCGATGTGAAGGACGAGGGGCTCTGGGTCGACAAGGGTTACCTCGTCTCGCGCGCCGCCGAGGAGTCGGGACTGGGGCTGCTCTGGCACAAGGTCGTCTGCCGCCGCGCCCCCGGCACCGTGACATTCGGTCGGCCCGCGTACTCCCACATGCTGTGCTTCTCTCGCGGCATCCGCGTCGACCTGGGGAAGTCCACCGCCGATGTGCTCCCCGACGCGGGCGAGGTCACGTGGACCCGCGGCATGGGCGTGGAGGCGTGTCAGCTCGCGTGCCGCTTCATCCTCGAGCACACCCCCACGCGCACCGTCGTGGACCCCTTCTGTGGCCATGGCACCGCGCTCGCCGTGGCCAACGCGATGGGCCTCGAGGCCATCGGCGTGGAGCTCAGTCGCAAGCGCGCGCGCAAGGCTCGGAACCTGCGCGCGCGGTGGCACGAGCAGAAGCTCGTGCTCACCCAGGACGACGCGGCGGCTCAGGCCTCGGATTCGGAGTAGGTCCGAGGTGCGCCAGTGGCGCTCAGGGCCACGGGCAGGGCGGACAGCTCGCTCGCCACCACGGACTCCAGCTCCTCGATGAAGGCCCCGAACAACCGCTCCTCCAGCGCCAGCGCGTCGTCCAGTGACGCGCCCACCGCGGAGAGCTTGGCCACGCACGCGTCCTCGATGGTGCGCCGGTGGCCCTGCTCCTCCGTGACGACGCGCCCCAGTTCCTCCTTCACGCTCGGGCTGCGCGTGGCCGCCTTGTAGAGCGGATAGAGCACCATCGCGCGACGCTCGATGGCCGTCGTCGTGAGCAGGTAGTGCAGGTACACGTCCGGCGCGCCCGTGTACGACGTGGCCCACTTCGCCAGCTCGTGGTCCAGCGCCTGGAAATAGCGGCCCGCGCCCTCCGGACACAGGAACGTGGTGATTTCGCTTCCCGCCAGCTCGACGGACAGGCGCTTGAACGCGAAGGCGTGGCGCGTCTCGTCCGCCAGGTGCTCGAGCACGCTCAACGACGGATGCCGGTCCGCCACCGTGCGCGAAATCTTCCTCGCGCCGATGAACTCCATCAGGGACAGGGTGTGCAGCCAGCGAGCCTCGAGCTCGGACGACTGGGTCAGCTGGCGAAGCACCGCCTGGATTCGGTCACGCATGCCGCGCCCTCTAGCGCGTGCACGCTCCGCGCGCGAGCACCAACACACTCGCCCCTCCGCTTCGACTCAGGCCACGGGCGCTTGCGTGCCCCAGAGCTCCTCCGCCACCGTGCGCACCTGCGCATGGTTCACCGGAGAGGCGCCCTCGATGAAACGGAAGAGCGCCATCGCCACCGTGTGCGGCGCGTCCCACATCACGAAGTGCCCCGCGTCCGGCACCTGCATCCACCGCGCACCCGGGATGTCCCAGACCAGGCGCTCGCCGTACTTCGCGGGCAGCAATCCATCCTCCGCGCCCCACATCACCAGCGTCGGCACCGCGAGCTGGCCCAGCTTCGGCGCCAGCTCCTGGGTCTGGTTCGTGTTCAGCGCCACCGCGTTGCGCGACAGCGAGACCCAGCCGACCTCCGTCGTGTAGGGCGCGAGCAGTCCCTCCAGCAGCTCCGCTGACTGCGCCTTCACGAAGCCCTTCTTCTTCAGCCCCAATCGCAGCAGCTTCGTCATCCGCTCGGGTGACAGCTTCCTCGCCATCCCCGGCGTGCCGAGCTGCGACATCAGGGCGAGCGGCCACGCGTCGTAACAGACGCTGTCCATCAAACACAGCCGACTCACGCGCCGCGGGTAGCGCACCGCGAGCTGCTGCGCCACGCCGCCTCCCACGTCGTGCCCCACCACCGCCGCGTCCACCACGCCCAGGCGCTCCATCCAGGCCTCCAGCACCTCCGCCTGTCGCGTCACCGAGCGGTCGAACCTGTCTCTCCGGTCGGAGAAGCCGTACCCCAACAGGTCCGGCACCAACACCCGGTGCGACGCGGCCAGCGCTCGCGCCAGCCCGCTCCACAGATAGCTCCACGTCGGGATGCCGTGCAGCAACACCACCGGCGGCCCCTTGCCCCAGTCCACGTAGCTCACGAAGTGGCCACCCGACTCCATCACCTCTTGCCGCCCCTGCCACTCGCGCCAGTTCATCGCTGCTCCCCCGTCGCCATCGGCTCCGTCATGCACCTCGTCGCGGCTTGCGCCATCCAGAGGCACGACCATCCCTTCCTCGCACCACGACAGCCCATCGCGGTGCTTCCGCCACCACCGGGTCCGTCACTCGCCGCGTCACCAGGCGGCGCGGCCAGTGCCCCTGCCATCACCGCGTCTCCTGAAGGCAGGGGTGGACCCTCGCCGCGGCACCGCGCGTGTCAGCAAGAGACGCCACCTCCGCCGCGCACCGCGCAGGTTCATCGCAGCTCCTCCGCCGCGACCCAGTCCGGCACCAGCCTCGCGGCGCCCGGCATCGGCTGGCGCAGCATGTCCGGCACGTCCTGCACCAGCTGCGAGAGGTTCAGCAGCAACACCGTGCCTCGTCGCTCCAGCGCCTCCGTCACCTTCAGCACCGCGTCCGCGTCCTCGCCCAGCGCCATCACCCGCTGGCGGCTCAGCGTCACCACGTACGGCAGCTCTCGCGCTCGCCGCCTCGCGGACTCACGCAGCACCTCCGCCGCCTGCTGGTACGACGCGTCCCCGATTCGAGGCTTCAGCCGACGCCACGCCGCTTCCAGGTATCCCGGCCAGCACGCCAGCGCCCGGTACTCCCCCGGCACCCCCGGCGGGCCCACCGTCTTCACGATGTCCGCGAACACCGCCTTCACTCCCGGCTCCGTCGGCTTCTCCGCCACCCACTCCATCGCCGCCATCCGCGAGGGCGCGCCCCGCTCCAGCCGCTCACCGACTCCCGGCGACTCCCCGCGCCCCACCCGCTGCCCCTCCAACGCGAGCCGCACCGCCGCCACCATCAACGTCACCCTCGGCAGCATCGTCTCGTAGAGCTCCAGCACGCCGCGCACGTGGAAGCGCTGGCTCGGCCCCAGCTTCGCCGCCTCCCACGCCCCCAGCTCGTCCCACGCCACCGTCGTGTCGAGCGTCTGCTGCCACAGCTCCAACGCCGACTCCTCGAAGGCCCGCGTCTCCACGTTCGGCCCCATCGCCTCCCACATCGCCACGAAGAAGCGCGGCCAGGCCGCCCACGTCCGCAACGACACGTCCACCCCCGTCACCCGCATCGTCCTGCGCAGCTCGTGGTAGACGCGCTCGACGTCGCCCCGCGCCTCCTGCTCGCTCACCTGCTTCACCCTGGCCATGACGACACCCCCCGCCGGCAACGGTGCGGATGGCTCGACGCCCAGCACACCTCCACCCCACGCCCGGCCGCCCGGATGTCCCCGCTCCCCAGGCCCACCCACCCGTCCTCCCCTCGTCACACCGCCGCCCCTCGGGGTGGGGCCCTCGCGGACTACAGAACACTCCCGACGGGCCTCGTTTGACCCCTCGGCGACGGCTCGCTTTGCTGCCTGTCGCGCGACGCCGGATGGCCGCGCGCCTGACTGGTTCGCGGGGGGCAACCAGCATGAGGTCTCGACAGCCGTCGACGCGCACCACCGGAGACCCGTGCGTCTCCATGCCTTCGCGCGACCTCATCGAAACAGCCCCCACGTGCGCCTCCGCCCCGCTTCCCGCGGCGACGGATGCGAGGCCCCGTGCTCCTTCGCGTGCACCGGGCCCAGGCGGACGCCCCACCCGCGGCGCCTTCCGCCCCAGTCCCACCATCGCAACGAGGACGCCACCACGCGCCCGGGGGAGAGCGACATGCAGGCAGACCACGACACCTGGGCACCACGGCGCGTCGACGTGCCGCTCGCCAGCGCGGTGAACGACTACCTGCTGCGCATCCAACAGCTCGGCGCCGTGGAAGGACCCGGCGGCGCGGTGGGGCTCAACCCCGCGCTCGAGCCCGTCCTCGATGCGCTGCATCACCTGCTCGCCGGCGGCGAGGTGGAGGTGCGCGTCACGCGCCGCGGACACGCCTCGCTCGTCCACGAGCTGCGCCAACGCGTCGAGGACGCCACGCGCGAGGTCAACCTGCTCCAGCGAGTGGCGGGCTCGTCCCTGACCACCACCGTATGAGCCCTCGCCCCACCGGTGGCGCCGTCACGGCCGCCTTCCGCCGCTGGACGCTCGCCCAGGACCCTCGCGAGGTGCTGGCCGCCGCCGGCGTGGGCCCCTGGTGGGTGCTCACCACCGTGGTGCTCGCCGTGCTCGCCGTCGTCGCGTGGGCCCCCGGCGCCCAGCGCACCTTCGGCATCCCCTTCGCGCAGGGCCTCCTGTGCGCCGCCCCCATGCTCGTCAGCGGCCTGCTCTTCTCCGCCGTCCACCGCCGACGCAGCCACCTCGAGACGTGGGGTTGGGTGTGGCTGGTGCTCGGCGTGACGAGCCTGCACTTCTTCCTCGCCGCGCTGATGGCCATGTCGGAGCTGCAGGGCGCCACCGTCATCGCCTCGCTCTTCCTCTTCACCACCGCGTTCCACGGCCGGCTCCACCGCGTGACGCCCCGACAGCCCTTCCTCGCGCTGGGCACCACCGTGGCCCTGCTCGCGGCCCTGCCCCTGCGCGACAGCGACGAGCACCTGGGCCTGTTCGGCGTCATCGGCCCCGCCGCCCTCACCGCGGAGCTGTACCTGGGCACCTTCGCCGTGCAGCACGACCGCGCCCGCGCGGAGGCCGAGCGTCTGCGCGCCGCCGTGCAGGCCCAGCTCCTGGAGCAACAGGAGCAGGACGTGGGCCGGCTGTCGCGCGCGCTGGGGGAAATCCTCGGTCACCACCACGAGCTCGACAGCGCCCTCATGTCCGCGGCCACCGCGGCGGACATGCTGTCGTTCATGGGCACCCAGCGCGGCGGCCACGGCCGCGCCGACCATGAGGACCTGCTCAGGACCCTCAACGAGAGCCTCCGCCAGATTCGGGAGATGGTCGCGGAGATTCGCGCCAAGGGCCGGCGCTACGTCGGCTCGGAGCCGGAGCCGGTGGAGCTGCCTGCGCTGCTCGAGGGCGTGCGCGCCAGCGTGGGGCTGCGCTTCCCCGACGTGGACATCCAGCTGTCGGTGGAGCCCGGCCAGCCCCTGCGCGCGATGATGCGCGGCGGCGCCACGACGCTCCGCCGCGTGGTGGAGAACCTGGTGCTCAACGCGTGTGAAGGCGACGGCAAGCGCGGCGCCAGCCGGGTGAGCATCCAGGCCCGCGTGGAGCCGCTCAGCGGACGGCTGGAGGTCGTCATCGCCGACGACGGGCCGGGCTTCCCCAGCGCGCTGCTCGATGTGCCCGCCGAGCAGCTCTACACGTCCAAGCCCGAGGGCACCGGCCTGGGCCTGTACACCAGCGAGTGCCTGCTGCGCGCCAGCGGCGGGACGCTGCACCGACGCAATGCCCCCGACGGCGGAGCCCTGCTGCGCCTGTTCCTACCCAGGGAGTACCGATGAGCGGAGGAGCCCTGTACCAGGAGGCCCTGCGGGTGCTGCGGCGGCTGGAGCTGCCCGACGCGTCGGAGCGCGATGTGCTCGCCGCGCTCGAGGCCGCGCAGCCCGGTCCCCTCCCCCTGTTCTACGAGGCCGGCGCCGAGGCGGGCCTGGAGCGCTCCATGCTCACCGCGCGCGGCGTGGGCCTGTTCCTCAGCTTCTGCGCGGGCAACCTCGCCGATGACCTCATCGACGGCGACTGCACCTACTACGACGAGCCGCTGCGCGTGGGCCCCTGCGCGCAGTTCCTCCTGCAGAACCTGGCGTGGGCCACGCTCGCCGAGCCCCATGCCGGCGTGCCCGTGAATGCACTGGAGGAGGGCGCGCGGATGCTGGCCCTCGCCGCGGGACCCCAGGCGCTCGAGGTGCGCGCGCGGGAGTGGACGGCGCCGCTGTTCCGCCGCGTGGCGGAGGGCATCGCGGGAAGGCAGTGGGCCGCGTACCTGCGCGTGCTGTGGGCGGGCACTCGCTTGGAGGAGCGCGCGGTGCAGGTGGGGCTCGCGCTGGGCGTGGCGGCGCATGTCGCCGAGGACATCCGCTCCAAGGACACGCGCTTCACCTCCATGCCCGTGGAGGACCGGCTCACGGTGGTGACGTGGGCACGACAGGCCGCCGAGTCGCTGCGCGCCCAGGACCTGCGCTGCCTGGACGCGGCGCTGCGACGCATCGAACCCATTCTTCCGGAGGTGGAGCCATGAGGGTCGAACCCCCACGGTCCGAAGCCCGCCACGACGCCGTGGCCGCCTACTACGAAGAGAAGACCGAGCGAATCCTCCGCCGCTATGGCCCCGGTCCGCGCGTGCACTTCCACGTGGGCCTGGTGGATGACGTGCCCCCACCCGGCGAGCCCGAGCCGCTGGTGCGCGAGCGCGTGCATGCGTCCCAGGAGGCGCTGCTCGCGGAGCTGGCGCGCGCGGTGGGGCGCTTCCCCGACGGCGGCGACGTGCTGGACGTGGGCTGCGGCCTGGGCGGCGGCGCGCTGTACTGGGCCTCCGCGCATCGGGCGTGGGTGACGGCGGTGACGAACGTGCCCTCGCACGTGGAGCTGGTGCGCACGTTCGCCGAAATCGAGGGCGTGGGCGCGCGGGTGAAGCCGATGCACTGTGACGCGCTGGCGGTGCCGGGGCGCGCGTGTTTCGACGCGGTGGTGGCGGTGGAGAGCAGCAGCTACCTGCCTCGCGCGGAGTGGTTCCGCCGGGTGCGCGCGCTCTTGCGTCCCGGCGGCGTGCTGGCCATCGCGGACTGCTTCCTGGGGCGACCGGAGTTGGCCGCGCCGTTCGACCGGTACTGGCGCACGCGCATCGGCGCCGTGGATGAGTACCTGTCCGCCGCGCACGCGGCCGGGCTGGAGCTGGAGGTGCGCGACGACGTGTCCGGGCGCGCGGTGGGGTTCTGGTCGCTCACGCTGGAGCTGCTCGCGCATGAGCGCTACTCGACACCGGGACAGCCGCCCTCGCGCGTGCTCGCCCGGAGCGAGTCGCGCCGCGAGCACCTGCGGCTCCAGCAGGCGTTGATGGATGGCGGACTCGAGTACGGCCTGCTCGTGCTGCGTCGCGAGGACTGAGCAACGGTTCTCGCGACGTGGAGACACCCCAGGCGGCCTCCGGGTCCGGGGCGGTCGTGGGGCCGAGCGTCCGCGTCCATCGTGCGCCCCGCCAGGTGCGCCCCCAGCCTTGGGCGAGCCTGAAAGGAGGCACGAAATGAAGACCTTCACGCGATGGATGACGGTGGTGGCGGTGGCGGCGACGCTGATGGCGACGGGCTGCCGGGAGCGCAGCCGTGAGGACAACTCGGGGGCCATGGGCGGCTCGGGTCGCAACCGGGATGCCCTGCAGCACCAGGAGGGCACCGGCGGCAGCGGCAACTACGGCAACGGCCAGCAGATGCAGGGCACCGACGCGGGCAGCGGCCAGATGCGGTAGCGCCTTCCGCGCGAGGTGGGCTCCGGCTGCTATCCTGACGCCGCGACGTCGGTCAGCCGGAGTCTTCATGCGCGGGTGGATTGTGGGGGCATGCATCGCGGTCTTGTTGGTGCTCCTCGCCTGGGGCCGGTGGCGCGCCGAGGAGTCCTCTCCCACGCGTGAGCGCGCCTCCGCGTCGCGCACCCGCTCCGAGCGCGCCAGGCAGGTTCGGACGTCCGCGCCCCTGCCGCCCTCGAGCGCGGGCCTGTCCATCCGCGGCACC
Organism: Myxococcus sp. XM-1-1-1; assembly: GCF_020037095.1. Lineage (NCBI taxonomy): Bacteria > Pseudomonadati > Myxococcota > Myxococcia > Myxococcales > Myxococcaceae > Myxococcus > Myxococcus sp. XM-1-1-1. The sequence continues at coordinate 12,722 of NZ_JAIQDH010000014.1, forward strand.
GTGGTGGACCGGCTCGGTCGTCCCGTGTCGGGCGCTCGCGTCTCCGCGTCGTGGCCCGAGGACGGGCAGACGCTGTCCACGCTGCCGTGCCCCTGGGAGGGTGGCGCCCACCCGGAGCTCCTCGTGGAGACCACGCGCCAGGACAACGTCACGGACTGTCTGCCGAGGACCCGGGACACCGTCCTCTCGCTGCTCCTGGCGCGCGAGGGCGAGTCCCCCGTCCATGCGGAGACCGTCTCCGCCGAGGACGGCACCTTCGTGTTGGAGGGACTGCCCGCGGGACCGCAGACGCTGCTCGCGCTCTCCGAGCAGGGCGCGGCCTCGCGACCCGGCGTGCCCGCAGGGAGCGAGGACGTGGAGCTGTTGGTCGAGCATCGCCCGCGGGTGTCAGGGCAGGTGGTGGACGAGGACGGCGCGCCCCTGGCCGAGGTCTCCATCCTGGTGGTGAGCCACCAGAACACGCGCTTCTTCGATACGAGCACCGATGCGCAGGGACGCTTCGAGGTGGGACCGCTCCCCGCGGACAGCCACGTCGTGCTCGCGACGAAGGAGGGCTGGCCTCCCGTGCTCGCCGACCAGCTCTATCTGGACAAGCACCTGGAGATTCGGATGTCGCGGCCACGCGCGCTCACCGGTCGGGTGCTGTCCTCGGGCGCCCCCGCGAAGGACGTGGAGGTGGTCGCGACCCGTGAGGAGGGGGAGCTTCCGCTGAAGCTGCGCACGGACCCGGAGGGGCGCTTCGCGTTCGAGCTGGACCCGGGCGTGTATGTGCTCACCGCGGAGCGGGAAGGGCGCCATGCGCTCGCGCGCGTGACGGTGGAGAAGACGCCTCCTGCCGAGGTGGTGATGAACCTGGGAGAGGCCTTCCATGTCGAGGGCTCGGTCTTCGGCGCGACTCAACGCGAACCGGTGGCAGGGGCTGTCGTGACAGCGACCTCCCAGCTGATTCCCCATCGCGAGCTGAAGGGCACCACGGGCACCGATGGACGCTATCGACTGGGCCCCGTGGAGCCGGGCCCGTGGGACTTTCTCGTCGAGGCTCGCGGATACATCGACCTGCCCCATGGACAGGAGCTCAAGCTGACTCCGGGTTCGAGCCGTCATGACTTCACGCTGGAGCGCGCCGCCTCCATCTCCGGACGCGTGGTGGACGAAGCGGGCCATCCCATCGCGGGCATCCACTTGAACCTGGAGCAGGCCGGGCTCGAGGACCCGGTGGACTACGTGACGCAGGAGACCGCGCTCACCGATTCAGACGGTGCGTTCGTGTTGGATGCATCGGCCCCCGGTGAGTACGAGCTCATCCCGCAGACCTATCGCTTCGTCACCCAGCGATTGAAGATGACGGCTCCCGCTCGGGATGTGCTCGTCACGTTGCGCGCCGGTGGCGAAGTGGAGGGGACGCTGTCCGATGCCCGGGGCCTGCCGCTCTCCGGGTTCACCGTGTACGTCGCTCCGCTGGAGACCGAAGAGCCGGGTGAGATACTGACCGCGCGGGGCCTGACGTCCGAGGGACGCTTCTCGCGCAAGGGCGTTCCTCCGGGGCGCTATCGCATCGTGGCCCAGCAGGTGACGGACGGCGTGAACCAGGAGGTCTCCACCGAGGTGGAGGTCCGTCAGGGCGAGGTGACGAAGGTGGACCTGCGGCTCGCCGAGCAGCGCAACCTGGAGGGCATCGTCGTCGATGGCGCGGGGGCTCCCATCCGCAGGGCCTTCGTCCGGGCCCACTCGCTCGCGCCGAACCCCCAGGGCGGCCTGGTGCTCATCCATTCGCGCCATCGCCATGGGCCACCGAACGGGGTCGAGACCGACGCGGACGGACGCTTCCTGATTCGAGGGATGGGGCGGGAGAAGCACTCGCTCACCGCCCTGCACCTGGCCTACGCGCTGAGCCCGGAGCAATCCACGGGGGTGCTCCTCGAGGACGGCCTGGTCGTCGCCCCTGCCGACGTGAAGCAGGTGCGGCTGGTGATGAAGCGGTATGCCCACGTGCGGGGACGCGTCGTCGGACCGGAGGGCGCACCCGTCACCGAGTTCAACGTCGATTCCATTCGGGTGACGTCCGAGGATGGCACCTTCTCGGTGCCCAATCGTGAGGGTCCCGGTATCACCACCTTCGCCTTCGAGGCGGAGGGCTTGCTCTCGGTGCTGCGCGACGTGAAGGGCGGCTTGGACGGGCCGGATGTCGACCTGGGGGAGATTCGGCTGGGGGCGGGACGGAGGCTGCGGGGCGTGGTGGTCGATGCACGGACGGGAGCGCCCCTGCCTCGCGCCAACGTGCAGGTGCACGTCAACGAGCGGACCGCCATCCACAGCCTGACGGACGAAGCGGGGCGCTTCGCGCTGGGGCCCGTCACCACGGGGACGCTCACGCTCCTCGTGAGCCAGCGCGGAAACTACCGCGAGGAGCGCGTGACGGTGGAGGCCTCGCAGCAGGAGGTGACGGTGCGGCTGCAGCCCGGCGCGCGCCTGCTCACGAAGGCGGTGGACCTCCGAGGTGCGCCGCTCGACGGAACCGTCACCGTCCAGGGGCCCGAGGGATTTTCGGACTGGGCGACCCTGGACAAGGGCCGCATGGAGATGGGAGGGCTCACGCCGGGGCGCTACCTGCTGAAGGCGGAAGGGGCGCGCAAGAAGGACAGCGCCCTCAACTACCTGCCGCAAGCCGTGGAGGTCCCCGACAGTGGGGAGGTGTCCGTGCTCCTCCAACCCGTGACCGGGGGCTCCACGCTGACGGTCCGTGCCCCCTTCCACGAGAACACGTACCTGCGATTGGTCCACGGCACCCCGCCGCTGCCCGAGCGTTCCGAGGACCTCCAGCGGTGGATGAGCCTGGGACAGGAAGGGCAGCTTGGAGGGGACGACACGGAGCACGTCTTCACCTTCACCCATGTGCCCACGGGGAAGACGACCCTCTTCTTCATGGGGCCCGAGGACGACCGGTACCACGCGGAGGTGCTGGACGTTCCCGCGAGCGGCACGATGTCTCACACGGTGCGGCCCGTCTGGCGGACGTTCGGGGTCGCCGCGAGCCAGCCGTGAGGAAGTCATGACGGAGTCGTGAGGAAGTCGCGGGGGCACCGGTCGTAATCCTGACGCCTGGACGTCGGACCACCGGAGCCCGTCATGCGTGGATGGATTGTGGGAGGCATCGCCGCCGGGGTGCTCGTGCTCCTCGCTGGGGTGCTGTGGGGGGATGACGCGCCGTCGGAGACTCGGCGGGAAGCGGACGTTGCCCAACGCGTGTCCGCACCGGAGTCAGGTGCCCTTGCACGCAGGTCTCCTCCCTTGCCCCGCCCGCGCACCGGGCTTTCCATCCGGGGCATCGTCGTGGACATTTCGGGCAGGCCCATCGCGGGGGCGCTCGTGTCTGCGTCGTGGCCCGAGGAGGGAGAGACGCTCTCGGCGTTCTCCTGCTCGGCGGAGTCCCTGTCACGCAAGAGGGCCTTGTCGCGCGAGCCCTCGCACGGACAGGGCTTCCTGGGCTGCAGTTCCGCCTCCGACGACGACCTCCTCGACATGCTCCTCGCGCGGCAAGGCGAGTCACCCGTCCACGCAGAGACGTTGTCGGCCGAGGATGGCACCTTCGTCCTGGAGGGATTGCCCTCGGGCCCCCAAGCGGTGCTCGCGCTCTCGGAGCAAGGGGCCGCTCTGCGTACGGGCGTGCCCGCGGGCAGTCAAGGCGTGGAGCTGGCCCTCGAGTCCCGGGAGAAACTCTCAGGACAGGTCGTGGGTGATGACGACCAGCCCCTGGAAGGAGTCTCCGTGCTGATGGTGAGCGCACAGACCACCCGATTCTTCGACGCGCGCACCGATGCGCGGGGACGATTCGAGATGGGTCCCCTGCCAGACGGCAAGTACCACTTGCTCGCCACGAAAGAGGGCTGGCGCCCCAGGTTCATCTCGGAGTTCTTTCCCTCCCCGGGCCTCGAGCTCCGGATGTACCCACCGCGCACGCTCACGGGCCGCGTGGTGTTGCAGGGCGTGCCCGTGGAGGGTGTGGAGGTCATCGCGAGCCCGAAGGACTGGAGACGGGACGGGGGCCGCTCGGAGGCGCGAACGGATGCGGAGGGGCGCTTCGCGTTCGAGCTGAGCGCGGACACGTATGTGCTCACCGCGGAACAGGCGGGACTCGCCGCGCTCGCTCGGGTGAGCCTGGACGCGGAGTCGCCGCCCGAGGTTGTCCTGAACCTGGGCGACGCCCTGTACGTGGAGGGAACCATCGTCGGCGAGGCTCGGGGAGAGCCCGTGGTGGGCGCACGCGTGAAGGCGACACCTGAACAGAGTCCCCAACAGACGTTGGAGATCACCACCGGCGCGGATGGACGCTACCGCCTGGGCCCCGTGGAGCCGGGCCGCTGGCGCTTCGCCATCGATGCCCCCGGGTACATCGACTCGTACGACAGCGACCCGAGCGTCGAGCTGGCGCACGGCATGGGCCCCATGAACTTCGCGCTGATGGACGCCATCTCCATCGCGGGACGCGTGGTGGACAAGGAAGGACGTCCCCTGGCGGGAGCCTATCTCTCCCTGGAGGACTCACCGGACTACCTGTTACACATGGATTGGAGCACGTACACGGACTCCGAGGGCGCTTTCGTCCTGGATGTGGCCGCACCCCATGACTTCGTGCTGACCGCGCGCAGCGACCACTTCGTCACGCAGCATCTGAAGACGAGAGCGCCCGCGAAGGACCTGCTCGTGACGATGAGCACGGGGGGCTCGGTGCAAGGAACCCTGACCGATACGCGTGGGCTCCCGCTCGCCCAGTACACCGTCTACCTGGTCCCCCTCGAATTCAGCGACCCCGCTCAACCTCTGGCGAATGAAGACACGGACCCGCTCGGCCGCTTCTCACATGAGGCGGTCGCACCTGGACGCTACCAGTTGCGGGCAGAGGCGCTGACACCGAGCGCGGACCTGGCGACCTGGACCGAAGTGGAGGTGCGAGAGGGCGAGGTGACGAAGGTGGAGCTACGACTCCCTGAGCCTCGCACCCTGGAAGGAGTCGTCGTCGATTCCAGCGGGACTCCGTTGCGCGGCGTCTTCGTGCGCGCCGAGGCACCCGCCGGGCGAGGCCTCAACAAGATGAATCTCAAGTGGGGTTGCGGCGTGAGCATCCCGGAGGGAGTCGCCTCCGATGCAGATGGACGCTTCATCCTCCGAGGACTGGGCCTCGAGACCTACTCTCTCAGCGCAACCCTCGCGGGCCATGAACTGCGCGCTGAGCGTTCGACAGGGGTCACCGCGAAAGACAACGAGGCCCATGTCGGAGCAGACGCGACGCAGGTGCGGCTGGTGATGAAGCGGCGCACCCATGTCCGAGGCCGGCTCGTCGGTCCCGAAGGTGCGCCGATTCGTGAGTTCGAGGTCAATCGCATGCCCGTGACTTCACCCGATGGAACCTTCTCCCTGGAGAATCATGAGCACGTGAAGGTCGCGCCCTTCATCTTCAGCGTGAAGGGCCTGCCCTCCGTGGAGCGCGGTGTGCTGGGTGGCTGGGACGGGCCGGACGTCGACCTCGGGGAGATACGGCTGGAGACCGGCCGAGCGCTTCGGGGCGTGGTGCTCGACGCGGAGACAGGAGCGCCCGTCAAGGGCGTTGAGGTCATGCTCTTGAGTGAATGGCTCGAGGACGATGAATACTCTCGCCATTCCAGGATGCTCGCCCACTCCAGGTCGGACAAGGACGGACGCTTCAATCTGGACCATGTCCCCTCCGGGCCGCTGACGCTCCGATTGAGCGTTCACGACAAGGTCCTCACGCAGGCCGTGCAGGTGGATGCCTCGCAGCATGAAGTGACGGTCCGCATCTCCCCCGGCGGGTGACGGCCACGCGCGACTTGCCCAGAGGCTCGTGGGGCTCCGGCTGCTATCCTGAGGCTTCGACGTCAGCAGCCGGAGCTCGTGCATGCGCAGGTGGTTCTTGGGGGGCAGCATCCTCGTCATCGGAGTCCTCGTGCTCCTCGTGTGGCGGCCGTGGAGCGGTGAGCCCTCGGCTCCTCCTCGCGCGCCCACGGGACAGGCTCGCGCCGCGCACGACGCGCTGCCTCGCACGTCCGCTCCCCTGCCCCCGTCCAGCGCCGGGCTCATCATCCGCGGCACCGTCTTGGACACATCGGGCAAGCCCGTCGCCGGTGCGCGTGTCTCCGCGTCCTGGCCCGAGGACGGTGAGACGCTGTCCGCGACGCTCTGCCCCAAGGAGCTGCTCTCCCGTCACGATGCGCTGAGCCAGGAGCCCTGGGCGACTCGGATGCTCGTCGACTGCATGCCCGCCTCCGAGAGCATCCTCGTCTCCCTGCTGCTCGCTCGTCAGGGCGAGGCCCCCGTGCACGCGGAGACGCTGTCCTCCGAGGATGGCTCCTTCGTCCTCGAGGGTCTGCCCGAAGGCCCCCAGACACTGCTCGCGCTCTCCTCCCAGGGCGCGGGGACTCGCATGGGGGTACCCGCCGGGAGCAGCGGCGTCTCGCTGGTGCTCGACGACCCGCTGTTCATGTCCGGTCGCGTCCTCGATGAGGACAGCGCCCCCGTGCCCGGCGTCGCCATCACGCTCGCGAGCTGGCGCAACACCCGCTTCTTCGACACGACCACCGATGCACGGGGCCACTTCAAGCTCGGCCCCCTTCCCTTCGACTCCTACGTCGTCCTCGCCGCGAAGCAGGACTGGAGTCCGACACTCGATTGGCTCCAGCTCCGCGAGGAGCCTCACGAAATCCGCCTGAGCCGTCGACATACGCTCACCGGCCGGGTCCTCTCGAATGGCGCTCCCGTGAAGGACGTGGAGGTGCTCGCCTCCCGCGAGAAGGTCATGGAGGACAGGCCGCCGCTGCGCGCGAAGACGGACGCGCAAGGCCGCTTCACCTTCGAGCCCGGCAGCGGTCACTACCGGCTCACCGCCGAACACGAAGGCCAGTACGCACGCGCCCTGGTGGAGCTGGGCAAGACGCCTTCGTCCCCCGTGACACTGAACCTCGGTGAGGCGCTCGGTGTCGAGGGCCGCGTCCTCGACGACCAGGGCGCCCCCGTGGCCAAGGCCCGCGTGAAGCTCCGCTCCACGGACCGCTCACGCGTCGAGGAGATGGAGACGCTCACCGGCCCGGACGGCCGCTACCGCGCGGGGCCCGTCGCTCCCGGAGGCTGGGACTTCACCATCGAGGCCGACGGCTACGTGGACATGTTCCAGGCCGAGGAGCGCGTCATGTCCTCCAACATGCGCTCCCAGGACTTCACCCTCACGCGCGCCACGTCCGTCACCGGCCGCGTCGTCGACGGCGCGGGACGTCCGCTCGCGGGCATCAAGCTCGACCTGCACCGCATCGTCGAGTACGCCGGGGACTTCGAGCCCCAGGAGAGCACCTTCTCGGCCGAGGACGGCTCCTTCGTGCTCGATGCCACCGAGCCCGGTGACTACAAGGTGCTCACCTTCAGCGAGCGCTTCGTCCCGTTCACCCTGTCGACGCCCGCCCCCGCCAAGGACGTGCTCCTGACGCTGAGCGCCGGTGGCACCGTCGAAGGCACCGTGACGGACTCACGAGGGCAACCCATGCCGCGCTTCCATGTGGTCCTGGGGCGGGTGGACGCGGGCGATGAGGCCCAAGAACCGCTGGAGACGATGGGCACGGATGACCAGGGCGTCTTCCGTCGCCAGGGCATCGCCCCCGGGCGCTACCGCATCTTCGCGAGGCGGTCGTCCCCCAGCGTGGACCGCAAGGCCGAGGCCGAGGTGGAGGTGCGCGACGGCGCCGTGGCGAAGGTGACGATGCGACTGCCCGAGGAGCGCTCCGTGGAGGTGCTCGTCGTCGACACCTCCGGACAGCCCGTGGAGAAGGCCCTGGTGCAAGCCAAGCCGCTGGTCCCCACTTCCGAGGAGCAATACTCGGAGATGCATCGGCTCGCCTCGGGCGTCGGCACGGACGCGAACGGACGCGCGGTGCTCCGACACCTGGAGGCCACCGGGTACAGGCTCGCCGCCACGAAGCACGGCTACACCCTGCTGCCGGAGCGCTCCACGCCCTCCTCCAGCCCGGCGGCGACGGGCTCCGAGGACCTCTTCATCCAGGCGGACACGCAGCAGGCCCGGTTCGTGATGAAGCGGCACTCGCACGTCAAAGGTCGCCTCCTCGGCCCCGACGGCGCGCCCATCCCCCGCTTCCGCGTGAACTCGGAGCAGTTGGAGTCCGAGGACGGGACCTTCTCGCTCCCCAACCACTCCTCGGCGGGACGCGCCCAGTTCGTCTTCAGCGCGGAGGGGCTGCCCACCGTGTCTCGCGCCGTGCAAGGCGGCGAAGCGTCTGCCGACGTCGACCTGGGGGACATCCGGCTCGAGGCGGGCCGCGCGCTCACGGGCGTCGTGCTGGACGCGACGACGGGAGAGCCCGCGGAGAACGTCCTGGTGGCGCTCGACAGCGAGCTGCGCGACGAGGGCATCAACTTTCCCCGGCAGCTCGTCCTGAAAACCACGGACCGCGACGGCCGCTTCGACCTGGGCAAGCTGGAGGCCCGTCCCCTCACGCTCCGGCTGTTCCTGCATGAGCGCTACCGCGAGCAGCGCGTCTCAATCAACGCCACGCAGACCGAGGTGACGGTGCGCATGGACCCCGGCGCTCGGCTGAACGTGACGGCGCGCGATGCGCAGGGGAAGAAGATCGACGGCTTCGTCAGCTATCAGGGCCCGGGCGCCGAGGGCGCCATCGTCCTGGAGAACGGCGCCGGGAAGGCGAGCGCGCTCAACCCCGGGAAGTACACGCTGCGGATGGAGCCTCGCGGTCGGCAGAGCCGTTCCCTGGCCTACCTGCCACAACAGGTGAACGTGCCCTCGAGCGGCGAAGTGTCCGTGCAGTTCAAGCCCGCAGCGGGCGGCGCCACGGTGCGGCTGAGCGTGCCCACGGACCAAGGCGTGGACATGGCGCTGGTGCCCGGCAGCGTGCCTCCGCCCACGAGCCCCGCCGCGCTCCGCCAGGTCATGTTCCAGGGCATCTCCGGCACCTACGAGGTGGGGGACACCGAAGTGGTGTTCGCCCATATCCCGCAGGGCAGGGTCACCGTCTTCTTCCTCACGCCCGACGCGCTCGGTCGCTTCCACACCGAGGAGCTGGACATCCCCGCGAGTGGCACGATGTCTCGCACGCTACAGCTCGCGTGGCGGAGGCTCGACGTCACCCAGGAGTAGCCGCCTCGCGACTGTCGGACATCGCGCGTGCGTCTGCGGGCTGGAAACGAGTGCCGCGCCGTGCTTCAGGTACGGTGCGGGGCCCGCCATGCACTTCAAGTTCGTCCACGCCGCCGACCTGCACCTGGACACTCCCTTCCGCGGCATCGCCGCCCACGGTCCGCTGCTGACCCGGTTCCAGGAGTCTACCTTCCGCGCCCTGGCGCGCATCGTCGACTTGTGTCTGCGCGAGCGCGTCGCCTTCCTCCTGCTCGCCGGCGATTTGTTCGAGGTGAAGGACCGCTCCGTGCGCGCGCGGCTCGTCCTGCGCCGCGAGCTGGAGCGGCTGCACGTCGCGGGCATCGAGGCATTCATCGTCCACGGGAATCATGATCCGCTCAGCGGCGACACGGGGACGCTCGGGCTGCCGTCCTCGGTGAAGGTCTTCGGCCCGGACTGGGAGGAGGCCGAGGTGCGGCGCGAGGGCCGCCGGCTGTGCCGCGTGCAGGGTGTCTCGTATCCCGACGTGGAGGTGCGTGATGATTTGTCCTCGCGCTTCCGTCGCACCGGCGAGGGCTTCAGCGTGGGCCTGCTGCACGCGAACCTGGGCGGCGCCGAGGGCCATGCGAACTACGCCCCCTGCACTCCCGCGGGGCTGGGCTCGCGCGGGCTGGACTACTGGGCGCTGGGACACGTGCACACGCGCGGCGAGCTGACGCTCCCCGGCGGCGGGCTCGCGGTGTACCCGGGCAATCCGCAGGGCCGGCACGTGCTGGAGACCGGTGAGCGCGGCTGCGTGCTGGTGGAGGTGGAGGACGGCGGGACGCGGCGGCGCTTCGTACCCGTGGACACGGTGCGCTGGCATCGGGTGGAGGTGCCGCTCACGGGCGTGGCCACGCTGGATGGGTTGATGGGCACGCTGAGCGAGGCCGTGGACGCGGCATGTACCCAGGAGCTGGACGGGCACGCGGTGCGCGTGGTGCTCACGGGACGCGGGCCGCTGCACCGGGAGCTGGCGCGTCCGGGGGCGCTCTCGCAGCTGGAGGAGGGGCTTCGCGCGAAGCTGGCGGCGGGACATCCTCCGGTGCTGCTGGAGTCGCTGCGGGATTCGAGCCGTCCCGAGCTGGACTGGGATGCGCTCACGGCGGAGGGCGGCTTCGCTCGGACGCTGTTGGAGGAGGCTCGCGCGCTGGAGGAGGACCCGGGGGCGTTGACGCGCCTGTGGGAGGAGGAGGCGCTCGGCAGCCTGGGACAGAAGCTGAAGCGCCTGGGCGTGGAGGTGCTGGAGACGCCTCGCAAGGAGTGGGTGTCCCGCGCGAGCCTGCTGGGCGTCGAGGCGCTGCACGAGGAGGACGGGGCATGAAGCCAGGCTTGCGCATCGACTCGCTGCGGGTGCGACGCTTCGGGCACTTCTCCGAGCTGTCGCTGGAGCTGGGCCCCGGGCTGCACCTGATGTACGGGCCCAACGAGGCCGGCAAGAGCACGCTGCTCGCCTTCCTTCGCGCCATGCTGTTCGGCTTCGAGAAGCGCGGGCATCCGGAGCGGTATGCGCCCTCGGAGGAGGACACGCCCTTCGGCGGTGAGCTGCGGCTCCTCACGGCGACGGGGCCGTTGACGGTGCGGCGCATGGCGACGCCTCGCGGACGGAAGGCCGAGAGCCTGACGGTGCTCGGGGCCGATGGCGAGCCGGTGTCCGAGGAGCGCCTGAAGGACGCGCGGGGACATGTCACGCGGGAGCTGTACTTCGATGTCTTCGCCTTCCGGCTGGAGGAGCTCGCGGGCTTCGAGCAGCTCACGGAGGCTCGGGGTGCCTCCGATGCGCTGGTGGCCGCGAGCATGCGCGGGGCCCGGCGACTGCCGGAGGCGATGTCCGCGCTGAGCAAGAGCGCCGAGCGGCTCTACAAGCCGAGCGGGACGAACCCCGAGCTGAACGTGAAGCTCCGTGAGCTGGAGGAGGTCCAGGAGCAGCTCCGCGAGCAGGGGAACCGGCCCGCGCTCTACTTCGCGAAGCGCGAGCGATTGGAGGCGCTGGGCGGGGAGCTGCTCGGGCTGGAGACTCGGGTCCTGGAGGACGGGCGTGAGCTGGAGCGGCTGGAGCGCCTGGCCTCGGCGCTGAGTGAAGTCACGGCGCTGGCGGAGGCCCGGGCGGAGCTGGAGGGCCTGCCGTCCCTGGAGACCTTCCCCGAGGGTGGCGAGGCGCGGCTGGAGGATGCGCTCCAGCGCAGTCGCAGCTATCGCGGTGAGGTGGCCCGGCTCGCGGAGAAGCTGTCGTCCACCGAGGCGGAGTTGACGCGGTTGTCCACGCCTTCGCCGGTGCAGGGGCGGGAGGAGGCGCTGCGCTCGGCGCTGGCTTCGTATGCGGAGCACTCGGAGCGGATTCGCGCGCTGCCGGCCCGGCGTGCGGCGCTGCGGGTGAAGCGGCGTCAGGTGGAGATGTCGCTGGAGGAGCTGGGGCTCGGCGTCGATGGCGTGGGGTTGATGGGGCTCGACTTGAGCGCGGGGGCTCGCGCGGGGCTGGAGTCGCTGTCGACGCGACTGGAGGCGGAGGAGACGGGACGGCGGGAGTCGTTCGCCGCCTGGGGGCGGGCTCGCTCCGAGCGGGAGCGGTTGGATGGGGTGCTCGCGCGGTTGGAGGCGGAGCTCGCGGAGCTGCCGGATGTGCGGCCCTCGCATGTGCGGCAACAGCAGGCGGGCTCACGTCGGATGCGCGATGTGCGCGGTGAGCTGGAGCGGCTGGGGGAGAAGAAGGAGGAGACCCGGCGACAGCTCGAGGGCTCTCGCAGTTCCGGCGTGGGGCCTGGGGCGCCGAACGTCGCGGTGATTCCGGTGTGGTGGGTGCCGGCGGCCGCGGCCATCGTGGTGGCGCTGGCCGTGGGCGCGTGGTTGATGGGTGGCTCGGCGGCGGGGGCGATGTGCCTCGCGGGTGGGCTGCTGCTCACGGGATTGGTGGAGCTGGCTCGGCGGCGCGTGGAGTCGGCTCGCGATGTGGAGCGCGCGGCGCAGGCGGCGCGGCTGCGGGAGCGACAGCAGACGGAGGAGCGGCTCCGCGCGACGCTCGCGGGACTGGCGGCTCGCGAGGAGGTGCTGCATCGGGAGCTGCTCACGGCGTCGATGGAAGCGGGGCTCGCGCCGCTGGCGACGCTCGCGGACATCACCGTGCGCGAGGGCATGCTGGCGGATCTGCTGGAGAAGGCGGGACGGCGCGAGGTGCTGCTGCGCGAGCGGGACGTGCTGCGTGCCAGCCATGATGTGGCCTCGCGTGATGAGCGACAGGCGGGCGAGACACTGCGTGGACATGAGGGGCGGCTCGCGACGCTGAACGCCGAGCTCGCGGTGTGCCTGGCGTCACGGAAGTTCCCCTCGGGATTGCCCGCGCCCGCGGCGCTGACGCTGTGGCGGGAGGCCTCCGCGCTCCGACAGCGATGGCAGGACGTGAGCGCCGAGGAGGCCGCCGTCAACGCGGATGAGGACACCTGCGCGGCGGTGGTGAACCGGCTCCATGAGCTGACGAGGGGACTGTTCACGAACGCGTCCGGGCGCACCCAGGCGGGGTCCGTCTCGTCGGGCCTCGAGGCGCCGACCGGGTCCTTGTCCCTGAATACGCCCGTGGCACTCGCCGCGAGCGGCACGGAGCGCCCCCACGCGCTGACGGGTCCGGCGTCGCCAGACGGAACTCCGACCCACGAAGGCGCCCTTCACTTCACCAGGACGGCGGACTCACACACGTCCTTGCGAAACGCTTCGGGCTCGTCGAGCCGCGATGCGTTTACCGAGGCCTCGTCGCCCGTGACCCTCACGGCGTCCAGCACGACGGGCCTCCGCGCGGCTCGCATCCCTCCGGCGCTCGACGGAGGTGCTTCGTTCCACGACGAGGACCTCCTCTCCTCCAGGACCACGGAGGCACTCGTCGCGAGCGTGAACTCGGCCCTCGACGCGGACCGTGAACGCGAGACCGAGCGGCGCGCCGTGGACGAGCGTCGTCGCGAGCTGCGCGAGGAGAAGGCGCGCCTCGATACGCTCCGTCAGGCCGAGGACGCAGCCCTCGCCGCCCTGCTCCACGAAGGTGGCGGTGGTGACGAGGAGACCTTCCGTCGTCGGGCCGTGCAGGCCCGCCGCCACGCCGGGCTCGTCCGGCAGACCCGCGAGCTGGCCCAGCGCATCGAGGCGCGCACCGGGCTCTCCGACGCGCAGGTCCGCGAGGCCCTCCGCTCCCTCGGCGGCGCGGACGGGCTGCGCGTCACGCTGGAACAGGTGCGCTCGCGTCACTCGGAGGCACAGTCGAAGCTCAAGGACGTCCTCACCGAGCAGGGCGCCACGCAGAACCAGCTCGAACAGTGGGAGAACGACGACCTGCTCTCACGCCTGCGCATCCAGGAGGAGACCCTCCGCGCCAAGGTCGCCGAGCTCGCCACCCGCTACGCCGAGGACAAGCTGGCCCTCGCCCTGCTCAACCGCGCCCGCCATCGCTTCGAGGAGGAGCAGCAGCCCCGCGTGGTGCAGCTCGCCTCCGAGCACTTCGCGCTGCTCACCGAGGGCCGCTACCGCCGCGTGTTCATCCCCGCCGGTGACGAGCGCGAGCTGCGCGTCAGCGACGGTCAGCGCGACTGGCCCGCCGCCCAGCTCTCGCGCGGCACCCGTGAGCAGCTCTACCTCGCCTTCCGGCTCGCCGTGGTCCGCGACTTCGGGGAGACCCGGGGGGCGCTGCCGCTCATCGTGGATGACATCCTGGTGAACTTCGACCCCACGCGGGCCCGAGGCGCCATCCACCTGCTCGCCCGGCTCGCCGAGCAACAACAGGTCATTGCCTTCACCTGCCACCCCTGGCTGCGCACCCTGTTCGAGGCCGAGGGCGCGCGCCTGCTCGTGCTCGACGCCCACGACGCCTCCACCGCGCGCAGAGCGGGATGACGGGCGCGCCCAACTCCCTGCTTTCCCCCTCGCGAGCCTGTGGCACACTGCGCGCCATTCGACTCCTGTTCTCCATCGTCTTCTGGACGTTCCTCGGAATCTCCAGCCTGTTGCTCTTCCTCGGGGCCGTCGTGGTGTGGGCGCTCACCACGCCCTTCGACCGGAACGGGCTCGTGCTGCACCTGTATTCGTGCTTCTGGGCGCAGCTCTACTTCTACGTGAATCCGCTGTGGCACCTGAAGGTGGACGGCCGCGAGCACCTGCCGTGGAAGGGCGCCGCAGTGCTCGTGTCCAACCACGAGTCGCTCGGCGACATCCTGGTGCTCTTCGGCCTGTACCGCCCCTTCAAGTGGGTCTCCAAGGCCGCCAACTTCAAGCTGCCCCTCATCGGCTGGAACATGCACCTCAACCGCTACGTGCCGCTGGTGCGTGGCGACAAGGCGAGCATCCTGAAGATGCTGGCCCAGTCCGAGGCGTGGCTCGCGCGCGGCGTCCCCATCCTCATGTTCCCCGAGGGCACGCGCTCCGAGGACGGCCAGCTCAAGCCCTTCAAGGACGGCGCCTTCGCGCTCGCCCTCAAGACGCAGTGCCCCATCATCCCCATCGTCCTCACCGGCACCGCGCGCACCCTTCCCAAGCACGGCCTGGTGCTGGAGACCTCCGCGCACTGCCACGTGCAGGTGATGCCTCCGGTGGACCCCTCGGGCTTCCAGGACGTCGCCGCGCTGCGTGACCACGTCCGCGACCTCATCGTCGCCGAGAAGGCCCGCCTGGAAGCGCTCTCCACCCGCGCCTGAGCCCCTGGCGACTTCCTGCCGGAAGCCCTGCTACCGTGGGCCTCCAACGGGGAGGGAACCATGCGAAGGCCCTTGGTGCTGGCGCTCACGCTCGCGGTGCTCGCCCTGGGCGCGGCCTTCGTCCTCGTCCAGGAGTCGCCCCCCGAGCCCTCCACCTCGCCGGCCTCCGTCACCCCCTCCTACAGCGCGCCGCTGGCCCAGGTGCGCGGGACGCTGAGCCTGCGCGGCCGCGTGCTCGCCGCCGACAAGAGCCCCGCCCCAGGCGTGGAGCTCTCCGTCTCGCGCGCCCTCCCCGGCGAGTCGCTCTCGCTGCGCCCCTGTGGAACCGACGTCGACCCCCCGCTCTCCGCGGCGGAGTGCGAGGACCCGGACATGCTCGCCACCCTGCGCGACCTCATCCAGGCGGGCCGCGGCGACACGCCCGTGGTGGCGCGCGTCACCACGGACGCGGAGGGCGCCTTCGAGGTGCGGAACCTCCCCGAGGGCACCGTCGCGCTGTGGGCCGTGGGCGCGAAGGGCGCCGCGTTGGCGACGGAGGTGACGACAGGGACGGAGGACGTGGAGCTGGTGCTCGAGCCGAGCGTCGTCTTCACCGGCCGCGTCGTGGACGAGGCCCTGCGCCCCGTGGCGGGCTCGAAGCTGACGCTCTTCCACACCGCACACTCGCGCTTCTTCCAGACGACCAGCAACGGCGACGGCCGCTTCACGCTGGGCCCGCTGCCCGCGAGCACCTACGGACTCCAGGTGGACGACGACCAGCGGGTCGGTCCGTGCATGCGGGCGATTTCGCCCGATGAGCTGGAGGCGGAGGACATCGTGCTCCACCGGCCCCGCAACATCGTGGGCCAGGTGCTCCTCGACGAGCAGCCCGTCGCCAACGTCCAGGTGGAGGTCGTCGACACCCGCGTCACCGCCGAGACGGACGCGCGCGGGCGCTTCGTCCTGGAGGGATTGCCTCCGGGCGACTACGTGCTGAAGGCCCGTCACGGACAGCACCAGGGCCAGACGGAGACGACCCTCGACGAGGAGCAGACCGAGGCGGAGGTGACGGTGCGCCTGGGCACGCTCGTGCGGGTGACGGGCGTGGTGCGCGACACCGCGGGCCAGCCCATCGAGGGCGCCACGGTGCTCGCCAACTCACGCGGCACCGTCTACACCGACACGGAAGCCGTCACGGGAGCCGACGGGCGCTTCGAGCTGGAAGAGGCGACGCTGGGAACCCACCACTTCACGGTGTCGGCCAAGGGCTTCCTTCCCACCGAGACCACCGAGGTGGAGGTCACGCATCGCACGCCCCCCGTGGAGCTCACGATGGAGCGCGCCTTCGTCATCGAGGGCATCGTGGTCGACCCGGCGGGCACACCGCTGCCGGACATCACCCTCTCCGCCATGAAGTGGCTGCGTCAGCCCAAGGGCCGACGCGACGG
This sequence comes from Myxococcus sp. XM-1-1-1, assembly GCF_020037095.1. Lineage (NCBI taxonomy): Bacteria > Pseudomonadati > Myxococcota > Myxococcia > Myxococcales > Myxococcaceae > Myxococcus > Myxococcus sp. XM-1-1-1. The sequence goes on from NZ_JAIQDH010000014.1 coordinate 29,002, forward strand.
CAAGCCCCATGACCTGGAGCATGGAGACCCGGACGCGCCCTTCGCGGATGGGCCGGTCATCGACGCGCTGACGGATGACGCGGGGCGCTTCGTGCTCAACCTCCCCTCGCCCGGCCTCCACCGGCTCACGCCCGATGCACAGGGGTTCCTCGCGACCACCCTGGAAGTGGAGGCGCCCGCCCAGGACGTCCGCGTCGTGATGCAGCCGGGCGCGCGCGTGGTGGGCGCCGTGGTGGACCTGAAGGACACCCCGATTCCGAACGTGGCCATCACGCTGACGCCCGCGGGCCAGGAGGAGCCCGTGCCCATCTGGGTGCGCAGCGACGCGCAGGGCGCCTTCCGACTGGAGGGCGCGCCAGCGGGCCGGTTCGTCCTGCGCGCCTCGCTCGAGCACAGCGGCGTGGGGGAGGCCACCGTCGACGTGACGCTGACGGCCACCGAGACGCAGACGGTGACGGTGCGGATGGACGGAGGCCTGTCCATCTCCGGGCTCGTCGTGAACGAGGCCGGCACGCCCCAGCCCGGCGCGAGCGTCTTCGCCCATCCGCTGACCGAGCCTGACTCGGGCCGGCGACGGTTCGGACACCACGCGCCCCTGCCCCCTCCCGCGCAGGCCCAGTCCAACGAGCACGGGCGCTTCACGCTCGAGCACCTGTCGCCGGGGCGCTACCGCGTGGACCTGACGATGGCGGGCTACACGCTGCGCGGCGCGGACGAGGCGACAGACGTCGACGACCCCCGGCGCATCTCGGGCGTGCAGGCGCAGGCGGGCGTGACGGACCTGAGGCTGGTGGTGCGCTACGTGGGCGGAGTCCGCGGGCGCCTGGTGCGAGAGGACGGCACACCCGTCACCCGCTTCAACATCGACGACGTGCCATACCGTGATGCCAACGGCGCCTTCCAGGTGTCCCTGGAGCAGCCGGGCACCACCTGGCTGACCCTCGATGCCCCGGGGCTCACGCGCGTGGTGCGCCAGGTGGAGGTCCCCCGGGGCCAGGACCTGGACCTGGGCGACGTGGTGCTCAAGGCCGGACGCCGGCTGCGCGGCCGCGTGCTGGACGCGCGGACCTCCGCGCCGGTGGTGGGCGTGGAGGTGGACGTGAAGTCGCCTGGCGCCGGGGCGCGCCGGGACGAGGATTCGGAGGACCTGGACGAGGGACCGCCCTCGCTCGCGTCGGCCATCACCCGCGCGGATGGCACCTTCGAGCTCCCACCCCTCGAGCCCGGGCCGCTCGTGTTGACGCTCACCCATCCGGACTACCTGCCGCTCAGCGAGCAGGTGGGCGACAGCAGCGCGCCGCTGGAGCTGCGCATGTCCTCCGGCGCGCGCCTGGAGGGCACCGTGAAGGACCGCGAGGGCCGCCCCGTGGACACCCACGTCCAGGTGGTGAACCTGCTCTCCCCCGAGGACGCCCTGGACGTGGAGCGGGGCAACGGGACGTTCCGCGTCTCGGGCCTGCCGCCCGGCGAGTACGCCGTCGCGCCCGGGGAGGACATGAGCTTCCAGGGCGACTCCGTGCGCTTCCTCCCCCAGCGCGTGCGCCTGGGCCCGAGCGAGCGCAAGGTGCTCCACTTCCAGGAGATGGCGGGCGCGACGACGCTGAAGCTCAACCTCCCCGCGCGGGGGACGATGATGATGAACGAGCGCGTGGCCATCCTGAACACCTACCTGTTCCCCGGCGACGTGCCGTTGCCCAAGTCCCTGCTGGAGCTGGAGCAGCTGGGCCGGAGGCTGGCGGTCCAGTCCTGGCCCCACACCGACACCACGTTCGAGGAGCTGCCCGCCGGGCACTACACGTTCTTCTTCAGCAGCCTGAACTTCGACACGCGCCGGGAGCAGGTGCATCGGGGCGAGGTGGACCTGCCCGCGAGCGGCGCCGTCACGCTCGACGTCCAGCCCACCTGGCACCCCCTGGAGCCCATCGAGGTGGCGGAGGATTCGGAGTCCGAGTGAGGCGTTTGCGTCCGCGCGGGATGCCGCTTAAGCCCTGCTTCCATGGGTGACAAGCCAGGGTGGGGCACCGACTCGGAGCTGGAGCTGGACTGGGGCGCTCGAAAGGCACGCTCCGAGCCCCGGGACGCGCCGTCCACCCCTCCCGAGGAGCCCGCGCAGGCGCTCGCGGGCAAGGGGGCTCCGGGAGACCCGCGCTACATGAGCCTGGAGCTGCGGCTGTCGCTGGAGGCCGTGCTGACGTCGGCCACGCTGCGCATGCGCCAGTTCCGCGAGACGCTGGAGATCCTCATCGGCTGGGAGGGGAAGAACAAGTACGAGGTCTGTGGCGAGGATGGCCGGGGCACCGTGTACGTGGGCGAGACGGGCGAGGGCTGGATGTCGCGGCTGGCGCGGAACTTCTGGCCCTTCTACCGCGCCCGGCTGGAGTGCATGACGTTGGGCGGCACGCTGGCGATGGCGGTGGAGCTGCCCTGGCACCTCTTCTTCGCCCGCGCGGAGGTGACGGCGTGGGACGGCCGGCCCATGGGGGACATCGTCCAGCGCTTCCGCTTGTTCGGCCGGGGCTTCGACATCGTGTCGCCCACCGGCGCGGTGCTGGCCACGGTGGAGGGGCCCTTCTGGAAGCCGTGGACGTTCCGCATCCTCCAGCGCGGCGAGCAGGTGGCCGTCATCCGCAAGAAGTGGAGCGGCCTGCTGCAGGAGACCTTCAGCGACGCGGACAACTTCAGCCTGGAGTTCCAGCCCTCGTGCACCGACGGCCGGCTGCGTCAACTGGTGCTGGCCGCCGCGCTGCTGGTGGACCTGACCTACTTCGACAACCGCAAGAATCGCTCGCTGTTCGGCACCGGCGTGGACATCGTGGATTGAGGGCTTCCTGCGAGTCGCGGAACATCCGAAAGCGAGAAGACCTGGACGCGGGCGTGCGCACACTGCCAGCAGTGGCGGCATGTGCTAAGTCCCCTGGCCCATGTCGACGAGCGACGCGCTGAACGCAGCAGACCTCGAGCGGTTGGCCCAGGCGGAGTCACCGGACCTGGCCGATGCCGTGCTTGCCCTCCTGGAGCAGGAGGAGCCGGAGCCGGAGGAAGGCAAGGCCCCGCCGAAGGACGCCTTCACCTTCGAGAAGCTGCTGCGCTCGCTCGCCCAGGCGCAGGCCCGCTACGACAGCGACTCACGGCGTGAGGCCTCCGCGGACGCGTGGCAGCGCTTCCTGGCCCAGAAGGACGTGCCCCAGCCCGCGCGGCTGGCGCTGGCGGATCTGCTGGTGTCGCTGTACCGCAAGAACACCCACGCGTCGCGGGCGGTGCTGCTCAAGCTGGCGGCCACCGCGGACCTGAAGTTCGGCCTGTGGGGCGGGCTCAAGCGCATCTACAAGCTGGCCGAGGCCGACCACGACGCGGAGCTGTTCGGCGTGCTCGCGTGGCGCTTCGACGTGGAGCGCCGGCAGTCCTACAAGCACGAGGTCTCCGGCGGGACGCTCCAGTACCTGCGCCGCCGCGCGTGGCGCTACCTGCGTCACCTGGGCGCCGCCGTCCCGGAGCTGTACCCGCAGTTCGCCGTGGAGGTGCTGCGCCACTACCAGGAGGACACGTCCTGGTACTCGGTCTGGGTGGCGAACCACATCTGGGCGCACGGCACGGGCAACTACACGGGCGGCTCGTTCGGCATCCAGCCGCCGGGCGACATGGTGAAGCAGCGCGCGTTCACGGAGGCGTGGAAGCGCTCGCCGGACGCGCTGATGCGGCTGCTCGACACGTGCATGTCGGACCCCGCCGCGCGCTTCGCCATCCAGGGCCTGCGCAAGGACTTCCCGGAGAGCCTGCGCAAGGTGACGCCCGCGTGGCTGGACCGGCTGGCGCGTCGCCCCCTGGCCAGCGCCCACGACTTCCTGGTGGAGACGCTGCAGGGCTCCCCTGAGTTCCACCAGAGCAAGCTGCGCGAGCTGGGCCTGCACGACGCGGTCATCGCGCTGCTGATGTCACCCAGTGGCAAGGCGCGCACGTACGCCATCGAGTACGCCCGGGCGCACGCGCAGGACCTGTCCGCCGAGCGGCTGGTGGAGCTGGTGGCCAAGGGCGAGAACGACGTGAAGTCCTTCGCGGCCGCCACGTTGGAGAAGCGAAACCCGCGCGAGCTGGGGATGGAGCTGCTGGGGCGGCTGTTGCCCTACAAGGCCACGGCGGCGTTCGCGGCGAAGTCGCTGGAGCAGTCGTTCGACCGGGCGGAGCTGACGTCGGGCTTCCTGCGGGACATGTACCTGGGCACCTCCGAGCAGCTCAACTGGGCCAAGGGGTACGTGCAGTCCAAGTACGCGGCCGGGGAGATGCCGGTGGCGTTCTGGAAGGAGCTGTTGGAGGACCCGCGGCTGACGAAGAAGCCTTACCCGGTGGAGGGCCTGGTGGTGAAGGCGCTGTCGTCGTACGCGCCGGCGGCCATCGGTCCGGAGTGGCTCCTGGACAAGGCGGCGCACCCGCGCATCGGCTCGCAGGTGGCCACGTGGCTGCAGCGCGCGGACAGCCTGCCGGGGCTGGACGTGGAGAAGGTGAAGGGCCTGGTCTTCAGCGCGAAGCACCGGCACGTGGCGCTGGCGCTCCTGGGCAACCGCAAGCTGTTCACCGCGCGGCAGCTCACGGTGCCCTGGCTGCTGGCGCTGGCGCGGCGCGCGGACCCGACGCTGCACGACTTCGCGCACCGCTACCTGCTCGAGTACGTGGCGCCCGCGGACTTCAGCGACACGGGGGACGCGGCGGCGGGCCTGGAGCGCCTGTTCGAGCTGGCGCTGGGCGCCAAGCAGCCGGTGCCGGTGCGCGCGTTCGCCCAGACGTACCTGCGCTGCCACCACCCCCTCATCGGGCCGGAGCAGCCGGAGTCGAAGTCGTACGAAATCAAGCCCAAGGCGCCGCGCAAGGCGTACACGCCGGAGAAGCTGTGGCCCGCGCTGTTCGACGCGCGCGACGACGTGCGCCGCTTCGCGCTCGCCGTCACCCGCGCGGAGCTGCGCGCGTGGGGCTGGCACACGCGGGTGTACGAGCTGGCGGACGCCGAGGCGAAGGAGATCCGCAACCTGGCCTACGACGCGCTCCTGCGCGCGGGTGAGGAGGGCGCGGACGCCCGCTACGTGCTGCACCCCGAGGAGCTGGACCCGGTGAAGGTCTTCTCCCTCACGGAGAGCACCAAGCGCAGCACGCGCGAGGTGGCGGTGGAGCTCATCCGCCGGCACTACGCCAGGCTGGGCGGCGCCGAGCGGCTGACGTGGCTGATGCAGAGCGCGGACCGCGAGGTGGGCCTGTTCGCGGTGCGCCTGCTCTGGGAGAAGCACCGCCCCACGCACCTGCCGGAGGGGTGGAAGCCCGCGGGCGCGAAGGAGGCTCCCGCCACGGGGGGCGGCGCGCCGTTCGCGGACGTGCCGGCCCTGCGCGAGTTCCTGCGCAAGATGCTCTTCGGCCTGCCCCCGGGCCGCGCCAAGGAGGCGCGCGAGGGCGAGGTGCAGAAGCGCCTGTCGGCCAGCGTCGCCAAGCGCCGGGTCATCGAGCTGGTGCGGGATCTGGGCCTGGAGGACGAGAGCTTCGCCCGGGTCATCGCGCCGGTGCTCGGGGAGTTCACCGGCTCCATGGCGAAGGGTGAGTGGCAGAGCTGCCTGGCGTCCCTGGTCCAGTTGCGCACCGCGCATCCGAGCGCGCAGCTCGGGGGCTTCTGAGCGTCGGCATTCCCAGCGTCACGGGTGCCCGACGGGCGCCCCGGAAAGAACTTCATGTCCGTCCTCGCCATCGGCAACATCGAAAAGCTCCGCGCGCTCGCGGCGAACCCCCGCGTGCTGCTGCTCGGCGGCGCCCGCGCGTCCGCGCCCAGCCGCCTCACCGCGTACGAGCTGGCCTCCAACAAGGTGCTGTGGAGCAGTGAGCTCCCCTCCGCCGTGAGCGCCCTGGCCCTGTCGGGCGAGCGCTTCGCCGCGGCCCTGTCCGACGGAACGCTGTGCCTGGGCACCGTCTCCGACGGGCAGGTGCAGACGCGCCTCACCGACGCGCACCCGGGCGGCGTCACCGCGCTCGTCTCCAGCCCCGACGGCAAGGTGCTGTTCAGCGCGGGCGCGGACGGCGTGGTGCGCGGGTGGGAGTGGGACGGCGCGCGCAAGGTGCACGAGTGGAAGGCGTCGCCGCAGTCCCTGCGCGCGGTGGCGGTGGACCCGTCCGGGACGTTCGTCGCGTGTGGTGGTGACGACGGGGTGGTGCGCTCGTTCACCCAGGCCACGGGTGAGCGCCGCGACATGGCGGGCCACGAGGGCGCGGTGCGCGCGCTGGCCTTCACGCCGCGCGACGGCCGGCTCGCCTCCGGTGGCGACGACGGCAAGGTGCGCTTCTGGTACCTGGTGGGCGCGGTGGAGTTCGAGGTGCGCGGCGACAAGGACTCCGGTCACGCCGGGGCGGTGCTCGCGCTGGTGTTCCCGCCCACGCCCGCCGCGCAGGACGACGAGGAGCCGGGGGACCGCGTCTGGTCCGCGGGCAGCGACGGCAAGGTGAAGGTGTGGCGGCTGGATGAGCGCCGCAAGCCGCGCACGCTGGACTGCGGCAGCAAGCCGGTGAACGCGCTGGTGTTCGTGGCGCCCGGCAACCCGCGTGAGGCGCGCACATCGCTGGGCGCCATCTTCACGGCGGGCGAGGACCGGCGCGTCTTCCGCTTCGGCATCGAGACGGACGGCAAGCCGGCCAACGGGCAGGCCGTGTCGCGGCACGGGCTCGACGTGCTGACGGAGTCGCTGAAGGCGGGGCGCCCCAAGCGCGAGGCCGCCGTGCGCGAGGCCGTGGCGCTGGAGGAGACGGAGGCGCTCGACTTCGTGCTCCAGGTGCTCTCCACGGACAAGGAGGCGGAGGTGCGCCGCCTCGCCGCCCGCGAGCTGGGCGAGAAGGGCCGCGTCGCCGCCCGTCCGAAGCTGCGCGAGCGCCTGGACGACGACCATCCCCAGGTGCGCGAGGAGGCCCTCAAGGCCCTCGACACGCTGGAGACGGAGTCGCCGCTGGCCGCGCCCCGCGCCGCGCTGGAGTCGCGCTTCGTGGACATGCGCGTGGCGGGTCTCAAGCGCCTGGCGAAGCTGGGCCGCGCGTCCCCGCTGGTCCCCGCGCTCATCGCCAGCAAGCTGGGTGAGTCGGACGCCACCGTGGGGCTGGCCGCGCTGGACGCCCTCTCCGAGGTCTCCGCGCCCGCCGACACCGAGCCCCTGCGCGCCGCCTTCGAGCGGGGCCAGCCGCGCCTGCGCGTGGAGGTGCTGGTGCGCATCGCCGGGGCGGGCCTGTTGGGCCACGCCCAGTTGCAGCCGCTGGTCGCCCGCGCGCTGGATGACGCCGACGCGGACGTGCGCCGCGTGGCCTTCACCATCCGCGTGCTGGAGCGCCGCGCCCTGGCGCACGCGCTGGAGGGCCGCGACGAGGACTTCGCGCGCTCCACCAAGGACGTGGCCCGCCGGCTCGCGCAGCGCTCGCGGCAGGGACAGACGGCCGCGCTCACGGACGCCGACGTGCAGGCCGCGCGCGACGCGATGCCCGCGCAGGGCGCCGTGGGGGCCTCGCTGACGGAGAGCGACCTGGAGCCGCTGGTGGCCGCCATGGCCTGCCGCACGCCGGACACCGCCGTCCGGGGCGCGCGCGGCCTCGCGCAGCTGGGCGATGCCCGGGCGCTGGGCGCGCTGTTGCAGCTCTCCCGTGAGCCGGACCCCGCCATCCGCCGTCAGGCCGCCGCCGCCCTCCAGGCGCTCCAGGACGCTCGCGCCCGTGAGCGGCTGGTGTGGATGCTGGACGACGAGAACGCGGACGTGCGCGCGGCCTCGCTCGACGCCGTGGTGGCGCTGGACGCGGAGGCGCCGCTGGCCTCCGCCGAGGCGGCCCTGCGCTCCGGTCACGAGGACGTGCGCGTGCGCGGCCTGGACCGGCTGGTGAAGCTGGGCGCCACGGCGCAAGGTGCCGAGCCGCTGCTCGGTGACGCGCTCGAGGACGAGTCCGCCAAGGTGCGCGGCGAGGCGTTCCGCACGCTGTGGGCGTGGAACGAGAAGGTGCCGGAGAAGGCGCTGGACCGCGCGCTCGCGGGCCGCTTCCCGGACCTGCGTGGCCGCGCGGTGGAGGTGCTCGCGCAGCGCGGCGCCGAGGGCTGGGCCCAGGAGCGGCTGAAGAAGTCCGTGGAGGACCGCGACGTGGGCGTCGCCACCGCCGCGTACGAGGCGTGGGTGAAGCTGGTGGGCAAGGAGAAGCCCGAGCCGCACCTGGCCGCGCTCGCGTCGACGCACCCCGCCCTGCGCGTGCTGGCCGCGAAGGGCTCCGTGCACGCGCCCGCCGAGCCCCTGCGCTCGCCGCTGCTCAAGCGCGTGCAGGATGAGGAACTGGACGTCGCCGTCGCCGCGCTGGAGGCGCTCGACAAGCTGATTCCGGGCGAGAACGGGCCGCTGCTCGCGGGCCTGTCCTCCGCCTCGCTGCCGGTGCGCGTGCGCGCGTCCGAGCTGCTCGCGCCCCGTGGCGCCGAGGACATCATCGAGCCGATGCGCAACCTGATGGACAAGGAGCTGGAGCGGCAGTACCCGCCCGCGTTCCTCATCCCGCTGCGCATCCGGGGTGCCCGCGCGCTCGCGACGCTGGGTTCGCGTCGGCTCCTGTCCTGGTTCGCCACCACGCTGCTGACGAGCGAGCTGGGGGACTTGCAGGAGCAGGGCGCGCGCGGCCTCGCCACCGCCAGCCGTCGGGGCGACGAGGGCTACCTGCTGGACGCGCTCAGCCACGCCAACGTGGCGGTGCGCTCGTGGGGCGCGGACGGCCTGTCGCGCCTGGGTGATGCGCGTGCGCTGCCGGTGCTCACCGGCAACCTGCGCCATGACCACCTGCCCATCCGGCTGGGCGCCATCCTCTCCTTCGCGGCCCTGGGCTCCGAGGGCGACGGTGGCCTGCTGCACGGATTGGAGGACCGCGCGCGCGAGGTGCAGGAGATGGTGTTCGCCATCGTCCTCGCGCGGGACCTGCGCGCCACCCGTCGCGGTGAGCCGCCCGACCTGCTCGCCAGCGCGCTGTCCAGCGGACGTCCCGAGGTGCGCTACGCCGCGGCCCGCGCGCTGGAGCTGCGCACGGAGACGGACGCGTACCGCGCGAACCTGGTCGAGGGACTGCTGCCGCCGAAGCCCGACAAGGTCGGCGACATGAAGGACTGGCCCTCCGAGGAGGACCGCGCCAGGCGCATGGTCGGGCTCGCCGAGGCCCTCTCCAGCGGTCAGCCCGAGCAGCGCTACGCGGCGGCCCAGGTGCTGCTGCTTCGCAACAAGCCGCTCGACTACTTCCGCGAGGCCTTGAAGGTCGCCCGGCCGAGCTCGCTGGACGCCCCGTGGAAGCCGGAGACGGCGCCCAACGTGTCGCCCGTGCAGGCCACGCCCGCGAAGAGCTGGCTGCGCCGGCTGTTCTCCGCCACGAAGCCCGGCACGCCGGAGACCTCCTCGCCCGAGGCGGCCACGAACGCCGAGCGTCAGCACCTGCGCCGCCTGGCCTTCGGCGCGTACGTGGGTCTGCTGCGCCAGGTGTCCGCCGGTGACGACGAGGGCCACCGCGTCCGTCGCGACGCCGTGGACCGCGTGGTGAAGCTCACCCAGGAGGGCTACGCGGGCACGCCCGCCGCCGTGGCCGCGCTGCTGCGCGCCCTGGAGGACCCGCACCAGCTGGTGCGCAAGGCCGCGCTCACCGGCCTCAAGGAGCTGTTCCCCGCGGGCAGCGACGAGCCGCTCTCGCTGGCCCTGGCCTCGCTGTCGCCCGACGTGGCGCGCATCGCGCTGGACGAGCTGGCCGAGCGTGGGGACGCCGCGAAGCCGCGCATCACCGCCGCGCTCAACTCGCCGCTGTCGGACGTGCGCCGCTACGCGTTCGAGCTGCTCGAGAAGCTCAGCCCTCCCGGCAGCCTGGAGCCGCTGCTGGCCGCGCTGGGCAGCGAGCACGCGGACCTGCGCGTCGGCGTCATCGAGCGGCTGGCCGGCGCCAACGATTCGCGCGTCACCGAGGCGCTGGGTCGGGCCATGTCCAGCGAGCACGAGGACCTGCGCCTGCGCGCGTCCGAGCTGCTCGCGTGGCGCGGCGACGAGCGCGCGGTGGAGGTGCTCGCCTCGTTCCTGCGCTCGGAGACGCCCGCCGTCGCCAGGCGCGCGGTGGAGGCGCTCGCCCGACTGGCCACGCCCTCCGCCGTGAGCGCCCTGGCCGCGCGGCTGAATGTGTCCACGGACCCGCACGAGCGGCTGCGGCTGGTGGACGCGCTGGGACAGACGCGCCGCCCCGAGGCGCTGGACGTGCTCGCGCGCCGCGTGCTGGAGGACGACACCAGCGCGGTGCGCGTCGCGTGTGTCCCCGCGGCGATGCAGGTGGCGGGCGCGGACGTGAAGAAGCGCGACGCGACGCTGGCGCTGCGCTTCCTGCGGCAGGCGGTGAAGAGCCTGGACGTGGCGGTGCGACAGGTGGCCCTGCGCCAGCTGGAGCACGGCGCCGAGGCCGGCCAGTCCGAGGTCCTGGTGAGCCTCTTCAACGACCGGGACGTCACGGTGCGCGCCGAGGCCGTGTCGCTGTACTCCAAGCGCGTCATCGAGCACGCCGCCCCCGTGGGCCCGCTCGAGGACGTGCTGCGCGGTGGGGCTCGCGAGCTGATGCTGCCCGCCGCCGAGGGTGTCGCGCACCTGCGCGGCGTGAGCGCGCTGCGCCCCCTGCTGCTGTACTCGCGCGCCGGTGAGGACGGTCAGCGCGAGCGCGCCCTGCTCGCCCTGGGCACGCTGGGTGACGCGCGGGCGCTGAGCGAGCTGGAGACGGTGGCCGCCGGTGGCACGCCCGAGGCGCCCACCGAGCCGAGCATGGTGTGGGCGGCGGTGGAGGGCCTGGGTCGTCTCGCGGGCCGGCTGCCGGACGGCGAGGAGCGCCGCCGCGTCGAGGAGAAGGTGGAGGCCGCCGCGGTGGAGGGCGCCGACGTCTCGCTCCAGCAGGCGGGCGTGAAGGGCCTGCGCGCCATCGGCGGCGAGCGCGCCCGGGTGAAGGTCGAGGCGCTGCTGCTCGACACGGACACCCACCTGCTCGTGCGAATCACGGCGGCGCAGGAGCTGGGCAAGCTCAAGGACGTGGAGGCGGAGACCACGCTCGCCACCATCCTGGACGACTCCACGGAGCTGCTCCGAAAGGAGGCGCGCAAGGCGCTGGACGAGCTGTTCCCGAAGGAGCGCACCCGCGTCGAGTTCCTCGCCGTGGCCAGCCGCTACCAGGACATCTCCGAGCCGGCCGTCACGTACCTGTCCCGCGAGGGCGACCCGGCGCTGCTGGTGCCCCGGCTCGCCACGCTGACCAACGAGGAGCTGCGGCTGAGCCTGCGTCGGGGACTCGCGCGGCGCGGCGCGCTGCCGGTGCCCGAGACGGTGACGCTGCTGGAGCACGACAAGGCGGAGGCCCGCCAGGAGGCGGCCCTGCTGATTGGCACGTGGACCGGCGAGGCGCGCGCCTCCGGACAGGTGGACCTGGCGGCGCTGTCCCGCGCGCTGGTCACCTCCGAGCGGCGCACCGCGAAGGACTGGGCGGCCACGCCTCCCGGCCCGAAGAAGACCGCGCTCGCCTCCGCGTGGGAGCGCATCCTGTGGGCCGGCTCGCGGCTGGGCACGGCGGGGCTCGCCGACTCCGCGCGCGACATCCTCAAGGCCGGTGAGCATGGCGCTCCCGCGACCGTGCGTCAGGAGGCGGCCCGCGTGCTGTCCCGCCTGGGCACGGCCGGCGCCACGCTGAAGCTCCAGGGCCAGGACACCTCGGCGCCCGTGCTGTCCAACGACAAGGAGCGCGCCGCCTCCGCGGACGTGCTCAAGGGCGTGCTGACGGACCCGGATGCCCGGGTGCGCTCGGCGGCCGCGGATGCACTGGCGCGACTGGCCCCCGAGAAGGCCGCGGCCTGGGCGCTGGAGGTGAAGCCGTTCGACCCGGTGGCCCTGGGGCCCACGGGCGCGAAGGTCCCCGCCGAGGCCCTGGCCACGTCCGAGGGCCGTCGCCTGGCCGAGCCTTCGCTGCTGGGTCAGGGGAACCTCGCGCCGCTGGCCGCGTTGGCGCAGAGCGCGAAGCCCGAGGTGAAGCAGGAAGCCTGGGCCGGCATGGGCCGGCTGGGCGGTGACGAGGCGGCGAAGCTGCTGCACACGGCCGCCTTCGACAAGTCTCAGTCCGTGGAGCTGCGCAAGGCCGCCTGGCGCGCCCACAAACGTGCACGTCGCGCCGCCGAGCGCGCGAAGAACCACCGGAAGGAAGGGAACCCGTCGTGACGACCGCCACCCGTCACCCCGTCGAGCTTCGCTACGCCACCGCGAGCGACGTGGAGTCCCACGCGGACGCCTCGCGCGTGCTCCTGGCCCTGGAGGGCTCGCGCGGCACCGTCGGCGTGCGAGGCCGCCTCAAGGACGCGTCCCTGTTCCGCGACGCGCTCACCGCCACGTTCGGCATCCTCGCGAGCGACCTGCGCTACCGGGGCAAGGACCGCACCGCGTACCTCGCGTACCTCATGAAGAAGGGGAAGCGGGCGAGCGCGCAGATCTGGGAGGCCCAGAAGGCCTTCCTCGACAACGCGCTCGACGGTGAGCAGAAGCAGGACGCCGTGCTGGACCCGGTGCTCACCGTGGACCCGGACAGCGTCTCGCTGGAGGTGTTCTCCCGCGACGAGAGCGCCTACGCGCGCCTGTCCCTGGACAACAGCCTCTTCGAGGGCCGCGAGGCCGCGCACGGCTCCACCTTCCTGGACGTCCCGTCGGACCTGCTCTCGCGCATGGACCGGCTGCGCACCTACCTGCCGGTGTCGCTGGAGGCCCACGTCGCGCTGCCCGCCAAGCAGGCCCGTGAGCCGCGCAACGTGCAGGTGCCGCACGCGTGGCTGCGCGGCTTCCTCCAGGTGCAGTCCGCCGCGACGCTGCCCGCCAACACGTGCGAGCTGGCGCCCATCGACCTGTACAACCTCCTCTTCGCGCTGCGCACCCGCAAGGCGAAGAAGGCCCCGCGCGCGCTGCGCTTCGAGCTGGTCCCCGGCGCTCCGCCCCGACTGGTGCTGGAGCCGTGGGAGCTGGTGCTCGAGTGCCACGGCGGCAAGTACACCGGCACCGCGCCCGCGGTGGTGCGCACGTTCGGCCGCCAGCGGCTGGTCGCGCTCGCGCGCCTGTTGCCGCATGCGAAGTCGGTGCGCCTGCAGCTCATGGGTCCGGGCCTGCCGGTGTTCTGGGTCATCGACATGGGCCAGGCCACGCTGACCATGGGCCTCACGGGCTGGACGGAGAGCGGCTGGTCCTCCGCCGCGGCCTTCGACGTGCTCATGCCCCGGGCGGTGCCGGAAGGGCTGGCCGAGAAGCTGCGCGGGAAGCTGCGCGCCGACGGTCCGCAGACCTTCGAGCCCCTGGTCGCCGCCGCCGGTGGCGCGACGAAGGAACAGGTGCGCGCCGCGTTGCAGCTCGAGTGCCTGCGCGGCCGCGTCCTCTTCGACGTGGCCCAGGGCAAGTACCGTCCGCGCGAGCTGATGGCCACGCCCGTGGACGAGTCGGTCATCCGCTTCGGCAGCGAGCGCGAGGCCCGCGCCCACCGCCTGCTCGGCGACGGCGGCCCGGGTGCCGGCGAGGTCAAGCTCACCAAGGTGCACGACATGGTGGGCGAGGGCACGCGCATCCACGGCGAGGTGGTGGACCGCGAGGCCGTGCGCAGCTTCTTCCCCAGCTTCACGCTGGATTTGGAAGGCCGCGTGAAGGACGCGTCCTGCGGGTGTCCGCACTTCCGCCGCTCCGGCATGCGCGAGGGTCCGTGCGAGCACCAGCTCGCGCTGCGCCTGGTCTACGCGCGCCGCCGCGCCGAGGAGGAGGCGCTCCGGCAGACCCCCGAGGGCCGCAAGCACATCCGCGCCGAGACGCGCTCGTACGTGCGCCGCGACGCGGAGAGCGGACAGGAGATGGTGTACCGCGTTTCCCTGGATGGCCAGGTGGTCGCCGTGGAGTGGGGCCTTCGCACCGGCGAAGCGCGTCACCAGCGGCTCTGGTTCGACACGGACGTGGAGGCGCGCACCGCGTATTTCACGCGCCTGGAGAAGCTTTCGGCCGACGGCTACATCGACGCGGCCTCGTCATTGGTGTAAACCCTCAACCACGGCTCGGTCGCCTTCAAAAGCGGCCGACAGGGAAGGTGCGACGGAAGACACGATGAAGCGCGCTTCACGCGCGAGCAGCCGAGAGAGGTCTGGAGTGCATCAGCCTGAGCGCCTCGAGCGCGGGAGCGGCGTTGCGCCGCTCCGGTTTGAATGCAGGACACTCTCCGCAAGGTAGCCTGTTCTTGGCTCTCTCCCTCCCATGCACTACGGCCGGGGTGGGCAGCGGAGCCAACGACGCGACCGCCGTTTGCCCACCCCGGCCGTAGTGCATGGGAGGGGAGAGCCGGTGAGGCTACCGTGCCCCAGGTGAGATGGTGGTGCTTTCCTGGCCTCCCTCGACTGCTCGCGAATGACAGCCGCTTCGTCCGAAGCCGCCGCGCCCCCTCGAAGGTGCTGACATGACCGCCAGGCTGGAGTCGTTCGTCCCCGCTGCCGCGCCGCAAGCCGTCGCGACGCCAGCGCCCCAGGCCCCGTCCGCCAACACGCTCGCCCAACGCGAGGCCCGTCGCGCCGCGCACGAGGCACTGCTCACCCGCTGGAAGGCCATCGTCGAGGCTGGCGGCGCCGAGGAATGGGCGCAGGCCCAGCTGGTCTCTCGCGGCCTCGCCGTGGGCGAGCTCGACTTCTCCAGCGCCTCGGAAAAGGAGAAGACGGCCTGGAAGGAGAAGAAGAAGGCCGAGGCGGCCGAGCGTCGCGCGCTGGGGCGCCAGGCCCACGAGGCCTGGAAGGCCACCCACGTGGGACACCTGGGCGCCGGGGTCCACTGGGAGGAGGAAGGCGGCTCCGACAAGTTCGACATCGCGCACCGTGAGGAGCGTGCTCGCGCGAACGGGCTTCCCGAGCTGGGCTCCGCGGAGGCGCTGGCCAAGGCGCTGGGGCTGAGCGTCTCCAAGCTGCGCTGGTTCGCGTTCCACCGCGAGGTGGACACCGGCTCGCACTACATCAGCTGGGGCATCCCCAAGCGCGACGGCGGGACGCGGACGATTACGTCCCCCAAGCCGGAGCTGAAGGAAGCGCAGCGCTGGGTGCTGTCCAACGTGGTGGAGCGACTGCCCGTGCACGGCGCGGCGCACGGCTTCATCGCGGGGCGCTCCATCCTCACCAACGCGCTCGCGCACCACAGCGCGGATGTCGTGGTGAAGGTGGACCTGAAGGACTTCTTCCCCTCCGTCACGTGGCGCCGGGTGAAGGGCCTGTTGCGCAAGGGCGGCCTGCCGGAGAACACGTCCACGCTGCTGGCGCTGATGTCCACGGAGGCCCCGCGCGAGGCGGTGCAGTTCCGCGGCAAGACGCTCTACGTGGCCAAGGGTCCGCGCTCGCTGCCGCAGGGTGCGCCTACGTCTCCGGGCATCACCAACGCCCTGTGCCTCAAGCTCGACAAGCGCCTGTCCGCGCTGTCGAAGAAGCTGGGCTTCGTCTACACGCGCTACGCGGACGACCTGACGTTCTCGTGGACGAAGACGAAGCAGCCCAAGGCGCGGCGCGCGCAGGGTGCGCCGGTGGCCGTGCTGCTCGCGCGCGTGAAGGACGTGGTGGAGTCCGAGGGCTTCCGCGTGCACCCGGAGAAGACGCGGGTGAGCCGCAAGGGCACGCGTCAGCAGGTGACGGGCTTGGTGGTGAACAGGGTCCGTGACGGCGTGGCCTCCGCCCGCGTGCCGCGCGATGTCGTGCGCCGGCTGCGCGCGGCCATCCACAACCGACAGAAGGGCAAGCCCGGCCGCGAGGGTGAGTC
This sequence comes from Myxococcus sp. XM-1-1-1, assembly GCF_020037095.1. Taxonomy (NCBI): domain Bacteria; kingdom Pseudomonadati; phylum Myxococcota; class Myxococcia; order Myxococcales; family Myxococcaceae; genus Myxococcus; species Myxococcus sp. XM-1-1-1. Next base: position 44,823 of record NZ_JAIQDH010000014.1, read on the forward strand.
CCTCGAGCAGCTCAAGGGCATGGCCGCCTTCGTCTACATGACGGACGAGACCAAGGGCCGCGCCTTCCTGAAGAGCCTGGAGCAGCTCGAGGCCCGCGAGAAGGAAGCGGCGCCCAAGGCGCCCTGAAGTGCTGGGGTCGCGGGCTCGGCGGTAGGTGATTCACCTCCGGGCCCGTCGGCTCAAGGCGCGGGATTCGCCGCGCTCCCCTCCCCGCCTGCGAGCAGCGCCGCGTCGAAGAAGGCGCGCAGCCGGCGGGGATATTCCGTCGGCTCCACGGTGGCGAAGCCGCCATGCCCCGCGCCCTGGATGCGCCACGTCCGCGCGTACTCGCGCACGTGGGCGAACAGCTCATCCGCGAGTGGCTGACCGGACTCCTCCGTCCCCATCACGATGAACAGGGGCCTGGGCCGGATGTGGTCCACCGCGTCGATGGTGCGCACCTCTTCCAGCTGGATGCCGCGCCGCCAGAACGGCACCAGCGCGCCCGTCTGGGTGATGGCACCGAAGCGCCGGAAGTCATACGCGGCCGCGAGCCACAGCGTGTTGAACGGGGACAGCAGCACCACCGCGCGCACGTCCGTGTCCTTCGCGGCCACCTCCGCCACCGCGGCGGAGCCAATCGAGAACCCCAGCGCGCCCACCTTCCCCGGGTCCACGTCGGGCCGGGCCCGCACGAACTCCAGCGCGGCCCGCACATCCCGCCGCTCCAAATCCCCCCACGTGGACGTCTCGCCCTGACTTGCGCCATGCGCGCGCAGGTCGAACAGGAGCACGCCGTAGCCCGCGTCCCGCAGGATGCGCGCCTCCGGCAGCACGTCCGCGCGTGTCTGTGAAAGGCCGTGCGTCATCACCACCGCGGCGCGGTTCCTCGAGGGCACGTACCACCCGCGCAATTCCAGCCCGTCCGAGGTGAACAGGCGCACGTCCTGCGCATCCGCGAAGTCGGCGGGGCGCTCCGGCGCCACCCGGGGATAGTGGAAGTACGCCTCCGAGTGCCGCAGCGCCCGACCGAAGAGCGCCAGGGTCGCGAGCACCCCCAACGCCACCACCGCCGCCACGACTCGCCGCCACTTCATGCAACACCTTCCCCGGGCATCCCCCGGCTGCTCGCCCGAGCCCCACGCGAGTCACTCGCGACACAGGCGGGCGTCCAATGGTCAAGCTCGCGCGCGACAGCTTACACTGCGCCGAATCAACTCGCGGTGAGTCACGCCGCGCATCCCCTTTGCACTCGCCGGGTCGCTGTGAGCACGTCCAAGAAGACTTTCGATGCGGTGGTGGTGGGCTCCGGCGCGTGTGGTGGCTGGGCGGCCAAGCAGCTCACCGAGGCGGGGCTGAACGTCCTGGTGCTGGAGGCGGGGCGCAGCAACCAGGCGGACAAGCTGCTGTGGGTGATGCACCGGGTCCGCCAGAAGCTCTTCCGCTACCAGGCGGAGACGGACAGCGCGCGCAAGCAGCGCCAGTCGGTGCAGTCCACCACCTTCGCGTGGCCCTTCCATCCGCACGCCTTCGTGGATGACGTCGACAACCCGTACACCACGCCGAAGGACGCGCCCTTCACGTGGATTCGCGCGCGACAGGTGGGCGGACGCACCTCGGTGAAGGCGCACGGCCGGCAGTTCTACCGGCTGTCGGACTTCAACTTCAAAGCAGGCGGGCGCGACGGCCAGGGCCCGGACTGGCCGCTGACGCTGGCGGACCTGGCGCCGCACTACGAGACGGTGGAGCGGTGGATGGGCCTCCACGGCAACACGGACGGGCTGGACACGCTGCCCGACTCCATCTTCGCCGCGTCCATCGCGATGAACCCGGCCGAGCAGCGCCTGAAGGAGCGCGTGGAGCGCCGCTGGCCCGAGCGCCGCGTCGTCGTGCGCCGCACCGCGGGCGCCCCCGTCACCATCCCCGCCGCGCTCAAGACGGGCCGGCTCACCCTGCGCACGCACGCGGTGGTGGACCAGGTGCTGCACGACCCGAAGACGAACAAGGTCACGGGCGTGCGGTACATCGACTCGGACACCGGCAAGGCGCACGAGGCCCACGGCCGCGTGGTGATTCTGGCCGCGGGGACCATCGAGACGACGCGCCTCATGCTGCACTCGAAGAGCGCCGCGTTCCCGGAGGGCCTCGCCAACTCGTCGGGGCAACTGGGCCGCAACCTGATGGACCACACGTACCTGCTCGGCATCGAGGCGAAGATGAACCTGCCCGCCTCCGAGCAGCGCGCCGAGCAGAGCTGGGCGTACATCCCCCAGTTCCGCAACGTCACCTCCCCCGCGGACGGCTTCTCACGCGGCTATGGCGTGCAGGTGTTCACCTTCGGGGACTCGTGCCACTTCGTGCCCTTCGGGGAGATGGTGCCGCGCGAGCACAACCGCGTGACGCTGAGCCCCACCGTGAAGGACCGCTGGGGGATTCCCGCGGCGCACATCGAGTGCCGTCACTCGGACAACGAGCTGCGCATGTGCGCGGACGCCGTGGCCGCCTGCCAGGAGATGATGAAGGAGGCGGGCTTCACGGTGGAGAAGGTGAACGACACCCTCTCCACGCCGGGCATGGCCATCCACGAAGTGGGCACCGCGCGCATGGGGACCAGCCCGAGCACCTCGGTCCTCAACGCGTGGAACCAGAGCTGGGACGTGCCCAACCTCTTCGTGATGGACGGCTCGGCGTTCCCCTCGCAGGGACCGCAGAACCCCACGCTGACGATGATGGCCCTGGCCGTGCGAGCCAGCGCGCACCTGATCGGCGAGCTCAAGGCCGGCAGGCTCTGACGCGCACGGAGGACACGGCCACGCGTTGGAAGGTGGCCGTGTCTCCTCACGGGCCTCAGTCCTTGGGGCCCTGGCTCTCGGGCTTCTTCGGCTTCTCGCGCAGGCTGAGCCGCGAGCTCCACATCGCCGGTGTCATCACCACGATGAGAAGCGTCAGCAGCACCGTCCCAATCATCAGCTCCCAAATCATGTCCATGGCTTCGCTCTTCTGGATTCTTCAGACCGACTGACTGCCATGCCGGAGAGAGCGAACGACTCGCGCACCCGGCTCCTCAGGGACACTCCGAGGGCGGCACGACGTCCGTGGACACCACGGACGCGCGCAACCCGGGCACGAGGCGGCCATCGCGTGACTCCCGAGGGAGGACACGACGTCACCGCGCGCCGGAGCGCTCAGATGAGGAGCGTGCGGACGCGGAGGAAGACAGGGGGTCCCTGGGCGGGAGGCACCTGCCACCAGGAGAGTGAGCGCTGGGGCACCCACTCCGGCGGACGAGGAGACACCCAGGCGACCGGGAGCAGCACGGGGGGCGCCACGACGAAGGGCGCGCCACTGGAGCCACCCGCCTCGGTGGGCGCGGGCAAGTCCCAGTGCGGCTCCTCGCAGCAGTTCCAGCTCAGCGCCGGCCCGTCGGGCGAGGAGGAGGCCTTGTGGCCGCCTTCCTTCTCGTGCTCGTGGCAGCGGCACTTGGTGGCGCGGGTCGCGACCTGCTTCTCGCAGTAGTGCCCCAGGCCCGCGACGCCGCTGGCCAGGACCTGCCAGCCGACGAGCAACACGAGCGTGAGGATGCGGGACAGTCCGGACACGGTGCTCCGGGTATACGCCGCGCGTGGGTCCGCCGCAACGCGAGGACCCGGGGTGCGACGTTGCGCCCTCACAGGCCCCATTCGGGCAGCTCGTTTCAGTACAAGAGGCCCTTCTGCGGCTGCACGGGCTGGGGCAGCTCCGTCTCGCCCAGCATCTGCCGCAGGTTGATTTCGATGGTCCGGCTCAGGGCCGTCATCGGCGTGTCGCTGACGTCGTCCTCGAAGGGCGTCTCGATGTCGCGGCCCACCGCGTCCAGGCCGATGAAGAGGAACGCGATGATGGCGGTGACGATGGGCGTGAGCCAGCCCAGCTCCTCGACCACGCCGAGCGGCAGCAGGACAAGGTAGGCGCGCGTCATCACGAACAGGAGGATGTCGTACTGCCGGGGCAGCGGCGTGTTCTTGATGCGCTCGCAGGCGCCCAGCAGGTTCGTCATCTCGGACAGCGTGCGGTCCATCGTGACGTGGAGGAAGACGACCTTCTGCGGGTCCGACACCTGGCCGTAGATGCGCCGCAGGCGGGTGGCCATCCACAGGATGATGGCGGAGGGGACGTTCTGCTCCTCGCGCAGGGCCTCGATGACGGAGGGGCGGAAGAAGCGGACGATTTCGGGCAACGGGTCCTGGCGGCGCAGGTGACAGCGCAAGGCGTGCACGAAACCCATCTGCGCGTAGATGAGCTCACGAGAGTCCTCGGTGATGCTCTCCACCATCTTGGTGATGACACCCCGCTGCTCCTCGGGCGGGCTGTCGAGGACGGCGATGTTCTCCAGGGAGACCTTGGCGTCGGTGGGCATGCGCGCCTGACCGAACCTGTCGCGCACGGCACCGTCGCTCGCGCGGGCGCCCGATACGGCGGTCAGGGCGGCGGGACGGTCCACGGCGCTGCGCAAGAGGGGCGAGGGCACCGCCGCCAGCTCGAGTTCGGAGAGGGGCTGCTCATCCTGCGTGCTCCCGGGCCGCGGCAGCAGCGTGAGCACCTGTCGGGCGAAGGAGCGCGACCAGTTCACCACGCCCCCCCACAGCGTGCGCGCCTCCCACCAGCGGTCGTAGGCGGAGTTGTTGCGGAAGGCGAGCAGCACGCCGAGCGCCGCCGCGAGCACCGTGACGGGAAGCGCGGGCACCGCCATCCAGGACGCGTCGTACACGCGGTAGCCCACGATGATGGCGAACGCGAAGAGGACGTGCACGGTGACGGGGAGGCCCGTGTAACGCAGGATGATGCGCCAGGACAGGCTCCGACCGACAATCATCGCGAGAGGACTCCGAGGACGAGGTTGCGCCGCGCGGAGCGTGTAGTGACGACGCCCCGTGCCGACAACGGGCGCCGTCGGCCTGCCACCCGGATGTGTCACGCAGCGGCGCGGACCCCGGCCCCGAGTGTCCTCAAGCGAGCAGAGTCCGCCGTCAGCGCCGGGAGCCGCGAGCCCCCAGCACCGCGCCGCCGAGCAGCGCCACCGCGCACACCAGGGCGACGGGACCCAGCCAGTGTCCCCAGGCGAGCGCCAGCGTGGACAGGCCGGGCGACGCGGGCACCCGCATCACCTGGGTGCCCCGCTGTGCGTCGCCGATTTCGGAGAGCACCTCCCCCGTCGCATCGATGAGCGCGGACACGCCCGAGTTCGTCACGCGCACCTGCGGCCTGCGCGTCTCGATGCTGCGGAAGATGGCGTGCGTCAGGTGCATCCGGGGACCGGGCGTGCCGGTGAACCATGAATCATTGCTCAGCGTGAGCAGCAGGTCCGCGCCCTGGCGCACCTGCTCGGCGACGTAGGAGGGGAAGACGGTGTCGTAGCAGATGAGCGGCGCGACGTTCAGCACGCGTCCGTCCCGCCGACGCAGGGGCAGCGTCCGGGGCCCCGGGCCCGGCGTCCAGCGCCCCGTCCACGGCAGCCACTCGCGCAAGGTGGGCGAGTCGATGGACTCGGGCACCCACTCCGTCAACGGGAAGAGCTTCGACTTGCGATACACCGCGCGCTCGGGCGCACCGCCTTCACGAGACGCGGGCGCGAGGAACATGGCGGCGTTGAACTCGCGGCCGTCCTCCACGTCGTACGAGCCGAACACGAGCGGCACGTTCCGCGCGGCGACGTAGCCGGAGATCTCCGCGTCCAGCTCCGCGCCCGCCTCGCTCTTGGGCACACCGAAGGGCGTCGGGTACACCGTCTCCGGCCACACGAGCACATCGAGCGGCGCCTCACGCAGGAGCGCGTCCGACAGCGCGTAGTGCGTGTCGAGCACCCTGCGCACCACCTCGTACGCGCCCATCTCCGCCTTGAGCTTCTCGTAGTTCGTGATGTTCGCCTGCACCGCGCCCACCACGAGCGCCGGCGTCACGTCCGTCGCCGCGCGCACCTGGGCCAGCCGCAGGGCCCCATAGCCCGTGAGCCCCACGAGCAGCACCACCGCCGCGCCCAGGGGACGCAGCGCGCGCGCCACGCCTCGGGCGCGGAAGACCCGCACCGCGCCGAGCAGACACTCGTTGACCGCCAGGAGCGCGAGCGTGAGCCCCGCCGCGCCCGCCACATCGCCGAACTGTCGCAGTCGCTCCGAGTAGACGAAGCCCTGTCCCAGCGTGTCCGAGAACAGCTTGGGCGCGAGCCACTCGACGCCCACGTACACGAGCATGCTCGTCACGGCGGGCAGCCACGCGGCGCGCTCGCCCACGGCACGGCGGGCCAGGTGACGCGCGAGCGCGGTGAGCACGAGCTGGGGCTGGAACACGGGCGCCAGCAGCAGCATGGCGCCCCAGCACAGCCACAGGGGCGCGCCCGAATAGCCCTGGAGCGCGGCGGGGAACCACTGGAACACCGTGGCGCTGAACGTGACGCTGAGCCCCGCGCCGAGCGCCAGGGCCTCCTTCGACGAGCGCGCGCGGTCCACGGCCGCGAACCAGAACGTCAGGGCCACCCAGCCCAGCGCGGTCCACGGCGAGACGAGCGACGAGAACGCCCACAGCGCCACGGTGGTGAGCGCGACGGCGACCAGCGCGTCGGCCAGGTGTCTTCCGGGCGAGGGCTCCAGACGGCCGAGCTTCAAGGCGCGTCCTTGGACTCGTCGGACTTCGGCAGCTCCAGCATGCGCACGGGCATGCCCGGGGGCGCCAGCTCCTCGGGCACCACGCGGTTCTCCGGAATGGGGATGGGCTGGCCATTCGCGTCCACCGGCTTGTGGTCCGGATGGAACATGAGGATGGCCTCGACGCGCTCACCCTCGTCCGTGGACTGGTAGTGGCGCACGTAGCCGGGCGGCAGCTCGAAGTCCTCCGGCACGACGAGCCCGCGCTTGAGGGGCTTGGTGCCACGCTTGTACAGCTGCAGCCCCGTGGGCTGTTCCGAGGGCATGTCGGGCTCCGGCGCGGGCGGCGGCGCTTCTTCGAGGGGCGCGGCCATGGCGACAGGCACCTGGGGAACGGCTCGCGGCGCGGCGCGAGGCACCGGGGCGCGCGCCACCACGGGCGCGGGCTCGGCGACGGGGGCGGGGGCCTCGACGAAGGGCGGCGGGTCCTCGACCTCCACCGCCGAGGAGCTCCACCACAGGCTCACCGCGATGGTCAGCACGGTGAAGACGAGCGCGCCGCCCACCAGCCACTTCGCCACGCCACCTCCCGAGGAGGGGCGCGAGGCGGCCACGTGGGTGACACCGTCACGGTCGACACGGCGTTCAGGAGATGGTTGCTGCGGCCGCATGCTCGCCGGGAGACCTCCGCGCTGCGTATGCTACGGACAGCCTCTCGCCGAGGCAATGTGGCCACTTGCGGCCTCCCGGCGACCCCGCGCCCCTCGCACCATGAGCCTCTCCTCCGTCGACGCCCTCCCCTCCCCCACGCCCACCGCCGAGCCCGAGCGCTTCACGCTCCACGCCTGGACGACGGCGCAACGCGGCGTGGCCGTGACGGCGCGTCTGGTGATGATGACCTGCCTGCTGGTCTTCACCACCTGGCTGATGTCGGACATCCTCCAGGGCACGCAGACGCTCACCGCGCAGCCGCTCCTCCTCGGCCTCGCCTTCGGCTGTGGGCTCCCGGTGGTGCTCGTCGCGGGGATGCGCGCCCGGGCCCGCGCCACGCTCGAGATGGGCGCCACGGGCCTCACGCTCACGCTGCGAGACGGCGCGCGGCTGGAGGTTCCGCTCGAGGTCGTGGACGCGGTGCGCCCGTGGAGACTGCCGCTGCCGGGCCCGGGGCTCGTCGTGCGCATGAAGTCGGGACGCGCGCTGGGGCACGGCCTGGAGGTCGAGGACGCGCTGCCGCTGCTCGTCGCGCTCGGCCGCCGCGAGGGCTCGCTGGGCGAGGCCGCGTCGCATCCGCTGGTGCGCTATGGACGGGCGCGGCGGGAGCTGTGGAAGAAGCGCTGGTACCACCTGCTGCTCAAGCTGGTGGTGTTCCCGCTGGTGCCCGCGGGCATCTTCTTCCGGGCGCACCAGTACATCGCCTTCGGCGGTCCGTTCGGCGAGTACCAGATGTCGGGGCTCACCGCGTACCTGCGCTCGTTCGGTCGCTACTACGCGCCCATCGCGCTCAGCCTCCTGCTCATCGCCGTCTTCTGGCGCGCGGTGGCGGAAGGACTGTCGCTGGCGGCGGCGAAGTGGTTTCCCTCGTGGACGCGCGGCGTGCGCCGAGGGGTCGAGTGGTGCTGCCGCCTCGTGTACTACGGCGGCATCATGGCCTTCACCGCGCTGCGCTTCCTGTCGTGAGGGCCGGGCTGGAACGACGAGGGCCCCCGACGCTCGGACGAGCATCGGAGGCCCTGGGATGCAGCGGTTCACCCGCGAGGAGCGGGCGCTGACCTCACGGCGTCGCGGGGTTGAAGCGCGAGCCTTCCCAGCCCATGCGCTCGTGGCCGGTCTTGTTCCACTCGGGGTTCTTGCCGTTGACCACCTGGGTGTCGGTGAACTGGGGCGCGCCCGTGCCGGAGCCCGAGCCCGAGAAGATGCTCACGCTGATGGTGGTGCCGAAGTACGTCGGGTGGGTGTTGTCCGACTGGATGTAGTCGTAGCTGGTGCTGGAGTTGACGAAGTGGGTGTTCGCGTCGCGCAGCGTGGAGCGCAGGGCGCCGGTGATGCGGGCCACGTAGGCGGCCTCGGTCTCACCCGCGATGTAGCGGATGGCGGCCGAGTCCACCTGGCCGTCGCCGTTGCTGTCGTAGTCCGCGGCCATCATCTCCGCGAAGGAGTCCGCGCACTGGAAGCCGTACTTCGCCGCCAGGTTGCACGTGCGCCAGTTGCTGCGCGCCAGCAGGGGCAGGAACTTCACCTGCTTGTTCACCGTGGCGCCCGTGGACGCGTCACGGCAGGACGTCTGCACGTTGTCCGCGTCGAAGCCGGGGTAGTAGATGTTGGAGACAATCTTGACCTTGGCCGACGTCGCGTACTGGTTGATGGCCTGCATGGCCCGCTCCGTGTACGTGGTGCAGGCCGCCAGCGCCGCCTCCAGGCCGCTGTAGTCACAGGTGCCGGACTGACCCGAGAACGCGCTGCGCGCCTGCAGGTAGTCATTGCCGCACATCTCGAACATCACGGCGCGCGTGTTGGCCGTCTGCATGTACGAGCGCTCGGAGACAATCTTGTTGTTGTAGATGTCGTCCGCCTTCGCGCCGGACTTGGTGCGGCGGATGACCTCGATGTCCGCGTTCCACGTCTTGGCCAGGTACTCACCCTGCACCACGGGCGCCGCGCGGCGCGCGACGGCCGTCAGGCCACCGTTGTAGCCCGCATAGATGGAGTCGCCGTACGCCACGACGCGATACTTCGTCGTGGACGTGGACCGGTCGATGGTCCACGAGGTGTTCTGGTTGATGGTGCTCGCCAGGGCGCTACCACTCACCGCTGCGGTGGCCACGGCAACCGCGAAGGACAGCCCATTGCGACGGAAGAACATGCCCGCTCTCTTCTCTTCCCACGGGGGGATGTAGGGGGAACCCGAACCGTACACGCCGTCGATTCGCGAATCACCCGCAAACTGGAATAACGCGTTCAGTCAGAATTCGAGGAATGCGTGAAACTTTGTCCCACGAGGGCTTGGGGTGTCTGATTCCTGACGCGGCGCGACGTTTGACGCGGTGTTTCACGATGTTTCAATACAGCGGGAGAAGGCACAGGTGAGGTGGAAGACGGGAGCGAGGGTGTTGGGGCAGTGGTTGGCGCTGGGGGCGCTGGTGGGGGTGGTGTGCGGCGTGGCGTCGGCGGCGTTCCTGTGGCTCTTGGAGGAGGCGACGCGGCTTCGGGAGGCGAACGGGGGGCTGGTGTACGCGCTGCCGTTGGCGGGGTGGGTGTTGGGGGCGGTGTATGCGCGGTGGGGCGGGCCGGTGCGAGGGGGGAACAACCTGGTGTTGGAGACGGTGCACACGGGGGATGCGCAGGTGCCGTTGCGGATGGCGCCGATGGTGTTGGTGGGGACGGTGCTGACGCACCTGTTCGGCGGGAGCGCGGGGCGGGAGGGGACGGCGGTGCAGATGGGCGGGAGCCTGGCGGACTGGGTGGCGCACCGGTTCCGGGCGGGGGCGGACTTGCGGCGGGAGCTGTTGGCCGCGGGGATTGCGGGGGGATTCGGGTCGGTGTTTGGGACGCCGGTGGCGGGGGCGGTGTTCGGGTTGGAGGTCGTGGTGGTGGGGCGGCTCGGGTACGAGGCGCTGCTGCCGGCGCTGGTGGCGTCGGTGGTGGGGGATGTGGTGACGCGGGGGCTGGGGATTCAGCACACGGTGTATCCGGTGCCTGGGGCGTTGCCGCTGACTGTGGTTGTGATTGGGAAGTGGTTGGTGTTCGCGGTGGGGGTGGCGGCGGTGGCGGTGGTGTTCGTGGAGGGGTTGCACCGGTTGAAGGCGGTGATGGAGCGGCGGGTGCCGTGGTTGCCGTTGCGGATGGCGATGGGTGGGACGGCGGTGGTGATGTTGTGGCTGTGGGTGGGGACGGATGCGTATCTGGGGTTGGGGGTGCCGGGAATCGTTCGGGCGTTCGAGGACCCGGGGCTCCCTGTCTCCGCATTCGCGTGGAAGCTGGCGTTCACGGTGGTGACGCTGGGGACGGGGTTCCTGGGCGGGGAGGTGACGCCGCTGTTCTTCATCGGGGCGAGCCTGGGGAACGTGCTCGCGAGGATGCTGGGCTTGCCGGTGGACCTGGGGGCGGCCGTGGGCATGGCGGCGCTGTTCGCCGCGGCGGCGAATACGCCCCTGGCGCTGTCCATCATGGCCGTGGAGCTGGTGGGGGCAGGGGTGCTGCCCCATGTGATGATTGTGTCGACGGTGGCGTATGTGTTGACGGGCCACCGGGGGATTTACCCGGCGCAGCGGATTGGACGGCGGAAGGATGGGGGACCGGGGTTTGGACGGTGGGTTCCGCTGCGGGAGATGGAGAGCACGGTCCCCGGGCCTGTCACTGAGCGACCCGGGGACGGTGGGCCTGGGGGTCAGGGCTCCGGGTAGTGGAAGACGCGGCCGTCCTCACCGACGATCCAGATTTCTCCAGTCGGAGTGATGGCGAGGTCGTTGAGGGCCACGTTTGCTGTCGCCGACTGAATGTCGAGGGGCTTGGCCCAGCCGTATGGCGTCAATCGGTGGACCCTGGACCGAGAAGTGCCGTCTCCGCCAACGACGTAGCACTGCCCCGTCAATAGGGACTGAGTGTCATTGCGCATCACCACGCCGCTGAAGCGGCCTGCGACTCCAGCAGGCCCATCCACCTTGTTCCAGGCCGTCCCACCATCCCAGCGCCACACCGCCGCGTTGTCTCCCACTGCGCAGGCACTCGTATCGGACCCCATCCACACGGACCGGACGGTGCCACCAACGTTGTTGGGATTGGCCGTATGTTCGATGGGCGTAGACACGTTGCTTTGCGCGTCCACGTTATAGGAGAGGAATCTCTGGACATTCGACCCCGCTGGCTCTGCGCCGACCGCAAGCACGAAGTCAGGCGCCAGTGCATGCAAGCCATAGTAGGAAGAGTCGCTGTTGTTCAACGACGTGAATCGCTCCGCGACTGGAGCACCTGGCCGCCACCGGGTCAACCGACCCGAGGTGTCGCTCAAGTAGAGCGTCGTCACACCACCCTCCTCAAACCCCACCATCCCGGTGATGTTATCCGTACTCGTTGGCAACTGGCCGGGATCACAGCTAAAACTAGAGGCCCCGGTGTGAATTGCAAGCCAGCCCCCCTCGCCGCCCAGAAACACAACACCACCTGCATTCACCCAGGACGCCGTCCAGTTACGGTCGCCACAGTTATTGGGGTTCAGCGCAGCGCTTCCATCCGTCGGAGGAACCGTGGTGTCACCAAAGCTGAAGCCCTCGAACTTCTGGGCGCCGGGCCTATGCAATGCCAGTTTGCCCCCGCGCCCCGCAACCCAGACATGACCGCCCGTCCCCACTGACACCGTCTTCCAATCCTGGCTCGAGGATGTCACATGGTGGTCTGTCACATTCTTCAGCGTGCCACCACACACCTGCGCAGCGTTATCCACGACACCATCGCAGTTGTTATCAATCGCGTCGCACACCTCAGCAAGGCCTGTACGCGCAGCTGGGTCCAGGTCGTCGCAATCATCATCGTTGGGCACAGTCCCTGGGTCCGGCGGCTCCAGTCCACACTTTATGGTGGACTGCGTACCCCAGTCCCCCTGTCCATCACCATCCCGGTCTGGATAGTAGTAACGTCCAGCCGCTTGGCTACAAACGACGGCTGTGCCATCATTTGAACAAACCGTCACACCCTGGCACTCGGCGTTGCACGCCACGCCCCGAGGCGCAAAGCCGTTGTCGACGACGTCGTCACAATCGTTATCGATATTGTCACACACCTCCGGGTTGCCAGGAAATATCTTCTCCGCGTCCGGACCCGTATCCGTGCAGTCGAACAGTTGCCCCTCGACATGATGTTTGTACTTCGCACCGGGGGAGGTGCACGACGAGACGAAATCTGGCCCGCGCGGCACGCCGTCACCGTCTTCGTCCAGATACCATTTCTTGTCGAAACCCTCGTCGGAGACGCCGTTACAGTTGTTGTCCTTATCGTCGCAGAGTTCTACCTGAGCGGGACTCCGCCCACTGTCACGGTCGTCGCAGTCCGAACCGCCCTTCTCTCCACCTAGAATCGCAACATACCCATCACCATCCTCATCCGGAGCAATGAGCGTTACCTCAAGCGTCGCTTGCGACCCGTTTCCTGGTGAATGAACGAGTAATACCTTTTCATCCACGATCTTTCCCGTGCAGTTCTGCTCCCGCGCGCGAATGGTTACCTGCATTTGGGGGCTCCACCCCGTCCCTCGAAGGAGCATGACCTGCCGTGGCGATGTTCCGTTTGCCAGCTTCGTCCCTTCGATGGTCTCCGTCGTGTACCTTGATGGGGTCGCAGAATCCGCTGTCTGCAGCTCAATGCATCCAGTCTTGAAGCTCGGCGTGTAGTTGATTGTGATCGGGACGCCCCTGCCCGCCTGGAGTTCCTCAAGACTCGGAACTGAACAGCCCCCAAGCACGACCAAGCAAGCCCCCCACCAGAATCCGCGGTGGCTCATCGTGCACCTCTTTCCGCCACGACGTCTTCAGTAGCCCCCAGCAAGAGCCACGTCGTGAGCGCGCCCACAGCCGCAGCCGCGGCTGTGCCGAAGAGCACGTTTGCTGTCGTTGCGCTGCCCTGGGCCCGTGAGTGGTGTCTCTCCAAGTCTGCGTAGGCCAGTGCGGCACGCGCATCCTCCACCTGACTGCGAGAGGACAGTCCGAACACCGCCCCTGCTCCTCCCGCGGCCACGCCAGCCCCTAACAGGACCATGCTCACGAGTGGCACTCGCCGCCCCGCGAACCGAAGGCCCTGCCCTTCCACTTCTGGGGAGGAGCTGCCAGCCCACGCAGGAGGCTGGGACGATCCAGAGGTATCGTCCTGGGGCATCAAGCCTGAGCCAGGGGTCTTCGTCCCATCCTCGCGACGGGCCCCCTCAACCAAGGCGCCTCCATCCTCACGGAGAGGGGATTGACGACCTCCACGCGCGAGCTCGTCACGCACCAATTGGCGCTGCGTCTCGAACTCGAGCGACACCTTGGGAGAGACCCGCAAGGGAAGCTGTGCGTCGGGCCGGGTCAGGAGGGCCGAGCGGAAGTCCGCCCGTGCCTCCTCCCATTTCCCCATGTCCGCGCGGATGATGCCTCGCAGCAACGCGAGGGAAACCACCTCGCCCTCGTCCAGCGGCAGTCGGGCGGCGAACTGGAGCCGCTCCAGGGCCACCTCGTATTCGAGGTCTTCGTAGAGGCGTTTGGCCTCGGCGAGATGGCGTTGGACCTCGGCACCAGCCCTGGCGGCGTGCAGTGGCAGCACCACGGACACGCAAAGGACAACTGCAAGGCACTCCCCCCACAGGCATGACTTGGTCATGCCTGCACCTTAAACCCAGACCTGCAAATCCCAAAAGTCAGGACAGGGTCATCCACACCCCAACAGGCCATGCTCCAGACAACGCGCCAGAGCATGGCTAGGTACTTCGGGCAGCGGCTACGGCTCCGGGTAGTGGAAGACGCGACCGTCCTCACCGACGATCCAGATTTCTCCAGTCGCCGTGATGGCGAGGTCGTTGAGGGCCACGTTCGCTGTGGATGACTGGATTTCGAGGGGCTTGGCCCAGCCGTATGTCGTCAATCGGTGGACCTTGGACCGAGAAGAGTTGTCTCCGCCCACAATGTAGCACTGGCCTGTCAGCAGGCTCTGCGCATCATTGCGCATCACCACCCCGCTGAAGCGACCTGCGACTCCAGCAGGCCCATCCACTTTGTTCCAGGTCGTCCCACCATCCCAGCGCCACACCGCAGCATTGTCGCCCACCGCACAAGCGCTCGTGGCAGACCCCATCCATACAGCTCGGGCATTGCCATTGACGTTATCGGGATTGACTGTGTGCGGGTTGGCGGCAGAGGTCTGATTCTGGAGTTGCACATTGTGAGAGTAAAACTTCTGGACGGTGCCCCCCGTTGTCGTTCCTCCTACAGCAAGAACGAACTCTGGTGCCAGAGCATGCACCCCATAGTAGGCGAAATCCCCGTTGTTCAATTCCGTGAATCGCTCTGCGACGGGAAGACTCGGGCGCCACCGGTACAGTCGCGCTGAGGAGTCGGCCAGATAGATGATCGGCCCGTTCGCATCTCCCTCAAACCCTATCATCCCCGTGATTCTGCTCTGTCCAGGCGTCTCTGCTGGCACACAATCGTACGCGGCGGTCCCGCGAGCACCTGGGTGGATGGCCACAGTGCCACCATCACCTCCCAGGAATACCACGCCATTGGCGTTCACCCAGGAAGCTGTCCAGTTCTTATTTTGACAGTTGTTCTCATTGAGAACAAGGCTGCCGTCCGACGGAGGTGCCGGGGCATTTGAATAGTAACTGAAGCTCTCGAACTTCTGCTCACCTGGCCTACGCAAGGCCAACTTGCCGCCGTCTCCCGCGACCCAGACATGACCGTTCGCGCCTACCGACACGGTCTTCCAATGATGACCAGCCAAGGTCACGAAGTAGCTCTCCACGTTCTTCAGCGTGCCTCCACACGCCTGCGCCGTGTTGTCCACGGTCCCATCACAATCATTGTCGATGGCGTCGCACACCTCAGCCAGCCCCGCCCGAGCAGCGACATCCGCGTCATCACAATCATTGTCATTAGGCACGGTCCCTGGATCCGCTGGCTCCGTTCCACACTTCAAAATACGCGCAGAGCCCTTCGCTCCCTGCCCATCACCATCCCGGTCTGGATGGTAGTAACGCCCAGGCTCCTTACTACAAACGACCGCCGTGCCATCACCCGAGCAGACAGTCAACCCCTGGCACTCAGGGTTGCAAGTCACGCCCCGAGGCGCGAACCCGTTGTCGACGATGTCGTCACAATCGTTATCGACATCGTCACACGTCTCCGGGTTGCCAGGGAACATCTTCTCCGCGTCCGCCCCGGTATCCTTGCAGTCGAACCGTTGCCCCTCGACGTGGTGTTTGTACTTCTCACCAGGAGAGGTGCATGACGAGACGAAATCAGGCCCACGCGGCACGCCGTCACCGTCTTCGTCCAGATACCACTTCTTGTCAAAGCCCTCGTCCTCGGTGCCGTCACAATTGTTGTCCTTGTCGTCGCAGACCTCGGCAAACTTGATGTTCTGTTCCCGGTCACGGTCTTCGCAGTCAGTCCCGCCGCTCGCGATGGGCAAGAAGCCATCATCATCTTGATCAGGCGTATTGAACTGCATCACGAACGGATTCGGAGAGACGCCTTCTCCAGGCAAGGTCAATGGTTCGCTCTTCGTATCCACCAGCTTGCCGTTCTGGTCGCACGGCTCCTCGTGCACCGAGACCGTCACCTGGATGCGATTACTCCACCCCTCCTTCTGGAGTATCGCAACATTCACGAAGGGGCCTCCGTCCTCGTCATCCCGGTCCGCCCTGGGAGCGACAGGAGGCGCCACAAGCGTCCGGCTGGAATCGGCAAGATCCTCGGCCTGGATTCTGAAACAGCCTTTGTGGAACCCCTTGGTGTACTTGATGATGACCTGCTGTCCCGCCTGCTCCTTATCTTTGGAGCACGCGAGGAGCAGCAACGGGAACAGGAATAGGGCTATGCGACGCATGGGTCCGCACTCTACCGCACCCCTCCGCCCCCTGGCGCTCTCCTCGTACTCCACGCCCCCTTGCCGTCAGCCTCCCGGCAAAAGTCCCACCCTGCCGTCCTGGCTCCCCCTCCACCCAGCATTCCAAGGCTCCGAGCGCCACATCCCCGCACCCAGGGACACCAGGGGCCCCTCGGCCCCCAGCATCCCCAAGGCTCTCGCCTACTTACACGTGAAGGACCACCGACACGTGCCCGACAGGCACTCGCGGCCGGACCCACAGGCCGCCCCTCGGCCCTTCTTGTTCTGGCACTTGCCCGAGTTCAACCCCCAGCCACAGTACTGGGTCGCACCACAGTGCGAGTCGCTGTCGCACAGGCAACTGCCCGTCGGATTCAGGTAACAGTCCGCACTGCAACGGTCCGTCCTGCACTCCCTATCCGACTTGCACGTCTCCCCGTACCCCTTCGAGTCCGGCGTGAAGCACCACCCCACCGCGTTCGCACACCCGCCACACGCCCCCGACTGGCACTGCCCATCCCGACTGCACGACACCCAGTCCGCCTTCTTCGGCACACAGTCGTTGTCCGCCGGATTCCCCGGCGTATCCTTCTGGCAGTACCCCACCCCGCCACAGTCCTCGTCCCCGTTGCACACACACCGGCCCTTGATGAGGCTGCACACCACCGACGAGCACTGCTCTGTCAGGCACTCGTCGTCGAACCGGCACTGCTCGTTCATGTCCTTGCTGTCCGGCGCGTAGTGCTTCCCACACACCGTCGGATACGCCGCCTCCCGGTCCTCCGGCTTCACCCACGCCGCCACCCCCGACGTGTCGATGTCGTTCGCCGGGTCCGCCATCCCCACCCGCGGCAACGACGCCCGCTCCCACATCCGGATGAACGTCTCCGACGAGCCCGTCAGCCCCGCCGTGTTCACCCCCAGGTTCCTCAGGTCCTTCACCATGTCCGGCAACAACCCCACGTGCGCCAGACCCGCCTCGTCGAACGCCGTCCCCAACCGCCCAGGCCCCTGCAGCTCCTGCTGACGCGCCTGCGCGTCCGCCTCCGCCTCGAACCCCGCCGAGCACGCCCCGTTCTCTCCAAACCGCGGCCGCGTCTGCTGGATGAACCCGTTGAAGTCCGCGCCGAACGCCATGGGCACCTTCAACCCCTGCCGGCCGAACTCGTACGCCTGCGCGAACGAGCGCGTCGACCCCTGGCAGTTGTTCTCCACGCCGGACTTCGTATACGTCCGCGTCTCGTCATGCGCCGTGCGCAGACCGAACATGCCGCCCGTGCGCCGCAACATCTGCACCACCCACGCCGGCGTCGTCTTCTCGTTCTCCGCCAGCTTCCCGTTCATCACCTCGCGGAAGTGTCCGTGGCTCACGTACAGCGGGTAGTACTTGTTCGTCTCCGCCACCGAGTACGCATCCTGGATGCCCTTCTCCGACAGGTGCGCCAGGTCGATGAGCATCCCCTTGTCCATCATCGCCTGCACCAGCGCCCGCCCCTCCCCCGTCAGGCCCTTCGTGTTCTTGCAGTTCCCATCCACGTCGAACCCCAACGTCTTCCCGCCCACCGTCAGCCCACAGTCCGAGTCGATGTGACAGTTCTCCAGGAACTGCGCCGCCTGGAAGATGGCGTTGTGCGGCGCCGCACCACCGAACCGGTTGTCCAGCTGGTGCACCGGCTGCAACGTGCGCACCCCCAACCCGTGGAAGCGCTCCAGCTCCGCCCGCCAGTCCTTCGCGCCGAACAGCTTGCTCGTCTCGATGGACAGCACCATCGCCAGCTTCCCCTCGCCGATGATGCGCCGAGCGTCCGCCGGCGTCAGCGCCAGGTCCACCCAGTCCCGCGTCGCCGCGAAGTCGCGCGCCTTCTGCAGCTGCACCTCCACGTCCGTCATCTCGTCGCACGCCCGCGTGCGGTTCTGCGGCGGCAGCGCGTCACACAGGAAGCCGTTGCTCACCGCCGACACCACCACCAGCGACATGCCGCCCTGGTGCGCCTGGCGCAGCCACCCCTCCCACGACTGCTGGTGCGCAATCGTGTCCCAGCGCGGCCACTCGCTGTTCGGGTTGCGCCGCCCGTCGTGCAGGCCCGTGTCGCCCTGCGTGCCCTCAATCTTGCCCAGGAACTCCGAGCCCACCGCGCCCGCCACGCCGA
This sequence comes from Myxococcus sp. XM-1-1-1, assembly GCF_020037095.1. NCBI lineage: Bacteria > Pseudomonadati > Myxococcota > Myxococcia > Myxococcales > Myxococcaceae > Myxococcus > Myxococcus sp. XM-1-1-1. The sequence continues at coordinate 63,137 of NZ_JAIQDH010000014.1, forward strand.
ACAGCTGCGACAACACCGGCACCCCGCGCAGGTCGATGTTGCTCGAGTTCGGACACAGGTTCAGCAGGTGGCTCAAGTCCATCCGCACCCGCGCGTGGTCGCTCTCCGGCCACCCTCCGTCACACCGCGTGAGCGCGTCCGTCACCGTGCCGTGGAACCAACCGCCACCAAACGCCTCCTCGGCGAACATGTGGTGGTGCAGCTCCGCGAAGCCCGGCACGCCTGCCAGCCTCGCCGTCTTCTCTGTTTCAACCTCGGCGAGCGCCTGGGGGCTCTCGCCCTCCTCGACGGGCACGCAGGACAACGCGGATGCCATGACCAAGGTGGTACACCATCGCAGCAGACGCGGACGGGACATGGGGGACTCCCTTCAGGTGGAAACCCCCACTTAGCGACACCTCCCACCCTGACTTCAAGCCAGTCGGCGCCATGCCGTGACTGACGCAACGCTGATGCACCGCGTCGCGATTCAGGGGCCCGCGGGCTCCGCCACCACGGTGGGCGCATACACGGGCGGCACGTACGCCGGTGGGACGTACGCGGTGGCGCGCTGGCGCAGCGCGGGGGAGGCGACGGCGAAGCCCTCGGGCAGCATTCGGAGGATTCGCTCCCGGCGATGACGGGAGCCATCCAGCCGACGCTCGAGCTCCGCGCACTCCTCCTTCGTCTCCTGGTCCTGCGGTGCGGGCCGCGCGGCCAGCGTCGCCAGGCGCTCGGTCACCGCCTCCAGCTCCCGGTCGATGAGCACCGGCTGGATGTTGCGCGTCTCCTTGCGCTTGCGGCCCACGGCGTTGTTCTCAATCCACACCGGCAGCACCGCGACGTCGCCCAGCACCACCGGCGCCTTGGGGCTCGGACGCGTCAGGGAGACTCGCAGCAGCATGGAGTCTCGCTTGTCGCCCGCCACGCCCTTCTTCGGTTTGGGCGCGTGGAGATAGAAGCGGTCCTGGTTCGCCACCAGGTTGCCGAGCGAGAACGCGATGAGCCCTCGCCGTCCGTCCGCGGTGGTGTAGCCCTCCAGCGGCTGGAGCACGTGGGGATGATGCCCCACGACGGCCAGCGCCCCCGCGTCCAGCAGCGCCTGCCCCAGCTTGCGGTCGTCCGGGTGCGGGCTGTCCGCGTACTCGACGCCCCAATGCACCAGGACGATGAGCGCGTCACAGCGCGCCGAGAGCTCGCGCACCTTCTGCGTCACCTCGTCCGTCGTCAGGCCCCGGTGGAAGCGGTGCTGCGGGTAGGGCACGAAGGCCACGTGCGGCGCCTCGGCCTCCTTCGGGTTGCTGAAGCCGTTGAGCCAGCGCGTGAAGGACAGGAAGCCCACCTTCATGCCTCGCACGTCCATGAAGACGGGCTCCCACGCGGCGTCCCTCGTCGCGCCCGTCCCCGTGTGACGCAGGCCCACCGCATCCAGGTGCCGCAGCGTCTCCACCAGGCCCGTGGGGAGCTGGTCCCTGGCGTGGTTGTTCCCCGTGGACACCACCTTCACGCCGGCGCGCGCCATCGCGCGGGCCATGGAGGACGGCGCGTTGAAGAGCAGCTCGCGCGTCACCGCCTTCTTGTTGTCCGTGACGGGCGTCTCCAGGTTCAAGACGCCGATGTCCGCGGTGCGCAGCACGTCCGCGATGGGGCCGAAGACGTGGTCCCAGCCGTCGTTGTTGAGCGACGGCGCGGGCCCCCCCCCGGGAGGCTCGGCGCCGTTGCGCGCGTGCAGCCGCGCCACCGTCTTCACCTCCCCATGCGGAATCACATCCCCGCCGAACACGAGCTCGACGTGGGTGGGCGCGGTGGCGAACAGCATGGGGACCAACAACAAGACAGGCGAAGGCACGCCCGACAGCTTAGTCCAGCCCCACCACCCGCGCGGAATCCCCCCCACCCACCGGCTCGGCGCGGTGTTTCATCCCGTGTCTCTCTTGGAGGATGAGAGGAAGTCCATTCCGACTCGGCGAGTGTCACCCGCGCCTCGTCAGAGCAGCTTGGTGACGGTCAACGTCACCACGCCCGCGACATCCGTGACGCCCTCGGGGGTCCAGCACGCCGTCAGGTCCGTCTGAAGCAGCGTCAGCGTGCGCACCACCGTCGCATCCAGGAAGCGCCCTTCCTTCACCTTGCCTGTGAGCACGATGACCATCTCTCCCGCAGGCCGGGCGTTGATGAGTGACGTGCCTTCGACCTTGCTCCACGTTCCATCATTCCAGTCGATGCGCATCGAGAAGGTCGACGACCCCAGCGAACAGCTCAGCACCCCCGAGCCCACCACCTGGATGCTCGCGGAGATGACGCCCAGCGGGAGTCCCACGCACGGGCCCAGCGTGGATTGCCCCGTGAAGGTCACGGTCCGGGGCGTCTGCGTGACGCCCGGCTCGTAGTGCGTCGCCTCCGTGCCCGGACACGTGAGCTGCACGAGCTGCGCTCGCGCGGACGTCGAGAGGAGGACCACCGACAACAAACACATCCACAGGCCACGATTCGCGCGCATGTGCATCGACTCCCGTCAGGCCCGTCCGGAGAGAACGGGCCTGACGGTCCTAGGCGCGTCTCGCACCGCAATCCCATCAATCCGGCAGCGCGGCCGCATCTCTCCGCGCTGCGGGCCGTCCACGGGTCTCACGCTGAACATCCCCCCTGGAGGAAGGTGCGACTCATCAGAAGTCCTCGCCTCGCAAGAGACAGAGTTCGTCCGTCCCAGCGTTTCGGCTTTGTGCCGCTCAGCGGGCAGGCGCGCTGGCGAAGCCAATCTATTGACCACAAACCCGGATTATACTCAATAGATTGATGAAAACCCGCGCCGAAAGCTCCTAGACTGGTTCCACCCGAACTGAAATCAGCGGCCCAAAATCATGCCTCGCCAGAATCTGACCCAGGAGACGATGCCTTTCGCCGTGGCCCGTTCGGTGATCGCCCTGGGAGCGAACATCAGGCGCGCCCGGCTTCGTCGAGGCATGAAGCAAGCAGACCTCGCGAAGAAGACGGGGCTCGCACTCGGCACTCTCAAGCGCCTCGAAGAGGGAAGCCCCACCACCGCTATCAGCGCCTACTTCGTGGTGTTGTGGGCCCTGGGGCTCGAGCGTGAGTTCGTGAATCTCGCATCCCCTGACCGGGACGAGGAAGGCAAGACACTCGAAGCCGCTCGCCAGCCCACGCGGGCTCGTGCATCCAGCCGGCTGGACGACGATTTCTGAATCCCTTCCCGCCCCATCTGTCCCGTGACGAAGCGAGCCGACTCATCACCCAGATGAAGACCACCGTGTCCACGCGGTGGCGCGCCGTGGTGACGGAGTGTGGAGGCACGGAGGCCGACCTGAACGCCATCTCCCGCGCCTTCGACTACGAGGGCTTCGAGTACACCCCCTGAGCCCCTCCAGCGCGCAGGCACCGTGCCCACGCGCCGGAAGTAGTGTCACCCGCTCAGTGCGAGCCCGCGACCACGATGGACCCGACGTAGGCATGGTGCTTCGGGTGGCACTCGTCGCCGACGTCCTGGCGCTTCAGCGCCCCCGTGAAGACCTGGTCCGCCTGCCCGGCCCGCTTCACCGTCACCGAGTAGTGCACCGGCGTCGCCTCACTCGCCGCCGGGTGGAAGTTGGCCGCCTTCAGGCACACGTCGTACGTCCCCGCCGGCGGCATCGTCCCCTCGTACCAGGCCACGTTCTCCGGCCCCATCCCGCTCGCCACGTCCCCCTCGAACCGCCCCTGGTCCGTGCTCGGCCCAGGCCCCGGGTTCCCATACGAGACAATCTTCCCCGTCGGCGTCCTCACCACCAGGTCCGCGTCGCCGTCCCGCCCCCACGTCGCCGTGAACCGCAGCGGCTCACCACCACCACCGCCACCCCCCACGCACACCCCCGACGAGCACGTCTTCCCCGCCCCACAGACGTTGCCGCAGCAGCCGCAGTTGTTCGGGTCCGAGGACAAGTCCGTGCACACCTGGCCGCACTGGACCCTCGGCGACGGACAGCTCGGCGGATTGCACTGGAAGCCCCCCGGCGTGTTCACACACTGCTCACCCGGCCCACAGTTGTCCGTCCCCAGCGCGCACTCGTCGATGTCCACACACGTGAAGCCATTGCCCGTGTAGCCCGGCCGGCACGTACACGTGTAGCTGCCCGGCGTGTTCGTGCAGTACGCGTTCGGCGAGCACTGCGCCGTGCCGTTGGTGCACTCGTTCACGTCGTGACACACGCTCGGCTGGCCCTGACACGTGTAGCCCGGCTCCACCTGGCACGTGGCGCCACAGCCATCGCCCGCCACCCGGCCTCCGTCATCACACTGCTCGCCCGTCCCCACCATCCCGTCCCCACACATCCCGCCCGTCGCGCCCCCCGTCGCCTCCACCGCGTCCACCTGGTACAGCGACAGCAACGCGCCACGCAGCGTCACGTAACGGTAGGCAGCAGGCTGGAGGTACGGCACCAGCGCGGAGTGCGTCCCCACGCCCACGTCGAGCAGCTGCGCCTGCCCCGTGGCGATGACGCTCATGTCCGCGCGCCGGAACTCCACCTGCACCACCACCCCCAGCGACAACCCCCGGTAGTAGATGCGCAAGGGCCCCGTGCCCTCCTCACCCTGCCCCATGTCCAGCGTCAGCGCGCCGCCCAACAGGCTCAGGAAGTTCGCCGTCTGCCCATCCGGCGCCCCCACCGCGTTCTGCGGATTGGCCACCAGCGTGACGCCACTCTGGACCACCGCGTTCGCGTAGTTTGGGGCCAGGGCCTGCTCCCGTGTCACCACATCCTCCGTCGGGAACGTGTCCTCCTCGAGCGCGACGCCACAACCACCCACGACGAATGCGAACACCGCGCTCAACCAGCGCGACGCCGAGACACCACGATTGACCTTCATGTTCTGCTCCATTCCGCTCGTCTGGCTGGACGGAAAAGCCCGCGTGCAGGGAGATGACGGTGGGGACTTCCGTCTCACTCCAAGAAACGCACGACGGCTTTTTCTTGCGGCGATTTTCCGCGAGCAGCCCCCCGCGCCGTGCGCGAGCGGACATGCCAGCCGCCACACCCCGCCCTGGCGAAAGACAGTCGACACACCCCTCGCCCCCACGTCACGTTCCGAGACACGAACACCCACCATGTCTCTCTTTTCGAGAACACGGCAGACACATGTTTCTCGAAACACGATGATGGGGTTCGCGCCAGACCCACGGGTCCACCCGGAGACCCCACCCAGGTGGACCTCTCCCCTCAATCAAAGACAGACACGAAACCGGCTCAGCGCGCGACGCGGCGCCGGCGGAGCACCGCGCCCAGGAGGGCCAGCACGCCTCCGAGCAGCAGCCCTCCGCCCGTGGACGTGGAGGAACAGCCGCCCGACGGCGTGTCCCGCGACACACAGGCCACGTTCGCGGAGACCACGACGTCGTGCTCCTGGCCGTCCACGGAGACGACGTAGTGCTCCTCCTCGAAGCGCTCCTCGACCTGCCCCTTCTGGAGCGGGTCCGCGCGCTGGTCGTTGGCGAAGTAGAAGGAGGCCTCCTCGTTCGGCAGGAGCTCCTCGTCGCACACCGTCGCGCCCTCGCAGCCCGCCAGCGGCCAGCCCACCAGCGTCACGGGCTCGTCACACGCGTTGCGGACCCGGCTGGTGCCGCACGTGGCGTAGGTGGAGATGATGAGGCACGGCTTCTCCGACACCACGCTCTGTCGCTCGGTGACGCAGTCACACGGCTCGCTCTCGGCCCGGGCCGGCCCCGCCGAACCCACCACCGCCGTCGCCAACACCCACCCCAGCCGCATGGACAGGCCCCGGGGAATGAACGTCGTTCGCATCCTCGATACCTCCGCCTCGAATGTCGGCCCCTGCGCGGGCACGCATCCTGGCCCCTGACAGGGAGCGGAGCCAGACATCGTTGCCCAGGGCAACCTTCTCCACCCAGACACCGTGTCCCCTGACTCGGCGAGGGACCGCCCGGTGGTCCTCGGGCGAGCCCAGGCACCTCACGTCACGGCGAGGCAGACCAGGTGAAGGTCCCGGATGCGGGCCTCGCTGTCCTCGGTGCACTCGGACGAGGCCGGCGGGGGCGCCCAGGGCGGCGTCCGGGTTGCGCACGGCGACGGTGGTCCCATCCTCCACCTCGTTCGCGGAGGGGTGCGCCGACAACGCCTGCGCGCCCTGCTCGAGCGAAGCCCGGGCTGGGACATGGCCAACACTCACCATGCCCGGCCCGGCGCCCCCGCGGGGCGACAGCCTCAGGGGATGCCGAAGGACGCCACCGCGGGGTCGCCCCAGTCGCAGCCCCAGGTGGAGGGCAGCTGCGTGAGCGCGCCGGTGTAGACGACCTCCGGCCTGCCCGCGCGTCGGACGCGGACGGTGTAGCCCACGGGATTCGAGGGGCTCGGCTGGGGAGAGAAGCCCACCGCCATCAAACAGACGCGGTAGCCGCCCACGGGCGGAATCCGGCCATTCGCCCAGAAGACGCTCTCCGGGCCGGTGCCCGTCACCTCGTCCCGGTCCAGCTCGCCGTACTCGGTCTGCGCGTCCGGTCCGCGGTTGTTGTAGTGGATGAGCTTGTCGCCCGGCGTGCGGACATACAGGTCCGCGTCTCCGGGCCGGCTCCAGGTCGCTGAAATCTGCAGGAGCGACGTGCCCACGCACGCGCCCGCCTGACAGGCCGCGCCCCCACCACAGGCATTCCCGCAGCCGCCGCAGTGCTCGCTCGAGCTGCTCGGGTCCACGCAGGCCGAGCCACACGGGAGGTTCGGCGGCAGGCACGCGGGCGTCTGGCACTGGAAGCCGCCCGGCGTGTTGACGCAGACCTGCTCCGGCGCGCAGGTGTCCGTGCCCAGGGCGCACTCGTCCACGTCCGCGCAGACGCTCGGCTCGCCCGAGCAGGTATAGCCGGCCTCCGGCCAGCAGACGCTGCTGCAGCCATCTCCGGAGCTCTGGTTGCCGTCGTCACAGCGCTCCTCGGAGCCGTCGATGACGCCGTCGCCACACACCGGGTTGCGCAGGCCCCGCACCGCGTCCACCAGGATGGGCGCCTCGGCCGCCCCGCGCAGCAGCACATAGCGATAGGGGATGGTCTGCCCGTTCCACACGGTCCACTCGAAGGTGCCCTCACCCCGCGGCACCACGTACAGCGTGCTCCCGTACAGGTAGCTGCCGTCCACCGCCAGGAACAGCACCGTCGACTGCGACGACACCTCGCGAGGGCCCCGGTAGTAGACGGTCAGCATCCCCGTCGCCTCCTGCCCCTCGCCCAGGTCCAGCATCAGCCCCGCCGTGGTGTCCATGGGCAGCGTCGCGGCGATGCCGTCCGGCGGGCCCACCGCCGCGCCCGGGTTCAGCACCGACGACGACGTGCCCGAGACGGCCACCGCGTCCGCGTGGTTCGGCTCCGGCGGGGCCAGGGCCGCCCGCGAGACCTCCTCCCGCGGCGCTTCGTCCACCGGCTGCTCGACGTCACAGGCGCCCACCAGACATGCCAGCGCCACCCAGCCCCAGCCGCATCGTCCGCGCATCATCGTGTCCCTCGTCCCCCCGAGGCGGGCTGGAGCCCGGGATGGGCTCACGGCCCCCAGGAGGGATGCGAGGCTATTCGGGACGTCGAGGGCGCGACAATCCCAGACACGGACGCCCCTGAGTTCAAGAAGAACCCGGGGTCATCCATGACAGGCATTGGCGCACGTCACGTCTTGGTGCCGAAGAGCCGGTCGCCCGCGTCGCCCAGGCCCGGGAGGATGTAGCCGTGCTCGTTGAGCTTCTCGTCCACCGCGGCGGTGTAGACGTGCACGTCCGGGTGGTGCTCGCGCAGGTTGGCCAGGCCCTCCGGACAGGCCAACAGGCACACGAAGCGCAGGGAGCCGGGCTTGCTGCGCTTGACGCGCTGGAGCGCCGCCACCGCGGAGTTGCCCGTGGCGAGCATCGGGTCACACACCACCACGTCGCGGTCCGCCAGCTGCCCGGGCACGCGGTAGTAGTACTCCACCGGCGTCAGCGTCTCCGGGTCGCGGTACAGGCCGATGTGGCCCACGCGCGCGGAGGGCACCAGTTGGAGCATGCCGTCGAGGATGCCCTGGCCCGCGCGCATGATGGCGACGAGCACCAGCTTCTTGCCCTCCAGCATCGGCGCGCGCATGGGCGCCATGGGCGTCTGGATGTCCTCGTCGCGGACCTTCAGGTCGCGCAGCGCCTCGTACGCCAGGAGCAGCGAAATCTCCTGGAGCAGCGAGCGGAAGGTCGCGGTGCTCGTCTCCGTGCGCCGCATCATCGTCAGCTTGTGCTTCACCAGTGGATGGTCCACCACGGTGCAGTTGGGGAACTCCATTGCGTCCCTCCCTCGTCGAATCTGCGGGTTGTCAGAACACCGTTCCGTCGCTGTCCACGCGGATGGGCGGCACACCGCCGGGGCGCGCCTCGGCGGCCACCTTGCGCCCCGCCGTCCACGTGCCTCCCTGCAGCACCTTGCCCAGGGGCAGCTCCTCCGCGCTCAGCCCCAGCCGGCCGCGCACCAGCGCCGCCACCCGGTCCAACAGCGCCACCGTCAGCGCGCGCCACTCGACGATGGGCTCCTCGCTCGGGTGCAGGGCCTCGCGGGTCAGCCGCGCGTCCCGGGGCACCAGCACGCCCAGGTCCACGAAGAGGCCGCCGTTGCGGTACTCGGGCAGGCCGGTGAGCCCGTCCAGCTCCAACACGCGGAGCCCCGCCTCCTCCAGCGGCTCCACCAGCGAGTACGTCAGCCACTGGGACAGCTTGTGGAAGGGCACCAGCGCGTCCACGCCCTCCACCGGGCCCAGCGCCGAGTGCGGCCACACGTCGCCCAGGTTGACCGCGTCCACCATCACCCGCCCCGGCCAGATGGGGCCCAGCTGCTCCAGCACGTGCCCCAACAGCTCCGAGGCGCGCACGCTGCGCCCCTGCGCCACCACCAGGTCGAACAGCGTCCCGGGCCTGGGCAGCACGCGCCCCAGGCCGTGCATCAGGTGCAGCCGGCCCTCGAGCCCGTCCAGCGGGTTCGCCCCGGTGACCTGGAGCCCTTGCGCGAGCGCGTCGAGCGACAGCCGGCTCAGCGCCTCCGAGTCCGCCCGCAGCGGCCGGTCCGGGTCCGAGGAGAAGACGCCGTCCATGAACATGCGGAAGCTGGCCACCGCCAGGCCTTCCGAGCGCGCCCACGTGCCGCCGCCCTGCTCGCGGTAGCGCCACTTCGGGCCGCTGCCCGCGTCCAGCAGCACGCTCACCACGGCCAGGTCCAGCTTCGCCCGCGCGCGCTCCTCGGGGGACACGCCCTTCAGCCGCGCCTCCAGCTCCTCCACGCGCTTGACGCCGCCCGCGTCGAAGTGACGCCAGCGGCTGTGCAGCGGGATGTCCAGCGTGGGGTACGCCTCGCGCGTGACGGCCAGCACCGTGTCCACCACGGCCGGCAGTCGCGAGGGCTCCACGCGGAAGTGCGTGAGCTTCCCGGCGAGCCCCAGGTCCAGCAGCTGATGGCAGCGCTCGCGGATGGCCGCGGGGGTGCGCAGCCACGCGACGGCCGGGGACACGTCCGTCCTCGCCACGGGCCGCTCAGACATCGAGGCCCCGTCCCTTCACCTGCGCAAGTCCCGCCGCGTCCGCCACGGGGCCCTTGGTGAAGTAGCCCGCCGCCTTCTTCGCCTCCATCTCCACCTTCGCGTCGGCGGGGATGAGCTCCTCGGGGATGGGCACGCGCTCGAGGATTTCGATGCCCGAGCGGACGATGGCGTCGTGCTTCATGTCGCTCATCGACACGAAGCGGTGGATGCGGGTGATGCCCAGCCAGTGGAGCACGTCCGGCATCAGCTCCTGGAAGCGCATGTCCTGCACGCCCGCCACGCACTCGGTGCGGTGGAAGTACGTGGCCGCGGAGTCGCCGCCCTCCTGGCGCTTGCGCGCGTTGTAGACCAGGAACTTGGTCACCTCGCCCAGCGCGCGGCCCTCCTTGCGCAGGTAGACGATGATGCCCGCGCCGCCCGCCTGCGACGTGCGCACGCACTCCTCGATGCCGTGCGCCAGGTACGGCCGGCAGGTGCAGATGTCGCTGCCGAACACGTCCGAGCCGTTGCACTCGTCATGCACGCGCACCGCCAGCGGGATGTCCTTGTTCGCCACCGAGCGGATGTCACCGAAGGCATACAGCGTGAGCCCGCCGATGGGCGGCAGGAAGACGTGCAGGTCCGGGCGGGTAATCAGCTCCGGGAACATGCCGCCCGTCTGCTCGAAGAGGCCGCGGCGCAGCGCGCTCTCCGTCAGGCCGAAGCGCCGAGCGATTCCCGGCAGGTGCCACACCGGGTCCACCGCGGCCTTCACCACCTTGATGTCGCCGTTGGCGGTGAGCAGGTCCCCGTCCGGGACCAGCCGGCCCGCCTCCACCGCGTCGCGCAGCTCCGGCAGGTTGATGTGCGCGCGGGTGACGGCGATGGTGGGACGGAAGTCGACGCCCTGCTCGTAGAAGGGGCGGAAGGCCTGCGGCGCCACCGCGCCCCACGGGTCCAGGGAGACGATGCGGTCGGGGTTGCTCCAGGACGGATGGGGCCCAATCTCCGCGGCGGGCGAGGTGTCCTTCAGGTCCGCGCGGTGGTCCTGCGGCAGCATGCCCGCGGCCACGGCGAGCGCGCGGTAGACGGCGTAGGAGCCCGCGTGCGTGCCGATGACGTTGCGGTGGCCGGGCTCGGTGAGCGTGGCCACCACGGGCCCCCGGCGCAGCGGATCCACCTCGCCCCAGCGGATGGGCACGCTGGGCGTGTCGCCATCCGGATGGGAGGTGAGACGGATGGAGTTGACGGGCTTCTTGTCTGCCATGGGAGCGCCCTCCTTGCGGGCGCGACTGGAGCTCGTGCGGGAGGAACGCTCAGCTCATCCACGAGCCGTCGGTGCGAGCCGACCACTTGCGGGTGACCTTCTTGAGCTGCGTCCAGAAGTCGAGGCTGGAGACGCCGGTGATGTCGCCGTGGCCGAAGCGCGACTCGCCGGTGCCGCCGAAGGAGAACGGCTCGCGCGGGACGGGCACGCCCACGTTGACGCCCACCATGCCCGCGCGCACGCCCTCCACCGCCGCCTGCGCCACCGCGCCGCTGGTGGTGAAGATGGACGCGGCGTTGCCGTAGGTGGACGCGTTCTCCACCGCGAGCGCCGCCGACAGCGTGGGCACGCGGATGATGGACAGCACCGGGCCGAACAGCTCGCGCCTGGCGGCCTCCATGTCCGGGCGCACGTGGTCCAGGATGGACGGGCCCAGCCAGTTGCCGCCGGCCCACTGCTCGCCCGCCGGACGCTTGCCGCGCCCGTCCAGCGTGAGGCGCGCGCCCTCGGACGCCGCGCGGGCGATGGCCGCCTCCAGCCGCTCCACCGCGCCCTTGTCGATGATGGCGCCCATGCCGGGGCCCACCTCGAGCCGGGCGGCGCGCCGGGCGATGTCCTGGAGCAAGGGCTCGAGGTCGCCCACCGCCAGGAGCACGCTGCCCGCCATGCAGCGCTGGCCCGCGCAGCCGGTGAACGAGTCCACCACGGCCTGCGCGGTGAGGTCCGGGTCCGCGTCCGGCGCGACGATGAGGTGGTTCTTCGCGCCGCCCAGCGCGAGCACGCGCTTGCCGCGCTCACCTCCGCGCGCGTAGAGCTGCCGCGCCACGGCCGACGAGCCCACGAAGGCCAGCGCCTTGACGTCCGGGTGCTCCACCAGCGCGTCCACCGTCTCGCGCCCGCCGTGCACGACGGAGAAGACGCCGGGGGGATAGCCCGCCTCGCGCATCAGTTCGCCCAGCGCGCACGCGGTGAGGGGCACCTTCTCCGACGGCTTGAGGATGAAGGCGTTGCCCAGCGTCACCGCGATGGGGAACAGCCACATGGGCACCATCGCCGGGAAGTTGAACGGGGTGATGCCCGCGACGATGCCCAAGGGCTCGCGGCGCAGCTCACACGTGACGCCCCGGCTCACCTCCAGGTGCGCGCCGCTGTCCAGGTTCTGCAGGGACAGCGCGAACTCGCACACCTCCAGGCCCTTGAGCACGCCGGCGCGCGCCTCCGCCACCGTCTTGCCCGCCTCGCTCGCGGCGAGGTTCGACAGCCGGTCCAGCTCCCGCTCCAGCAGGCTCCGGAAGCGGAACAGGGGCTGGGTGCGCTCGCGCGGGGAGAGGCTCCTCCACAGCGCGGCGGCGGGACGCGCGGCCTCCACCGCCTGCGCGACACCGTCCGCGGGCGTGAGGGGAACCCGGCCGATGACGGTGCCGGTGTAGGGGCTGCGGACATCCAGCAGCGTCGCGCCCGGCGGCAGCAGCCACTCGCCTCCCACCAGGTTTCGACACGGAACGACGCTCTCGGGAAGCTCGACGAACGACAAGCGCACACCCCAGACATGGCAACGAGGACGTGCGCTTCATCGTAGCCGCGAACACAGACATCACCGCAACCCACCCCCGGGGCCGCCCGCCAGAATGCCGGGCGACTGTCCTGCACCCCAGCACTCCACCTGTCGGGAAGAGGACCGCCTCCCGCAAAGGCATCCCATGGGGTCTTCAATGCATGGCGTCATGGGCCGCGCCGCGTCATTCATTGACGGGTGCGGGCGGACTCAGGCGACAGTGTTGTCTTTCAAGCGCTCGCGCCGGGACCCAACCACGCACGCAGGCGGGTGAGGACGGCGGAGTCCTCCGCGTCATGGGGGAGGCCCAGGCGGCGCGCCTCGGCATACAGCGCGAGCGCGTACTCGAAGCGCTCGGTGGCCCTCTGGGAGTCGCCCTGCTCCAGGTGCAGCTCGCCGTCCTCGGCCACCAGTCGCGCGAGCACCTTCACGCGCAGCGGGTCGCCCAGCAGGCGCGCGGTGGACGCGGCGTCCACCATCAGCAGGGCCGCGTACTCCATCCCCAACGTGTCGAGCGCCGTCGAGCGGATGAGCGCCGCCGCGTCGGCGAAGCGCTTCTCGTGGCGGGCCTTGAGCAGTCGCGCCAGCGCGGCGGCGAACTGCTCGATGAGACGCTCGACGTAGTCCTTGCGGATGGACATGGCCCACCCAGGCTCGCGCCTTCCCTCGCGTGGGCACAAGGACCTGGGCGCCGTCGACGTGGGGTCTTGGAGGGACCTTCGCGCAGGTGCGACCTTCCCACATCGCGGCCTGTGCTCCGACCTCACCCGAGGGCACGAGGTCCCGGCGGACACCTCGCGCCCGGTCGGCGCGTCTGTCCTGGAGCAGCCAGGCGACTGACGCGAGGCGGCGAGAACCTGGGAGTCCCAAAGAGCTTGGGTACACTCGGGGGAAGGGTGCGCCAGGAATGACCAAGAACGACACAGGCGACAGGGGCGAGGGCTCCGCCGGCACGGGCGGCGAGGACGAGGGGACGATGTCCCTGGGCACGGGCGACAAGCTCGAAGGGACGATGTCCCTGGGCACGGGCGGCGAGCCCGAAGGGACGATGTCCCTGGGCACGGGCGACAAGCTCGAGGGGACGGCGTCCCTGGGCGCGGAGGGCCCGGGCGCGGGCTCCCACGGGACGGGGGCCCGAGGTGCGGGCTCGCGCTCCTATGGCACTGGAGATCGGGATGTGGGCTCGAGCTCCCACGGTGACGATTCCGCCACGGGGCCGGACGAGGCGCGCCGCCGGGCGCCGCCGTTCTCCCAGGTGGGCCGGTATGTGCTGTTGCGCCGACTGGGCCAGGGCGGCATGGGCGTGGTGTACGCGGCCTATGACCCGGACCTGGACCGGAAGGTGGCGCTCAAGCTGCTGCATCCGGACGGACGCCACGACGAGTCCGAGGAGGCGCGGGCGCGGCTCTTGCGCGAGGCGCAGGCCATGGCGCGCGTCTCCCACCCGCACGTCATCCCGGTGTTCGACGTGGGCATGTGGGGCGACCAGGTCTTCGTCGCGATGGAGCTGGTGGACGGCGGCACGCTGGCGTCGTGGCTGAAGGAGTCGCCGCGCTCGTGGCGCGAAATCCTCACGCGCTACGTGGACGCGGGCCGGGGCCTGGAGGCCGCGCACGCGGCGGGGCTGGTGCACCGCGACTTCAAGCCGGCCAACGTGCTCATCAGCCGCGCGGGCCGCGTGTACGTGATGGACTTCGGCCTGGCGCGTCCCATCGGCGAGCTGCGCGAGGAGGACCCGCTCCCCGAGGAGACCCGCGAGACGCTCGCCTCCGGTCGGCGCATGCTGGACACCACGCTCACCGGACATGGCGCGCTGGTGGGCACGCCCAACTACATGTCCCCGGAGCAGTTCCGGGGCGCGACGCTGGACGGGCGCACGGACCAGTTCAGCTTCTGCGCCGCGCTGTACGGCGCGCTCTATGGCGCGCGCCCCTTCGACCCGGGGAGCGTGCGCGCCTACGTCATCTCCAGCATGGTCGAGGCCGGCGGGCGCACCGAGTCGCTCGCCACGCCCCGGGGCGCCCTGGCGACCTCCTCCACGCGGCCGCCTCCGCTCGCGGTGCGCGAGCCGCCGCGCGACTCGAAGGTGCCCGGCTGGGTGCGCGACGCCGTGCTGCGCGGCCTGTCGCTGGAGGCCGACCAGCGCTTCCCCTCGATGTCCGCGCTGCTGGAGGCGCTGTCCCAGGAGCACCACCGGCTGCAGCGCCGTCGGTGGGCGACGGCGGCGGGCGCGCTGGGCACCACGCTCGCGCTGACGGCGGGCGCGGTGTGGCACCAGTCACGCACGTGCGTGGACGCGGGCGCGCAGATGGACGAGGCGTGGTCGTCCTCCACGCGCGACAAGCTGGCCACCGCGTTCGAGGCCACGGGCCGCCCCTTCGCGAAGACGATGGCCGAGCGCGTGACGCACGCCCTGGAAGACTACGCCCAGGCGTGGAAGCAGCAGCGCGTGCAGGCGTGCGAGGCCACCCAGGTGCAGGGCGTGAAGCCCGAGGAGCAGTTGGACCGGCAGCTCGTGTGCCTGGAGCGTCGGCGCAAGGACTTCCGCGCCACGGTGGAGCTGCTGTCGAGCGCGGACGCGGCGATGGTGGAGAAGTCGCTGGACGCGGCGCTCGCCCTGCCCTCGCTGTGGGAGTGCGAGGACGCGGAGGCGCTGGCCTCGGCGCAGCGACGGCCCTCGGACCCGCTGCGCCGCGCGGACATCGAGCTGTTGGAGGAGAAGCTCTCCCACGTGCGCGCGCTCATGGACGCGGGCAGACACCCCCAGGCCCTGGAGGCCATCCAACCGCTGATGGCCCCCGTCGAGGCCACCGGCTACCTGCCGCTGCGCTCCGAGGCGCGGTACCTGAACGGCTGGCTGCTGGAGCAGACGGGCGATTCCGCCGAGGCCGCGAAGCTGCTGTCGCGCGCGGTGTTCGACGCGGAGGCCGGCCACGCGGACCGGCTGAAGGTGACGGCGCTCAACAAGCTGCTCTTCGTGGAGGATGGACTCGAGCACTTCGAGCCCGCGGCGCGCTGGGGCGAGCTGGCCGAGGCCACCCTGGAGCGCATGGGCGGAGACGCCGTGCTGCTGGGCGACGTGCGCGTCAATCAAGCCAACCTGGCCATCACCCAGGAGCAGTACGACGTGGCCAAGGCGCGCGTGGAGGAGGCCCGCGCGCTCTACGCGAGGGCGCTGCCGGAGGAGCACCCCAAGCGCGCGCGCACCACGTTCCTGCTCGCGCACGTGGTGAACTCGCTCGGTGACTCGGCGCTCGCGCTGAGGCTGATGGAGGACGCGCTCCAGAAGACCACCGCCGCCATGGGCCCGCAGCACCCCGACGTGGCCCGGCGCCACGGCCTGTTGTCCATGACGCTGCGCGAGCAGGGGCAGGACGACAAGGCCCTGCCCCACGCGCAGGCGGCGGCGGACATCCTCCAGGCCATCTACGGCGCGGACAACCTGAAGCTGGCGGAGGCGCTCGACGAGCTGGGCATGTGTCAGCTCGGCCTGCGCCGCTTCGAGGACGCGCTGAAGACGTATGAGCGCGCGCTCGCGATGAAGCAGAAGGTGCTGCCCGCGGGCGACGACAAGCTGCAGTTCTCCCTGGACGGCGTGGGCCAGGCGCTGCTCGGGCTGGGCCGCGCGGACGAGGCCGTGAAGCCGCTGCGCGAGGCCGTGGGCTTCCCGGACGCGCCCCCGGACGCGCTGGCGGAGTCCGGCTTCGCGCTGGCGAAGGCGCTGGCCCGGACGGGGCAGGTGCCCCAGGCGCGCGAGGAGGCCGCGCGGGCCAAGGGGTGGTTCACCCAGGCGGAGCTGCCCGAGCGCGCGGGGGAGGTGGACGGCTTCCTCGCCTCCCTGCCCGAGGAGAAGAAGGCCGCGCGGCCGGTGCGCGCGCTGGTGCGCCCCCGGAAGCGGTGACACGCGTGGAAGGTGGCACCCCCGCCGGGGCGTGCTAGCGTCCGCCCTCGTGTCGCTGCCGCCGGACGAGGAAGAGGCGAACCTGGATGCCACGGCCACGCTGACGCGCGGACGGGCGGGTCAGGTGAAGATGGTGCTCCGGATCCTCTCGGGTCCGGACTCCGGCAAGGTGCATCCGCTCCGACAGGGCACGCACGTGGTGGGCAAGGCGCCCACGTGCGACATCGTCCTGGCGGACAAGGCCGTGTCCCGACAGCACCTGAGGCTGGAGGTGCATGACGAGCACGTGGTGGCCACGGACCTGGAATCGCACAACGGCTCGTTCTGCGAGCGGCTGCGCTTCACGTCCCTGGAGCTGCGCCCCGGCACCGTCATCACCCTGGGCACCACCGAGCTGAAGCTGATGCCCGAGGACACGCGCGAGCGCGCCGTCCTGCTGTCGGACAAGGACCACTTCGGGGCGCTCGTCGGGCAGAGCCGCAAGATGCGCGAGGCCTTCACGCTGCTGGAGCGGCTGGCCCCCGGCGGCGCGGACGTGCTCATCCAGGGCGAGACGGGCACGGGCAAGGACCTGTGCGCGGAGGCCATCCACCAGCAGAGCCCGCGCAAGAAGGGCCCGTTCGTCATCGTGGACCTGGCGGGCGTGCCGCCCACGCTCATCGAGAGCGAGCTGTTCGGCCACGTGAAGGGCGCGTTCACCAGCGCGCAGACGGACCGCGCGGGCGCCTTCGAGCGCGCCCAGGGCGGCACGGTGTTCCTGGACGAGGTGGGCGAGCTGCCCCTGGAGCTGCAGCCGCGCCTCTTGCGCGTGCTGGAGCGCCGGCAGGTCAAGCGCGTGGGTGCCAACGACTACATCTCCGTGAACATGCGCGTGGTGGCCGCCACGCACGTGAACCTGGAGCAGGCGGTGCAGCAGGGGAAGTTCCGGCGGGACTTGTTCCACCGGCTCGCGGTGCTGCGCGTGAGCCTGCCGCCCCTGCGCGAGCGCCCCGAGGACATCCCGGCGCTCATCGACCACATGCTCAAGCAGACGGGCCGGGCGCCCAGCGCGCTGTCGGTCCAGACGCGCGCGCTGCTGGCCCAGTACCCCTGGCCCGGCAACGTGCGCGAGCTGCGCAACGTGGTGGAGCAGGTGGTCAACCTGGGCGAGGAGGCCCTGCCGGAGCTGGAGTCCTCCGGCGAGGAGGGGGGCGCCAAGGTCGAGCTGGACCTCCCCTTCAAGGAAGCCAAGGAGCGCCTCATCGAGGGCTTCGAGCGCGACTACCTGAAAAATCTACTGGAGCGCTGCGAGGGGAACATCTCCCGGGCCGCCCGCGAGGCGGACATCGACCGTGTCTACTTGAAGAAACTGCTGCGCAAGCACGACCTGGATACGGGGCGGGACTCTTAACGCGGAGGGACTTTCGGGTTAGAGTGGGATGACCACGTACCCCTTTTGTCCCTGGAGGCCCCCCGTGCGCATCCCCCTCTCTCCGACCCTGGTGAGGACCCTCGAGCAGCCACGCGTCGACGTGACGCCGGCGCCGGGGGCCGCAGCATCCGGGACGGGCACGGCGGCGGCCCCCGAGGTGACGCCGGTGGAGGCGCCCACGGATGCGTACGGCGCGCAGGAGGCGCAGCTGAGCGAGTGGGTGCAGCGCTTCGGTGCGCTGGCCAGCGCGGTGGGCACGGCGTCCGCCACCCAGCCCCAGCAGGTGGCCTGCGTGAGTGACTTGTCGTCCATGAAGGTGCCCCAGCTGGGCGGGCCCGCGGACGGCGCTTCGGTGCTCCAGCAGACCAAGGACTCCAACTGCGGGTCCGCGGTGGCGGTGATGCTGGGCAAGGACAAGGGCACCACGGGCGCGAAGCCGTCGACGGAGACGATGGACTCGCTCGAGTCGCGCTTCACCAACGGCGACGGGACGACGCCGCACGAGCTGTCGAACATGATTGCGCACGAGGGCGCGGCGGTGACGCAGGCCTCCGGCTCCTTCGACAAGAAGCTGATGGATGAAGCCCTGGCGCGCGACGGCAAGGCCGCGGTGCTGGTGGACTCCAACAAGGTGGACCCGAACGCGAAGGACGCGGGCAAGGGCCGCGCGCACTGGGTCACTGTCGATGGCAAGGACGCGCAGGGCAACTACACGGTGAAGGACCCGGGGACCGGCAAGAGCGTGAAGATGGACGCCGGGGCGCTCGAGGACGCGGTGGGCACCGCCTGGAGCGAGCACAACGGCGGCGGCATGCTCGTCGTCGAGAAGGCCGAGGGCACCACCGAGGCCGAGCGCGCGCAGCGCGGCGGCGAGATTGCCACGGCGCTGGGCAACTCCGATGGCGGCGGCTCCCGCAAGGGCGCCTTCGCCCGCGAGTCCTCCTGAGCGGAGGGCTTCAGCCGGGCCGCGCGTCATGCTCGCCGCGAATGCTGGCGGACGGACGCGCGGAGCGGGACCTGCGTCTCGGGCCGACCGGGTGTCGGCGCGACGCCTGCCTAGACGTGGAGGTACTCCACGGCCTGGAGCCGGAGGAGCTGCTTCGCGAGCTCCTGCACGCGCTCCACCTCCGCGTCACCCAGTGGCTTTCGCAACGCGAGCTTCAAATCCGTGGAGGCGCGGAACAGGAGGTTGCGCACCTGCGCGTTGCTGAGCAGCGGGTTGAGCGTGCGCAGGTGCCCCACGAGCGAGCCCAGCTGCTGCAGCGTCAGCCCGGCCACCATCACCTGCGTGGCGCTGCCCTCGTCGGCGAAGCGCGCGACGGCGAGCTGGAGCGGGGACAGGAGCAGTGAGCGGGTGAAGGCCGGCTCGCACGACAGCTGGAGCCGGGCGCACTCGGACACCATCGGGCCGGCGTCGTGGCCCTCGATGACGGGCTGGATGCGGGCCGCGTCGTAGCGCGTGAGCACCGCCTCGTACGCCGCGCGGGCCTGCTTGCCCGGCTCCGAGCGCTGGAACACGTCGAAGGCGAGGTGGATCTCCTCGCGCAACAGCTCGAGCAGGTACGCGTCATCCACGTTCGCCGGCACACCGAGCACCTCGGTCAGGAAGGCCCGGTCATCGGCCGTCCCGGCGGCCACGGCCCAGAACTCGAGCGTGACGGAGCTCTCGCTCATCATGATGGGCACCGTGACGACGCCCTGGTGACGCCCCGGGGCCTGGACGAACTGGGAGAGCTTGGCCTCCAGGTCCGCGTAGCCCCGCATCAGCCGGTCCATCACGGCGGCGCGCACCCTCGCGCGGCCCTCCCGCGAGGCCGGCGTCTCCTCGCGCGGCGCGCGCTCCGCGAGGTCCCGCTCGCGCGGAGCCTGGGCCGAAGTGGACTCACGCGCGGGCTGCTGCAGCGTCGGAGGCGCCTGCTGCTCGGCGCGCGTGGACGGCTGCGGCTGCGTCGCAGGCGTGGGCGTCGCCACCTGCGCGGGCTTCGCCGCCATGCCCGTGGAGGTGCCCGTCGGGGGCGCGGTGCCGAGCGCCTCCGCGCCGCCCTGGGTGAAGCCCTCGAGCCCGCCGGAGCCGCCGCGCTGGGCGCCGGCATCCATCCCGTCGCGGTGGACGCCGCCCTGCGCGCCCTGCTGCGCCTGCTCACCCTCGGCGGGGCGGGCCCCGGTCTTCCCACCCGTCGCGGGCTTGCCTCCGGTGCCCTTCGCCTGGGTGGACTTGTCCGACTTCTTCGCCTCCGCGGGCTTCGCCTGCTCTCGCGCCGCCTCCTCCCTCGCGGACCGAGGGGGGACTCCGGGGCGGGGGGCATTCGGCGGGAGGCGGACGCTCATGGAGGGGACACGGCCGGCGCGCGCGGCGCCGGTGGGACTCAGGTGAGGTTCTTCAAGCGGACGACCAGGTTGCTGTCACCACTGCCCAGCGTGCTCGCGTCGTCGGTGGGGATGACATAACCCTGGTCCGCGCCGACGTGCTTGCGGAAGAAGTCTACCACCGCCGGGTCCTTCACCTCCGAGGTGGTGGTCTTCTTGATGCCATACACCGACCCGTCCTCACCTCGGGCCTTCACGGCGTCGGGCGCGGAGGAGAGCAGGTTCTCCAGGGTCCCGGACGTCCGGCCGCCGCTGGCGGGCTGCATCGTCATCGCGGTGTTGTGCCCCTCGATGTAGCTGACGTCGTAGTAGGTCTTCCCGAAGCCACCGTCGAACTTCACCTCACCGAGCGTGGCGTTCTTGCCGTCGCCCGACGTGCTGCGGAAGTTGCCCGACCACCCCTCGGGGAACTTCACCGTGCGGTTCTCGCCCGGCTGGAGGGTGACCGGGTCCACCGCCTTCTCCCCCGCGTTGGGCGTGAACTGGATGGTCATCGGCTTGTCGCCGTCGTTGTGCAGCGACAGCGTGTTGCCGTCCTTCTTCGCGCCCTGCGAGTCGGAGACCTTCTGCTTCGCGCCGACCGCCTCCGCGGGCTGTCCGGGGGACGGGGCCGCGGCCTTGCCCGAAGGCGACGGCGCCTCGGCGCCGATGCTCGGGACCTGCGGGGACGGGGCCGCGGCGGAGGTCTCGGCGCAGCCCGCGAGCGCGCCCGGCCCCTGCGCGCCACCCAGCGGAGGCACGCCCGTGCCGCCCTGCCCCTGCGCGCCGCTCAGCGGGGGCACGCCCGTGCCGCCCTGGCCCTGCGCGCCACCGAGCACCTGCGCCAGCTCATTGAGGACCTCGAGCTGCGAGGCGAGCACCTTCACCAGCTTCTGGAGTCCCTCCGCGCTCTTGAGGCCACCGGTCTCGAAGCCGTCTTTCTGGAAGAGGGACGGGGCCGAGGGCGCGTTCATCGGCGTCGGCCGCGCCGCCTGCGACACCGACTCGGCGCGGGACGACAGCGAGGGGGCGACGGGGGAGGCGACGGAGCGGGAGATGGGGGAGAGCGCCATGACGAGGTCCTCGGGGGCTGGGCTGCGAGGGCTGAGCCAGGTCAGCCGATGCAGCTCCCTTGAGCACGGGGTGTGCCAGGGTCCACAGCTCACCAAGCCCCTGGAATCACGGCGGAAGTCCGCGATTCCACGGGCCGAGGAGGGCGCGCTCCTGGTGACCGCCGTCGAGGGTCTGATGACCGTTGTCATCAGGGCGGCGGCCACCGGAGCACGGCTACTTCAGGCGCAGCACGTACGCCTCGAGGAACACCGTGGGCAGGTCCATGTCGCCCTCGGGCTCGCGCACGTAGCCGCGGGACATGTACATGCGCGCGACGCCGACGGCGCCCCGACGCACGTGCAGGCACACCGCGTCCACGCCCCAGCGCCGGGCCAGGGCCTCGGCGGCATCGAGCAGCGGCCGGGCCAGGCCGGTGCCATGCACCTTCACCGCGGTGGCCAGCCCCCGCAGGTCCGCCGCGCGAGGCAGCCACGCCTCCGAGCCCGGCGCGCCGGGAGGAAAGAGGGCCACGGTGCCGACGACCTCGCCATCGAGCTCCGCCACCAGGAGCGAGGCAACCTTCCGCCGAGCCGCCACGTCGCGCAGCTCGCGCTTGCGCTCCTCCGTGTAGACCACCTCCGGCAGCTTCTTCGCGTACTGGGTGGTGAAGGCCTCGACCAGCAGCTCTCCCACCGCCACATCATCCTCGGGCCGTATCTCTCGGATGACGGCCCGCCCCACCACGTCCTGGGTGCTCATGCCCGCAGCCATTACCACGCGTGGCGCGTCACTGTCTGGCGCGCGTCCGACGACGCACCGCGCGCACGAGGCGGACGCCCCGGAGCCGACACCGTCGGTCTGACGTGAGCAGCGCCACCTGGAAGACGCGGTGCCTCGCGAAGCGCGCTTCGCGTTTGTGCACCGACTTGCTCACTTCGCGCGTCCCGGGGGTTGTCATCCCGCCGGGTTGCGCCCGGCACACCCTTTGCCCTGGGGCCACGCCACCATGAACTTGAGCTCGTTGCGTCACGGCCTCCTGAGCGGACTCGTCGCCCTGCCCCTCCTCGCCCGAGCCCAGGGGGACACCAGCCCCCCACCGCACCCCTCCGAGCCCGCGCCCTCCAACCTCGAGTCCCGGAACTGGGCGGTGAACGTCGGGGCGCGAGGCCACTCCTGGAGCTTCGACCGGACACGGGCCGAGCTCCCCCTCCTCATGGTGAGCATGGAGCATCAGCCCTTCCGGCACCTGTCGTTCTTCGGCGGCACCCACTTCGGCCCGGACATCAACCTCGTGGGCGCGCAGGTGGGCAGCCGCGTCTTCTTCGGCGAGACGTTCCAGGAAGGTGTCTTCGTCGCGGCGCAGGCGAGCTACACCCTGTTCACCGTGGGCGACGACACGTTCGGCAGGCGCAGCTCCTTCGGAGGGCTCGTGGGTTACTCCCATCCACTGAGCACCCGGTGGCACCTGTCGCTCGGCGTGGGCGTCCAGTCCACGCGGACACGCAGGACGACCTATCCACCTCCGATCCTGCTCTGCCCCTTCGGGATGTGCAGCCCCGCCGCCGCGCCGCGGACCGAATCGTGGGAGGCCGAGGAGCCACTCCTCCAGTTGGGCACGTCGTTCCGGTTCTGAGGTGTGCCTCAGAGATAGTCGCCGATGAGCCACGGCAGCTTCTCGCCCAGCCGCTGCAGCAGTCCCCGGCGGCGCCAGCCGTCCCAGTGGATTTCGCGCGAGTGGAGCATGTCCTTCTCGAACGCCGCGGCGAGCGACGCGGCCAGCGCCGGGTCCTCCACCACCAGCGAGCACTCGTCCGAGGTGCTCAGCGCCAGCGGGTCCAGGTTCGTCGAGCCCACCACGGACAGGTCCTCGTCCACGAGCATCGTCTTGGAGTGCATCATCGACAGCTCGTACTCCCAGATGCGCACCCCGCCCTCGAGCAGCCTCGCGTAGGACGCGCGCTGCGCGGCGTGCACCGGCGCGATGTCGTGATGTCGCCCGGGCACGAGCACCCGCACGTCCACGCCCTGCTTCACCTTCTCCAGCAGCATGTCGCCGATGGCGTCGGAGGGGATGAAGTACGAGTTTGAAATCCAGAGGCGTCGCCTCGCGGCGGCGATGGTGAGCAGCGTCATGCGGCGCGCGTCGGAGAGGAAGCGGTTCTGCGTGCTCGCGACGAAGCCCGCGCGGGCCTCACCTCGGGAGGCGAGCTCCGGGAAGGCCTCGGGTGGAAGGAAGTCTCCGCCCGCCTCCTGCCAGTTCTGCGCGAAGGCCACCTGCATCTCGCGCACGGCGGGGCCCTCGGCGCGCACGCTCATGTCGCGCCAGTACTCCGGCCCCTCCGCGTCGCCGAGCCAGCTGCGCCAGATGCCGAAGCCTCCGGTGACGCCGACCTCGCCGTCGCGCACCACGAGCTTGCGGTGCAGGCGTGTCTTGATGCGCGCGGCGTCGAGCGAGGGCATGGCGCCCTGGATGGGACGGAAGATGCGCACCTCGCAGCCCGCGTTCGCGAGCGCGATGCCCACGGAGTCGAAGTTGACGCTGCCCAGCGGGTCCACGAGCACGCGGCACGCGACCCCGGGCTGTCGCTCGCGCAGCGCGCGCACCAGTCGCTCCGAGGGCTCACCCGGGCGCCAGATGTAGCTGGCGATGTGGATGCTGGAGCGCGCGGCGCGAATCTCCTCGTCGAGCACATCGAAGACGCGGCCGTTCTCCACCAGCTCCACGTGGTGGCCGGGCGTGAGCGCGACGCCGAGCGACTGGAAGAAGGCCAGCGAGCGCGTCTCATCCGCTGCGGTGGGCAGCGCGCGCAGCCGGAGGTCGTGCCGATGATTCGGAGCAGGGCACCCGGCGACGAGCAACGCGACGAGCACGGAGCAGGCCAGCTTCACCTTGGGAAGCTAATGGCGCTCCCCTGTCGCGGCACCTGTCTGGTGACACCGAGCGCACGCGCACGGCGTCCACCGGACAACACCCGGGCGCGAGGACAGTGTGTGACGCACGTCACTCGGCCCCGGGGCGAGGTGGAGCGGGTGCATCCACGTGAGCACCCTCCCGTTCTTCCTCACGGCCCGAGCGCGCATGTCACGACATCTCGTCCTCTTGAGCACCTGGCTCCTCGTGGGCGCGAGCCTCGTCGCGCCCCGTGAGTCCCGCGCCGATGTCCCGCTGAGAGCCTCTCGGCTGGAGCCCACCACCCCGCCTCCGCTCGGCGCGAGCAGCACGTACCAGCCCACCCGTCCCGAGGACGCGCCCCTCTCCACGGGCGCCTGGGTCGCGCACGGCGGCCTCGCGCTGCTCCCGCTCACCGGCATCTGGGGCGCAACCCGCGTCGGCGGGGACACACGCCTGGGCGCCACGAGCGCGCAGACGGCCACGGGGATGCTCGGGGGCTACCTGCCCTCGCGCCTGCTCTTCTTCCGCCCCGCCACGCCGGGCAGCGGACGCTTCATGGACCTGGAGGTCGCGGCCGTCGGCGGAGGCCTCCTGCTCACCCCGCCCCTCGCCGCGCTCGGGACCTGGGGCCTGGGCGAGCTCGCGTTCGGCCGCAGCGAGGACAGGGCCGACGCCTACGTCGGAGCCCTCGCTGGCGCCGCCGCGGGCACCCTCCTGGCCGCCGCCGTCGACGGCCTGCTGACGAAGCTCTCCGAGCCCAGCACCCGCCTCCAGGCCGTGCGCCAGCTCATCGCCCTGGCCTTCGTCGGCTCCGGCGCGACGCTCGGCTACCAGTGGGCCGGCGGCGGTCCCCGCTCGCACCAACCCACGCGATAGTTACAAGCGCGCCGCAATCCCTCTCCAATCCAGGATGTCTCACCGGCGCGCGTTGTGCGTGTCTCACCAGCAAAGCCACACGCGCAGAGATGTTCTCAATTTCTTAGTTGTCATTAATTACGCCCAGCGCCATTCTTGCCGGGCCGTACGGACACGCTGTCTGGAGACACACCCCAATGAAGGCTCTCAAGCACCTCCGCGTTGCCGTCGTCTTCACCGCCGCCGCCGCTGTCTTCGGTGTCACCACGGGTTTCACCACCGAGCCCGCCCCGAAGTCCGAGTGCGCGCCGTTCTGTTACAAGCACCCCATCACCGGCCAGCTCATCTGCACGGCGCCCTGCCCGTAGTCCCCACGCCCTCGCGCGTGGAATAGGAAGGGGCCCGGTCCGCGGAAACGCTCGCGGGCGGGCCCCTTTTCACCAGACACGGCTCGGCGCCAGGTGGCGCATTACTCCGTGCGCATCGCCTCCACCGGGTCCAGCTTCGCGGCGCGAGCGGCCGGATAGATTCCGAAGCCCAGGCCCACGCCGCTGCTCATCGCCAGCGACAGGCCAATGGCCCAGCCCGGCACCTCGGTGGGCAGGCCCAGCACCCAGCGCGCCAGGTGCGCCAGCCCCACCCCCAGCGCCACGCCGAGCAGGCCGCCCGCCAGGGACAGCACCACCGCCTCCGTGGCGAACTGCGCCAGGATGCGCCGCTTCTTCGCGCCCAGCGCCTTGCGGATGCCAATCTCCCGCGTCCGCTCCGTCACGGCCACCAGCATGATGTTCAGGATGCCGATGCCGCCCACCAGCAGCGACAAGAGGCACACGCCGAAGCTGGCCACCGAAATCACCTGCGAGATGTTGTTGAACATCTCCGTGGAGCTCTCGTTGGAGAACACGAAGAAATCATCCGGCTCCAGCGGCTTGAGGTTGTGACGCCGGCGCATCAGCACCGTCACCTCGTCCTGCGCGCGCTTGACGACCTCCGCGGACGTCGCCTGGATGCTCACCCGGAAGTCGCGCACGCCGAACAGCGGACGGAAGGCCGTCAGCGGCGTCATCACCTGGTTGTCCTGGCCGCTGCCGCCCAGGAAGCCGCCCTTGCGCTTGAGCACGCCCACCACGATGAAGTTGCGCCCCTTCAGGCGGAACGACTGGCCCAGCGGGTCCAGCGAGGGCCACAGCGTCTCCGCCAGGTCCGGGCCGATGACCGCCACCCGCCTGCCATCCAGGTACTCCGTCTGCGTGAAGGCGCGCCCGTGCGCCACCACCACGGAGTTCGTCTGGAAGTACTCCGGCGTCCCCGACCACACGCTCACGTTCGCCCGCGACTCGCGCAGCTGCGTGGACGCCTTCAGGCCACCGGACGAGTCCTCCCCCGCGGCCGTCAGCACCGAAGGCAGCTCGCGGATGGCCTCCAGGTCCTCATGCGTGAAGCGCGGCCGGCGCGACAGCTCCGCCAGCGACAGGTTGCCCGCGCCGAAGGGCAGCCGCTGCACCTGGAAGCAGTTGGCGCCCAGCTCCGACAGGTTCTCGTTCACCTGGATTCGCAGGCCCTCGATGAGACCCATCATCGACACCACCGTGGTGGCGCCGATGACGATGCCCAGCAGCGTCAGGAAGGAGCGCAGCGGGTTGGAGACGAACGTCCCGAACGCCAGCCGCAAGGTGTCCAGCAAGGCCATCATGGGCAGTCGTCCTCAGTCGTGGCGGAGCGCTTCCACCGGGTCCAGGTTCGCCGCGCGCGCCGCGGGCCAGATGCCGAACAGCAGGCCCACCATCGCCGCGAACCCCACGCCGCCCGCCACCGTCAACGGCTCCACCGTCGCGGCCAGCGGCGTGATGAACGACACCGTCTTCGCCAGCCCCAACCCCACCACCGTCCCCAGCGTCCCGCCCACCGCGGACACGCTGGCCGCCTCCATCAGGAACTGGATGATGATGGTGCGCTTCTTGGCCCCCAGCGCGCGGCGCACGCCGATCTCCCGCGTCCGCTCGCGCACCGACACCAGCATGATGTTCATGATGCCGATGCCTCCCACCAGCAGGGTAATCAGCCCCACGCCCGTGGCCGCGCCGTAGAGCGCGCCGGTGAGCTGCGCGTACATGTTGGCCAGCTGCTCCGGCCGGTTGATGGCGAAGTCGTCCTTCGCCTCCGGCGGCGTCCTGCGCTCACGCCGCAGCGCCACGGTGAGCTGGTCCTGCACCTTGAGCACGTTGTCCGGCGAGTCCACCGACACCGCGATGTTGGGCGAGTTGCGCTTGCCGAAGTCCGCCTGGAAGGTGCGGAAGGGCACCACCACCACCGTGTCCTGGTTCTCCCCCAGGATGGTGCCCTTGGCCTCCAGCGAGCCCACCACGCGGTAGGGCTTGGAGCCCAGGATGATGCGGTGGCCCACCGGGTCCAGGCCCGGGAACAGCGTGCGCGCCAGCTCCGCGCCGATGACCGCCACCTGCGCCCGGTTGTCCACGTCCGCCTCCGTCAGGAAGCGGCCCTTGTCCACCGTGAACGAGGAGATGATGGCGTAGTCCGCCGTGGTCCCCAGCGCCGTCACCGACGCCATGCGCCGCTCCAGGAAGCGCGCCTCCACCCGGTCGTAGTAGAGCGGAGCGGCGGCCACCACGTGCTCGGAGGCCTGGAGGATGGGCTCCACCAGGTCCGCCGACAGGTTCTTCCGGTTGCGGTACTCCCACCAGTCTCCACGCATGGTCCAGGGGAACTTGGACACCTGGAGCGTGTTCGCGCCGATTTGCGCGAGCTGGTCCGCGAAGGACTGGTTGATTCCCTGGATGATGCCGACGATGGCCAGCAGCGTGCACACGCCCACGCCAATGCCCACCGTCGTCAGCACCGTGCGCAGCCGGTTGGCCCGCAGGGAGAACAGCGCGATGCGCCCTCCCTCCCACACGTCGACCCTGAAGCTCACGTGAAACCCTCTCGCGCCGGTGGGTGGCGCCGCACCGTTGGCCTGCCCCGGTAGAACGCCCTACGCCGGACGAGGTCGGGTGATTGCACGGAAGTTTTCAGCCCGCCACCTGCTTCCACCCGCGCGCGAGCACAACCACCGCCCGCGCGACTTCTTCCTGGGTGGTGTCCGGTCCGAGGGACAAGCGCACCGCCCCCAGGGCGTCCGCTTCCGGGATTCCCATGGCCCGGAGCACGGGCGACGCCGTCTCGCCCCCGTCATGGCACGCCGAGCCGGTGGACGCGGCCACCTCCGGCGTCGCCGCCAGCACCGCCCCACCCCGAACCCCGGGAAAGCGGACGTTGAGCGTGTTGGGCAGCCGCTCGGCGTCCTGCCCGCTCAGGGCCAGCCCCGGCACCGCGTCTCGCAGTCCGGTCCACAGCCGCTCGCGCAGCGCGAGCAGCGCCTGGGTGCCCTGGGCGAGCCGCCGGCCCGCCAGCTCACACGCGACGCCCAGCCCCACGGCGTATGGGACGTTCTCCGTGCCGGGCCTCAGCCCCCGCTCCTGCCCGCCGCCGAGCGTGACGGCCCGGAGCGGCGTGCCCTGTCGCACGTACAGCGCGCCCACGCCCTTGGGGGCACGCAGCTTGTGGCCCACCAGCGTGAGCAGGTCCACGCCGAGCGCCGTCACGTCCACCGGCACCTTGCCCACCGACTGCGCCGCGTCCGTGTGCACGCTGGCACCATGACGACGCGCGAGGGCCGCGAGGTCCGCCACCGGCTGCAGCACGCCCGTTTCGTTATTGGAGTGCATCAGTGACACGAGGGCGGTTTCGCCGCCCGCCGCGTCCAGCGCCTCGCGGGCGTCCTCCACGCGCACGCGCCCTTGTGCGTCCACGGGCAGCCACGTCACGCGCCAGCCGCGCCACTCGAGCGCGTCGCAGGGCAGCTTCGTGGCGGGGTGCTCGATGACGGAGGTGAGCAGGTGGCGCCGGTCCGCGCGGGCCTCGGCGGTGCCTCGGATGGCCAGGTTGTTGGCCTCCGTGCCGCCGGAGGTGAAGAACACCTCGTCGGGCCTCGCGCCGATGAGCGCGGCGACCTTGCGGCGGGCCTCCTCCAGCGCCGCGTGGGCACGGCGGCCGTACGCATGTCCGCTGGAGGGGTTGCCGAAGTGCTCGCGCAGGTACGGCAGCATGGCGTCCACCACCTCCGGGTCCACGGGGGTGGTGGCGTTGTGGTCCAGGTACAGCG
Organism: Myxococcus sp. XM-1-1-1; assembly: GCF_020037095.1. NCBI lineage: Bacteria > Pseudomonadati > Myxococcota > Myxococcia > Myxococcales > Myxococcaceae > Myxococcus > Myxococcus sp. XM-1-1-1. The sequence goes on from NZ_JAIQDH010000014.1 coordinate 92,074, forward strand.
GGCGCTCGGGGCTCATGGCCCCGCAGCATTACGGCAGCACCGTCACCGTGTCTCCCTGCAGGCGCACCGGGAAGGACACGGTGTTGGGGTGCACCGTCGCCTCCTCGACGATGTCGCGCGTGTCCACGCTGACCTGGAAGGTGTAGGTGCCGTCCGGCACGTCCGTGACGTCCACCCACTGGCACGGCACGTCGAGCGTGTAGATGTCCGACCAGCCCGCGGAGATGCCCATCGGCTCGTAGTAGTTCCAGGGCTCGGCGTCCGAGCAGTAGCTCTGCACGTCCACCAGCGCGTAGCCCTGCTTGCGGCCGGACATCACCTGGTGGCCCTGGGCGTCGCGCAGCTCGTACGCGGCGAAGTTCGCCAGGTGGTGATGGCCATGGCACTCGTCGAAGACATACAGGTCCGGGTTCTCCTCGATGGGCGGGAAGATGGCGGCCTTGTTGCCCAGGTTCATGATGGAGGTGCTGAAGCGAAGCAGCTTGCGGCGGCCCGGCGCAATCACGCACTGCTCCCGCACCTCGCAGGAGTCGGCGGCGAAGGTCTTCCACGTCACGTGCGCGGTGCGCTCGAGCACGTCCTGGTCCACCGTGAGGTCGGGCTTGCCGTTCACCGGGTCCAGGTTCAGGCCGCAGGACCTGGCGGCCATCAGGTGCGGAGGCTCCGCCGGCGACTTCGGCACGCGCCCTCCGGAGAAGACGGACACGTCCCCGAGGGGATGCTCCAGCAGGTCCCCGGTCGGCACGGAGGCGACCACCAGGTCATCACGGCCATCGCCGTCGAGGTCCCCGGGCACCGCGACGCTGTAGCGCCGATAGTTCTCATAGCCGTTGGGGATGGTGTCCGCGCGAGGCCATGCCCAGACGGGGTGGAGCGACTGCGAGAGGTCCTCCTTGGGCGAGAAGAAGTAGAGCCGCCCCAGGGAGCCCATCACGAAGTCCTGGCGGTGACCGTCGCCGTCCAGGTCGCCCACGGCCTGGAAGCTGCCCAGCAGCGGGAAGGCCGGGTCCCCCTGCGTGGACCAGATGGCGGTCGACGCGTACGTCCCATCGGGCTCGGACAGGTGCACGGAGTACGGCCCGTTGTCCGCGGAGGCGACGGCCTCCCGGTGCCCGTCCCCGTTCATGTCCGGGAGCCGATAGCCCAGGCCCTCGAAGGGCTCCTGGCGCACGGGCTCGGCGGACAGCAGGCCCTGACACGCGAAGGTGCTGCCCGGCTTGCACCCCAGGAAGTACGCGCGACCTCCCGTCTCCGTGGTCATGAGCACGTCGTCGGCGCCGTCCCCGTTCAAGTCCTCCACCACCTCGATGGCGTAGTAGCCCGGGCGGGAGTGCACCAGGGTGAAGGGGCCCTGCTCCGAGCCCGGGGTCGCCCGGTAGAAGCTCTGTTCGTTGGCGCGGCTCACGATGAGGTCGTCGCGTCCGTCCCCATCCAGGTCCGCGAAGAGGCTGCTGAGGAAGAGGCCATTGCCCGGCGCGCGGAAGGCGGGCGCGGCCAGCATCGCCTTCAGGTCCGCCTGCCCCAGGAAGACCTGGCTGCCATAGCGCCCCTGGACGAGCAGGTCCGCGAACCCATCCCCGTTCACCTCGCCCGTCCTCACGCGCAGCTGCGTCCCGGAGGTCTGGGGATGCGTGTTCGTCCAGCTCATCCGCGCGGACGCGGCCTCGGTGGAGAAGTAGGGAGGCTGCCCCTTGAAGAGGTACACGCCCCCGGGATGGCGCGTGGGGGCGAGCAGCACCTGACAGGGCAATGAGCCGACCACCAGGTCCTTCTGGCCATCGCCATCGAAGTCCGCGAGCGCCACCGAGCCGCCGAAGCACTCCCCCGCCTCGGTCATGGTGCCCTTCACCTGCCACAGCGGCGTCTCGGACAGCTCGGGGCCCGGCTCGGGCTCGGGCCTGGGGTCCGGGTCGTCACACCCCCCCAGGACAGCCAACAGCATGGAGGCCGATACGACGAAGGACAGACGCAACATGGTCGCTCCTCTCGAACGCTCCGGCGCAAGGCGCCCCCCGCCGGGAGTCGTGAGGCGCAAGAGGCTATGTCCGCCGTCGCGGCCCCGTTTGCGATGCTTGCCGGATGAAGGGCATCTGGCGCCCTACGTCTGCTCGCGAGGGCACAGCGTCAGCGCGTGGACATCCGAGCCCACGAGCACGCGCGAGTCATCCCAGCTCCACACCCCTTCGGTGCGGGCTGGCGCCGCGCCACCGAAGGTGGGCAGCACCGTCCACGGCAGGTCCACCAGGTGGCGGCCCCAGCGGCGCAGCACGTCCGCCAGCGCGTCGAGCGACTCGAGCGTGCCGGACTCCTCGTGCCCGTGTGGGCAATCGAAGTGGTAGTGCCAGGGCATCGCCTCCGTCGCGGGGTAGATGTGCAGCGTGGCGGACAAGTGCTCCTCCCGGGCTTCGTGACGCAGGTCTTCGATTCGCATCAGCGCTCCACCGTCAGCGCCAGCCCCTGCCCCACGCCGACACACAGCGAGGCGAGGCCCCTTCGCGCGCCCTGACGCCCCAGCTCGTGCACCAGCGTGGTGACGATGCGCGCCCCGCTGGAGCCCAGCGGATGCCCCAGCGCGATGGCGCCGCCGTTGACGTTGACCTTCTCCGACGGGAGCCTCAGCTCGCGCATGCACGCCAGGGCCTGCGCGGCGAAGGCCTCGTTGAGCTCCACCAGGTCCACGGAGTCCACGCTCCACCCCGCGCGCTCCAGCGCCGCGCGCGACGCGCCCACCGGCCCCATGCCCATGGTGCGCGGGTCCACGCCCACGCTCGCGCTGCTCACGAAGCGCGCCAGCGGCGTGGCGCCCGAGGACTTCAGCGCCGCCTCGCTCATGAGCAGCACCGCCGACGCGCCATCGTTCAGCGTGGAGGAGTTGCCCGCCGTCACGCTGCCTCCCGCGCGGAACGCGGCCTTCAAGCCGGACAGCCGCTCCAACGACGTGTCCGCGCGAGGCCCCTCGTCCACCTGGACACGCACGGGAGCCCCCTTCGCCTGGGGCACGTCCACGGCGATGAGCTCGCGAGCAAAGCGGCCCTCCGCCTGCGCGGCCACGGCCTTGCGGTGCGAGGCGAGCGCGAAGCCGTCCTGCGCCTCGCGGGCGATGCCCCACTGCTCGGCCACGTTCTCCGCCGTCTCGCCCATCTGCTCCAGCGGGAACAGGGCGGCGAGCCTCGGGTTCGGATAGCGCCAGCCCAGGGCGGTGTCCCACGCCTCCCACCTGCCGGAGGGGAAGCCGTCCTCGGGCTTGGGCATGGACCACGGTGCGCGCGTCATCGACTCCACGCCGCCGGCGAGCACGATGTCCGCCTCACCCAGCCGAATCATGCGGCAGCCCTGGATGATGGCCTCCAGGCCGCTGGCGCACAGGCGGTTGACGGTGACGCCGGGCACCGAGTGCGGCAGGCCCGCGAGCAGCAGCGACATGCGCGCCACGTTGCGGTTGTCCTCGCCCGCCTGGTTCGCGCAGCCGAGGAACACCTCGTCGACGCGCGCGCCATCCAATGCGTTGCGCTCGAGCACCGCGCGCAGCACGTGCGCGGCGAGGTCATCCGGCCGCACGCCCTTGAGCGCGCCTCGGAATCGACCGATGGGGGTACGGACCGCGTCGACGATGAAGGCCTCTGCCATGGGAAGGGGCTCCTGGGGATGCGTTCAGAGATAGAGGCGCTGCGGGTCCAGTCGCTCGCGCAGGAGCGACAGCACGGACAGGTCGGGCTCGCCCGTGGTGCGCACGGAGTCGGCGACGCGCAGCGGCCAGCCACAGGCGGCGCGCACCTGCTCGGGTGTCACGCCGGGATAGACCTCGGACAGCACGGCCTCGCCGGTGGCGTCGAAGTCGAGCACGCCCAGGTCCGTGATGATGCGCGTGGGGCCACCGCCGGGCAGGCCCAGCTCCGCGCGCGTCCTGCCGTTCATCCGGTGGCCCGGGCTCGTGATGAAGTCGCACTTCTCAACGAAGGTCCGCGGGCCCATGCGCATGACGATGAGCAGCCGCCGCGCGTGCACCGCGATTTCACACGCGCCGCCGCTGCCGGGCAGGCGCACCTTGGGGTTCGCGTAGTCGCCGATGACGGTGGTGTTGATGTTCCCCCACCGGTCCACCTGCGCGCCGCCCAGGAAGCCCACCTCGATGAGCCCGCGCTGGAGCAGGCACTGGAAGATGTCCGCCTGCCCCACCACGGCCAGCGAGTCCGTGACGAGCGACGGGTCGCCGATGGACACGGGCAGCCGCTCGGGAATCGCGCCCACGGCGCCAGACTCGTAGATCATGAACAGGCCCGGCGCATGCGTGGCCCGCGCCAGGTTGCACGCGAGGTTGGGCAGGCCGATGCCCACGAAGACCACGTCACCGTCGTGGAGTTCCTGGGCCGCGCGCCACGCCATCCGCTCGGACGCGGTGGAGACGTTGTTCTCAGTACCCATAGTCCACCCCCTCGCAGACGCGAGCCTTCGCGCGCAGCTTGTCGAGCAACCCCGTCTCCAGCTTCGCCAGGTAGCCCTGACGGTCCTTCACGCCGTAAACGAACTCCTCCAGCCAGGCGCGGTACGTCTCCGGCTTGCGGGAGATGTCCTCCCACTTCACGTAGAAGTCGTTGTCCCGGTCATGGAAGCCCTGCACGAAGCTGGGGTGACAGCCCCAGGGCTCGTGCACCACGTGGCTCACGATGATGCCGGGCACCAGCGTGCGGTTGGGGTCCTTGCGGATGACCTCGGTGGGGACGATCTGTTCGGCCACGACGATGACCTTGCGCGCGGCGAAGGCCACCTCCTTCTGCGAGCCGAGCAGGCCCCACACCTGCGCGTTGCCCTCCATGTCCGCGCGCTGGCAGTGGATGATGGCCACGTCCGGGTGGAGCGCGGGCACGGTGGCCAGCTCCCGCTCCGTGTACGGACAGCGCACCGTCTTGATGGCCGGGTTCACCCGCGCGATGTCCGCGCCCTGGTAGTTGCTCAGCGGCCAGAACGGCAGCCCCGCGCTCGCGGCGAGGAAGCGCGAGAGCAGCCCGAAGTGCGAGTACTCCTCCAGCTCCAGCCGCTCGGAGGAGGACGCCTCGCCGCGGCGGCGGAGCGCGTGCAGGCTGCCCACGCCGGGGTTGCCCGCCCAGCTGAAGACCAGCTTCTTCACCGCGCCCGCCTCGATGAGCTGGTCGTAGACCAGGTCCGGGGTGAGCCGGATGGCGGTGAGGTCCTTCACGCCCTGGCGGATGATTTCGTGGCCCGCGGCGAAGCAGATGAGGTGCGTGAAGCCGTCGATGACGATGGAGCTGCCGTCCTTGACGCTGGCCGAGATGGCCTCGCGCATGGAGCAGCGCTTGTCCACGGCCCCTGGCTTCACAGCTTCACCCCCGCCGTGGCCCGGGCGGGCGCGGCCCTGGACAGGTCGAGCGACAGCTCGCCCAGGCACGCGTCGAGGATGCGCAGCATGACGGCCACCTCGTGCTCACCGACGACGAGCGGCGGCGCGAAGCGGATGGTGGACTTGCCACACGACAAGAGCAGCAGGCCCTTGCGGAACGCGAGCTGCTCCAGCTCGCCCACGTAGGCGCTCGCGGGCTCGCGCGTCGCGGGGTCCACGAACTCCGCGCCCACCATGAGGCCCACGCCGCGCACGTCGCCGATGACGGGGTGGCGTGACTGCAGCTCCCGCAGCCCAAGTTGGAGCAGCGCACCGGTGGCGCGCACGGAGTCGAGCAGCCCCTCCACCACGTCCAGCGTGGCGAGCGCCGCCGCGCAGCACACGGGGTTGCCGCCATAGGTGCTGCCGTGCGAGCCGCGCGGCCACGTCATCACCGACTCCTTGGCGATGATGGCGCCCAGCGGCATGCCGGAGGCGATGCCCTTGGCGGACAGCAGGATGTCCGGCATCACGCCGAAGTGCTCCGCCGCGAACATGTGCCCGGTGCGGCCGATGCCCGACTGCACCTCGTCGAACACGAGCAGGATGCCGTGCGTGTCGCAGATGCGCCGCAGCTCCTTCAGGAAGCTCGTCGGGGGCACCACGTAGCCGCCCTCGCCCAGGATGGGCTCCACGAAGATGGCGGCCACCTCGCGCGGGTCCACGTGGTTGACGAACCACTCGCGCTCCAGCGCCAGGGCCGGGTTGCACGCGTCGCCGCACGTCTGGGGCGCGCAGCCGTTGGGACAGCGGTACGGATTCGCGTACGGGACGTGGATGACGCCGGGCAGGAGCGGCCCGAAGAAGGCGCGCTGGGCCACCTTCGATGAGTTGAGCGAGATGGCGCCGTAGGTCCGCCCATGGAAGCCGCCCTTGAAGGCGACGATGTACTGGCGGCGCGTGTGGTGCCGCGCGAGCTTGATGGCGCCCTCGACCGCCTCCGTGCCGGAGTTGGTGAGGAAGACCTTCTTGGGTCCCATCTCGGGCAGGTAGCCGGCGAGCCTGGCGCAGAGCTTCGAGAAGGCGTCGTAGTAGAAGTCCGTGCCGCAGATGTGCAGGAAGCGGCCCGCGGCCTCCTGGACGGCCTTCACCACGTGCGGATGCGCGTGGCCCGTGGAGGCCACGGCGATGCCCGCCATGAAGTCGAGGAAGCGGTTGCCGTCGACGTCGTGGACCCAGGGGCCCTCGCCGCGCTCGACGACGAGCGGGTACTCCTTGATGTACGAGGGCGAGCTGAAGCGCTGGTCCAGTTCGATGATGGCGCGCGCCTTCGGCCCCGGCAGGGCGGTCTTCACTTCGGGATGGAGCATGGTCATGGGGGTCTCCTGTCGAGGGCGTCAGCCCATCCGTGTCTGCGCCTGCTCGCGCATGAATTGAGCGACGTAGTAGGGGCCGCAGCCGCCCTTGCCGGACCCGCCGCTGCCCTTCCAACCGCAGAAGGACTGCACGCCGGGCCACGCGCCCGTCGTCGCGCCCGTGCGGCGGTTGGCGTAGAGGACGCCCGCCTCGGCCTGGGCCATGAAGCGCTCCACGTCCTCGGCATCGCGGCTGAAGATGCCGGCGGTGAGGCCGTAGTCGCAGTCATTGGCCCGCAGGAGCGCCTCGTCCAACGTCGAGAAGCGCGTCACGCCGACGAAGGGCAGGAACAGCTCGTCGCGCATGAGGCGATGTCCGTGCGAGAGCGCCACCACCGTGGGCTCCACGAAGTGGCCCTCCTCGAGCGCGGCCTCCAGACGGGGACGTCCACCTCCCGCAATCACCGCGCCGTCCTGGCGGGCCTCGTCCACCGCGCGCTCGAAGCGCTTCACCGCCGCCGCGTTGATGACGGGGCCGGTGAAGACGGACGCGAGCGACGGGTCACCCACCCGCGCGTCACGCGCCTTCGCGGCGAGGCCGTCGGTGAACGCGTTGTACAGCGACTCGTGCACGTAGATGCGCGACAGGGCGCTGCACTTCTGACCGGACATGCCGAAGGCGGAGCGGAAGCAGCCCTCGATGGCGGCCTCCAGGTCCGCGTCGCGACAGACGATGGCGGGGTTCTTCCCGCCCAGCTCCAGGAGGCACGGCCGCACGCGGCCCGTGGACATCCGCCGGTGCAGCTCCATGCCCACCGCCTTGCTGCCGGTGAAGGACACGCCGTCGATGCCGGGGTGGCGCACCAGCGCCGCGCCCACCGCCTCGCCCTCGCCGTGCGCGACCTGGAAGACGCCCGGAGGCAGGCCCGCGTCGACGAGCGCCTGGTACAGGCCCTCCGCGCACCAGGGCGTCTCCTCGCTGGGCTTGAGGATGACGCTGTTGCCGCCGAGCAGCGCGCCGCCGCTCATCCCCGCCGCGAGCGCGAGCGGGAAGTTGAACGGCGAGATGATGACGAAGACGCCGTAGGGCCGCAGCACGCTGCGCGTGTCCTCGTTGGGGGACAGCCGCGCCATGGGCCGCGAGTAGCCCTCCGCCTGCTCGAGCTGACCCGCGTAGTAGCGCAGCAGGTCCGCGGACTCCTCCACGTCACCGAGCGACTCGAGCCGGCTCTTGCCCACCTCCAGCGTCATGCGCGCGGACAGCTCCATGCGCCGCTCGGAGATGAGGTCCGCGGCGCGGCGGAGGATGCGCACGCGCTCCTGCCACGGCGTCGCGCCCCAGCCGCGCTGGGCCTCGCGCGCCACGCGCACCACGCGGTCCACCTCGGCCACGGGCGTGCGGTGGACGGACACGAGCAGCTCGTCCGGCCGCGCGGGGTTGCGGCTCTGAAGCAGGTCTCCACTCCGGAACGCCTCGCCGCCGAGCCACGACGGCAGCTCTCCGCCCAGCGTCGAGCGCACGGCGGCGAGCGCCTCGTCGAACTGCGCGTGCAGCGCGGACAGGTCCGCCTCCAGCACCGAGTAGGTGATGCGGAAACTCATGACGCCTCCTGGAAGAAGTGGTGGATGCCGCGGGCGAGCGTGTCGACCAGTTCGTCGACCTCCGCCTCGGTGATGACCAACGGGGGGCCGACCATGAGCAGGTCCCCGTTCGTCCCGTCCGCGTGGCCCGTGTTGGACCAGAGGACCAGCCCCCGCTCGAACAGCGCCGACAGCAGTCGCTCGATGACCTTGCGCGCGCGTGGGAAGGGGCGCTTGCTCGCGGTGTCCTCGACCAGCTCGATGCCGGCCATCAGCCCCACGCCCTGCACGGAGCCGACATGCGGCAGCGCGCCCAGCGCCTCACGCAGGCGGCGCTGGAGGTGCGCGCCCACGCGCCCGGCGTGGGCCACCAGGTCGTGCCGCTCGTAGTAGTCGAGCACCGCCAGCCCCGCCGCCGTCATCGCGGGCGCCTGGAGGTACGTCTGCGCGTGCATGAAGCCGCCCGAGCCCCGGCGCAGCTCCTCCAGGTGCTCCTCGCGGATGAGCAGCGCGCTCAAGGGCGCGTAGCCCCCGCTGATGCCCTTGCCGAGCACCAGCACGTCCGGGGTGAAGTGGAACAGGTCGCTGGCGAAGAAGCGGCCGGTGCGCCCGCAGCCGCACATGACCTCGTCGGCGATGGTGAGGATGCCGTGCTCGCGGCACACGGCGCTCACGCGCTCGAAGTACCCGGGCGGTGGAGGCGACGCGCCCGCGGACGAGCCGATGACGGGCTCCGCGATGAAGGCGGCGATGGTGTCCGGGCCCTCGCGGCGAATCGTCTCCTCGAGCAGCCGCGCGTAGTGCTCGGCGCCGTCGCGCGCGTAGTCCTCCAGCCCGGAGCGGTACGGGTACGGCGCGGGCGTGGTGACGACCTCCGCCAGCAGGGGGCCGAAGAAGGTCTTGTAGTGGGGCCGCCCCGACAGCGAGAGCGCGTACAGCGTGTTGCCGTGGTAGCCGGGCACGCGCGCGATGACCTTGCCGCGCTGGGGCTGGCCGCGCTCGACCCAGAGCTGGCGGACGAACTTCACCGCGGCCTCCACCGCCTCGGAGCCCGAGCCGAGGAACGCGGCGCGCGTGAGCCCCTGGGGCGCGAGGGCGCACAGGCGCGTGGCGAGCGCCTCGGTGACGTCGGTGGTGAAGTGGGTGCCGTTGACGTAGGCGACGCGCAGCAGCTGCTCATGGATGCGGTCCGCCACCTCGCGGTTGCCGTGACCCACGCTGGCCACGAGCGCACCGGCGGAGGCGTCGAGGTAGCGCTTGCCGCTCGCGTCGAAGAGGTGGACGCCCTGGCCGTGCGTCACCACGGGGAAGTCGCGCGCGAGATTGCGCAGCAGCACGTTCCCCTGGGGGTAGCGCACCGTGTGCCTGGCTTCGTCCCGCATCGTCCGTCCTCCACGCAGCGCGGACGACCGGAGGTCGCCCGACAGGGCTCCCGCGTGGAAGAAGGGCAGTCACGATGCGCGCGTGAGCGCACACCAGGCCCCGACTGGAGCCCACGGACCGACCTTCGCCCCCACGGGCGACTGGAGACACGGGGGATGGAGGTCGGAGAAGTCGAGCGTGCGTGAGGGCCCGTCGAGGCACGAGCGCCGCTCGAACCTTCCGGCCGTCCCACGCGGCTCCAGGTCGAAACCGTCCGTGGATTTCTCCCACGGTCGGATGCGGGCAGGTCTTCGGGCTCGTGAGCGCTTCGGCCTTGGGGGCCGGCTTCCTACGACTCGTCGCTTCCCAGCTCCCCAGGGGAACCAGTGCGGATGACGAGGCTCGTTCTCACTTACCGCTGCGGGGCAGCCCCGGATTCGAACCGGGTTCCCTTTTAAGCTCGGACCGAGGTCCGAGCACCAACATGGGGCGGTATGTACTGTTCGCCTCTTCGGACTGTCAAGCGAAGCGCCGGTGCGCGCTCGACGCGCGGGGACGTGACGTCTGCCGGTGCGCGGGGATGTTCGACGAGCAACCTGCCGTGCATGAGCGCTGGCGCATCCCGCGCGCAGGCGTCACCTTCATCGGTGGCGCTCCGCGTCGGAGGACGCCTCCAGACCATGGCTCCGTCCGCCGCGAACACCGCCGCCGCGCCCTTCACGTTCACCCGTGCACAGAGGGTGTTCACGATGTCGGGCGCGCTGCTCGGGCTGCTGCTCGCGGCGCTGGACCAGACGATTGTCGCCACGGCGGGTCCCTCCATCCAGGCGGACCTGGGCATCTCTCCCGCGCTCTATCCATGGCTGACGACGTCGTACCTGGTCGCGTCGACGATGATGGTGCCCGTGTGGGGGAAGCTGTCGGACCTGCTGGGCCGGCGCGTGGTGCTGGCGGCGGGAATCGTCGTGTTCCTGCTGGGCAGCTTCCTGTGCGGCGTGTCGCGCTCGACGCTGACGCTCATCCTGTACCGCGCGGTGCAGGGGGTGGGCAGCGCGGCGCTCTTCACCGCGTCGCTGTCGGTGGTGGCGGACCTCTATCCGCCGCGCGAGCGAGGCAAGTACCAGGGCCTGTTCGGCGCGATGTTCGGCCTGTCGAGCGTGGTGGGGCCGCTGGCGGGAGGCTTCATCACGGACCGGCTGGGGTGGCACTGGGTGTTCTTCATCAACCTGCCGGTGGGCGCGGTGGCGCTCGCGCTCGTGCTCTCGCGCATGCCGGCGCTCAAGCCGCCGGGGGCCTCGCGCGGGAGGCTGGATGTGACGGGCGCGGTGCTGCTGGCGCTGGCGGTGGTGCCGCTCCTGCTCGCGCTCAGCCTGGGACGTGGCGCGGAGCAGGTGGCGCACGGTGGCGGCTGGGCGTGGAGCTCGTGGCAGGTGCTGGGGTTGTTCGCGCTCGCGGCGGTGGGGACGGTGTTGTTCCTGCGCGAGGAGAGGCGCGCGCAGGAGCCGCTGCTGGACCTGAAGCTGTTCCAGGACCGGACGTTCGCGCTGGGGAACGCGGCGGTGTTCGTCATCGGCGCGGTGTTCCTGTCGGGCGTGGTGTTCCTGCCGCTGTTCATGGTGAACGTGGTGGGGCTGTCGGCCACGCACGCGGGGCTGACGTTGACGCCGCTGACGTTGGGCGTGGTGGCGGGCAACATCCTCAGCGGTCAGCTGGTGTCGCGCATCGGCCGGTACAAGGGGCTGATGCTGGGCTCGCTGGTGGTGTTGATGGTGGGCTTCACGGTGATGGGGTTCACGCTGACGCCCACGTCGACGCAGACGGAGGTCACGGTGAAGATGGTCCTGGTGGGCGTGGGCCTGGGACCGTCGATTCCGCTCTACACGCTGGCCATCCAGAACGCGGTGTCACCCCAGCGCATCGGCGTGGCCACGGCGATGGCCACGTTCTTCCGTCAGCTCGGGATGACGCTGGGCGTGGCGCTGCTCGGCGCGGTGTTCGCGACGACGCTGTCGCATCAGCTGGGCACCCGCGTGGCGAGCGCCACGGAGGGACTGCCGCCGAAGCTGCGCGCCGAGCTGGCGTCCGCGGTGCCCGGTGTCGACGGGAGCGAGGCGGGCCCCGCGCAGTCGGCCTTCCAGGCGGAGAAGGTGAAGGAGCGCGTGCGCGCGGAGCTGGAGGCCGAGCGGCAGGCCCTTCAGCGCCCGGAGGTACGGGAGCAACGTGCGAAGGAAACGGCGCCCTCCGATGCGCGCGAGCAGCCTGCCGCGGCGTCAGCGCTCTCCGCTGTGGACGCGAAGGAACAGCGGGCGCTGGAGGCGGTCGACCGGACGGCGCTGGCGCTGAAGGAGTCCTTCACGCGGGCGGTGGAGGCGGTGTACCGCTGCGCCATCTTCGTCGCGCTGCTCGCGTTCCTGGTGACACTGCGGCTGCCCGAACAACCCCTGCAACGCGGGCGCGCGCGGGCACCGGCACCCACGGAATGAGCTCGGCGGCGCGCAACGCGCACGGAGGCGGACCGGGCCTTGCGCCGGTGCACACGACAGTGCGCGAGGGCACCGTGGCGGTGTGCCGGGCATCACCACCACGGACGGGACAGCGCCGGGCTCACGCGGCGGTGAGCGCGGAGGACTCCGAGTCGAGCGTGTAGATGCGCACGGGGTGGGGCACGCCCTTGACGGGGTGGTGCCCCAGGTCCTTCACGTCGCCACGGTAGTGGGAGACGAAGGACTCGGAGAGGAGCACGGGCTCGTTGAGCCCCGCGCACAGGCCCGCGATGCGGCTGGCCAGGTTCACCGCCGGGCCGATGACGGTGAAGTCGAGCCGGTCCGACGCGCCGATGTTCCCGTACATCACGTCGCCGACGTGGAGCGACGCGCCGAACTCGTAGGTGGGCAGGCCCCTGCGGCGGCGCGAGGCGTTGTCCTGCTCGCTGGCACGCACCGCCTCGTGCACGGTGCGCGCGGCGGCGGCGCAGCGGTCCTCCACGAGGGCGTGGTCGTCGATGCGGAAGATGGCCAGCACGGCGTCGCCCATGAACTTGAGCACCTCCGCGCCGTGCGAGTGGAAGGCGCCGACCATCGTCTCGAAGTAGGCGTTGAGCAGCTCGAGCAATGCGTCGCGGGGCAGCGCATCCGACAGCGCGGTGAAGCTGCGCAAGTCGCTCAGGCAGATGACGGCGGAGGTCGTCTCGCCGTCGCCGCGCCGAATCTGTCCCTGGAGGACGCGGCGCCCCGCGTCGCGGCCCAGGTACGTGTCGAGCAGCACGCCCGTCATGTCCTTGCGCGCGAAGACCTCCAGCACCAGCTCCAGGATGGGCTGCAGCTCGTGGAGCAGGGCACGGTGCGCGTCCGTGAAGCCCCCGGGCTCGGAGGTGGCCCAGGAGACGCCGTGGCGCGAGTCATCGCTGAAGCACACCGGCAGCGCGAGGTACTCGGTGAGCCCCTCGGCGCGCAGCTCGGTGAACATGGGGAAGTCGCCGTCCGGGAGCGGCTGCTCCAGGCGGCGGTGGATGACGGGCAGCCCCTCGCGCAGGGCCTTGAAGGGGCTCTTCGAGAACGCGGGCAGGTGCTGGAGGCCGTGGGGGTGGACCTCGGCGGTGGCGCCATGTCCGACGCGCCAGCGGAAGCTCCGGGCGTGCAGGAGCGGGTGCAGCGTGAAGAGGACGATGGAGGCGCGCGACACGGGCACACCGCACGCGGTCAGCCGTTCACACAGGCCCGACAGCAGCGGCACGGGATTGGGCAGACGCCTTGCTTCCACGGCGAGCCAGCCCACCACGGAGGAGAAGGCATGGTCGCGAAGGCTTCGCGAGTCTCCGGCATTCACTTTCACGAGGCACTCACCACCCCCCGGCGGGCCGAGCCGGGCCGGGCGCGAAGCAACCATGACGAACCCGGAGCGTCAACGGAGACCTCGGAGAGCGAGCGGGCGGGTGCCTGTCCCCGCCGCCCCTCCCCCGAGTGTGCGTGGACCTCACAGCTCGTCGAACAGGTCGACGACGGCCTGCGCCAACAACTCCTGCTCGTCGGAGGAATGCTGCGACGCGTACGTGAGGACATCCTGAACGCCCGCCGCGTCCCTGCTCCAGAAGAGCGTCTTCAGCCGCGCTCGCAGCCGCTCACCCTCGTCACCCGCCGAGTCGATCGCCTCGCGCGTGGACTGCGCGCCCACCAGCTTGACGTAGACGAACATGTCGAAGCTGTCCTTGGACTTCTCGGGACGATGCTCACGCTTGGCGCGCTCCTTCATCGTGAGGAAGCCCACCGCGTCGGGCAACAGAATCGCCAGGGACTTTCCGCCCACGGTGAGCGACACCTGCTGGCTCCGACGCAGGGCGACGCGAGAGTCCAGCAGCGGCGTCATCTGCGTGGGGAGCGCGTCGACCTCCACATCCCCTGGCGCGAAGAGGTCCAGGTCCATGCGCTGACCACTGGGCAGGTCCTTCGACCAACGATAACCCTTCGAGCGTCGGGAGAAGCCTCGTTCCGAGAAGACCTCGGGGAGCCGGCCCGCCATGAACTCCGAGCCGTCCATGTCGAACAGCAGGTCGGGCTCGAACGAGAACCCCCGCTCCACGGCCACGCCCGTGTCCGTCTCGACGGCGATGACCCCCGAGCCTCCGCGGCGCTTCGACTCCAACGCGAGCACCTGTCCACCGATGAGCATCACGGGCGTCGACAGCGCTCCCAGGTCGAGCAACAGCTCCCGGAGCTCGCCCAGGATTTCGTCGAACCGCTCCTCGTCGGTCACTCGAAGTCCTCGACGAGCGGCAACGACCTCGCGAAGCGACGCAGCAGCTCGTCCGCCTGTTCCTCACCACGCCCGCCGCTGTGCTGGAAGTCCACGGCCAGTTGGGGGAGCGCCACGCCCGGGCCATGCGGGAGGGCGCGCGGACTGGAATAGATGCCTCCCACCTCCGTCTCCGCGGAGGGCTCCGCGCGGAGAATCCAGAAGTTGTGCGGCGTCATCCGGCGCAGCTCGAAGGCGCGGATGGCCGCCTCCTGCGAACCGGAGAGATAGAGCCCGTGGGGCAGCCCCGAGACGAACCGCTCCTCGGGTTCAAGGGCACTCGCCAGGGAGAAGATGGAGCGAATCCCCTGGGAGCTCAGCCTCCGATACCCCGCCTCGAGCGCCTGGGACGTCGTGGAGGGCGCGTTGAACCCCTCCTTCGAGATGGCCGTGGGACGTCCGTGCTTCATCCATGTCTTGAGCAGACCCACGGGCTCGCGAAGGCGCACGCCGCCACCGACGTCCACCAGTCCCTCCTGGGTGAGTCGCTTGATGACCCCATGCGCATACGCGTAGCTCGTCTGGGTCTGGTCCGAGAGGGCGCGCACCGTCCAGCGACGGCCGGGGGACTCGAGCAGCGCGCGCACGATGCGACTGCCCTTGCCGTGGAACACCGGCTCGCGAGGGACGCGGTTCGAGGAGCCGCGCCCCTGAATCCGGATGAAGGTGCTCCCGGTGCGCAGGAAGAACGTGCCGCGTTGATCCACCAGCGCGAGCTCTTCGTTCGCGCAGGCCTCGACCACGCGAGGCGACGCGGAGTCGGTGACGAGCATCGGCACACGGAAGGTCGGCAGCTTGTCGAAGTCCGTTTCCCGGTGACGAAGCTGCTCGCGGAGCGACAGCAGCTTGTCCTTCTGGGCCACCACCTGCGCGGGGAACAGGGGCGCGCGGTAGCTCAACAGCACCGGGACCCTGGCCTCCGGAAGTCGGACCTCCGCGAGGTCATAAGCCGACTCCCCTCCCGGACCGGTCCGCGGGATGATCAACCCCTCCTGACGCACCAGCTCCACGCCCGCCGGAAGCGTCGGCGGGTCCTTCCAGAACTCTTCCCTGAAGTGGGGTCTATCGGGCTTCATTCAATTTTGTCGATACTGCTACGATTCCTAGCAATCAGCCAGTCCGCTGATAGCCATCTCGTGATTATCGACAAAATTGAGTCACCGGCCCTGGAGCCCCTCAGGCGCCACGGAGGGGCTCGGAATCCCGAGCCCCTCCCCTGCTCAGTGCCCAGACGAGGCCTTCGCAGGGGCGGCCACGGGAGCCCCGCCACCCGGGGGCGCAGCCGGAGCCTCCGGCCGCGCGAGCGTGTCCGGGGACTCGGCCATCGCATACGTCACCCACGCGGTGGCGGCCGTGCTGCGCGCCAGGTCCTGCGGGTCCACCTTGTCCAACGTGTCCGCGTGCGTGTGGTGCACATCGAAGTAGCGGCTCGCGTCCACCTCCACGCCGAAGAACGGCACGCGCGCGGGGAGCAGCGGGCTGATGTCCGCGCCCCCGGCCTCGCGCGGGGAGAACTGCGCCGCGCCGAGCGCCACCAGCGGCGACAGCCACGGCTCCAGCAGCTCCTTGCCACCCGGCCCAGAGCGCAGGCTCACCGCCACCGGCCGCCCGCCACCCGAGTCCATCTCCATGGCGGCCACGTGCTTGGACAGCTCCGCCGCGTGCGCCTCCGCGTACGCGCGGCCACCGCGCAGGCCGTTCTCCTCGTTCATGTACAGCACCACCCGCACCGTGCGCCGGGGCGCCTGGGGCAGCTTCGCGATGAGCCGCGCGGCCTCCATCACCATCACCACGCCCGCGCCGTCGTCATGCGCGCCCGTCCCCACGTCCCACGAGTCCAGGTGCGCGCTGATGAGGACGATTTCCTGCGGCTTCTCGCGGCCCCGAATCTCCGCGACCACGTTGTGCGAGTCCGCGTCCGGGAGCTCCGAGCACCCGAGCACCATCTTCACGCGAACCGGGCCCTTCGCGAGCAGGCGGTGCAGCTGGTCCGCCTCCTCCGTCGTCACCGACGCGGCGGGGATGCGAGGCCCCTCGTCATCGAAGCGGGTGGAGCCCGTGTGCGGCGTGCGCAGCGACGCCGTGGCCAGCGAGCGCACCAGCGAGCCCACCGCGCCCGCCTTCGCCGCGAGCGCCGGGCCTCGGCCGCGCAGCCCCGCGAAGCGGCCGTAGTCCGCGGGCGACGACATGGTGTGGTTGAAGAAGACGATCTTCCCCTTCACCGAGTCACCCAGCGTGGCGAGCGCCTCCAGCGACGTCACCTCCACCACCTCGGCGGTGAGGCCCTCGGGGGCCGTGGGCGGGCTGCCACCCAGCGCGAGGATGAACAGCGGATGGCCGCGCGTGGTGGCGGAAGGGAGAATCTCCGCGCGCTCCTCGCCGCGCACCCAGCGAGGCACCTTCACGGGCTCGGTCCATGCCTTCACGCCGTCGGCCTTGAAGCTCTTGAGGGCCCACTGCACCGCGGCGGCGGCGCCCTCGGAGCCCGACAGGCGCGGGCCAATCCCATCCGTCAGCTCCGCGAGCCGCGCGTAGGAGTGTCCTTCCGTCAGCGCGGGGCCCACCAGCTTCTCCGCCACGGCCAGCGGCGGCGCATACGCCTTCTTCGCGGGCGCGGCGGACTTCGCGGGGGCCTGGGGCTTCGCGGGAGCGGCGGGGGCGGCGCCCGACACGAGCTGCAGCGCCAGGGATGACGACAGGATGAGCGTGGAGACGGGCAAGAGGACCTCCGGAAGAGGCGCCCACTCTCCGCCCGGCCCTCAGGGCTCGCAAGCCAGATGCGCTCGACGCACCGTGCGAGTCACGGACGCTTGCCTGGTGAAGCTGGAGAGGATTTCGGAGAATCCCAGGGGCCACCGCGCGCCGAGAGGGGGAACGCGGCGCGCGGGGCTCAACTGGGACTTCATACGGCGGTATCGCTTTTGGGGGAGGCGATAGCCGCCGCTGCGTCTCACTCTTTGGGAGGAAACGTGGCGGGCATGTTGAAGATCATTCGCAACGCCGTCAAGCCCGGCACCTCACTCAGCGTACAAGCGGACAATCTTTTCCCAGGAAGTGGTTCAATTTTACAGCCACAGCGCCATCCACGGGTGGGCAACTGTGGTCTTCAGCGAAGAACGAGCCCATGACGACAGACGAAGCCTTCTTCACCCTCTACAGCGACCTGCCACGGTTGGGCCCTGGCAGTGATGCCTGCACACGTGAGGCATTGGGACGCCTCCCCTCCCTGCCACCCGCCCCCCGCGTCGTGGACCTGGGCTGCGGCAACGGAAGACAGACGCTGGCGCTCGCAGAAGCCTTGCGGACCCACATCCTCGCGGTGGATCTCCACCCACCCTTCCTCCAGCAGTTGGAGCAGGACGCCCGCGCGCGAGGACTGCAAGCCTTCATCCAGACACGCTGTCAGGACATGGGTGCGCTCGACCTCCCCCACCAATCCGTGGACCTGCTCTGGTCCGAGGGCGCCATCTACCATCTGGGCTTCGGCCCCGGCCTCACGCGCTGGCGGCCTCTGCTCGCACCCGGCGGCCTCGCCGCCATCACCGAGTGCACCTGGCTCACCGACACCCGCCCCGCCGAGGCCGTGGAGTTCTGGACCGAGGGCTACCCCACCATGGGCACCGTCGAGGAGAACCGCGCCGCCGCGCTCGCCGCGGGCATGGAGGTGCTGGACACCTTCACCCTCCCGCCCTCCGCGTGGTGGGACGACTACTACACCCCGCTGCTCGAGCGCGCCCGGCGCCTCGCCCCCACCGCCGACGAGCCCCTCCGCCAGGTCATCGCCGGCGCCCACCGCGAGACGGACCTCTACCGTCACCATGGCCACGCCTACGGCTACGTCTTCTATCTGTTGCGCCGCCCCACTTGAGCGCTCGCGCGGTTCCAGGAATGCGACAGGAATTGAGCCCCACCGTCAGGGCTCGGCCCTGTGGTTGCCCTGCACCCGGGCACCCACTCACTCCCCTGGGTCAAAGAAATACGGACATGCATTTTTTCCAGAAATGGTGTCTATGTCGCTGAAGGCACGTTAGTCCCCGTCACGCACCCCAGCGACGCCATGACCTCCCCCCAGGGCCGTGGTGTGTCGAGCCTCAGGACGTCGAAGGAACGCAATGTTGATGGAGCAGTGGGCTCACCGATTCTTCGAGCTCTCGACCGAGCTGTTCGCGGTGCTGGGCTCGCAGGGACGGATTCTGGAAGCCAACCCGGCCTGGAACGTGACGGTGGGTTGGTCTCCCACGGAGCTGCGGCTGGAGGGCTATCGGGGCTTCATCCATCCCGAGGACCTCGCCCAGGTGGACTCCCGGTTGGAGTCGCTGGCGCGGAGGATGGGCACCACCCGCTTCTCCTGCCGGTGGCGCTGTCGGGACGGCACGTGGGCGTGGCTGGTGTGGAGCGTGGCCTGCTCCGCGGTGGGCGGCCCGCTGTACTGCACGGTGCGCAGGCTGGAGTCGCCTCCCGCGCTCGAGCCCGGCCCCACCACCTCCGAGCCCGGCGGTCCGCTGCCGCCGTGGGCGATGAGCGACAGCCTGCCCCTGGGCCTCTACGTGGTGGAGGTGCGCACGGGCGCGGTGCTCTACGCCAACCGCCGCTTCTGCCAGCTGTGGGGCATCGAGTCGCTGGAGAGCGCCATCCGCAAGGGGCAGGTGACCCACGAGGATGTGCTCGGCCACTGCCTGCGCGCGGGTGAGGCCGCGAGCGTGCTGCGCCTGGTCTCCCCGACGGAGGCAGACACCCCGCCTCCGCTGCACGCGGACGAGGCGCAGCTGACCAACGGCCGCACCCTGCGCCGGCTATCCACGCCCATGGGCGCCAGCGGCGACGAGTCCCGCTACCGGCTGTTCGCCTTCGAGGACGTCACCGAGCGCAAGCGCACCGAGGAGGCCCTGCACCGCTCCGAGGAGAGCTTCCGCAAGCTCATCGAGACGGCGCCCGAGGTCATCTTCGTCCACCGCGACCAGCGCTTCGTGTACGTGAACCCCACGCTGCTGCGCGCGCTGCGGTACGAGCACGCCAGCGAGCTCATCGGCCGGTCCATCTGGACCATCGTCCACCCGGACGACCTGGACATGGTGCGCCAGCGCGTGCACGCGGTGGTGGCCCGGGGCGAGCTGGCCCCGCTGCGCGAGATCCGCTACCTGCGCCGCGACGGCACCTGGTTCGACGCGGAGAGCGCGGGGCTGCCCGTGGACTTCGACGGCGTGGGCGCTGTCGTCGTGATGGCGCGCGACATCACCGAGCGCAAGCGCATGCAGGCCCAGCTGCTCCAATCGGACCGGATGGTGCTCGCGGGCACGCTGGCCGCGGGCGTGGGCCACGAAATCAACAACCCGCTCACCTACGTCATGGCCAACCTGGAGTCGGCCCTGGACGCGATGCACCGGCTGGGCGGCGAGCTGGGGAGGATGCTGCCCGACGGCGCACTGGCGCCGAGCTGGTCCATGACCCTGAAGGACACGGTGGAGCTGCTCAAGGAGGCGCACGAAGGCGCCACCCGCGTGCGCAACATCGTCCGGGACCTGAAGTACATCTCCCGCCAGGACGAGGAGCGGCGCGAGCTGCTCGACGTGCGCGAGTCGCTGGAGTTCTCGCTCAAGCTGGCCTCCAGCGAGCTGCGCCCGCGCGCCCAGGTCATCAAGAAGTACGAGGACGTGCCGCTGGTGCACGCGGACGCGTCTCGGCTGGGGCAGGTGTTCCTGAACCTGGTCGTCAACGCGGCGCAGGCCATCCCCGAGGGGGACCCGACGAACCAGCACGTGACGCTCTGGGTGCGCCCGGGGCCCCACGGGGGCGTGGCGGTGGACGTGAGCGACTCGGGCAGCGGCATGCCGCCCAGCGTGCTCGCGCGCATCTTCGACCCGTTCTTCACGACCAAGGCGGTGGGCTCGGGCACGGGCCTGGGGTTGTCCATCTGCCACGGCATCATGCGCGGCCTGGGCGGCGACATCACGGTGCGCAGCGAGCCGGGCCAAGGGACGACCTTCACCGTGCTGCTGCCCCCCGCGCCCGCGGACGCGGCGCCTCGCGAGGTGCCCGTGCTGCTGCCGCCCTCGTCCGAGCGCGCCGGCCGGATGCTGGTCATCGACGACGAGCCCGCGGTGGGTCGCTCGCTGGCGCGCATCATCGGCAAGCGCCACCAGGTGACGGTGGTGAGCAGCGGCGAGGAGGCGTTGGCGAAGCTGGACTCGGGCGCTCCCTTCGACGCCATCTTCTGTGACCTGATGATGCCAGGCATCACCGGCATGGACGTCTACGAGCGGGTGCGCGAGCGGGAGCCGGGGTTGAGCCTGCGCTTCATCTTCATCACCGGCGGCTCGTACACGGCCCGGGCGCGGCAGTTCCTGGAGCGCATCCCCAACCCGCGCATCGAGAAGCCGTTCGACGCGCAGATGATTCAGCAGCTGGTCGGAGAGGTATTGGCCGTCGGGGTTGACGGTGATGTCTCCGGCCTGGAGTGAAACCACCGCGCCGGATGTCCCGGCGCGCCCCTGAAGGGAGTTCCCTGGTGATTGGCGGCGGATTCGTCATCGATGCGGTTACGCACGCGTACAACCTGCACCCGTCCAACTGGCGTGCCGGGAAGTACGCCGAATCCCTGGCCCAGCTCATCTTCGGCCTGCACTCGGGGCTGTCCGGCGACACGCACCGTGTCGTGAAGCCGGAGCAGTTCATGAAGGACTGGTCCGTGGACGAGCTGGCCCACATCCTCTTCGTGGAGAGCGACGTCGACCTCGCGGTGCACCACGTGCTGCCGCTGCAGACGCTCTACACGGACGGGCTGTGCTCGTACGAGAAGACGCTCGACATCAAGCGGCGCTTCCCGGACCGCTTCCTGGTGTACGCGGGCGTGGACCCGCTGCGGGGCACGGCGGCGCTGGAGGACCTGGAGAAGCAGGTGGAGGAGCTCAAGCCCACGGGCCTGAAGCTCTATCCGGCGGCGTGGCTGGGGGACTCGTTCAAGCACACGGGCTGGCGGATGGATGACCCGCGCATCGCGTTCCCGCTGTTCGAGCGGGCGCAGAAGCTGGGCATCAAGAACATCGCGGTGCACAAGGGCCTGCCGATGGGGGCGGTGCCCATCGAGGCGTACAAGGTCGACGACATCGGCGGCGCGGCGGATGCGTTCCCGGACCTGAACTTCGAAATCGTCCACGGCGGCATGGCGTTCCTGGACGAGACGGGCATGCAGCTGTCGCTGTTCCCCAACGTGTACGTGAACCTGGAGGTCACGGGGGCGCTCTTGGTGAAGCGCGAGCGCTGGTTCGCCGAGTCGCTGGCGCAGCTGCTCAAGTGGGCGGGCCCCGCGAAAATCATGTGGGGCTCC
The DNA here is from genome assembly GCF_020037095.1 of Myxococcus sp. XM-1-1-1. Classification (NCBI taxonomy): domain Bacteria; kingdom Pseudomonadati; phylum Myxococcota; class Myxococcia; order Myxococcales; family Myxococcaceae; genus Myxococcus; species Myxococcus sp. XM-1-1-1. The sequence continues at coordinate 113,819 of NZ_JAIQDH010000014.1, forward strand.
GGCACGGTGTTCAGCCACCCGCAGCCGGCGCTGGAGAAGTTCTGGAACGACTTCCAGCTGCCCGAGGAGCTCACCCAGGTGTGCGGCATGCAGGTGACGCCCGAGGTGAAGCGGATGATTCTCTGCGACAACTACGCGCGCTACGCGGGCGTGGACGTGGAGGCGGTGAAGAAGCGCATCGCGAACGACGAGTTCGCGCGCAAGAAGGCGAAGGGGAACATCCAGCCGTACAGCTACCAGGGAGGGCGGCCGTGACGCCCGTGGAGAGCGCGCTGCGCGAGCGCATCCAGGAGATTCCGGACCCGTGCAGCCTGGCCACGGGCGTGCCGCTGGGCATCGGGGAGATGGGGCTCATCGAGAGCGTGGTTCATCAGGAAGGGAAGGTGACGGTGCGTCTGCACATCACCTCGCCCATGTGCATGATGGCCGCGTACTTCATGCGGGAGATCGAGCAGCGGCTCACGGGCCAGGAGGGTGTCGAGTCCGTGCACGTGGAGTTCGACCACGACCTGAAGTGGACGCCGCAGGACATCCATCCGGAGGCCCGGGAGCGGCTGGCGGCGAAGCGAATCACGATGCTCGGGGGAAGGATGATTCCCCGCGGTGAGGCGCCGACGTCGCGCTGAAGCGGCTGTTCGTCTGGGTTGGAGCGGGCTCGTCATCCGGGTGGGTGACGGGCCCTTTGCTTTGGGATGGGTATGGCGCGATGGATGGTGGTGGTGTTGTGGCTCGTGATGGGCTGTGCCTCCGAGGACCACGGGCTGCTGCGGTACGAGCGGAGCACCACGCCGCGCAGCTCCGGCAAATCCACGGGCCACAGGTTCGCGCCGTGCAACGGCCAGCCCGCCTTCACGCGCGGATGCTCGGGCCCCAGCTCCGTGCCCAGGTAGAGCCCCTCCTTGCGGTCAGGCTTGCCCGACGTGAGCTCTCCACCCAACGGAAACCACCCTCGCCACGCGGCGCCACCCCGCGCCATGTCCATCGCCTCCTTCGCCTCACGCGGCAGCGCGAAGAAGCGGTGACTCAGCTCCTCCAGGCGCGCGAGGAGCGCGTCGGGCACACCGTGCCCCGAGACGTAGAAGAAGCCCGTGTCACGACACGCCTGCTCGATGTCTCGCGCCACCTGCCGCCGAGCCTCGGCGCGGGACGCGTCGAACAGCGGGGACATCTCGATGACAGGCAGACTTCCGGACGAGGGGACTCCAGCCATGCTCGGAGCCTATACCGGCCCGCACTCGGACCGTGTGTGGCACCTCCAGAGCAAGCGAGCATGACGGCGCTGGACCCGACCTGCCCCCGGGTGGAGAGTGCGCCGCGTCCGCCATGTCCACGTCAGCACCTTCCGAATCGCCGCACGCCACGCTCAGCCCCGGACTCGTGTGGCTCATGGCCGCCGCCTCCGGCGCGACCGCCGCCAACCTCTATTACAACCAGCCCCTGCTCGGAGACATCGGCCGGGACCTCGGGGCCTCGGGCGGGATGCTCGGCCTGGTGCCCACGCTCACCCAGGTGGGCTACGCGGCGGGCATGCTGCTCATCGTCCCGCTCGGCGACAGCCTGGAGCGACGACGCGTCATCGTCACCATGTCCGCGCTCGTGAGCCTGGCCCTCGTCGGCGCCGCGCTCGCTCCCACCCTGCCCTGGCTCGTCATCGCCAGCTTCCTCGTGGGCGCCACCACCGTCGTCCCCCAGCTCCTCGTCCCCTTCGCCGCGCACCTCGCCCCCGCGGCGCAGCGCGGCCGCGTGGTGGGCACCGTGATGAGCGGCCTGCTCATCGGCATCCTCCTGTCCCGCACCGCCGCTGGCTTCGTGGGCACCCACCTGGGCTGGCGCGCCATGTTCTGGCTCGCCGCGGGCTTCATGCTCCTGCTCGCCGTCGTGCTGCGCTTCACCCTGCCCTCGCAGCCGCCCGTGGCCGCCATGCCGTACCCGGAGCTGATGCGCTCGCTCGTGCACCTGGCGCGCACCGAGCCCGTGCTGCGCATCCACGCGGTGCTCGGCGCCCTCACCTTCGGCGCCTTCAGCGTCTTCTGGTCCACGCTCGCCCTGTATCTGGAGAGCCTCCCCGAGCACTACGGCCCCCAGGTCGCCGGACTCTTCGGCGTCGTCGGCGTGGTGGGCGCGCTCATCGCCCCCGTCGTCGGTCGCTACGCGGACTCGCACGGAGGCCGGCGCATCAACATGTTCGCCATCGGCGTGCTGCTGCTGTCCTTCGTCGTGATGTGGCCCCTGGGGCGCTGGCTGTGGGGCATCGCCCTGGGCGTGGTGCTGCTCGACCTGGGCGTTCAGGGCAACCACATCTCCAACCAGACCCGCGTCTACGCCCTGCGCCCCGAGGCTCGCAGCCGCCTCAACACGCTCTACATGGTGACCTACTTCGCCGGCGGCGCGGCCGGCTCCTGGCTCGGCACCACCGCGTGGACCCACGCCGGCTGGACGGGCGTCTGCGCCGCGGGCGCCGCGCTCTGTGTCACCGGACTGCTGATACTGCTCCCGGGGAGAAATCGCTGAGACGCATTCCCAGCTCCCCCCCGGAGGCGCGGCGCGCAGAGGGCGCTTGGCGTCGAGACGGGAACAGCGGACGATGGCGACACAGAAACCTCCTCTCGGGAGCCTCGATGGAAACGCCCCACCGGGCGGACGATGACCGCCGCGCTTGGGGTTGGCTGCTCGGAGTGCTGGCGCTCGCGCTGCCCGGGGTCTTCTTCTTCCGGGCAACCTTCTCGCGCGATGTCTTCCTCGCAGGCGACACGCTGCGGGTCTTCTATCCGATACGCGCTTACTGGGCCTCGCGCGTATCCCAGGGACAGTTCCCGGACTGGTTCCCCTTCGACGGCTTCGGCCAGTCGTTCACCGCCATCTTCATCTCGGGCGCCTTCCACCCCACCACGCTCCTCCACCTGCTGCTGCCGCTTGGCACCGCGGTGAAGGTCACGATGATGCTGAGCTTCACGCTCGCATTCCTCGGGACGACAGCGCTCCTGCGCGAGCTGCGCGTTTCCCGGGCCGGGGCCTTGTTCGGCGCGCTGACGTTCACCTTCAGCGGATACCTGGTCTGCATCACCAACAATCCGACCTACCTCCTGTCCGCCACGGCCTTGCCCGTGGCCCTGTGGGGGGTGCTGCGATTCATTCGAGAGCAGACTCCGGGGCGGCTCGCGACGGGCGGTCTGCTGCTCGCCCTGGTCGCGTTTGCCGGAGACGCACAGGCGTTCGCCGTGGTGCAGGCGCTGGGCGTGCTGCTCGCGTGCGTGGAGCCCTTGCGCGCCTCGGAGACGTGGCCGCGACGCGTGGGAGCGTGTCTGCTGCTGGTGGTCACGGGAGGACTGCTGGCGGCGCCGCAGTTGCTTCCTGCAGCGGGGCTGGTGTCGAGCGGCGAGCCTGGCGCCCGCTCCGTGGTGGAGGCACAACGCTTCTCGTTGCACCCACTGCGCCTCGCGGAGCTGTGGGTCGGGCCCTTCCTCACCGACGCACAGGGCATGCGCGGCATCCCGGAAGCCGTGGTGCGCAAGCTCGTCTACGTCGGGGGCTTCACGCGGGCGTGGGTGGACTCGCTCTACGTCGGCACGCCTGCCTTCGTCCTGGCGCTGGCGGGTGCGGGGAGCTCGTGGCGGCGGGGGCGCTCGTGGGTGCTGGTGGCGGCGTGGGTGCTGCTATTGCTGCTCGCGCTGGGGCAGGCGCTGCCCGTCTATGGCTGGGTGTATCAGGTGCTGCCTTTGTGGCGGCCCTTCCGCTACCCGGAGAAGCTGGGCCCCTTTCTCGTGCTGGGCCTCGCGGTGGCCGCGGGGTGGGGCTGGCGACAGTGCCTGTCTCCGGGAGGCAACGCGCGCGCGGTCATCATCGCGGGGGGCTCGGTGGCGGCCGTCTGCGGCGCCATCGCGTTGGGAGAGTCGCTCGGCGGACTCTGGACACACGGCTGGGTGCTGCCGCACTGGCCGGACATTCCCGCTCCCGCCCTGGAAGGCCTGTCCCACAACGTGGTTCGGATGGCATCGACAGCGGCGGTGCTGGCGCTCTTGTGCGCCCTGGTGGCGTGGCGCCCGCGCCTCGCCGCGGGACTTGTCGTGGTGCAGGGCGTGGCGCTCTTCCTGGAGAACGGACCGCTCTATCAGGTGTCACCCGCGGAAATCCTGGAGACGCCGCCTCCCTTCGCCCAGCAGGTCCTTGCCTCCGCCCCCCCGGGGGAACCCGTGCGGGTGATGACGCGAGTGAAGTCCTATGGTGTTCCACGGCTCCAGGGCTACGACTACAAGGACCGGCTGAGCCTGGCGCAGACGGCGGCGCTCGCGCCGGACACCCCGGTGTTCTGGGGCATCGAGAGCGCGGGGGGCTACCTGCCCGGAGAGAGCCTCCGCGTACGCAAGCTCAAGGGAGATCTGGAGCGCTGGTTCGGAGTGCTCGCTCCTCGTCTGTCCACGCCGTTCTCGCTGGCGCGCACCGAGGAGTTGTCGGGCGGACTGCCGCCGCGCGCGCAGGTTGCGGCGGAGGACCCGCTCTTCGGGCTGACGTTGCTGACCCACCCGGACGCGCCGCCGCGCATCCATCTGGCTCGACCGGAGTGCGTTCCTTCGGTCGAGGAAGCGCTGCTGCGCATGAGCGCGCCCGAGCTGCCCCGTCGCGAGGTGGCGGTCATCGAGTGCGCGGAGCCGCTGCCCGTGGCGGAGGGCTCGGGAACGGGCCATGTCACCGTGAACCGGGTGACACCGGAGCATCTCGAGGTGAAGGTGGAGGCCGCCGCTCCCGCGGTGCTGGTGGTCAACGACGCCCTCCAGCCCGGCTGGTCCGCGACCCTCGACGGCGCGTCCGTGCCCATCCTTCCTGCCAATGTCGCGGTGCGCGCGGTGGAGGTGCCCGCGGGGGAACACCTCGTGGTGATGCGCTATCGGACGCCCGGACTGGTGCCAGGACTGTGGGTGGGCGCCCTGACGCTGTGCGCGCTGGCCACCGCCATGGTGCTGGCACGGCGGCGCGCGCACAGAATCACTTCCTCCTGAATCGCACCTCGTATCACCCATTCGTTCGACGCGCTGTGCGTGCTGACCACCGAGGGCGCCAGACACAGAGGCACGAGCGAGCCTCCGCTGCTCGCGACCTCACGCTTCCTTCGGCTTCGCCTCCGGGGTCAGCACCACCAACAACGCCTTGGCGCTCACCTGACCACCCACCGAGGCGTTCACCGCCTCGACCGTGCCCGGGATGTCCGCGACGAGCTGGAACTCCATCTTCATCGCCTCCAGGACGACGAGCACGTCCCCCGGCTTCACCGTGGCCCCGGGCTTCGTCTCCACGCGCAGGATGCGGCCGTCCATCGGCGCGAGCAGCCGTCCCGTCCCCGCGCCCTCCGCCGACTTCGGCGGACGGAACGTCACGTCCGCGAGGCACCGCGCCCCCGAGCCCAGGTCCAGCCACAGCGAGTCCCCAGCGCGCAGATACCGCCCTCGCCCCCGAGCCCCCGCGACGGCGTAGTCGAATACGCCCTCCGCGAGGCCCAGCACGGAGACCTCCAGCTTCTCCTCGCCCGTGATGACCTCGTACTGCTCCGACGTCAACGGGCGCACGGAGACCTTCGCCTCGCCGCTCCGGTCCTCGAGCGTCATCGTCACCGCGTGCGAATACGCCGTGTTCCAGTTCACCAGCGAGGCATCCACTCCGCTCGTCCTGGAGAGCCGCAGCGCCTCGTCATGGAACAGCGCCACCGCCGCCAGCGCCCGCTCGCGAGTGCTCGTGCGGTACAGCCGCTCCAGCGTCGCGCCGTCCGCGTGCTTGCCGATGAAGCCCGTATCGTATGCCCCCGAGCGGAACGCGCCATCCTCCAGCACATGCAGCAGCAGGTCCTTGTTCGTCGTGACACCGAACACGGTGAGTTCGTGCAGCGCCTCCACGAGCCGCCGCCGCGCCATCTCTCGGTCCGCGCCGTACGCAATCACCTTCGCCTGCATGGAGTCGTAGAAGGGCGGGATGTCCTGCCCCTCGCGCACGCCGTGGTCGATGCGCACGCCTTCACGCGAAGGCAGCCGCCACGTGAGCAGCCTCCCCGCCTGCGGCGCGTACTGGTTCGCCGGGTCCTCGGCGCACAGCCGCACCTCGATGGCGTGGCCCGTCCAGGTGATGTCCTCCTGCGCGCGCGGCAGCTTCTCACCGGAAGCCACCCGCAGCTGCCACTCTACCAAATCCAGCCCGGTAATCTGCTCGGTGACGGGGTGCTCCACCTGGAGACGCGTGTTCATCTCCATGAAGTAGAACTCGCCGTTCGGCGCCAGCAGGAACTCGATGGTGCCCGCGCCCTTGTAGGCAATCGCCCTGGCCGCCGTCACGGCCACCTGCCCCATCTTCTCGCGCAGCAGCGGGTGCACCGCGGGTGACGGGCTCTCCTCGACGATCTTCTGGTGACGCCGCTGCACCGAGCAGTCGCGCTCGCCCAGGTGCACCGCGTTGCCGTGCTCGTCCGCGAAGACTTGAATCTCCACGTGCCTCGCGTTGATGACCGCGCGCTCCAGGATGAGCTCACCGCTGCCGAACGCGTTCGTCGCCTCGGAGCGGGCGCCCTTCAGCGCGGCCTTCAGCTGCGACGCCTCGTGCACCAGCCGCATGCCGCGACCACCGCCGCCCGCGGCCGCCTTCACCATCAGCGGGAAGCCGATGCGCTCGCCCTCCTTCGCCAGTGCCTCGTCGTCCGCGTCCGAGGCCTCGTAACCCGGGATGCACGGCACGCCCGCCGCAATCATCCGCAGCTTGGCCTGACGCTTGTTGCCCATCAGCGTGATGGCCTCCGCGTCCGGACCGATGAACACCAGCCCCGCGTCCTTGCACGCGCGCGCGAAGGCCGCGTTCTCGGAAAGGAAGCCGTAGCCCGGGTGGATGGCCTGTGCCCCCGACGCCTTCGCCGCGCCGATGAGCTTCTCGATGACCAGGTACGACTCCTTCGCGGGCGACGGGCCGATGGGCACCGCCTCGTCCGCGGCGAGCACGTGCGGCGCGCCCCGGTCCGCCTCCGAGAACACCGCCACCGTCCGGAAGCCGAGCCGCTTGCAGGTGCGAATCACCCGCACCGCGATTTCACCCCGGTTCGCGATGAGGACCTTGTTGAAACGCTCCATCCCGTCCGCTCCTCTCACAGGCGTGCGACGCCGAAGCTGTTGGGGTTCACCTGCCGCGCCTCCGCCTCACGGCAGATGGACAGCACGAACCCGAGCACCCGCCGCGTGTCGCGCGGGTCGATGATGCCGTCGTCGAACAGCCGCGCCGAGGCGTTGAAGGGATGCGACTCCTTGTCGAACTGGTCGACGATGGGCTGCGTGAAGGCGCGGATGGCCTCCTCGTCCACCACCTGGCCCTCGCGCGCCAGCTTCTCTCCGAAGACGATGGACATCACCTTCGCCGCCTGCTCGCCGCCCATCACCGCCGTGCGCGCGTTGGGCCACGCGAAGATGAAGCGCGGATGGAACGGACGTCCGCACATTCCATAGTTGCCCGCGCCGAACGAGCCGCCCACCAGCAGCGTCACCTGCGGCACCGTGGCGTTCGCCACCGCCTGAATCATCTTCGAGCCGTGCTTGACGATGCCGCCCTGCTCCGGCTGCGTCCCCACCAGGTACCCCGTGGTGTTCTGCAGGTACACGATGGGCGTGTTCGACTGGCAGCACAGCTGGATGAACTGCGCCGCCTTCGTCGCGCCCTTCGGGCTGATGGGCCCGTTGTTGCCGATGATGCCGATGGGCCCGCCGAACAGGCTCGCCCAGCCGCAGACGGTGTGCGCGTCGTACGCGTCCTTGAAGCCCGTGAACTCCGAGCCGTCCACGATGCGCGCGATGATTTCGCGGCAGTCATACGGCTTGCGGTAGTCCGCCGGAATCGCGCCGGCCAGCTCGTCCGGCGAGTACAGCGGCTCCGCGTAGGGCGCCCTCGCCTGGGCCGCCAGTCGCTCGTTCCAGCCGAGCTTGGACACGATTTCGCGCGCCATGCGGATGGCGTCGGCGTCGTCCTCGGCCAGGTAGTCCGCGGTGCCCGCGACGGTGGCGTGCATCTCCGCGCCGCCCAGGTCCTCGTCCGTGGCCACCTCGCCCGTGGCCGCCTTGAGCAAGGGCGGGCCCGCGAGGAACACCTTCGCCTTCTTCTTCACCATCACCACGTAGTCGGACAGGCCCGGCAGGTACGCGCCGCCCGCCGTGCTGGAGCCGTGGACCACCGTCACTTGCGGGATGCCCGCCGCGGACATCCTCGCCTGGTTGTAGAAGGTCTCTCCGCCCGGGATGAAGATCTCCTGCTGGTACATCAGATTCGCGCCGCCGCTCTCCACCAGCGACACCATGGGCAGCTTGTTCTGCAGCGCGATGGCCTGCCCGCGCAGCGCCTTCTGCACACCCCACGGCGACGCGGTGCCGCCCTTGATGGCGGAGTTGTTCACGAAGACGAAGCACCGCACCCCGGACACGTAGCCGATGCCCGCGATGCTGTTGCCGCCCGCCAGCGAGCCGTCACTGTCGTCGTGGTAGCCGTAGCCGCACAGCGTGGACAGCTCCAGGAACGGCGAGCCCCGGTCCAGCAGCATCATCAGCCGCTCTCGGGGCAGCAGCTGGCCGCGCTTGTGGAACTTCTCGCGCGCCTTCTCCTCGGTGGCGCGCACCTTGGCCTCGACGCCGCGCAGCTCGCCCAGCCTCGCGAGCATGTCCGCGCGCTGCGCCTGGAACGTCTCCGAGCCCGGGTTGACCTTGGAAGTGATTCTCGGCATCGGCCTCACCCCTCTCCTTCGCGCAGCAGCGACTCGGGAATGTCCACGTGACGCGAGCGCAGCCACTCGCCCAGCGCCTTGCCCTGCGGGTCGAAGCGCGTCGACGACGACACGCCCTCGCCCAGGATTCCATCGACCACGAAGTTCAACCCGCGCAGCTTCGGGAACACGTGCCGCTCCACCGGGAAGGCCGCGGCCTCCGGGAGCAGCTCCTTCAGCTTCTCCGCCGTGAGGAAGCGCGACAGCCAGCGCCACGCCTCATCCGAGCGCGCCCACACGCCGATGTTCGCCATGCCGCCCTTGTCACCGCTGCGAGTCGCCACCAGCCGACCCAGCGGCACCCGGCGCGTGGGCCCCGAGGACAGCGGCTCCGTCAACGGGAGCGGCTCCACCGGCGCCAGCGCCTGAGATTGCGCGGGCGGCGTGATGACGGTGCGCGTGCCGTCGGGCAGCACCGCCACGTGCTCCACCTTGCTCGCGTCGACATAGGCCGGCGTGTAGACACCATACGGCGCGCCATCCGAAGGCGGCGCCGTCATGGTGAAGCCCGGGTAGGTGCCCAGCGCCAGCTCCACCGCCGCGCCGCTGAACGCTCGGCCCACCAGTTTCGGGTCCTGGTCCTTCACCACCACGCGCAGGAACGCGGCGGCCTGCTCCTCCGTGGCCGCGTCCTCCCGGTCCGTTCGCACCAGCGTCCAGTGCGCCTCGCTCGGCTTGCGCGTGAGCGCCGCCTCCATCTGCTCGCGGATGAGCCGCGCCTTGTCCTCGATGTCCAGGCCCACGAGGACGAATGTCGCCTCGTTCTTGTAGCCGCCCAGGTGGTTGAGGCACACCTTCACGGTGGGCGGAGGCGGCTCGCCGCGCACGCCGCTGATGCGCACCCGGTCCTTGCCGTCCGCCGTCAGGGCAATCGAGTCGAAGCGGGCCGTGGCGTCCGGCCCCGCGTAGCGCGCGCCCGTGACTTCATAGAGCAGCTGCGCGAGCACCGTGTCCACCGTCACCGCGCCGCCCGTGCCCGCGTGCTTGGAGATGACGGACGAGCCGTCCGCGAACACCTCCGCCAGCGGGAAGCCCGGACGGCGCACGTCGATCTCCTTGAAGAAGGAGTAGTTGCCGCCCGTGGCCTGCGTGCCGCACTCCAGCACGTGGCCCGCGACCATCGCGCCCGCGAGCTTGTCCCAGTCATCCTTCTTCCAGCCGAAGTGCGCGGCCGCCGGCCCCACCACCAGGGACGCGTCCGTCACGCGGCCGGTGACGACGATGTCCGCGCCCGCGCGCAGGCACTCGGCGATGCCCCAGCCGCCCAGGTACGCGTTCGCGGTGATGGGCGAGCCCAGACCCAGCGCGTCCGCGCTGCCGGAGAGGTCGTCCCCCTCCACGTGCGCGATGCGGGCCTCGAGTCCCAGCTTGTCATTGAGCGCTCGCAGCGCCTCGGCGAGCCCGGCCGGATTCAGGCCTCCCGCGTTGGCGACGATGCGCACCTTCTTCTCCAGCGCCAATCCCAGACACTGCTCCATCTGCCGCAGGAAGGTCTTGGCGTAGCCGGTGGCCGGGTCCTTCATCCGGTCCCGACCGAGAATCAACATCGTCAGCTCCGCCAGGTAGTCGCCCGTGAGGACGTCCAGCTGGCCGCCCTCGAGCATCTCCCGGACGGCCGAGAACCGGTCACCGTAGAAACCCGACGCGTTGCCGATACGGAGGGGGGACTCGCTCATGCGCTCTCCACGTCCTGCCTGAATGCGGAGCAGTGTGGGAGGCCATGCCTAAAAAAGCAAGCGCGCTTGCTTTTTTCCAGGGCGGCTTCCAAGCTGACCTCGTGAGCGAGGCACCGGCCGCGACAGGACGACAGGAGCAGGAGCGCAGCCGCGTCACCCGGCAGCGACTGATGGAGGCGGCCATCAGCGCCCTGTCGGAGCTGGGGTGGGCGGGCGCGACGATGACGGTCATCGCCGAGCGGGCCGGCGTGTCCCGCGGCGCCTGTCAGCACCACTTCCCCACGCGCGGTGATTTGGTGGCGGCCGCGGTCGAGTACGTGGGCCATCAGCAGATGGAGGAGCTCGGTCGGCGGGCGGCCCGGCTGCCAGCGGACCAGCGGCGCACGGAGAGCATCCTCCACATGCTGGCGGGCTTCTACACGCACCCGCTGTTCGTCGCGGCCGTGCAGCTGTGGGTGGCGGCGAGCACGGACGAGGAGCTGCGCTCGCAGCTGGTGCCGGTGGAGACGAAGGTGGGGCGGGAGGTGCACCGGCTGACGGTGTCGCTGCTCGGCGTGGACGAGCGCGAGCCGGGCGTGCGCGAGCTGGTGCAGGCGACGCTGGACCTGGTGCGCGGCCTGGGGCTGGCGAACCTGCTGCGCGACGACAGCGCGCGGCGAAAGAAGATTCTCCACCGCTGGGCGCTCACGCTGGAGGACGCGCTGCGTCCCCGGTCCGGGCGCAAGGCGGAGGACTGACGGGCCGCGACGTTCGCGACAACACGCCCCGACGACACTCGGGCGGGGCCACATCGGGAGAGCACATGGGCTACCGCTCCGTATTCGCGCCGGGGTTGTTCAAGGGACAGAACATCATCGTCACCGGAGGCGGCAGCGGCATCGGCCGCTGTACGGCGCACGAGCTGGCGGCGCTCGGCGCGCACGTCATCCTGGTGGGCCGCAAGCCGGACAAGCTGGAGAAGGTGGCGGCGGAGCTGCGCGAGGACGGCGGCGAGTGCTCGCTGGAGACGGTGGACATCCGCGACGAGGAGGGCGTGAAGGCCACGGTGGCGCGCATCGTCGCGGCGCGCGGGCGCATCCACGGGCTGGTGAACAACGCGGGCGGGCAGTTCCCCTCGCCGCTGTCGGCCATCTCGAAGAAGGGCTTCGAGGCGGTGGTGGCCACCAACCTCACGGGGGGCTTCCTGGTGGCGCGCGAGGTGTTCAACCAGTCGATGAGCCAGACGGGAGGCTCCATCGTCAACATGCTCGCGGATGCGTGGGGCGGAATGCCGGGCATGGGGCACTCGGGCGCGGCGCGCATGGGCATGCTCAACCTGACGCAGACGGCGGCGGTGGAGTGGGCCTTCGCCGGGGTGCGCGTCAACGCGGTGGCGCCCGGGTGGGTGGCCTCCAGCGGCATGGACAGCTACCAGGACGAGGGCGTCAAGGCGCTCATCCCCATGCTCAAGCAGGAGGTGCCCCTGCACCGGCTCGCCACCGAGGCCGAGGTGAGCGGCGCGATTGTGTTCCTGCTGTCGGACGTGGCCGCGTTCATCACCGGCGAGGTCATCAAGATTGACGGTGGCGCGTCCTGCAACACCAAGATTTTTCCGCTGGAGGAGACCAGCGCCTCCAAGCCCTACGAGGGCTTCCACCGCGCCGCCGCGCCGCGCATCCTGGGTGGCGACAAGCAAGGATAGCCCTACGAAACAGGCGTTGTTCCGTCCCTGGAGTGGAGGGAGAGAGAGCGTCGGGTCCTGAGCGGATTCGCTCCACCTGGCCGAGGTGAGGGTGGATGGCCCATGATAGAAGCGCGTCACAGGAGGTTTCGTGGGCACGCAGGTCACTCCATTCTCGGTCCGACAGGCTGTCACCCAGGTTCGACAGGCCTTGGATGACGGCGCGAACACGGTGGTGCTGTCGGGGCAGACCGGCGCGGGGAAATCATCGGCGCTGAGAGAACTCGCGTCGAGCCCACTCGGCGCGTTCAAGGATGTCGTCTTGATTGCGCCGCCGAAGGGTGAGCAGAGCCTTGACTCCGGGCTCGTGGCACTCGTGGAGCTCGCGGCCCAGCTCGACGACAACAAGCTCCTCCAGAAGGTGAAGCGCAACGACGTCCGCTGGAAGGGGAAGCTCGAGGACGTCACACATCAGCTCATCAGCCGCGCTCCCCGGACGCTGGTCCTCTTCGACGAGCCCCTCCTCGACACGAGCCCAGGCCCACTCTCCTCGGTCTTCGCGGACCGCGCCGCGGACCTCTCCCGGACCCTGCTCAACATCAAGGGACTCAGGAAGGTCGTCGCGACCTCCAGCACGCTTCCAGAAGCACATGTCGTCGAGGTCGCCCGGCGCTCAGCTCCCTCGGAGATTCTCTCTCCCGACAACTGGGACCCTGTCCTCGCGTCCGCCGCGGCGCAGTTGCTGGCAGCCGGAGGAGACCTCCTCACGGACCAGTCTCCGCTGGAACTGCGGTTGCGCGTGGGGCTCGTCGCCACCGGTACCAGCCCCATCAAGGCCGCCGGTCCGCGCCATGCCCTGCACAAGCTCATCGGCCAGCTGCTCGAACAGGTGGGAGCGGAAAGCACGGACCTCAAGCAGGTCCTCGGGCGTCTGGCGCTCCTCAGGGTGCCCTTCGACCTGGAAGCACTCGATGACATGGGCGCTGGTGAGCTCTCCTCACGTTGTCAGAGTCTCTTGCGTCAGACCTTCCTCTTCGGTCCTCCGGAAGGCCTGCTCCTGCATGAGTCCATCGCCCAGGAGGCTACCCGCTGGCAGTGGCTGACCTCCCACGGGCGCATCCAGGCGCATCGAAAAGCGGCCCGATACCACGACGCGCGCTACCGCCACTCCAACGAGAAGTTCAAGGTCCGGGCCGCGGTACGCCATGAGCTCGAGGTCATCCATCACCTGACCCACGCAGGTGACGCCACGAAGCTCCTGGAGCGCTCCCTCTTCTTCGTCGAGCAGTATGACGCCTTGGGGAAGGTCCTCAGCCAGCAGGGTCGTCATGACGAGGCGGTTCATGCCTACAAGCGTGCCCTCGCCCATGACTCGGACGATGCCTACGCCCACCATTATCTCGGCTACAACCTCGACATCCTCGCGCAGAGCCCTCAACAGGTCGAGGCGCACTTCAAGAGCGCCATCCGGGCAAACCCCTCGCATGTCTGGTACCACGGCCGGCACATCAATTTCCTCGTCACGCGAGGCAGGGTGCGAGAGGCGAGGAGCGCATGGGAGGCGGCCCTCGATGCGCTGCTCCCCTCCGGCTCCTCGCTGAACGAACCTCTCTATCGGGAGCTTCACGGAGCGCTCTCACGACTCCTTCTTCATCGGGGCCAGCTCGAATTCGCCCGCGATGTACTGAATGACGTCCCCCTGCAGCTACGCCCAGGGCTCCCCTGGTATCGAGCGTTGAGACGATTGCATGACGCTCTCTGGGTCGCGGCCTCGGGTGACGAGGTGTTCCCCCCGCACATCTCGCCTGAGGAGCAGTGGAAGGGTCCGCATCTGCTGCACAGGGCCGCGGACAGCGCGCGGGTCGAGCACTGGGCTCCGGGGCGTATCGCGGAAGCCAGCTCGACCGAGGTCCATCTCCGGATGGCGCTCCCGCCGTCCCCTCGCGAGGAGCCTTCGTTCGTCTGGAGGGACCTGAGCATCGAGGAGTACCAGGCGCTCGCGCTGGATACGAAGGACCGTGAGGAACTCCCCTCCGCGGGAACCTTCGTGGAGGTCATCAAGTTCCATGGGGAGACCGAGTTCCTCCGGTGCCATCCCGTCATCCCCTTCGAGGATGTAGACCTGCCGTACCTCTTCCCTCCTCCTGACAGGTATCTGCGGCGTGGACCTCCCGGCGCTTGATACCGACGCCCTGCAGCTCTTCGTCTTCGGACCAGGGATGGGGGAACTGGTGGCCATCCGGGCGCCCCCCAACCATTGGCTGGTGATGGACGGGTGCTCCGTGGGCGGGAGGCATTATGGGCAGCAGTTGATGGACCACTACGGCGCGGTCCCATCGCTCATCATCTTGACGCATCCGCATCTCGACCACGCCAAGGGCGTGTCCGAGGTCATTGACGCGGCGACAAGTGACACGGAGCCAAAGGATTGGCCACGGATTGGGCTCGTGTGGTCCACGCACGAGACACGCGACGACCTCACCTGCCTGACCCGGTACTACGACGGTGCGGTCTCGGAACAGGCCATCAGCGCTATCTTCGACCGCTGGGAACGCTTCCCCGCCTGTCGACTGGAGCTCCGGCAAGGGGAGGTCATTGCCCTGGGAGAAGCCCGGGTCAAGGTGCTGGCGCCTGCGCCCGGGGCACGGACTCAAGCCTTCCAACGATGGTCGGCGGGGAAGGCTTTCGATGCCAACTGCATCTCCACCGTGCTCCAGGTTGAATGGGAGGGGGTACGACTCGTGTTGGGTTCCGACATGGTGGAGAACCCGGGACAGGGATGGAGCAACGTTCTTGCGTTCGACAGCAATGTGCCAAGGCATGCAGCCCTCAAGGTCGCCCACCATGGCTCCACAGATGCGCAGCACCCTGAGCTGCTGAAGCGCTCCTCACCCACGGATGAGCCCTTCTGGCTCATCACCCCCTTCGCGAATCAAAAGCTCCCTCGCTTCCAACCAGGAGAAGGCGTGGCACTCCTGCTGGACCATGTTTCCAAGGTCCACCTCACGGGAATCCCCAGGTCGTTCGGGAAGCAGGGGCTCATGCCTCGCGGCTACCGCCTCGCGGAGCTGCAATCACCTGCTCACAGCATGGACCGCTCCCCCTCCCTCACCGGATTCCCGGACTGCATGGTTGCACTGAGCTGGAGTCGAAGCGGTGGCCCACCCACCGTTCACTCGGGTCGAGGGAGTATCACCGTCGAGCGCTGAGAAAGATGACGGGGCCTCACTCCGCGCCGCGCATCCTGGGTGGCCCCGCGAAGGAATGATTCGCGTCCCACCTCGCGGCCGTGACAAGAATCCGGGATGGCATTCCGGGTTCTCTGGGTGGGGTGGATGCTGGCGATGGTGTCGGGCTGCGCGAGCACGCGCGCGCCGTCTCCTCGCGAGGATGACGCGGTCTGGACCGAGGTCCGCAGCCGACACTTCCGCGTCCTGACGAACGTGGAGCCCCAGGAGGCCACGCGAGCCGCGCTCGAGCTGGAGACGCTCCGCGGCGCCGTGTCGCGGCTGTGGGGCGGGGACGAGGACATCCCCGGCGCGATGGACGTCGTGCTCCTGCGCGACGCCGCCGAGCTGGAGTCGCTCGTCCCTGGGACTTCCGGTGGCTTCTCCGCGAGGTCCGCCGAAGGGGCGCTGCTCGTCATCACCCAGGAGGACTCGGAGCGAGGAGCAAGGACGCGGGCCCGCGCGCTGGGCTACGAGCTGAGCCGTCGCGTGTTGCAGAGCCGCCCCCGGTGGCTCGCGGAGGGGCTCGCCCGCTCCCTGGAGACCGTGCGCGTCGAGCACGGCACCCGCGAGGCCGTGCTGGGGCGGGAGGATGCGTCCAGCCTGGAGCGGGTCCGCGAGAAGGGGTGGCTCGACATCGACGCGCTCTGGGAACAGGAGCATGTGCTGAAGCCGAGCCCCGAGGAGCAGCAGTGGCGCGATGCCTCCGCGTGGCTCTGGGTGCACTTCCTCGCGCAGGAGCAGCCGGCGCGCTTCGGCAAGTGGCTCGCGTTGCTGGCCCAGGGCGAGGACTCACGCGCCACGTGGGAGACGACCTTCGGAGACCTGGACGCGCTGCGGAGCGGTGTGCGCCGGCACGCCTCTCGCGAGCGGTATGTCCCTCGCGCGTCACCGCTCCCCGCCATCCCGGAGGAGGTCACCGTGCGCGCACTCGGCTCCGCCGATGTCCACGTCCTGCGCGCGCGGGTCCTGATGCATGCGCCAGGGAAGGACGCGCGGGCGGAGGCGCTCGCAGAGGTCCAGCGGGCCCTGGGCGAAGCGCCGACCCATGTCGACGCGGCGACGCTCGCCGCGCGCTTGTCGGAGGACACTCCAGAGCATCTCCAGCGAGCCCATGCGTTGGTGCGGGACCATCCCGACGATGCGCGCGCCTGGATGCTGCTGGCGGAGCTGCTGGACCCGTCCCTCGAGCCGGGCGCGCAGGCGGATGCGCGACGGCGCGCGACCAGCCTGGCCCGCGATGACGTCTCCACCCTCGTCCGCGTCGCCGACAGCTACAACGAGACGGGCAACCTGGAGGAAGGCCTGCCCACGGCCCGCCGCGCCCTGGAGCTGGACCCTCGCAGCCCCGCCGCGCTGACGTCCCTGGCCTTCCTGTCCTTCCGCTCCGATGGCTGCTCCAAGGCGAAGCGCCTGCAGTACCGGGTCCGGGACCTGCTCGACGGGTCCACCACCGCCGACTTCCGCGAGGCGATGGAAGAGCGGCTGCGCACCTTCGAGCGCAAGTGCAACGCCAACCGGCCTCCTCGCTGAGCCCGAAGCCTCCCATCCCCTGACGTCTCTGTATGGGCTCCAAGGACTCATCATGAGAGAGGGATGAACCCTCCCCGGGGTCCGTGGGAATCGTGGAGAGGATGTGCCAGAAGCCCCGCATGCCAATGTCAAAGGTGTGGGTGGGATTGCTGGGGCTCCTGGTGTTCTCGGGCTGCGCGGGCTCGCGGGCGCTGTGTCCGCGCGAGGGGGGCCGGGCCTGGTCGGAGGTGAGGAGCGAGCACTTCCGCATGCACACGGACCTGTCGCCGGAGGTCGCGGCGAAGTCGGCCATCGAGTTGGAGAAGCTGCGCCGGGCGCTGCTGCTGGCGTGGGGCACGGACTTCAATCCCCCGGGCTCGCTCGACGTCATCCTGCTGCGCAACACGAGTGAGCTGGCGGAGTTCACCCAGGGCCGCTACGTCGGCTTCGTGTCCACCACGGAGCGTGGCCCGCTGCTCGTCATGTCGGGCGAGGGCTACCTGCTGGACAACGGCCCCGAGCTGCAACTACAGACACATGAGCTGGCGCACTACCTGAGCCAGCATGTCCTGCTGCGGCAGCCGCGCTGGCTGGCCGAGGGACTGGCGCAGTACCTGGAGACCACGCACATCAAGCCCAGCACGGGCGAGGCGGTGCTCGGCCGGGTGAACGCGAACAGCCGCAACTATGTGACGCGCAACGGCTGGCTCGGCATCGACGAGCTGTGGGAGTGGGACCAGAAGGAGCTGCTCAGCGACGCGGAGAGCCAGCAGCACTACGCCTCCGCGTGGCTCTGGGTGCACTACCTCATCAACATGCACCCGGAGCGCTTCGACGCGTTCCAGACGCGGCTGGCCCGCGCGGAGGACCCGCAGCGCGCCTTCGCGCAGTCCTTCCAGGGCGTGAGTGATTTGGGCGGTGACTTGCGCACGTACCTGATGAGCGGGCGCTCGGCGTACCTCACGCTGCCGCTGCCGGCGGTGTCCACCCAGGTGGCGGTGCGGGAGCTGGGCAGCGCCGAGGTGCACGCCAACCGCGGGCTCATGTTCCTGCGCGCCCCGGGCGAGCTGACCCAGGCGCAGCGCAAGGAGAAGGCCGGCGCCGAGCTGGCACAGGCCCTGACGGAGGACCCGACCAACGTGAGCGCCGCAGTGCTCGCCACGCAGCTGTCCTCGAACCGCCAGGAGCACCTGGCGCGGGCTCGGGAGCTGGTGAAGGCGCACCCGGAGGACGGACGCGGGTGGGACCTGTTGGCGGAGATGCTGAGCGACCAGGACGAGCCCCAGGCGCTGGAGCAGGCGCGCGAGTCGGCCGCGCGGCTGCTGCCGCATGACGTGCGCATGCTCACGAGCCTCGCCCAGCACTACATGATGACGCTCCAGCCGCAGAAGGGGCTGCCCTCGGCGAAGCGCGCGGTGGAGCTCTCCCCGGGCAATCCGTTCGGGCTCGCGGTCCAGGCCGCGCTGTTCTTCCAGCTGGACCGGTGCGCGGAGGCCGTCGGCTTCCAGCGCCGCGCCGTGGACATGCTGCACGAGGCGTACACGGCCGAGTTCCGCAAGGACTTGCGCGAGCGGCTCCAGCGCTACGAGGCGAAGTGCGGGGCGGCGGTGTCCAAGCCAGTGCCGTGAAGTTCGGGCCTCGCTGAGGATCCGTGACTTGCCCCACCCCAGCAGAGGAGCAGGCAGGCGGCGAGTGAACCTCCGCTTCAGCCATTCCACCCTGCGGTGGAACCCCGTTTCAAGGATTCCAGTGACTTAGAACGAGGCCTTGCGGGCCTGAGCTGCCATTTGTACTTTTTCTCCGGAGAAAAAGTACAATGGCGACCATGGTTCTCCCACAGCTCGAAGAAGGTCGGGTCTACCGTACACAGGACTTCGAGCCTTGGACCTCCAACCCTCCTAGGTATGCGAAGGCGCTGGTCGACAAGGGGGTCTTGGTCCCGGTCGCGCATGGTCTGTTCGCCGTCCCCAAGCGCGGCAAGTTCGGTGTGGTGCCACCTACCGACGATGCGCTCATGCGGGCGTTCCTCAAGGACAGCCCCTTCGTGTTCACCGGTCCCGAGCGTTGGAACGCACTGGGGCTGGGAGCGACAGCCGTGTTCGCGGTGCCGCTCGTCTACAACACGAAGCGCTCCGGGCGCGTCGAGTTCGGTCTTCGCCGCTTCGAATTGCGGCGCATTGCCTTCCCCCAGCCGGCGCCCAAGGAGTGGTTCGTGGTGGACCTCTTCGAGAACGCGGAGCAGGCTGGCGCCTCGCGTGCGAAGATGGCCGAGGCGCTGACGCATGCGCTTTCGCGCGGCGACTTCGACCGCGAGCTGCTGAGCACCATGGCCCGGCGCTACGGAACAAGACCGACGCGAGACCTGATCAACACGGCGCTCCGAGCTGACTTCGTTTGAACTTCATTCACGACGACTCCGATTTCGACGACCTGCTCCGAATCGTCGCGAAAGACCGAGGCCTCTCGGTCGCGCTGGTCGAGAAGGATTATTGGGTCACCCACACGCTGTGGGCTCTCCATGCGACGGGATTCCAGGTCTGGTTCAAAGGGGGAACATCGCTCTCCAAGGGCTTCGACCTCATCCGTCGATTCTCCGAGGACCTGGACCTCAAGCTCGAGCCCGGAACTGTCTCTCTGCCCGAGGTCTCGAGTTGGACCAAGGATGGGACGAAGGTGACAGGACAGAGGAAGGCCTACTTCGAGGCCCTCCCGACCCTCGTCAAGATTCCAGGGACGAGCGCCACGCTCGACCTGCGGTCGACGGACACAAAGCGCTGGCGCTCCGGGAACATCCAGGTGAGCTATCCTGCTCGGCACCTCGGTGACCTCGCGGATGTGCTCCGCCCATTCGTCCTGCTCGAGATTGGCAGCGCTCGGGTCACACCCTTCGTGCATCGGGACATGACGTCCTTCGTGCATGAAGCGCTCGAAGCAAGAGGCCAACTCGGGGACTACGACGACAATCGGCCGAAGGCTGTGCGCTGCGTACACCCGCTCGTCACACTGCTCGAAAAACTCGACGCACTTCAGCGGAAGGCTCTTCACGACGAGAAAGAGCCAGCATCCTTCGTCAGGCACTACGAAGACGCCGCACGAATCATTGAAGCGGAGTCACGGCTGCCGACGCTTCCTGACTATCCCAGCGTGCACGCGCTCGCGTCGGAGATGGTGGCACAGAAGCAAATCATCGAGCCGCCACGACCCGATGCGCCTGCTCTTCAGCTACCTCCCTGTAAGAGGACGGACGACATCCGAGCAGCACACGAGGCCATCGGTCGGATGTTCTGGGGCTCGAGGAAGACGCTCGATGAAGCGCTGGAAACGATTCGGGCGTGGCTCGAACGTACAGGTCTGGGAGCAGCGTCTCCAGACGGCCTTTAGAAGGCAGCTCAGCGCAGGACTCGGCGATGTGGCTCGAGTTGGGCCCGCACGACGGGCCCGCACCGGAGCGGGGCGCGCATCGCCCGTTGGACCTGGGTACACGTCCATTGCTCGACAGCCATCACGGTCGACGCACGGGGCGGCGGCGCGGCACCGGCCGTCACTACCGTGGTTCCACCTTCAACCCCGAGGTGGACATGCACACGCACATTCGTTGGCTGTGGTTCATGGCATTCATCGTGGTCTCCGGCGCGCTCTCCGCTTGCGGCACGGAGGGCAGCCCGGTGCTCGAAGAGGAGTCCGCGCTGGAGTCGAGTGAGGCGCCGCTGCTCGGCACCGTCACCTGTCTGCTCGGGACGACGACCATCTCCTTCTCGCCGCCCATCACCAACGAGCCCCGGGACACGACGGTGTCCGGCAGCGGGACGCTCACCAACTGCGTCGCGGTGCTGGCGGACCCGGTGATTTCGGGCACCACCGGCTTCGCTCCGGCGCTGCGCAGGAACTACACCTGCGACTCGCTGCTCGGCATCAGTGGAGGCTCGGTGACGGTGACGTGGAACACGGGCGAGACGTCGCAGCTCTCGCTCACCCAGGTCGTCGTTCAAGGTGGCACCACGACGCGGACCACGCAGCAGATTGGCACCGTGGTGTCCGGCAAGTACGCGGGAGCCACGGCGGTGCGGACGCTGGTGTTCGTGGTCGCGGACCTGGAGAACGCCTGCGCCTCTCCGGAGGGGCTCGCCCAGTACACCAGCACGCAGACGCTGGTGCTGACGCTCATCCCCTGACGTGAGGGACGGGCTCCGGAGGTTCGTTCCGGAGCCCGTCGTGGGTCATGCGCGCGAGAAGCCGTGCGCTAGAGGGCCAGCGCGGGCAGACACGTCGTGATGGCGGTGAGCTGCAGCCCACAGCTCCCCAGACAGGGGACGAGGCTCAACACGGGCGAGAACTCCACGCAGGTCACGATGCACGCGCGAGCCTGCTCCGTCGCCGGATTGAGACACGCGAGGAACTCAGGGAGACCGGCGGCCTCGACAGTCGGGGCCTCGGCGGGAGGTGAAGGCTCGGGAGCCGCCGTCTCCTCGGCAGGGTCCATGGGTCCGCAGCCCACGGCCATCATCAGCACGAACGTTCCCGCCAACCGCTTCATCAGATTCAGCATGGTGACGCCTCCTGTGTTGCAACCCGGAGCGTCCCAGTTCACGGCAGTGCATCCCAGTGAGCCCCGGTCCCGAGTCATGTCCACCGGGCTCCAGTCGTTCACCCTCGAGGAGGAATCCGGTGCGGGTCCACGCAGCTCCCGCACCGAGGCTCACCGTGACGCCACGCCTCACTCAGTCACACGAGTGCGTGTGCGTATGCGCGCTGGCCTTGGGGCTCCAGCCCTCGTTGCCGTCCTTCTCGAAGAAGAACTTCGCGCGCTGGCGCTGCCGCGTGCCCACTTCGTTCAGCGTGGCCGCGTCGTACAGCCGCCCGTTCACCATCGTGTAGCGCACGGAGCGGCTGTTCATCAGATCCTCCAGCGGGTTCCTGTCCAACACGATGAGGTCCGCCAGCTTCCCCTCCTCCAGCGAGCCAATCTCCCCATCCATGCCCAGATAACGCGCCCCACCGAGCGTCCCCGCGCGCAGCGCCTGCAACGGCTTCATCCCGCCCTGGCCGAACATCGACAGCTCCCAGTGCGCCGCCAGCCCCTCGCGCTGTCCATGCGCGCCGAGCTGCACGTTCACCCCCGCCTCATTCAGCTCCCTCGCCGTCCGCGCCGCGTCGAAATGATTCATCTCGTCGTCCGGCACCATCGTCCGCCGACGGCTGCGTGAATCCACCACCCGCCGCGGCACGAAGGACAACAGCCGCTCGTCCTCCCAGACGTTCGTCTTCTGATACCAGTAGTTCTCACCCCAGTTGCCGCCATACGCCACCCCCAACGTCGGCGTGTAGCCCGTCCCACTCTTCCCCCACAGCTGCTTCACGTCCGCGTAGATGCGCGCCACCGGAATCGCGTGCTCCACGCCCGTGTGCCCATCCACCACCATCGTCAGGTTGTGCTGCAGCAACGAGCCACCCTCGGGCACCACCAGCATCTCCAGCTCCCGCGCCGCCTGGAGCACCTTCTGCCGCTGGTCCCTCCTCGGCTGGTTGTAGCTCTTCACGCTGAAGGCCCCCATCGCCTTCATCCGCCGCAGGTGCGAGCGCGCATCGTCCAGCGTCTCAATCGGCGCGCGATACCCCACCCCCGCCGCGCCATACAGGATGGTCCCCGTCGAGAAGATGCGCGGCGACACCAACGCCCCCGCCCTCCCCAGCTCACTCGCCGCGAACACCTCCTCCGACGAGTTCGACGGGTCATGCAACGTCGTCACCCCGTACGCCAACGACGCCGCCTGCACCCAGCTCTGCTCCGGCATCAGCCCATCCACCCCCATGGCCCCATGCCAGTGCACGTCCACCAGGCCCGGCATCAACGTCTTGCCCTTCACGTCCACGACCTTCGCCCCCGCCGGCACCTGCACCTTGCCCACCGGCCCCACCGCGACGATGCGGTTGCCCTTCACCACCACCACGCCCTGCTCGAGCACCTCGTCACCCTTCATCGTGATGACGCGCCCACCCACCAGCGCCAGCGTCCCCTCCGGCACGTCCGCCTTCACCAGGAACGACAGGTCCACGCCCTTCTCCGGCACCGGCGGCAGCTTCTCCGGCGCCCCGTCCACGAACGTGAACGCCTGCTTCAGCTCCCGCGTGAACAGCTCCGGCCCCAGCGCCCAGTGCAGCCCCTGGCTGTTGCCCGCCCAGTGCAGGTACTCACCCGCGTCGCGGCTCACCTTCGCCACCGGCAACGCCTTCGCGTCCGGCCCCACCACCGCCGCCTTCGCCCCCTTCGGGAACGGCGTGATGAACGCGTTGAAGTTCTCCCGGAACGCCACCCACCGCTCGTCCGGAGACACCTTCAGCTCCGTCGCCTCCGCGCTCGTCACGTGCGTGCGCTCCTGGCTCCCGTCCAGACCCACGCTCTTCAACGAGCGCACGTCCTCCTTCTCCTTCGACTCCACATGCAGGAAGTACACGCGGTCCGAGCGCACACCGAAGTGCGGCTGCTCTCCATCCCGAGCCAGCCTGCGCGGCGTGCCTCCCGCCACCGGCTGCACGAACAGGCCCGTCTCCCGGCTCCACTGCCCCGGCATCAGGTAGCCATCCCCCGACGCGCGATACACCAGCGACTTGCCATCCGGGCTCAGCGCCGGCTCCACGTAGTAGCCCGGCCGCGTCGACACCACCTTGCCCTCACCGCCCGTGGCCGACACCATGCGGATGGCGCCCAGCTTCTCGTCGTCCCACGTCGTGTAGACAATGGAGCGCCCGTCCCGTGAGAACGACGGGTAGAACTCCAGGTGGTCCTCCTGCTTCGTCAGCCGCTTCGGCGTGCCACCCGGCAGCTCCTTCACGTAGAGCTTGCCCAGCGTCTGGAACACCACCCGGTCCCCCTTCGGAGACACCTGCACCCAGCGCAGCATCTTCGTGTTGAAGCGCTCCGGCGCCACCGCCCGCGGCGAGCGCACCGCCTCGAAAATCGTGCGCGTGCCCTTCACCCGGAACGGGATGGGCGTCACCTGCTTCGTCGCCACGTCGATGCGCTGCAGCTTGCCGCCCGCCCAGAAGACAATCGCCTTGTCGTCACGCGTCCACGCCAGCGTCGGGTACACGCCGTGGATGGCCCACGTCTCCTGCATGTCCCGGTCGAGCCCGTCGTACAGCGGGCGCTCCGCCCCCGACGCCACGTCCGTGACGTAGAGCACCGTCTTCGTCCGCACCCGACGGATGAACGCCAGTTGCTTGCCGTCGCGAGACGGCGTCGGACGGATGGAGCCTCCCGGCCCGGTGACGAAGGGGTCGATCTCCTTCGTCTCCACATCCAGCCGCTGGATGGCGTAAATCTCGCCGTTGGGGTCCTTGTTGTATTCGAACGTCCGGCCCGGCGTGACGTCCTGGCTGAAGTAGACGTAGCGGCCATCCGGGGAGAACGCCGGCTCGCCCAAATCCTTCTGCTCGTTGGCGCGCTCGGTGAGCTGCACGCCCTCGCCGCCGGAGCGGTGATACATCCACACCTCGCCCGCGCCCAGCGAGCGGCGCGCCGTGAAGTGCTTGCGCGCGACGATGAACTGGCCATCCGGGCTCCACGCGGGGCTGTTGAGCAGGCGGAACTTCTCCTGCGTCACCGCCTTCACGTCCGAGCCATCCCGCTTCATCACCCAGATGTTGTCGCCCCCGCCCCTGTCACTCGTGAAGGCGATGGACTTCCCATCCGGGCTGAAGCGCGGCTGCATGTCCCAGGACACGCCGGAGGTCAGCGCCCGCGCCTCGCCGCCCGCCAGCGGCAGCACGTAGATGTCCCCCAGCAAATCGAAGACGAGCTCGTCCCCGCTGGGGCTCACGTCCACGTTCATCCACGTCCCCTCGGAGACGTCGATGGACACCTGCTTCGCCGGGAACCCGGGAGCGTCCACCTTCCACGCGTCCTTGTCCTTGTCGGCCTTGGCGGACTCGGTGTCGGACGGGGCGTTGGGGTCCACCTCCACGGCGCGGCCGGCCTCACGGGCGGCGTCATCCTTCTTCACCGGGATGGGGGGCGTGGGGTCCTGCCGGGCGGCGGGAGGCGTCTGCGCGGGCTGCGCGGCGACGAGCGCGCCCGGGACGAGCAGCAGGGCGCAGAGAGCGGAGGTCAGTCGTTTCACCAGAGGTCCTCGTGTGGGGGGACTGTGCGAGACACGGCCTTGCGGGGCGCCACACTATCCGGCTCCCCGGGGACACGCCCGGCGCGACGTGAACAGGGGGACAGCCAGGCCTCTTCCTGAGCGGCCGCGGAGGGCTCGACGCGATTCGTCACGCGCCATCCCGGGACGTTTCTGTTATCCGCATCCCCATATGTCGGACGACTTCAAGCTTCCCGAAGACAAGGCCGGGCGGATGGAGCGCTGCTCCCTGTTCTACTCGGACATCGTTCCCCACAACCACGCGCTGGGTCTGAAGCTCGTGGACGTGGCCCCCACCGAGGCCACCGTCGAGCTGCCCTACGCGGACTTCCTCGTCGGCAACCCGGAGACGGGCGTCATCGCCGGCGGCCCGGTGACGACGCTCATCGACGCGACGTGCGGCACCTCCGTCATGCTCCGGCTGGGACGCATGACTCCCATGGTGACGCTGGATTTGCGCATCGACTACCTGCGCCCCGCGCGCCCCGGTGTCACCCTCACCGCCGTGGCCGAGTGCTACCGCACCACGCGCCAGGTCGCCTTCGTCCGAGCGCTGGTGCATCAGGGCGACAAGAACCACCCGGTGGCCTCCGCGCAGGGCACCTTCATGCTGACGGAGGAATGACTTCCATGAATGACACCAAGCCCTCCTCCGCCATCGCCGAGCTGGTCCTCGAGGTGCGCAAGACGCGCGAGTACAGCCGCCTCACCGACGCCATCCCCTACACGCGCTTCATGGGCATCGGCGTGGAGAACCTGGCCGGCGAGATGATGTGCCGCATGCGCTACCAGCCCATGCTCATCGGCAACAGCTTCCTGCCCGCGCTGCACGGCGGCACCCTGGGCGCGCTGCTGGAGTCCGCCTCCATCTTCGAGCTGCTCTTGAAGACGGAGACGCCGCGCGTGCCCAAGGTCATCTCGCTCACGGTGGACTTCCTGCGCTCGGGCAAGCCGCAGGACACCTTCGCGCGCGCCATCATCACCCGACAGGGCCGCCGCGTGGCCAACGTGCGCGTCGACGCCTGGCAGGATGACCGCACCCGCCCCATCGCCAGCGCGCACGCCCTGTTCCTGCTCGCCGAGCCCTGACCCCAGCCTTCGTCCGTCCGGCCGTCGTTCCCTGGCCGCGCCTGCTTCGCCGTCGCCACCTTCGAGAGGTTCGGATTCACACTTCTCGGAGGCAGGCGATGAAGCGATGGAGCGGTTGGATGCTGGTCGGCTCGCTGGTGCTGGGCGGCGCCGCGGGCGCACAGGATGACGATGTCGCCACCCAGAATGGCACCGGTGACAGTCAGGGAATGATTCGCATGGGCGAATCGGAGGCCATCGACCACGGTGAGGACCTCCAGAAGCTGGGGGATGAACAGCCCGGCACGGGCGGCTCGGGGCAGGGCGACGCCCAGGCGGCGAAGTGGATGCAGCGGGGCCTGTTGCCCGTGCCCACCGAGGAGAAGGCGTTCCTGGCGGAGCTGCACCACGCGAACCAGATGGAGGTCCAGATGGGACGGCTCGCCCAGAAGAACGGCGAGTCCCAGGCGGTGAAGGACTTCGGCGCGCGCATGGAGCGCGAGCACGGCCAGGCGGACGAGAACCTGCTGGCGTATGCGAAGTCGAAGAACCTCACGCTCGAGGAGCCCAAGGCGGACTCCACGCTCGCCCAGGCGATGCAGGAGGCCGAGCACGCGACGATGAAGAAGCTGGAGGCGCTCCAGGGCACCCCGTTCGACCGCGCGTACCTGGCCGACATGGTCGGGGACCACGACATGGACATCGCCAAGGTGATGGCCGCGCAGCAGCAGTTCGCGAGCAACACGTCGCTGAAGGCGCTGCTCGACAACCTGCTGCCCCAGCTCCAGCAACATCGTCAGGCCGCGTACCGGCTGCTCGGACAGGAGACGCCGCGTCAGGCGAGGCAGGCCCCTCGCGGCGCGCGCTGAGTGACACCGTGCTTCAGTCGCGGGTGACGGACACGGTGTAGAGCTTTCGCTCTCCGTCGCGGGTCCACACCAGCAGTTGGCCCGCGCCGACATCGAGCGGTGTGAGCAGCAACACGCCGGGCTCCGACTTGATGTCGACCAGGTCCGTGCGACCGATGGCGATGCGTGAGAGTCCCTCGATTCTCAGCTCGCGCGGCGTGCCCATCACCATGGGGAAGAACGTGTTGCCGCCCGTCCTCCTCGCCTCCTCGACCTGCGCCATGAAGGTCGCGTCCTGCACCGATGGTGGCGGCTTTGTACCCGGCTTCCACCAGAGGGCCCCGGCCCCGCCCAGCACCCCCACGCCCAGCACCGCGACCCAGCCCAACCACACCCTCTCGCGAGGTGTCTGTTTCGAGAGCGCCTGGAGCAGCGCCTCCATCGAGGGATGACGGGCCTCGGGCTCACTCGCGAGCCCCTTCGCCACGGCCGCGCGCACGTGGCCTGGCAGTCGGGGCGGCTTCTTCACCGATGCGCCGTGCTTCGTCGGAGGTCCGGGCCGCTCGCCGTACAGCGCTTCGTGCAGCGCGACGCAGAAGCTGTACTGGTCGCTCCTCGCGTCCACGGGCTGCCCGCGCCGCTGCTCGGGTGACATGTACGCGGGGGTTCCCAGCGCGGTGCCCTCGCGGGTGAGCGCGGTCTCCTCCGCGTCCACGCCGAGCGGCGCGGTGCTGAGGTCGCCCGTCGTGGGGTTCGACGCCGCTGGCTCCCCCCACCTCCTCGCGAGCCCGAAGTCCGTGACGCGTGGACGTCCGTCCCGGCCCACCAGCACGTTGGCGGGCTTGAAGTCCCGGTGCACCAGCCCTCGCTGATGCGCGGCCGCGAGCCCCAGGCCCGCCGCGTGGAACATCTCCAGCACCTCGCGCCAGGGACGCTCCTGCTCGCGCAGCCAGCCCGCGAGTGTCGGGCCCTCCACCCACTCCATCGCAAGGAAGTCCCGCCCCTCCGCGGAGCCGAGCTCGAAGATGGGCAACACATTGGGATGGGACAGGCGCGCCATCGCCTGCGCCTCGCGCAGCAGTCGGGCGCGGCTCTCCGTCTCGACACCCTCGCGCATGGGACGCAGCAGCTTCACCGCCACCTTGCGCCCCAGCCTCGGGTCCTCCGCCGCGTACACCACGCCCATGCCGCCCTCGCCCAGCAGTTCGCGCAGCACGTAGCTCCCCAGCTTCGTGCCCTCCGGCAATCGCTCTGCTGGGGACGGGCGTGCTCCCCGGGTCGACATCCCCTCCGAGTCTGGACGCGTGAGCGAGCCCGCGCCCGGTGAGGAGGCCTCGGCCGCGACCACCGCGACCAGGGCCCGACAGTCCTCACACGAGTCCAGGTGCGCCGCCACCTCCGGCACCCGCGCGCCCGACAGCACACCGCTCACGAAGCCGGCGAGCACGTTCTCGTCCGGGCACGCCTCGGGCATGGGAGAGGCCGGTGGGTTCATGGGCGCGTGTCACATCATCCCCGCTGCCCTCATTGGAGGGAAGGCAGCGGGTCCCTCGGGCTACTTCGCGGCCGCCTGCTCGGGGTCCGTCACCACCACGGCGTAGTCCCCCTGCTGCCCACCGCGCGTCCAGGTCAGCAGCCGCGTGGTGCCCGCCTCCAGCCCCGTGATTTCGAGCTTCCCGCCCCCCAGCGTCTTCACCTCCGCCGTCTCCCTGTTCCCCAGCGCCACGCGGGTCAGGTCCTTCACGGTGATGACGTGCTTGTCCCCCACCTTCAGCTCGATGCGCTCCTCCGCCAGCGCCGTCGTGCCCACCACCGTCAGCGCCACCAGGGCCAGCTTCTTCAGTGCGTTCCGCATGATTCGGGTCCTTTCAGGATGAGAGCGAGGCGTCCTCGCCTGCCTTCATCGGGGTGACACCGGCCACCAGGACGTGTTGCACGCGGGCCGCGAAAAAGTTCGCGGGGGGCTAACCGGGTTCCTTCAACAGCCCCAGGAGGCTCACGTCGAGCTGACTGTGCACCACCCGCATCAGGCTTCGCAGCTCGTCCGCGGACAGCTGGAGGCGCTCGGCCAGCCGCTCGCGCGCGCCCTCCAGCACCGTCCTCCGCGTCTGTGAAATCCAGCGCGACACCGTGGACTTGTGCGTCTGGTACATCGCGCCGATGCGCTCCAGGCTCACGCCCTCCACCACGTGCAGCCGCAGCACGGTGCGCTCGCGCGGGGACAGGCTCCCCAGCGCTCCCGCCAGGGCCTCGCGGAAGTCCTGCTGGTGGCGGCGGCGCAGGTAGTCGAGCTCGACGTCACCGCCCGCTCCGCCTCGCTCCACCCACGCGGAGCCCTCCGCCTCCGCGTCCTCCTCGGCCCTGGCGCGTCGGCCCTCCGCGCGCTGGAGGTTGAAGGCCGTGCGCACCACCGCCGCGCGCAGCCACGCGGCCAGCGGGCCCGTGCCCTGGTACTCGGCGATTCTCGGCTCGGCGTCACCCTGGGGGACGAGGAGCCGCTGACGCAATTGCTGGAGGACCTCCGCGGTGTCCAGGCCGCCACCTCGCACCCGCGTCAGCGCGCTGGCCGCACGAGGGAGCAGATGTCGCTCCAGCGCGGCGTGCGCGGTGGGCAGTCCTCGTGCACACGCGCAGGCCAGATAGAGGTCCGCCACGGGCAGCGCGGCGAGTGTCGCGGCGGGCTCGTCGCTGGGGCTCAGCCGGGTCGCGACGTGGCGCAGGAAGTCCTCTTCCGGAAGCATGACGTCCGGCCACGCCTGTCTCGCGATGGACAGCCAGGAGTCCAACAGCGCGTCGAGCCCGGGCACCTCCGCGTAGCACCGCGCCTGGGGCGGCAGGTGCTGGAGGAAGAGGTGGGAGCGACTCGGCTGCTTCGACATGCACGCCTCGGGATGAACACCCACCGGTGCGGTGGCTTTCCTTGTTACAGCGCGGGGCGCCTTTTCTACAGGCTCGCTCGGAGTCCTCGCGCGTCTCCAGGCCTGACGGGCCTGCCTGGAGTCCGGGGGTGATGCTCGCCCGAAGACGGGCTTTCGCGCCATGGGCCAGTGTCTCCGATGAGCACTGGATTCAACGCGGCCGTGCGCGCGCCTCGGCATGGGCCCTGCTTTCCCCCGCAGGGCATCCGTTCCGGAGGACAGGACGATGAGCGAGCACGCGCGGGCCCAGTTGAGAGCGTTGAAGGAATCCGCGCGGTCGTTGTTCCTCCAGGAACGGTATGGCGAGTGTGCACAGGAGCTGGAGCGCATCCTCCGCCTGGTGCCCAAGGACCCGAATGCGCGCGTGCAACACGCGGAGACGTGTCGTCGCGCGGGGAACCTGCGCGCGGCCATCGCCTCCTATCGGACAGCGGCGTCGCTGCTGCTCGCACAGGGGTGTGAGGCCCGGGCCCGCGCGGCCCTGCGCGCCGCGCTGGAGCTGGACCCTCGGGATGCGGAGCTGACCTCGGACTTCGCGCGGTTGGGACAGGCGCCGGTGCCTCCCTCGACGGCGCTGGAGGATGAGCGGCTCTATCGGGATGTGGCCGGGCTCGCCGTGGAGAAGGAGGCGCCTCGGGTGGAGTCGAGGACGCGCACGCCGCCGCCGCCTCCTCCCGCGTTCGTGTTGCGCGCGGCGGAGGAGGCTCGGGTCCGGGGACCGCTGCCTTCGGTTCCTTCCATCGCTCCGGTGAGCGTGCGCGCCCTGGTGGCGCCCAGCGCTCCGCCGGTGCCCGATGACGATGAGTCGTCTGTTCTCGACCTGGTCGACGAGGTGTCCATCGACATCGACGTGGAGCCCGTGGCGACGCCCGCGCCCACCACCGTGATGGGGATTCTGCTCGATGAGGTGCCTACCGCGGACTTCCTCGCGGAGCTGCTGGCGTCGACGCCCATCCAGCTACCCGCGTCACGGTCGCCGAAGTCGTCTCCTCCTGTTCCGGAGACACGGGCTCCCGAGGTCTCCTCGCCGCGTGGATATGAGCTCGCCCTCGTGGGGGAGCGGTTGCCCGTGCCCGCGGCTCCCGCGCGGACGCTGACGTCGTTTCCTCCTCGGGGTGCCGTGGCGCCTCGGCAGGTGGAGGCTCCGCGGACTGTTCCCGCGCCTGTGACGCCTTCGCGCGGCGCGGCGCAGAACACGGGCGGCGCTGTTCGTGCTCCGTCCACGGAACGCAATCAGGCGCGGCCGATGGGCGCGGGTACCGCTTCACGGCAGGCCGGTGCGCCTTCGGCTCCCCAGGCTGCGTCTGCTCCGCGTCAGCCCGACGGTCACGAAAGCACGACGAAGGCCCCGCTCACGCTCGAGCCTCGGTGGACGCAGACGGGCACCGCGCCTCACACGGCCGGGGCTCCCGACCCTTCATGCGCTCGGGCGAAGTCGCCCCCGACCGCGTCACCCGCGCAGGCGCTTCAGGCCACGGCACGGGTCTCGCCTCCGGCGCAGGCGCTGAGCGCGCGGGATTCTCGCGAGCCACAGCGGGTCGAGGTGAGCGCGAGCCTGTGGACCACGGGGGGACCGGTGACGGTGAATCCCGTGACGGCGTATCGACCCGAGCTGCGCTGGCTCAGTCCCAACGCGGTGGCGCTGAGGGTCTCGCCTCAGTCCCGCTGGGTCATCATCCGCGCCGAGGGTCCGTTGTCCTTGAGCCGCGCGGAGACCCTCGCGACCGAGTCACTCGAGGACTCCCGTCTGACCGCGTCGGACCTGGCCGTGGCCTCCGTAGCGCCCACGCGCTGACGCGGCCCCACGCCTGGTCGGACCTGGCCGCGACCTCCGTGAACTCCGTGGCGCCCATGCGCCGACGCGGCCTCACGCATGCTCGGACCTGGCCTTGACCTCCGTGGCGCCCATGCGCTGACGCGGCCTCACGCCTGTCGTGGACGCGTGCATGCACAGCCTCGCGCGGGCTCTCGCATCACGCATGCGGATGCGCACGCTCGCGACATCGCGGCTTCAGGTCCGCTCGCGCTCCACAAGTTCTCCACATCGGGCGGACCTGGACCTCGGCGCACTCCGGAGCCCCTTCACGAGTCGGACTCACTGGAGCACTCCACCGCCCGAGCTCCCGTCCCACCCCGAGTCCGCGCACAGCCGCGCCGGACCGCTCGAGCCCCACGGGCCCGAGCCTCCTGGCTCACCGTCACTGGACGCGGGGGAGGGCCTCACGTCCGGAGGCCCTGCCCGTCCCGCCTCACATCGGCACGGACTTCTTCGGGTCGAAGCGCTTCTTCTCGGGAGCCGGCTGCACCTGGACAGGCTGGACCTGCTCCGTCGGCGTGGCTTCCGGCTCGCGGCCCTCCACCGCCGCCTGCGCCTCCGCCTTCTCCTCCGACACCTGCGCCTTCACCGGCGCCTCGCAGTGCTCACCCTTCCGGTTCGGGTGGCAGTGCCGAATCCCATACACGTGGTGACAACCACACGCGTCCACCCGCTTCTTGGCGCAAATCGACGGATTGAACACCGGACCCGCCACCGTATCCGCCGGCACCGCCTGCAACGCCATCGCCAGGAAAACCCCGCCGAGGAAACCCATCACCCACCCCCTACCTGGATGGGAAATGGATGGGACTGGCGAGGGAATGCGGCAAGCCCCGAGCCGATCCAATCGCCGCGCTTCGCACGCGAGCCGACTTTCGCTCGGACGTCCGCGTGTGCGCGCACCCGCCGCACCACCCCACCAGGATGCGTCCAGGGCGTCCGCACGGCAACAACACCACCCCCCTCACCTCGTCCCCAGGTCCGGGGCAGGCCCCTCCCACGCGCCGCGTCGCGCCCCGCTCCTCCCGAGGGAAACCCCCGGATTTCGCTCGCCTTCCCGCCCGCTCCACCCGCATCCTCGGTGGTCCCTGGCGTACCCGGTCCGGACGGTCAGCTTGTTCCGGACGTTTGCGTCGCTCGCGCGTGTTCACCCCTGTCCGGGGAGGAAAGCCATGAGTTGGAAGCAACGTC
The DNA here is from genome assembly GCF_020037095.1 of Myxococcus sp. XM-1-1-1. Lineage (NCBI taxonomy): Bacteria > Pseudomonadati > Myxococcota > Myxococcia > Myxococcales > Myxococcaceae > Myxococcus > Myxococcus sp. XM-1-1-1. The sequence goes on from NZ_JAIQDH010000014.1 coordinate 146,637, forward strand.
TGGAGAAGGCCGCCGAGGGCCATTACGTCCTGCCCAAGACCAAGAGCATGCGGGTCGACGCGGACCTGTTCCTCTCGGACAAGCTGCTGTGGGGCGAGGGCCCCGAGGTCCCCGGGCTGGAGGACACCGTCTTCGACCAGGTGGTCAACGCCGCGTCGTTCCCCGGCGTCACCCGCGTCGCCGTCACCCCCGACTGTCACGTGGGCTACGGCGTGCCCATCGGCACCGTCGTGGAGACCGACGGCGTCCTGCTCCCCACCGCCGCCGGCTATGACATCGGCTGCGGCATGGTGCAGCTGCAGACCTCCCTCATGGCCGAGGACGTCGCCGACCCCGTCAAGCGCCGCCAGTGGATCGACCAGGTCACCCGCCGCATCGCCGTGGGCGTGGGCGCAAGCCGCGTGCAGCACCAGCGCCGGGTGTCGGACCGCTCGTTCGCGGAGGTGGTGCGCCACGGCGCCAAGGCCCTGGGCCGGGGCTCCGCCGTCACCGAGCGCGACTTCATCCCGGTGGAGGACGACCGGGTGGACATCCCGGACCGGGCCTACGAGAAGCGCGGCCAGCTGGGCAGCCTGGGCGGCGGCAACCACTTCACCGAGATGCAGGTGGATGAGAGCGGCCGCGTCTGGGTGATGCTCCACACCGGCAGCCGCGGCTTCGGCTGGAACATCGCCAAGCACTTCTTCGTGCAGGGCGCCGCGCACCTGGGCCTCAAGAGCCGCAGCGAGGACTTCGTGTGGCTGGACGCCGACAGCGCGCTGGGCCGGGAGTACTGGAACCTGCACAACATGGCGGCCAACTTCGCCGTGGCCAACCGGCTCATCATCGGCGAGGCCGTGTGCGCCGCGCTCGAGGACGTGTTCGGCGGGACGGCGAGCGTCTACTACGAGATTTCGCACAACCTCATCCAGAAGGAGGCCGGCAGGTTCGTGGCCCGCAAGGGCGCCACGCGCGCGTTCCCCGCCGGCCACCCCGCGCTCAAGCGCACGGCCTGGGAGGGCACCGGCCACCCCATCCTGATTCCCGGCTCCATGGAGACCGGCAGCGCCATCCTCTTCGCCGAGGAGGGCGCGTCCAAGTCCATCTACTCGGTGAACCACGGCTCGGGGCGGCGGCTGTCCCGAGGCGAGGCGCGGCGGGTGCTGAAGCAGGACGCCACCGACGCGCGCATGGCCGAGGCCGGCATCATCCTCAACACCCGGCAGACGCCGCTGGACGAGTCCGGCCCCTGCTACAAGAACCTGGATGACGTGCTGGAGACGGTGGAGATGGCGGGGCTCGCCCGGGTGGCGCACCGGCTCAAGCCGGTCGCCTGCATCAAGGGCGCGGATTGACCCACACGCCGTGGCACGTGGACTTTCCGGGGGGCCTGCTACAGTGGCCCCCCTCCGGAGTCCCACGACATGACCTCGTCGTCCCCTGCCTCCCGCGCGCCCGCCTCGGGCCTCCGTGAGGCCGAACTGGCTCGCGCCGAGAGCGAGCTGTCCACCCAGGAGTCCCGACTCGCCGAGCAGGTGACGCGCGCCCTGGCCGACGCCGCCCTGCTCTCCAGCCGTCTGGACGCCGTGCGCGCCTCGCTGGCCCGCGCCCACCAGGAGCCCGACGCCGACCCCCAGCTGGGCGAGCAGGCGTCCAGGCTCCAGGCCTCCTCCGTGCCCTCGCTCGACGTGGAGGCCGCGCGGGAGAGGGCGCTGGAGGCGCGGCAGAAGGCGCTGGAGGCGCGCAGGCGGATGGGCGTGGAGGTGCAGGCGGCGCTGCGCATCCAGCAGGAGCAGACGGAGAAGGTGGCGCGCGCGGTGGCGGACGCGGAGGCCGCGCTGAAGCAGCAGCAGGAGGCCACCCAGGCGCGGGCGAAGGCGCGTCAGCAGGAGGCCGCGAAGGCCCGGCAGGCGGAGCTGGCGAAGGCGGCCCAGGCCGCGCGCGAGAAGGGACAGCCGCTGCCCTCGGCGCCCTCGCGGACCTCCGGCTCGGAGGGCGCGGACGCGCGGCGCAACGGTCGGGTGCGCATGCACACGTCCATCGACATGCGCAGCGACTCCAACTTCTTCACCGGCTTCTCGATGGACATCAGCGAGGGCGGCGTCTTCATCGCCACGGTGGACGCGGTGCCGCGCGGCACGCAGGTGGAGCTGGACTTCACGCTGCCCGGTGGACGCCCCATGAAGGTGACGGGCGTGGTGCGCTGGGTGCGCGAGGCCAACCCGAAGATGCCGGAGCTGATGCCGGGCGTGGGCGTGCAGTTCACCGGCCTGCCCGAGGAGGTCGCGTCCGTCATCTCCTCGTTCGTCACCACGCGCGACCCGATGTTCTATCCCGACTGAAGCGGCGGCCTCGCTTCGTCGGATACCCAACCCCAGCGGGCGCGGGGTGTCCGTGAGAGGCAATGCCCGGGGATGAAGACAGACATCCCATGGGGAGGATGCAAAGGTTTCGTCCTCATGAGCGCGCCCACCCGAAGCCCCACCGTCCCCGTTGCCCGCCCGCCCCGGTGGGACTCGCGCCGCCGCGTGGAGCCCGCCAACGTGGCGGACGGTGAGCAGGTGGGCGACGCGCCCTCGCTGCCGTCCGTCGACAAGGTGAACCTGGCGCAGCAGCTGGCGCTGTTCTCCGAGCACGGGCCCATCGGTGAGCTCAACGGGCGGCACGTTCGGCTGGCGAAGCTGTCGGGCCCGTGTGCGTGGCGCCACCATGAGCACGAGGACGTGTTGTTCCTCGTGCTGCAGGGCCAGCTGCGCATGGAGCTGCGCGAGCGCACGGTGGAGGTGGCGCCCGGCGAGCTCATCATCATCCCGCGCGGCGTGGAGCATCGGCCCGTGGCGGAGGAGGAGGTCCACGTGCTGCTCTTCGAGCCCGCCTCCACGCTCCACACGGGCAACGTGCGCGAGGAGCGCACGGCGGACCCACTGGAGCACCTGTAGGGGCCGGTCGCCCGTGAGGTGCGCCGGGCTCATGGCCGCAGGTCTCCCGGACGAGCGAGCGCTCCAGGCGGCGAGCAGCCCGGGCTCCTCGTCCGTGAAGCACGTCCCACCTTAGACACGGACTCGAGCGGCCTCGCGGCCTGGGACGTGTCGGCATGCGCATCCATCACCTGAACTGCACCACCCTGTGTCCACCCGGGGGCCGCCTCATGGACGGGCGCCGGGGCTTCCGAGGTCCCGCGGCGCTGACCTGCCATTGCCTGCTGGTGGAGGGAGCGAACGGGCTCATCCTCGTGGACACCGGCTTCGGCCTGCAGGACGTGCTCCATCCCCAGGTCCGTCAGAGCCCGCTCTTCCTGGACATGCTGTGTCGGCCCCAGCTGCACGAGGGCGCCACGGCCATCCGGCAAATCGAGCGGATGGGCTTCAAGGCGCAGGACGTGCGCGACATCGTCCTCACCCACCTCGACTTCGACCATGCGGGTGGGCTCGATGACTTCCCGCATGCGCGCGTGCACCTGCTCGCGGACGAGTACCTGGCGGCCACCGCGCGGACGTCACCGCTGGACCGGCAGCGCTACCGCCCCGAGCAGTGGATGCACGAGTCGCACTGGGTGACGTACCCCACGGGACAGGTGGGTGAGCGGTGGTTCGGGTTCGACTGCGTGCGCGACCTGAAGGGGCTGCCGCCCGAAATCCTGCTGGTGCCGCTGGTGGGGCACACGCTGGGGCACGCGGGTGTGGCGGTGCGCTCGGGGAGCGGGTGGCTGTTGCACGCGGGCGACGCGTACTTCTTCCACGGGGAGATGGACTCGGGGCGCTATCGCTGCACGCCGGGGCTGCGCGCGTATCAACGGCTCATGGAGAAGGACCGGCCCATGCGGCTGCACAACCAGCGACGGCTGCGTCAGCTCAAGCGCCTGCACGGGGACGAGGTGACGGTGTTCTGCGCGCACGACTCGCTGGAGTTCGAGCGGCTGGAGTCGCGCGAGAAGCACACGGAGACCTCCGCCTTCCGCTCGTTCGTCACGCCGCCCGAGCAGCAGGTCCACCCGTTCTGAGGGGACTCAGGCGGGGGTCGATTCCAGGGGCTGTTCGAGCAGCGGCAGCTCCACCGTGCAGGTGGCGGTGCCCTCCATGCGCAGGGTGCCTCCGTGGGCGTCCACCCACTGTTGGACCAGGTGGCGGCCCAGCCCGGCGCCACCGTCGGGAAGGGGCATGCCCTCGACCACGATTCGCGCGCGGGTGCGCCCCACGCGCTCGACACGGAGCCGCACCGGGTGCCCCGCTCCGAGCTCCAGCGCGTGGGAGATGAGGTGGGTCAGCACCTGCTCCAAGCCCAGTCGGTCCCATCGCCCCACGAGCCCCGGCTCCGCGTCGAAGAGGAGCGGGCTGCCTGCCCGTGTCGCGGACTCGGTGAAGCGCTCCATCACCTCGCGCGCCAGGTGTGACAGGTCCACCGGCTCCGCGACCTGGCGACCCGTGAGCTGGCTCGACACGTCCCACAGGTTCAAGAGCAACTGACCCAGGCGGCGGGATTGTTCGAGCGCACGGCCGACTCCGTCCCTCACGCGGTCCGGCTCCGAGGAGGGGTCCACCCGCTCCAGGCCGCGCAGGAGCCACTGCAAGGTGTCGAACGGGATGCCCAGGTCGTGCGCCCTCACGCCGATGCGCGCCATCATCTCGTGCGCGTCGCTGCGGAGCGTGGCCTCTTCCACCGTCAGCGCGGCCCGGGGGTCCACCTCCGGGCTTCCGCGCGGTGGGGTCTTGGAGCCATCGCCGGGTCTCGCGGCCTCACCGCGCGAGGGACTGTCTTCGTCGAGCAATGAGTCGATGAGCGCCTCCGCGAAGAAGAAGGTGCCGGCCCTGGTGCGTGGACGCGCGGCCTCGTCGACTCTCTCCGAGACGCCATTCGCGGCCTGCACGCTCTCGGCGCGCGGCTTGATTCGCGGGGGGCTGGCCTCGACACGTGGCGGTGGCAGCCGGGACAGCAACAGTCCCCCCGAGGTCGCGGCCAGCACGAGGACCAGGCTCATCGTCACCAGGGAGAGCAGCAGGACCTGCTCGTCCGTCTCCACCACGGACTGGAGGCTCGTGCCCACCTGCGACTCCATCCGGGTCGAGAGTTGCTGGAGCGTCGCGTAGGTGGCTAGCCGTGTGTCCCGGGCCCGCTCCTCGAACAGGGCCTCGCGTCGTGAGTGCGCGGCGCGCGTGGCGTGGATGGCGACCCACTCCCGCACGGCCTGCTCGTGCTCCTGCTCCGCTCGCAGCACCGACGCGAGCAGCGCCGCGGCGGGCGGGGTCACCCCTCGAGACACCAGCCGCTCGTGCGTGACGATGAAGCGCTCGCGAGAGCGCACCCGGTCCTCGGCGAAGAACGCGTCATCGGACAGGACGACGCTCCGCTCGCTGGAGACCTTGTCGGTGAAGGCCCTGCGCAGGCGCTCCACCTCCAGCCGGTCCATCGACATCGCCAGGAGGTTCGCCCTGCGATTGGAGCGCGCGGACACGAGCTCCACGGCCAACGTGCACGTCAGCACCAGCGCGACGAGCAGGGCCGCGATGAAACCAGCGCCCACGCGCTGGAAGAACGTCCACGGCCGCCCCACACCCGCCCCCCCTCCGGACAGGCCCTAAGGTGAGGACACGCAGGTCGCGCCTACACCCCCACCCGAGGAGCGCCGACGCGCTCACGCGTGAACAGTCTCAGCGGCTCCGGATATCACTCACGTGGGAGAGCCCATCCATGAACGGAGCGTCAGCATCGATGCTGGGGGCAATCTTGCGATTCAGTCGCATAGAAGCCCGGGGCCGTCCATCCGGGAGGCGCCGGCTCACGTCCTGGCGAGGGGCTCGCAAGCCGAGCACACCCCGAACAGCTCGTGGATGTGCCCGGTGAGCCGGAAGCCGAGGCTCTTCGCCACGTCGTTCTGGAGCAGCTCGATGGCCTCGAAGTGGAACTCCACCACCTTGCCGCACGAGGAGCAGATGATGTGGTCGTGGTGCTCGCGCTCGAAGGCGCGCTCGTAGCGCTGGCCCTCGCCGCCGGAGACCAGCGTCTGGTGGATGAGCTCCGCCTCCACCAGCAGCGGCAGCACCCGGTAGACGGTGGCCGGGTGCACGTCCTCCGCGCCCCGCTCCCGCACGGAGCGCACCAGCTCCTCCGCCGTGAAGTGCCCCACGTGCTCCAACGCCGCGCGAGCCACCGACTCGCGCACCAGCGAGCTCTTGAGCCCCTTGCGCCGCACGAAGGCGCGAAGATGCTCCAGCGCACGGTTCAGCCCCTCGGGGCCCAGCATGGATGGATGAGACGCCCGACGCATGGCCGCATCATGCGACTGGGTCGCACTTCACGTCCAGTCAGGCGACACCCCGGGCGTGGGCGCTCAGCCCTGGGTCGTCCCCGGGGCGGCGGGCGCCTGCGCGGGGGAGGACGGGGCCTCGCCACCGGAGGGCGCCTCGAAGCTGCCCGTCTCCGGGTCCACGGACCAGGCGGAGAACTTCTGCTGCTTCACGTCCTTCAGCTTCCCGTCCTGGTAGCAGACGGAATAGACGAGGAAGAACTCCTTCTCCATCGACGGCGTGCCGTGGCGGTAGCAGTCCGCGCCCGTGGCGTCCTGCTCGCGCGTCATGGGCCGGCCCAGGAGCGCCACCACCTGGTCCGACGTCATGCCCCCGTGCATGGACTTGAAGCCATGGGGCGTGACGACGCGGAAGGTGTTCGCCTGCTCGCGGGCCATCACCCAGAAGCCCACCGCCAGCGTGACGGGGATGAGGGCCGCGACGAGCGCCACGGCCCAGCGGCCCTTGGAGGCCTTGCCTTCCTTCTGGAAGGCCGTGAAGAGGTTGCTCGAATCCGTTGGCTCGGCAACCAGGGCGGCGTTCGGCGGGTTCTCTGTCGGGCTCACGTCGACTGACATGCCGTTCCAACAGCCCGGATGCAAGAAACTCCACGCGTCCTGTCCGGTAACGCCTGCCCGGCGCCTTCCCAGGCCTTACATCGGGGGCGGAGGGGCTGCCCTTCGTGACACGGAAGTTCACAATCCGGGGGTTGCCGTCCTGCTACATCCCCCGCCGAGGTAGGAACCCAGGAGCCGTGAGAGATGGCGAAGCGAGGGGCCGCCGGACGCAGCACCCAGAAGCCGTTGGAGCGAGACGTCCTGCCCGCGGGGACCGACCCGGAGGAGGGGCTCTTCTTCAACCGCGAGCTGTCCTGGTTGGCCTTCAACGACCGGGTGCTCCAACTGGCCGAGTCGGCGGACGAGCCGCTGCTCGAGCGGCTGAAGTTCGTGGCCATCTACGCGCGCAACCTGGATGAGTTCTTCATGATTCGCGTCGCCCGCCTGCACGAGCAGGTGCGCGGCAACGTGGCCCGGCTGGTCCCCGACGGCGCGTCCCCGGGCCAGACGCTGGACAAGCTGCACGAGGGCATCTTCGAGCAGAGCAAGCGCCACAGCGCCATCTTCGAGAAGCTCCTGCGGCCCGCGCTCGCGGAGAAGGGCCTGCGCATCCTCTCCGCCAAGGACCTGGACGCCGAGCAGCGCGCGCAGGTGGACCAGCGCTTCAAGGAACAGATTTTTCCCGTGCTCACGCCGCTGGCCATCGGCCTGGGCCGACACTTCCCGTACATCTCCAACCTGTCGCTCAGCCTCGCGGTGCTCCTGAGGGACCCGGACGCGGGCGAGGAGAGCGTGGCGCGGGTGAAGGTGCCCAAGGAGCTGCTGCCGCGCTTCCTGCCCCTGAAGAACAACGTCTTCGTGCCGCTGGAGGAGGTCATCGCCCAGCACCTGGGAGATTTGTTCCCGGGCATGGAGGTGCTCAGCTGGAGCCTGTTCCGCGTCACCCGCGACGCGGACTTCACCGTGTCCGAGGACGCGGAGGACCTGCTCAAGGCGGTGGAGACGGAGCTGCGGCAGCGGCGCTTCGGGGACGTCATCCGGCTGGAGGTGCAGGCGGGGATGAGCCCCAAGCTGCTGGAGCCGCTGGTGGAGGCGCTGGGGCTGGAGTCGCGGCAGGTGTACGAGGAGCAGGGGCTGTTGGGCCTGGGGGACCTGCAGGCCATCGCCTTCGCGCCCGGCTTCCCGGAGCTGAAGGACCCGCCGTGGACGCCCGTCACCCAGCCCCGGCTGCGCCCGGACTCGGACGCGCCCGAGGGGACGACGGTGATGGCGGCGATGCGGCGGGGGGATTTGCTGGTGCACCACCCCTACGACTCGTTCGGCTCGTCGGTGGAGCGCTTCGTCACGGAGGCGGTGGCGGACCCGGACGTGCTCGCCATCAAGCAGACGGTGTACCGCACGTCGGACAGCTCCCCGCTGGTGCCCGCGCTGATTACCGCGACGGAGAACGGCAAGCAGGCCGTGTGCATGGTGGAGCTCAAGGCGCGCTTCGACGAGCGCACCAACATCAAGTGGGCCAACGCGCTGGAAGAGGCGGGCGTGCACGTGGTGTATGGGATTCCGTCGCTCAAGACGCACGCGAAGGCCATCCTCATCGTGCGGCGCGAGGGCGAGCGGGTGCGGCACTACGTGCACGTGGGCACGGGCAACTACAACCCGAAGACGGCCCGGCTCTACACGGACATGGGCCTGTTCACCACGGACCCGGACATCGGCGCGGACGTGGCGGACCTGTTCAACTACCTCACCGGCTTCGGCCGGCCCAAGAGCTTCCGCAAGCTCCTGGTGGCGCCGCTCACCATGCGCGAGGGGCTGCTCGAGCACATCAAGGCCACCGTCGTCGCGCACACGCTGGAGCGCCCCGCGCGCATCCAGATGAAGATGAACGCGCTGGTGGACCCCATCATCATCCGCGCGCTCTACGACGCGTCCCGCGCGGGCGTGAAGGTGGACCTCAACGTGCGCGGCATCTGCTGCCTGCGCCCGGGCGTGCCCGGCGTCTCCGAGAACATCCGCGTGGTGTCCACGCTGGGCCGCTTCCTGGAGCACGCGCGCCTGTACCTCTTCGAGCGGGGACAGGAATTGCGCTGCTACATCGGCTCCGCGGACCTGATGCCTCGAAACCTGGACCACCGGGTGGAGATTCTCGCGCCGGTGGAGGACCCCACGCTGGCCGCGCAGGTGCGCGACTCGCTGGAGCGCAGCCTCGCGGACAACACCCACGCGTGGGAGCTGCAAGCCGATGGCACCTGGAAGCGCCTGGTGCCACCGGCCGGCGGCGAGAAGCGCTGGGCCCAGGGCGAAATCATGGAGCGCGCCACGCGGGCCGCCCAGTTCCCCGGGGCCCGTCCCCTACCCTGAGGCCCCGACTCAGCGCGCCGAGGTGGACCTCGCCGTCCACCAGGAGCACCGGGCCTTGCCGCGCGGAGGGCGCGCCGGAGGGCGTGGGCGCGCGCGCGGGGCGCAGGAGAGGAGCCTGGGGGGCTTCGGACTCCGGGCGATGGCGCGCACCCGGTACCAACGCGGGGAGCGTCCGGCGAAACGAATGGACCTGCTGGCCACGGGGGCCTCGCTTCCTTCAGGGGTGTGGAAACAGAGGAAAGACCGGAGAATCAGGCGCGCCTCTGCCACAGTTGCAGGTCCGAATTCAAGCCTTAACGATAATTTACCGCCAGAGCTGAAATTGACTCACCCCGGGCCCCGCTCGGAGTCCTCGCGGCGGTGGGCCTCCACCTCGAGGACCTCCTTCCACTGAATCCACCCGGAGCGGGCGGCGTGACGCGCCGCGCTGGTGGTGTCGTCCACGGCGAGCAGCTGGCTGCCCGCGTCGCGGATGTCGGCGGCGATGGCCTCCAGCTCCCGGGCGCGGCGGGGGTGGCCGGGCACGTTGCGGATGTAGACGCCGAGGATGCGGCCGGGGAACTCGCGGACGATGGTGCGGTAGTGCTCGGCGTCCTCCTGGCCGCTGTCGCCGATGAGGATGAAGGGCAGGTGGTCCAGGTCCGTGAGCAGCCCGCGAATCTTCTCCAGCTTGTGGCCGTGGCCGCCGCCGGGGGCGAAGCCCGTGCTGGACAGGCCCCAGTCGCGCAGGAGCAGCGGCCCGGTGGGGATGTGGTGCAGGGCGAGGAACTCGTCCAGGTGCTCGTACAGGTTCCAGGGGCTGCTGGAGACGTAGAAGATGGGGTTGTCGCCCTGGCCGTCCGCGCCCGCCTGGAGCGCCGCGTAGAAGGCGTCCACGCCCGGGAAGGGCAGGCGCACGCGGTGCTCGGTGAGGAACAGGGCCCAGGCGCGCTTGAGCAGGTCCGTCACGCCGGTGACGATGACGGTGTCGTCGATGTCGCTGATGACGCCGTAGCGCGCGCTCGTCCCGGCCACGCGCACGGGGGCGGCCACGCGCGGCACGCCCTCCGGCTCGGGCGACAGCAGCTCCAGCTCCACCATGTGCCAGCCCGAGCGCACGCCCTCGGGCGGGGGCACCCACAGCTCCAGGAAGCCCTCCTCGTCGGTGGTGCCCTCCCAGCGCTTGTCGCCCCAGCGCACCGCCACCTTCGCGCCGGCGATTTCGCGCGTCATGTAGCGCTTGTAGGAGGCCACCGCGCTGCTCCACACCGTGTGGCGTCGCTGCTGCGGCTGGATGTGGCGGTCCTCCAGCACGCGCGCCTTGATGACCGCGCGCTCGGGGGTGCCGTGGCCCCGGTACGGGAGGATGCGCAGCGGCGGGGCGATGCCCAGCGAGCGGCGGAGGCTCCGGCTCATTGCGTCATAGCGGGCGTCGACGCGGACGGCGAGTCGGTAGAAGGCGGGTCTGAAGTCGGCCATGGCGCGGAGCGTAAGGAGTGGGAGGGGGGACTGTAGAAGACTCCGGGGCCCGAGGCGGAGCAAAGCCGCGCGCCAGGTCGCGGGCGCGCTCCGTATCCCAGGTGCCGTCCCCCACTCGACAAGGAGTCACGCCTTGCTGCGTCGTCATGTCCGCTGGTTGCTGGCCGCCGCTTCCCTGCTCGTCGCCTCGGTGGCCTGGTCGCAGTCCACGCCGAGCATCACCTTCCAGTCACCCTCGCAGGGCTGGAACGTGTTCGCGTCATCCAACCCCCTGCCCTTCGGCGCCACGGCGAGCATCGTCTTCGACGTGTCGCGCCTGACGCAGTGCCGGGGCAACATCAACGCCACCACGCCGGGGTGGACCATTACGGGCCACTACCAGTTCAACAACGGGCCGGTGCAGAGCTTCTGGGTGGCGGGGTTCTCCTCCACGCCCAACCCGCCCGCGCCGTCCATCCCGCTCAACACGCGCGGAGACCTGGCCATCTGGTTCGAGAACACCAGCCGCTGGGGCTGCCAGGCGTGGGACTCCAACTTCGGCAACAACTACCACTTCAACGTGCAGTGATTCGGCAGGAGGCCCGGAGGCCGCGCGAGCTCCGGGCCCGCCTTGCCTGGCGGCTCACATGCCCGCGATGCCGCCGATGCCGGGCTTGAAGCGGTAGATGAAGTACGGCGCGTTCGCGGCGATGTGTGCCTTGGACTGGAGCATGTGGTGGGGGATGGCGCTGTCGGCCACGTAGAGCCAGCCGTCCGGCCCGTGGTTGAGCGCGTCCGCCCAGCGCAGGCGCGGGGACTTCACCAGCGTCTCCAGGCGTCCCTCCGGGCTCATGCGCAGCACCGCGCCGTGCTCCACGTCCGTCACCAGCGCGTTGCCCTCGGTGTCCGCGCTGAGCCCGTCGTTGAGCGGCTTTCTGCCCACGGCTTGGAGGCGCGTGCCGAGGGCCTCGTCATCGAGCGCGCGGTCCTTCAGGTCCGCGGTGCGCACGCGGTACATCGTGTCGTGGTTCATCGCGGCGAACCACAGCCACTCGTCGCTGGGGTCCAGCGCGATGCCGTCCACGCCGCACTTGAGCGCGGCGAGCCCCCCGAAGAACACCATGTCCTTGATGGGGTTTCGGATGATGAAGTCCTTGGGGAACACGGCGTCGTGCTTCTCCAGCACGCGGCGCGACTCCTTCGTCGCCACGTCGTGGACGATGAGCGCCGGGGAGCGCCGCCAGAAGCCCACGTCCGCGATGAACACCGTCTGGCCGCGCGCGTCCACGCGCAGGTCCTGGAGGAACGAGCCCGGCGGGGCGATTTGCGGCGGGACGTCGTACTCGTGCGCCAGGTGGCCGGTGGCCAGCTCGAAGGCGAGCAGCCGGGGGACACCGAGCCCGTGGTTGCCGTGGTCGATGGTCCACAGCCAGCCGCGCCGGTCGATGGTGATGCCGAGCACCGTGTCGAACAGCCGCGCCTGCACCGCCTCCGAGGGGAAAGGCACCGCCTTGCCGTCCACCCACTCGAACAGCTTCGCGCCCTGGGGCCGGCTCTCCGGATGCAGTGTGTAGAAGACGCGGCCCGTGGAGGAGACCGCGACGTTGCCGATGGGCTCGGGGCTGCGCACCACCTCTTCCAGCGCGCTGTCCGGGAGCAGGGGCATGCCCGTCACGTCCGGGTACGGTTCGCCTCCCCCGTAGCGCAGCCGCACCCCGACCAGCGCGAGCGCCACCAGGCCCACCACGGCGATGACGGCCTTGAGCCCCCGGGCGACGAGCGCGCGCGGTGCGGGGGACGACGAGGGAGCGGAGACGGTCGGTTCGGCCATGAGCGGGATTGGGGAGAGGGACACCCACCAGACGTGGTGAGTCATCACTCTCCCTCAATACGGAGGCCGACGACGAGTGGTTCTCTTCGCCGTCCTCGAAGGCGAGCAAGCCCTCTCGTGGCGAACAGGGGTTCCGGGTCGATGCACATGGCCCGAGCGCGACCTCGTGCGTAGCATCGCTCCATGACGACCTGGACCGCCCAGACCTTCAACCGTGTCCTGGCCGACCTGAAGGCCGCGGCGCGAGCCGAGCCCAAGGAAGAGCAACGGGCGCGCGCGGACTTCCCCGCGGACTGGGACCCTGTGCGCTTCGCGTGGCTGGACGCGGCGCTGCTCGCCTGGTGGCTCCATGGGCTGGAGGATGACCAAGGGCAGACGCTCGCCGACCGACAGCTCGCCCGCGCGGGCTTGGGACTGTCTCGCGCCGAGCGCGTCATCCTGAAGGGACTGGCATCCTCCTGGTGCTCGGTCTTCGAGGTCGTCGAGGTCTGGCGGGACCAGGGGCTGCGCCTGCGTGACCTGCTCCTCGATGAGACGCTCGACGTCCGGGAGAAGCTCCTCACCCACGCCGTGGCGCCCGGGGACCTCCTGGCGACCTGGGCCATGCCGGCGGACGACCACCTGGAGCTCACCGGTGGCGTGATGTCCGTCACCGAGGAGCAGCGCGCCCCGCTCTTGAAGAAGCTCCGCCCGGCGCTGAAGTCCTTGCCGCCCGAGGCGGACGCCGCCGTGCGTCGTCGGCAGCTGCGACGACTCGCGCCACGGCTCTATGGTCAGTTGTTCGAGCTGTCACGCCCGGCCTTCGACCCCGAGGAGGCCCTGGACTTCTCGGAGCAGCTCTTCGGAACGCCCCGCCCCCGTGCGTTCCTCGACTTCGTGGGTCGCAACAAGCGACGGGACTCAGCGCGACAGAAAGAGCTGGAGCCGGGGTCCGCCTATGTCTTCAAGCTCGGCCCCATCGAGACATCCCAGGATGGCGCGGCGTCGTTCTATGTCGCGGTGCGCGCTGACGGGGAGGTGCTGTCCCCCGTGATGGCGGTGCGTGACGCGGAGGGCATGGCCGGGCTCGCGTCTGTCTTGAAGGGCACGCGGTGCTACTGCGAGAGCCGACTGACCCGAAGCGCCAAGGGACTGGGGTTCACCTCGCGACCGACCCCTCCCTCCATCAGCAGGCTTCGCGCGCTGCTCGCGCTCCAACTCCTCCAGGGGCCTGCCCGTCGCGAGGAGGTGATTCCTCCCGACAGCATGGCGGCCCTGGTGGAGTCCTCCGCGGACTTCATCCGGGCCGCGCCTTGGGAGTCCTGGAGCAACGAGGAGCTCTTCCTCGTCTCGCTCGGAGGCAGCCTCCAGGGGACCCACGAGGTGTCCGTCATGGGCAACGGCGGCTCCGAGTACGGCCTCTCCCTCTTCGACAAGCCGGGCTCCGCGGAGCGCATGGCGCGGACCGAGTTCAACCGGCCCGGTGTCCAGGCGCTCCTCCCGGAGGCGTTGGGACTGACGCTCGAGGACACTCCGGACTGGGCCTCGAAGGCCGTGCAGCACCACACGGGCATCCCCTTCATTCCGGAGCTGCTGCGCGTCGCGCGCAACAAGCCGCGGCTGGCCGACGCCAGGGAGGTGCTCCTCGCGGCGGCGGTGGCGCGCGCGGTGGCGCGGGCGAGGCCTGGGGACACGCGTGTGGAGGAGGAGCTGCGCGTGGGGGACCTCCACGTGAAGGTCCGGTTGGAGGTGCCGCTCCCCTTGTTCACGGGACACTACGTGGGCGAGCGCGACCTCGGTGAGCTCCTGGAGCTGCCGGGTGCGCGGGTGAAGAAGGTCCGTGAGCCCACGCGCGAGGTGCCTCGGCGCAAGGTGTCCGAGTCGCTGCTCGACTTCGCCCAGCCGCTGTTGGAGCGCACGGGCGGTGGGTTCCTGGACGAGTCCGCGGTGTTCACGCGCCTGGCGCTGGCGCTCACCACGTGGAACGCCGTGGTGCAGGACCGATGGGAGCCCCGCAAGGGCTGGGTGGAGCATGCCCGGGCCACGCTGCGGCGGCTGGCGCACCCGGACCGGCAGGAGTTCCTCGAGGGCTTCGAGGCGCTGGTGGAGCGCAAGCAGCGTCACTTCGCTGACGACCCGAGGTTGCTCACCGGGCTGGACCTGACGGTGGGCCGCACGGGGCAGCCCAGCATCAAGGTCATCGGCGTGCTGGCGCCCGGGGCCTGGCCGGAGTTCCTGGGGATGTAACCTCAGGCACTCACGGCCAGGGCCGCGCGACCATGCCAGCGACCCTGCACAGTCCCCTTCGAATCGAAAGCGATACACCAGAGAGGGTCCAACGGCTCCAGCGCGCTCCCAGGATGGATGACCGTGCCTCCGTCCAGGAAGGAGCGGCCCTGCTTGAGATTGGCCACGCGAGCCACCAAATCCACCAGTCGAACCTGGTTCCCTGGACCGGGGTCTGCTTGAAGTCGCTTGCTGACGGGAGGAGCCGTCAACAGCACCTCGGGCTGGTGTTGGAGCAAGGTCGGCAGCCCATCCATCCTCGCGAGGTGAGGCAGCCCCGAACTGTTGTAGGGCGTCACCAGCCAGGCACGGGGAGACACTGTGCCCGGTTTCATCCAGTCGGGATGCATCGCCTCGGGAGAGCCGTGGTGCGGCACCTTGAATCCATGATGATCCCCGAGCTGGGGATGTCGCTGCATCACGGAGTCCCAGCCCGTGGGCACGGCTCTGCCCCCTTTCGACTCCAGATAAGGGAGGTCCCCCGTCAACACCAGCCGGAGCGAACCGAAGCACACCTCCAACACGATGCTGAGATGGTTGGCGGCGGACCGCAGCCTTCTCGCGAGGTTGGGGCTCTGGAAGAACTGGCCAACCCCGCCCGCGTCTGGAGAACGTGCATGAACCTGGACCTGCGTGCTCACTTGAAGACCCTGGCCATCCGACAGCCCCAGCAAGCCTCCAGGTCGGGTGCTCTCCCATCGCTCGATGGCCTCGAACGCGGCTATCACCTTAGCGGCCAGGAGTTGGTTGCGTGTGGTTCCTCCCGCGGCACCTCGGCGCAGGGCCTGCGTGGACGCCACCAACGTCGCTCCCGGCGTGCTCCCTGTCGCGACGGCGACCTGCTTGATGGACAGCGTCTCGAGAAGCTCCGCGATTCCCTCGACGTGGTCCTCATGGGGATGCGTGAGCACCAGGGCCTCGACCTCATCCCCGGCCCCCAGTGTCCATCGCTTCAGGACCTCTTCCAGGGGAAAGCGCCCCTCGGCCGTGGAACACCCATCCACCAGCAGCCACCCCTGCCCGGGAAGCGCCACCGCGATGGCTTCACCTTGGCCAGGCCCCGCGACGAACACGTGGAGCCAATCCCGGTTCAACCGGGTCAGTGCCTCCACAGGAGCCGTCGAGCTCATCCCCACCGCCGGAGGTATCGGAGCGAGTCCTTGTCCATCCACGGGCGCTGCCGCAGGAGCGCTTCCTCCGCGGGGACCAACACGATACGCAGCGCCTCATCCTCGTAGGTGCCCACCTCGATGAAGGTGTCCTCCTTGGGGAGAGCCTGGGTCCGGGCCGCATGGGCCCACTGCTCCCGGGAGAGCGTCTTGCTCACCACCTGTCTTTCCAGAGGGTCGACCTCGGGAGTCGCCACCACCAGGTGGACCTCGTGTCGACTGGCATGGACGACCCTCCCAGGGAACCACTCTCGCAAGGTCGAGCCATTCTCGTTGCGGACATCCAGGAACAAGGGCTTCTTCCAACGCAGGGTCACCGGGACGCTCGCCGGATAGACGGACTCCCCCAGTTGAACCGCCTCCTCCGCGTCCGCGAGGCGCTGTCGCAGCCGCTTGAGTACCTCCTGACGCTCCACGACCTCCAGCGGGATGGTGTCGAAGGCCTTGCGAGCACGCGCGACCTCTCCACGCTGAAGCCAGCTGGTCACCACCCAGCGATGCATGTTCAAGGCGAGCGCGGCGCCTTCACGCACCACCGTGCCCGCCGGGTCCACGCGCTCCAGCGCTTGTTCCCACTCACCGTCAGCGGCCCGGAAGCGTGACTGTTCGATGAGGAAGGTCACGAGCCGTCCATTCCACCAGGGGTTGGTCGGGTCCAGTTCCACCGCTTTGCGAAAGGCCTCCTCCGCTCTCTCTCGCTTCTGCGCGGCCCGGTCCAGGTTGAAGCCCAGGTAGTGCCAGGAATAGGCATCCTCGGAATCGACCTGTTCGAGGCACCGCTCGTAGACGTCCGCGGCCCCCATGAAGTCACGCTGCTCGATGCTCAGCGCCCGCGCGCGGTCCCAGAAGAACTCACGGCTCGTGAGCTTCAACTTCGCCCATCGCTCGGCCCCGAGTCTCCCCGAGTGCCCCAGGTGGTGGACCTTCTCCAGCCAGTGGAGCACCTGCTGCCCCTGGGCCAGTTCGACGCTCAGGGCACCATCCCTTCGTTCGTGGAACTCGGCCAGGGCCAGATGCGCATCGGGCGGAGACCCGTGTTGCTCGGGTTCCGCCGTCACCGCCAACAACCACTCGCGGACACCATCATCCACCTGGAGTTCATCAGCGCTCGTCCCGAGACAAGAGCGCATCGATGACAGACGTTCTTCCGTGAACCCTGTCAGTCGTCGGGCTTCCTCCAGGGGAATCGGAAACCGGGCCTGGAGCACTCGGTGCCAACCTCGACGCAGGGCCTGGTTCTCGGGGCGATGCAAGACCTCTTCGAACCGGGGCCTCAGCACCTCCACCGCGGAATGAGGGCCTGCCTTCAACGAAGGCTCCACCTGTCGGAGGAGCGTTCTGGGGTCCTCGCCCATCTGGACCAGGCAGACCATCATGCGCAGTTGCGGCTCGGTGAGCTCGACCTGCGCGCCCATCACGCGCCCCAATCTGGAAGCCGCCGGCGCCGCGTCTCCCCACCGCGAATCATCGTCGAGCACGGAGCGCGAGACGTTTCGCGGAGACAGTCGAATCCGGCTGGAAGGGGACAGGGCCGAAAGGAAGAGTGGAATCCGGGGTGAGGGCAGCGAGGGTGTCATCACCACCCATCTCAAGTCCTTCGCGGAGGCGAGCCCTTCCAGCAACTCCAGCGCCCGCTGCACGAGCAGCAGCCCTGTCGCGTCCTTCACCCGAGCATGGAACGTCCAGGAGTCCGGCAGGTAGACCACCAAGGTCTTCTGCCGTTGGGCGAGCTGCTCGGCGACTCGCCTGGCACGCGCCTGGAGGGGCTCGTTGTCATGAGCAGCTTCGCTCAGGGCTTCCTGTCCCAACACCGCCGCCGCCTGGAGCAGCCCATGGACCGCGCCATCCGTCTCCATCATCGGAGGGAGCCGCAGGAGATGGGTGCGCTCCGGAAGCTGCTGCAGCGTCTGGGCGAGTTCCCAGCGCCCAGACCCGGGAGCGCCCATCACCCAGGCACGACCGCCGCGGTCGAGCGCTCCAAGAACGCGGTCGATGTGGTTCATCATGCGCTCGTCATGCTCGCACAGGACAAGCCGCCTCCCAACCCTCCTGGAGCCCCACCGTCAGTCCTTGCGCCCCAGCGTCCGGTCCAGGTTGTAGGCGGCGCTGATGAGCGACAGGTGGGTGAGCGCCTGGGGGAAGTTGCCGAGCGACTCGCCCCCCATGCCCGTCTGCTCCGCGTACAGCCCCACGTGGTTGGCGTAGCCGAGCATCCGCTCGAACATCAGCCGCGCCTCCTCCAGCAGGTCCGGCCGCGCCGAGTTCGCCCGCGTCATCGCCTCCACCAACCAGAAGCTGCACAGGTTGAACGTCCCCTCGCTGCCGGGGATGCCGTCCAGCGTCGCCTCCACGTCGTAGCGGTACACCAGCCCGTCCGACGCGAGGCCCCCCTGCGACGGCGGCTGACGCAGGTGGTCCAGCATGGACAACATCCGGGGGTCCACCGGCGACAGGAAGAAGACCAGCGGCATCAAGAGGTTCGCCGCGTCCAGCGTGTCCTTCCCATAGGCCTGGATGAAGGAGCCGCGCTTCTCGCTCCAGCCCTGGACCATGATCTCCTCGAAGATGGCGTCACGCGTCGCGAGCCACCGCGCCCGGTCCGCCGGGAAGCTGCGCTTGTCCGCCAGCCGGATGGCCCGGTCCAGCGCCACCCAGCACATCAGCTTCGAGTACACGAAGTGCCGCCGGCCTCCGCGTATCTCCCAGATGCCCTCGTCCGGCTGGTTCCAGTGCTCGCACACCCAATCCACCAACCGGCGCAGGTGCATCCAGAAGTCGTAGGAGATGGGCGCCGCGTACTTGTTGGACAGGTACACCGAGTCCATCAGCTCGCCGTAGATGTCCAGCTGGAGCTGGTCCGCCGCCGCGTTGCCGATGCGCACCGGCCTGGCGCCGCCGTAGCCCTCCAGGTGCGACAGCTCCTCTTCCTGGGGCACCGGGCTGCCGTCCAGCGAGAACATCAGCGGCAGGGGCCCGTCCCCGTGCTCCGCGCACCGCGCCTCCACCCACCGCATGAAGGCCGCCGCCTCCTTCTTGAAGCCGATGCGCAGGAACGCGTAGACGGTGAAGGCCGCGTCGCGCAGCCAGCAGAAACGGTAGTCCCAGTTGCGACTGCCACCGGGTGACTCGGGCAGGCTGCACGTGGGCGCCGCGACGATGGCCCCCGTCGGCTCGAAGGTCATCAGCTTGAGCGCCAGCGCCGAGCGCTGCACCGTCTCCCGCCAGCGGCCCGTGTACTGACAGCTCGACAGCCAGTGGCGCCAGTAGTCCACCGTGTCGCGAAACAGCGACTCCGAGGACGCGTGGTCGTGCACCAGGTCCTCGCACGACTTGCGCAGGCCCTCGCGCAACGAGAAGACCGCGGACTGGTTCTCCTTGAGCTTGAAGCGCGCGGTGACGCCCCGCTCCGCCCGCTCGAGCTTCACCGAGGACGACAGCGTCATCTGCAGCGAGCTCGACTCGAAGGCCGCCCCTCCGCCGATGAGGTGCGTCTGGTGCGAGTCCCGGGCGTAGTTGAAGGCCGGAAAGCACTCCATCTCGAACGACAGCTCACCGCGCACCACGCGCACGCGGCGGATGACCTCGCGCACCTGCTTGATGCCCTTGTGCTCCATGGGCATGAAGTCGACCAGCTCCCCCACGCCCTCCGCCGTGTAGAAGCGCGTCACCAGCACGTTGGTGTCCGGCCAGTAGAACTGCTTGCGCAGCACGCCGTCCCGCTCGGGGCGGATGCTCCAGTGGCCGCCCTTCTTCGGGTCCAGCAGCGACGCGAAGATGCTGGGACTGTCGAAGTGCGGGTAGCACAGCCAGTCGATGGTGCCCTCGTTCCCAATCAACGCCACCGTGCGCAGGTCGCCGATGACGCCGTGGTCCTCGATGGGAACCGAATCCCCCGCCACCGCCTTTCTTCCCACCCCCATGCGCACCTCGCTTCAACGGAAGGAAATGACGTTCTTGATGCCACCCGACACCTTGCCGTTCACCACGTCGACGAAGGCCTCGGGAGGATGCCGTCCGGTGAGCAGCCGCTCCACCGCCCCGGGCCACGTCGCCCGGAAGTGGCTCAGGTCCTCGAGCGCCATGTCGAAGTCCAGCGCCGCCGCGTTCACCGTGCCGGACACCACCTGGTTGTGGAGCACCAGCTGCTTGAGCAGCGCGGCCCCATCCACCGTCAGCTCCTCGCCGTGCGACGGCACGCCGGTGAGGATGAGCACGCCGTTGGGCGCCAGCGCCCCGAGCACGTCCACGGTGGCCTTCGCCACGCCCGTGGCCTCGTAGATGACGTCCGCGGCGCCGACACGGCGGACCAGCTCCTGGGCGGACACGTCCTGCGTGGACAGGTAGGGCGCGCCCACCTCGCCCGCGATGGCCTCCTTCGGGTTGGGCGGCCGCTTGTGCGAGTACACCGTGGTGGCGAAGCCCCGCCGTATCAGGGCCAGCATGCCCAAGAGGCCCACCGGTCCGCCGCCGAGCACCACCGCGCGCCCCGGCGCGGGCCTCCAGGGCAGGCGCTCCTGGATGTGGCCCAGCTGGCGCAGGCCCTTCTGGGCGATGGTGAGGGGCTCGGTGAGGACCGCGATTTGACGCAGCTCCGAGGGGACCCGGTGCAGGTAGGCCACGTCCTCGACGAAGAACTCCGAGCAGAAGCCGTGCGCCTCCTTGATGCCGCGCTCGGTGAAGTCGCCGGTGATGCAGTAGTCGGGGTGGCCGCCACGGCAGGCGGTGCAGATGGCGTGGGGACAGGGCCTGCGCACGCGGGGCACCACCAGGTCGCCCTTCTGTACGCCCTTCACGGCGGAGCCGACCTCGATGACCTCGCCCAGGCACTCGTGGCCGAGGATGAGGTAGTCCAGGCCGGGCGGCGGCGAGCCGTAGGTGAAGGAGACGATGTCCTTGTCCGTGCCGCACACGCCCACCTCGTGGGTGCGCACCTTCACCTGTGTCGGCGATTGGAGCTGGGGCTCGGGCGCGTCGTTGATGACGCGCACCGCTCGCTTCCCGGGAAAGACGGCGACGGCCTTCATGCGCGGCTCCTGCGACAGGTGGGTGCGGAATCCTGTCTGAGGTGTTCACCCGGAGGCCGTGACACCAGGGGGCTCGGGGTGGAAGGCGCGGTGCGCCCGCTCGCTCGCTGCCTGGGGGCTTCTTTCGAACGCGAGGGGTGCACGAAACCGCTGCGGGCCGGGGGCCCGCGGGTCTATGAGTGGAGCTTGTGAGCGAGCCCACCCCCGCCATCCCCATCGACGACGACAAGCCCCTGGCCAGCCGCTCCACGGCGATTGGGACGGTGGCGTTCCTCATCCTCGCGCTGCCGTTCCTGGTGCTCGGCCTGTGGCTGCTGGATGGGAAGTCGCGGATGGATTTGCACTGCGCGCCGGGCGGCCCCTGCACGCTCACGAAGTCAGGCTGGCTCACGCGCGAGCCGGTGGCCACGCTGCCGCTGGACGCGATTCAGTCCGTGAAGGTGGAGCGCACGAAGAGCGCCCGTCGCAAGTCCGTGCCCATCTTCCGGCCGGAGCTGATGACGACGCAGGGCAAGCTGCCCCTGTTCGCCCAGTGGGCCACCGTCGAGAGCGAGGCCACCGCGGTGAAGGAGCAGGTGGAGCGCTACCTCGCCTCGCCCGCCACGCAGTCGCTGGAGGTGACGCGGGATGACCGACGCTCCTCGCTGCGCGTGGGCGGCGCCTTCACCGGCGTGGGCGTGGGGTTGCTCGTGTTCAGCCTGTGGCTCGCGTGGCGCACGCGGATGCACCGGCGCCTGGAAGCGGCCCGCGTCTCGGAATGACGTGAGCACGGGTGGACATCGCCCCGGGGGCGGGCCGGTTCCTGTCCGGGGACTCCGTGTTAGCGTTGCCAGACATGGAAGCGTCTAGAACCCTGAGAAGCTGGGGGGCATGGGTGATGGTGCTGTGGGCCTGGTTCGCGCCAGGGCTGGCCCTGGCGGAGGACGTGAGCCCGTTCCGCCGCCGCATGGAGCGCGCGGGCGCGCAGTACGAGGCGCTGGAGTACGAGAAGGCCCTCCACTGGCTGACCCAGGCGAGGCAGGTGGCCTCCACCCCCGACGAGCAGGTCGAGGTGGCGCTCTACCGGGGTCTGGTCCTGTCGGACCTGGGACGCAGGAAGCAGGCGCTGGAGGAGTTCCGCGCGGGCCTGTCCCTGAAGCCCGATGCCGTGCTGCCCGCCGCCACGGGTCCCAAGGTGGAGCGGGACTTCGAGTCGGTGCGCAAGCAGGTGCGGCAACAGCGGGGCATGGCCTCCGCGGCCGCGCCTCCCGCGAAGGTGGAGGAGCCCGAGGCCCCTGCGAAAAACGAGGTGCCCCCAGCCGTCGCGGTCCAGGAGGCGCCAGCCCCCACCCCCGTCGCGCCCGAGCCGGAGCCGGAGGCGCCGCAGAAGAAGGACCTGCGCTCGAAGCTGGGCGCCGCCGGGTCCACGCTGGGGAAGAACGTCGGCAACGCGCTGGGCTCGGCGCTCGACTCGGTGATGGGCTCGAAGAAGAAGCCCGAGGAGCCTCCTCCCGCGTCCCCGGATGCGGCGAAGAAGGACGAGCCGTAGCGCGGGGTGGCGTGCGCCGGCGGGAGGGCCATGCGCGACTCCGGCGCGCGTCGAGACCTTCCACGGCGGGTCCACGAGCGGGGACTTCGCCCGAGCACTCGACAGGCCTCGACGTCGCTCACTCCTGCGTCAGGTTCAGCTTGAAGACGTTCGCGGTCCCCGCCTTCACCTCGAAGCTGCGCGTCACGCGCTTGCCCAGCCGTGAGTTCACGGCGGTGATGGTGTGGTTGCCCTCGGCCACGTCGATGATGCCGAGTGGCGTCTCGCCCAGCTTCTTGCCATCGAGATACACGACGGCATAGGGGCGGATGCGGAACTCCACCGTCCCTGTCACCGCTCGCGCGGAGCCGCCCTTGCGCTGCGTGCCCTCGGTGTTGCCTGTCACGGGTGCGAGGAGGCCATCGTCCGCATCGGGCGCGGAGGGCTCTGTCGGCCGTGGCGCGGCCTCCTCGGCTTGGGAGAGCTCCACGCCGGAGGGCGCGGGCTGTTCTCCTTGCGTGGGCTTCACCTCGGAAGGCACGGGTCGCACTCCCTCCATGGGCGTCGTCTCGGCGAGCCTCGCGTCGGAGGGAACGGGCAGTGCCTCCGTCGTGACACCCCTGTTCACCGACACCTCGGGCACCACGGGCCCGGACGGCGCTCTCCCGAGCAGCGCATAGCCACCACCGGCGACGAGCAGCACCACGCCCGCGACAGCCGCCGGCACGCGCTTCTTCCCGCGCGTCGCACCCACGTCCTTGTGAGGCCGCCGCTGGGTCGTCTGCTCGAACACGGCCGCGTCTCTCGCCTCGGCCCGCTTCTCGCGCGCGGGGCCCGAGGGCGCGGTGCGCTCGGCCTCGCGGTTCGTGATGGGCGCGGGCGTCGCGGTGGCGCGCTCCTCCACCACCTGCTCCACGGACCGCGCAATCTGATACGCGCCCACGGGCTCGCCCGTCGACAACACGAAGCGCTCGAGGTCCGCCTGGAGCGCGCGACAGTCGGGATAGCGCTTCTCCCGGTCCTTCTCGAGCGCGGTGGAGATGATGGCCTGCAAGGCGCTCGGGACATCGGCGCGGTGGCGACTCACCGGCACCGGCGGACGCGAGACGATGGCCTGCATCATCGCCAGCTCCGTGGCCCCCTCGAAGGGCAGCCGCCCCGTGAGCAGCTCATACAGGACGACCCCCAGCGCATACACATCCACGCGCCGGTCCAGCGGGTCCGCCTGACATTGCTCGGGTGGCATGTACGCCACCTTGCCCTTCACGATGCCCGTCTGCGTGCGGTGCTTCTGCCCCGCCACCTTCGCGATGCCGAAGTCCACCACCTTCACCGCGCCCTGCCGCGACACCAGGATGTTGTCCGGGCTCACGTCCCGGTGAATCAACCCGAGCGGCTGCCCCGTGCCCGGGTCCGCGAAGTCATGCGCGTACGCGAGCCCCTCCGCCGCGAGCGCCACCACCTTCGCGCAGATGTTGGGCGCCAGCGGGCGTCCTCTCGACGCGGCCTGTCGCTGCCAGCGGCGCAGGTTCGGCCCGTCGATGAGCTCCATCGCCAGGAAGTAGCTGCCCTCGGCCTCACCGAAGTCGAAGATCTGGACGATGTGGGGATGGTTGAGCTGCGCGACCAGCCGCGCCTCCTCCAGGAACATCTCCACGAAGGATGGGTCCTCCACCAGGTGCGGGAGGATGCGCTTGAGCACCAGCGTCTTCTCGAAGCCCCCGGGCCCGGCCACCTTCGCCAGGAACACCTCCGCCATGCCGCCCGTCGCCAGCTTGCGGACGAGCTGATATCTCCCCACGTGCATTGCGCGCAGGTTCCCCCAGCTTCCCCCGGGAAAGGAACCCCCCTCGTTCCGGACGCTAGGACACCAGCAACCCGATGACGCGCCCCAGCCCCACGCCCAGCGTCACGCCGAAGCCCAGGCCGAACCGCGCCCGGTCGAACGCATAGCGCCAATCCCAGACGCTCACGCCCCCAAAGCCCGCCACCAGCGCGCCCGCCAGGATGGGTGACGCCAACCCCAGCAGCAGCGCGCCCTCGAAGTCGTCGACGAGCGGCTCCGGCCAGAACATCGCGCTGAGGCCCCCCAGCCCCAACCCCAGGAGCAGGTAGAGCACCAGGGCCCATGCGCCGCCGCGCTTGTCCTTCGCGAAGACCGACAGCACCCCGACCACCAGGTCCCCCAGCACATCGGTCACGACACTCAGCATGCCCCCCGGTCTAAGGCGGTCGAGCAGGCGCGGAAAGCAAGCGGCGGAGGCATCCCTAGTTTTCGGACGTCCGGCGAAGAGGTCCGGAGGCCGATGACGGAGTGTGGAGGAGACGACACTCCCCTCCCGGCGAGCGAGGAAGCAGGGTGACGGGTGCCCCCGAGGCAGCCCACACCCCCTTCCGTCTTGCGTACATGTGCCTAGCTTGTGGCCGATGCTGCGTGCCCTCCTCGGCCGATGGCGAAGCTCGCTGCGCTTCTTGCGTCCGGCCGACGTCAGCGCCGCGCGCGCGAAGATTTCCGTCACCCAGCTGGGGCATCGCTACGGCAACAAGGTCGTGGCCTTGAAGGACGTGGACCTGAACGTCCGCTCGGGTGAGTTCGTCTGCCTCCTGGGCCCGTCCGGCTGCGGCAAGTCCACGCTGCTCTACGCGCTCGCGGGCCACGTGCGCCCCACTGGCGGCACGGTGTCCATTGATGGACAGAGCATCGGCGGACCGGGTCCGGACCGGCTGCTGATGTTCCAGGAGGCGGCGCTGTTCCCGTGGCTCACGGTGCGGGGGAACATCACCTTCGCCCTGGCGGCCCGGGGGGTGCCTCGCGCCGAGCGCAAGGAGCGCGCGGACCAGTACATCCGCCGCGTGCAGCTCCAGGGGTTCGAGGACACGCTGCCCCACCAGCTCTCCGGCGGCATGAAGATGCGCGCGAGCCTGGCGCGGGCGCTCGCGGTGGACCCGACGGTGCTGCTGATGGACGAGCCGTTCGGCTCGCTGGACGCGCAGACGCGCATCCACATGCAGGAGCTGTTGCAGTCCATCTGGATGCGCACGCACAAGACGGTGGTGTTCGTGACGCACGACGTGCACGAGGCCCTGATGCTGGGCTCGCGCGTGGTGCTCATGGCTCCGCGGCCCGGGCGCATCGTGAGGGATTTGGAGGTCCACCTGCCCATGCCGCGTCATCCGGACGACGCGGCCCTCACGGAGATGGTGCGCCACATCCAGGGGCTCTTGCGCGAGGTGGAGCGCGAGAGCGAGCCCGAGCCCGAGCCCCCGCGCGCCCAGGAGCCTTCCGCCGCGCTGCCCGTGGCGGGACTGCCTCGTCCGGTGAGGTGAGCCATGAAGCGTGATTCGGCGCTCAAGAACTACTCCCAGAAGCTGGGGCTGGTGTTGTTGCTGCTCGGCGTGTGGGAGGGCGTGGCCCGGATGGGCATCTGGTCCTCGTACCTGTTCCCCGGGCCGATGACGGTGGCCGAGAGCCTCTGGCGGCTGGCGTCCGGCGGGCAGCTGTGGGGCGCGACGCTGCGCTCATTGGGACGGTTGGGGCGCGCGTACGTGATGTCGGTGGGCATCGGCGTGCCGCTGGGCCTGCTGATGGCCAGGCTGGCGTTCTTCCGCAACGCGGTGAAGCCGGTGGTGATGGGGCTGCAGGCGCTGCCGTCCATCTGCTGGTTGCCCTTGGCGCTCCTGTGGTTCGGGCTGACGGACGGGGCCATCCTGTTCGTGGTGGTGATGGGCAGCGTGCTGGGCATCGCCATCGCGACGGAGGACAGCATCCAGGGAGTGGACCCGCAGCTGTTGCGCGTGGCGAGCACGTTGGGGGTGCGCGGGCTGCGCTTCCAGTTCGGGGTGCTGCTGCCGGCGGCGCTGCCGGGCATCGTGACGGGGTTGAAGCTGGGGTGGAGCTTCGCGTGGCGCGCGCTGCTCGCGGGGGAGCTGCTGTTCGTGTCCGGGGGATTGGGGCAGCTGCTCACGGTGGGGCGCGAGCTGATGGACGTGCCGCAGGTGATGGCGGTGATGGTGGCCATCGTGCTCATCGGCGTGACGGTGGACCGTGTCTTCTTCCAGACGGTGGAGGGGCGGCTGCGCCGGCGCTGGGGTTTGCAGCCGGCGATGTGAAGCGCCCGACGCTCGTGTCGTGACACGTGTTGCCAGTGCTGGCTTCGCGTCCTTCTGCTGGGTGCCTATGCGTCTTCTTCGTTTCCTGGCGGTCGTGGTGTTGATGGGCGTCGGGTGCAAGCGCGAGTCGGCGCGAGGGCCTGACGATGCGCTGCGGCTGGGGTTCTTCCCGAACATCACGCATGCGCAGGCGCTGGTGGGGAACGCGGAGGGGACGTTCGCGTCGGAGCCTGGGGTGGGGAAGCTGGAGGTGAAGCAGTTCAACGCGGGGCCCGCGGCGATGGAGGCGTTGGTGGCGGGCTCGTTGGATGTGTCCTACGTGGGCACGGGGCCGTCCATCAACACGTTCCTCAAGGCGGGGCGCGAGCTGCGGGTCATCGCGGGCGCGGTGAACGGGGGCGCGGTGTTGGTGACGCGCACGGCGAAGAGCGCGGCGGAGCTGAAGGGGAAGAAGCTGGCCACGCCGCAGTTGGGGAACACGCAGGACATCGCGCTGCGGTATTGGCTGAAGCAGCAGGGCGTGGAGACGAACCTGGACGGCACGGGGGATTTGCAGATCGTGCCGCTGAGCAACTCGGACATCCTGGTGCAGTACCTGCGCGGGGGAATCGAGGGTGCGTGGGTGCCCGAGCCGTGGGGTACGCGCATGCTGCTGGAGCCGGGGGGCGGCGGGCAGGTTCTGGTGGATGAGAAGTCGCTGTGGCCGGGTGGGCGGTATCCGACGACGGTGGTGGTGACGACGCGGAAGGCCATCGAGACGCAGCGGCCGCGCATCGTCGCGCTGTTGCGCGCGCACGTGAAGCTGACGGAGCGGTGGGAGCAGGAGCCGGAGGCGTTCGCCACGGCGGTGAACGCGGCGTTCGGGCAGTTGACGAAGAAGCCGTTGAAGCCGCCGATTCTGCAGGGGGCGTTCTCACGGCTGGAGCCGAGCCTGGACCCGGTGGGCTCCGCGCTGGCGGCGGCCGCGCGGCATGCGCAGGAGCTGCACTTCATCCCCGCGTCGGACATCAGCGGGCTGGTGGACTTGAGCCTGCTCGAGGAGGCTCGCAGGGCGAGGGATTGAGGCAGCGCGCTATGCGCTTCCATCCGGGTCGGAGTCGAGCAAGCGCAGATAGTCGCGCACGTCCTGAACAAAACCCGGGAGCGGCTTCGACAGCGCATTGAGGTGCTGCTCGAAGGTCTGCGGAGGTTTTTTCTTCTCCTCGGCGTGCTGTCGGAGAATCTGGAGCAGCGTCTCACTATCAAGGTCGAAGAGATTCCGCAGGAAGCCGTCAGCGGACTGCGCCTCCATGAAGTCGGGCAGGTCTTCCTTCTGGAAGTGCTTCAGATTGTTGGTCACCAGGACCTGCGCCTGCGCCTTGAAGGCCGCGGCGGCGACATGCCTGTCCCCCGGATGATTTCTCATGCTGGGCTCCAGGTGCTCGTAGCCTGTCACCCTCGAGTCGGGGAAATGCAGCTCCAACAGGGCGAGCGTCCTGTCGATCGACTCCGGGGTGCGGTTCCTCTTCGCTATCAGGCTCCGTCGGAACTCTTCGAGGACGCGGTCACTCCAATACGGTTGGATGAGACCGGCCGAAGCGACGCGCAACAGGGTGTCGCGCGTCACTCCCGAGAAGAACACGTTCGCGTCGATGAACACCCGAAAGACCGCTGGGAACACGCCCCCACCCCGCAGCGGGCCGGCGTGCTTCGACCGGCCCTAGCTGTAGTAATCCTCGTCGTCTTCACTGAGCTGCGTGAGCTCTCGAAGACCACTCGCCCTTGCCTCGTCCCGCTGCTGCTTATAGCGCAGGAGGTCCTCGAAAAGGATGCGTCGATGCTTGACGCTTCGGGTGTATTTGATTTTCCCGGACTCACACAGATTGACGAGTCCCTGGCGTGAGATGTTGAGAAAGTCCGCTGCTTGCTGCGTGGTCAGCGCTTTCCTCGAAGGCACGATGCTCACCGGCTCTCCCTTGGCAAGCGCGGCGAAGAGCGTGCGCAGCAACTCCGCGGCCTCTGGCGGCAGTTCGACCTGAGCGCCGTTCGGGAAGAGCAGGACCGGCGACTTCGGGCGAGCCCCTGACGCGGCCTTTCCCTGGGTGAGCTGCCGATGGATCTGCTCGGCGATAGGGCGCTTCTCGGGAGGAAGCGCGACGGGGTCGTCGAGGTTGGTCAGCATGCGGGCACTCCGCTACAGCAGCAAAGGAATCCCTGTTTATTCAGGGGTTTGAATCACTCGACTTGATTCAAAATCGCTAAATTCGCCAACCTGATTTAAACAGCCGTATGACATCTGTCAAACCCGTCAGTGCCCCAGGCTGTCCACGCCCCGCAGCGGGCGCATCAACGCGGAGACGAGTCGCTCGCGGCGCACCACGAACTCGGCTGTGCCCGTCATCCCTGGACGCAGCTTCACGGGCACTCCCGCCGTGGAACGCGGCGCCTCCGGCACCCTCACGTCCACTCGATAGGGCGAGGCCCCCAGCGTGTCGTCCTGCCTCCGCGTCGTGTCCCCCGCGACGCGTGACAGCTCCCCCAACAACACACCGAAATCCTGGAACGGATAGCCGTCCAGCTTGATGCGCACCGCCTGCCCCTCTCGCAGGAACGTGATTCCCTCCGACGTCACCGCCGCGCGCACCACCAACGCATCCTCCGACGGCACCACCAACCCCAACACACTCCCTGCCTGCACCACGTCTCCCCGGTCGAACACCGTCAGCCCCTGCACCGTCCCCGCTCGCGGCGCCACCACCTCCCACCTCGCCACCTCCAGCCGCGTCTCTTCCAGCTCCCCCTCGTACCGCTCCAACTCCACCTTCGCCGCCGCCAACGCGGCCCCGTCCGCCAACGACGCCACCCTCGCGTCCCCCTCCAACCCCCGCTGCTCCAACTCCAGCCGCCCCAGGCTCGCCTCCAGCTCGCGCGCCGCCGCTCTCGCCGCTTCCACCTGGGAGCGCGCGACCTCCGCCTCCGTCGCCGCGTTCTCCGCCTCCACCGGCGCCACGAACTCCTTCGCCTTCAGCTGCTCGGCCTGCCGCGCATCCCTCGCTCGCGCCTCCGCCTCCCGCTCCTTCGCGCTCACCTGCGCTCGCGCCGCCTCCAGCCTCGCCACCGTCTCCACAGCCGTCGCCTTCCGCACGCGAACCTGCACCCCGTACGCGTCCGCTCGCGAGGCCACCAGCGCCTCCAACATCGACACCCGTCCTCGCGCCTCCGCCACCTGCTGCTCCAGCAGCTTCAAGCGCGTCCGCACCTGCGCGTCATCCAGGCGCAGCAGCACCGCTCCCTGCTCCACCGGCTGCCCCTCGCGCACCGAGATGTCCGCCACCACCCCCGAGCGCTGTGCCTGCACTCGCGCTGTCTCCCCCACCGGCGCCACCACCGCCTGCGCTCGCACCACCACGTCCAGCTCGATGAAGCACAACGCGCCGAAGCCCAGCAACGCCAGCCCCGCGCACACCAGGTACAGCGTCCGCAACACCTGCCGCGTCCTCGGGAAGTCGAGCACGGGAAGCAGCTCGCGATAGGTGTCCTCACTCACCGCCATGCCCCACCTCCGTGCCATGGCGCTTCCAGTTCGGCGTCGCCTGCGCGAGCGCGCTGTACAGCTTGCCCTGCGCCGACATCAGCGACTCGTGCGTCCCCATCTGCGAGATGCGCCCCTCGTTCATCACCACGATACGGTCCGCGTGCTGCAACGTCTGGAGCCGATGGCTGATGATGAGCGTCGTCCGCCCTCGCACGATGTCTCGCAGCCGGTCGTGAATCGCCTGCTCCGCCAGCGGGTCCAACGCCGCCGTCGCCTCGTCGAAGATGAGGATGCGCGGGTCCGTCACCAACGCCCTCGCGATGATGACCCGCTGCCGCTGCCCTCCCGACAACGTCAACCCGCGCTCCCCCACCAACGTCTGGAACCCGTACGGCAGCTCCGTGACGAAGTCGTACGCCCCCGCGAGCTGCGCCGCCCTCACCACCGCCTGCTCCGTCACCGGACGCCCACAGGCGATGTTGTCGAACACCGTGCCGGAGAACAGCTGCGTCTCCTGCGTCACCATCCCTATCTGCCCACGCACCGACTCGGGCGTCACGTCCCGCAGGTTGTAGCCGTCAATCGAGACCGTCCCCTCGCTCGGGTCATGCAACCGCAACAGCAGCCGCACCAGCGTGCTCTTCCCACACCCCGAGGGCCCCACCAGCGCCACCACCTCGCCCGGCGCGAACTCCAAGTCCAACCGCTCCAACGTGTTGGACTCCCTGCCACTCCCATAGCGGAAGCTCACCCCGCGAAACCGCAGGTGCCCCTTCACCCTCGGCAGCTCCAACACCGCCGAGGCCCGCTTGTCCCCCTCCCCCGCCACGTCCTGCACCGCCCCCACCCGCTCCAGATGCGCTCGCACCCGCTGGTAGTCCCGCCACTGCGTCGCCAGTCGCACCAACGGCCCGCTCATCTGCCGCGCGAACAGCGTCGCCGCGATGAGCGCTCCCACCGTCAGCTCTCCTCGCAGCACCGCCTTCGAGCCCACCCACAGCACCAGCGCGCTGCCCATCAGGTCCAACGTCTGCGACACACTCGCGCCAATCGCCCCGTGCATCGCCGCCTTGAAGCCGTGCTGCAGCGACGGCGCCAACAGGCGCTGCATCGTGCGCAGGAAGGGCAGCTCCAAAGCGTGCGCCTTGAGCGACTCGAAGCCCTTGAACGAGTCCATCAGGTGCGTCTGGTACAGGTCATGCTGTGACAGGTACGCCACCGTGTGGTTGCGCACCTGCCGCCCCACCACCGCCGACACCAACAGGTGCAACGGCATCAACGCCAACGCCAGCACCGCCAGCACCGGCGAGTACAGCGTCAGCACCGCCGCCGTGCTCAACACCAACGCCACGTCAATGGTGATGGCGATGGCGTTGTCGACGATGAACCCGCGCACCAACCCCACCTCGAGGAACCGGTTGAGGATGTCGCTCGTCGTGAAGCGCTGGAACAGGCCCGAGGCCCCATCCAGGATGCGCCGGTACAGCGTCTCCACCACGTCGCGCTCGATGCGCGTGGACGCCTCCAGCACCAGGTAGCTGCGCGCATAGGACAACACCCCGGACACCACCGCCGTCCCCAGCAACCCCACGAGCAGCACGTCGAGCAGCGCCGTGTCCGCGCGCATCAACACCCGGTCGATGACGACCTGGCTCCCCAACGGGAACGCCAGCGCCAGCACCTGCAACAGCAGCGACAGCCCCACCAGCTCCGCGATGGCCCAGCGATAGGGACGCAGCAGCACCGAGAAGCGCCCGAGCGCGGACTGCTCGCGCTGCTTCGGGGCCAGCGGCGCCACCGCTGTCGTCATCCGGTCCGACGGCTTGAGCAGCAGCAACATCCCCTTCCACGAACGCTCGAACGCCTCTCGCGGAATCGTGCGCGTCGCGAACGAGGGGTCCCCCACCACGACACCCTTGCGCGTCACCCGCCACACCACGACGAAGTGGTGCCGGTCCTGCAGGTGCGCGATGGCCGGCAGGTCCACCGAGCGCAACAGCTCCCAATCCGCCTGGATGCCCGTGGTGATGAACCCGAGCTGCTCCCCCGTGCGCGACAGGTCCAACAGGCTGGTGCCGTAGCGGCTCACGCCCGCCAGCTTCATCAGCGAGGGGTAGTCCAGCTCGTGGCCGTGGTACCGCGCCACCATGCGCAGGCACGCGGCCCCACAGTCCATGTGCTCCTGCTGTCGGTAGAACGGCACGGGCTTCCAGCTCGGCGCGGAGCCGGGTCGCTCGGGGAGTTCCAGGGAGGACTCCTCCTCCGCGGGCAGCTCGGGTGGCGCGCTCACGTCCGTGAGCACCACGTGCGGCCACCGGTTGAACTGCGCGCTGCTGCGAGCCACCCGCCGCCCCAGCGCCCGGCGGACTCCCGGGTAGCGCAGCAGCACCTCGGCCGTGGCACCTCGGGGCGCGGACAAGAGCGTGCTCGGCTCCAGCGCCGTCGCCGCGGCGAAGACGGGCGCATCCAGGAGCAGCGCATCCAGCGCGAAGTCCTCGCCCGGCCCGAGGGCCCGCTCGCCGTAGCGCACCGAGCCCTGGCGCAGCACCCACCACTCCGCCGCCGTGGCCCCCGCGGGCATGAGCACCGTGCCCTCCGGCACCGTGCTCTCCCGGAAGCACGCCGCGAGCCGCAGCGCGCCCTCCGGCTCCACGTCCTCCACGAACAGGTCCAGCAACGCCCGTCGCAGCGCGGGACACAGCAGCGCCTTCAGTCCACCCGTCTCGTCGAGGGCCAGCGCCTCCGTGAACGCAGCACCCGGGACCTCCAGCACCCGCGCGCCGCCGCTCGCCACCACATCGAACCCGTGCGTCGCCCCCACGTCACGCGCGTGCGTGCCGTACAGCTCCCCCGCCGCCACATGGGTCACCCGGAGGAACGCACCGTGGCTCGCGCCCAGGTGCCCCATCACGAGCATCCCCTCGAGCACCAGGAGCACCGAGTCACACGGCTGTCCGTGCGTCGCCACCAACTCCTGCGGCGCGAAGACACGGATGCGCCCCGCGCGCTCCAGATGTCGACGGACCTCTTCCGGCAGGATGCGCAGCACCCCGGACACACGTCGCGCATCCAGGGCGAACGTCTCGACGCTGTCCGCGAGCACGCTCATGGCGCCGCCACTCAATCCTCCACGGTGAAGACGAGCGGCCCCTCGTCCGGACCGTAGAAGTCGAGCAGCTCGCGGTGGTACGCCATCGTCAATCTGCAGAACGTGATGAGCCTGCGACGGATGCGCGCCTGGTCCGCCGCGGTCAACGGCCCCGAGTCCGCGAACGGCTCCCGCCCGAACTGGTCGTGGTCATCACTGCAGTCCCCCACGTCATGGTCCCGGAAGGGCCCGTACGCCTCCACCGGCAACACCCCGTGCTCGGTGAAGCGCTCCCAGAACTTCCCCACCGTGGCCAGCGCCGTCGGGTCTCCCTCCCCCACGCCGATACAGGCCGAGTACGACAGCGGATCCGCCATGCCCAACCACCGCAGGTGGTTGATGAGCGCCTGCATCGAGATGAGCGGAGACGCCCGCTCCAAATCCACCTCCGTCAACCCCGCCGCGAGCAACCCGCGCTTCAACCACGCGTGGTGCCAGTACTCGAACGACAGGTGCTCGCTCAGGATGGTCTTCAGCCGCTCCGTCGGCTGCGACGCCACCGCCGCGCTCTGGTGCGACGAGGCCGCCAGCGCGAAGTGGTAGTTCTCCAGCAGGTACCCCACCGCCAGGCGCCGCGACACCGGCCCCGTCCAGAACCGGTGCAACATCGCCGACGGCCCCCAGCGCTGCTGCGCGATGCCCGCCAGCGAGCGCAGGTGCTCGTAGTACGCCAGCGCGTCCACCTCGAACGCGCTCGTCTGCACCAGCACCGCGCGGTGATACAGGTCCTGCGCCACCGACGACACCAGCTCCAGCCCCAGCTTCGTCTCCCGCGCCAGCTCCGAGAGCGTGCGCTGCCCGTCGAACAGCGGAATCACGCGCCAGGCCTTCTCCGCGCTCTCGCTGTCGATGGTCATCACCTCCCAGGGCTCGCCCTGCGCCCCACCGAGCACCAGCTCGCGCCGCGCAAGCCCGTCGGGACGGACCCAGCTCGCCAGGGACAGCCGCATCGCGGGATGCAGCGGCCCGGGCTCACGCGTCGAGGGATGCCAGGCACGTCCGATGATGGGAAGGTGGCCGTTGCTGTCACTCATGGTTCTCACCGCCTGCTGAAGGGTTGGAAGAAGAAGGAGGAGCCACGAGCGAGACGAGCTCCTGCTGAACGAAGGCGCCCAACGTGTGGCGCGTGACGGCGAGCGCGAGCTCCAGGTCCCAGCCCCGCTCGCGATGCAGCACCTCGGCCACCTGGACCACCGTCCTCACGCCGTCACAGGCGCGCCAGACGGCATCGGTGCCCTCGTCCAGGTCGAAGTAGTAGTTGTCCAGGATGAGGTGCACCTGGCCCTCCGCGCGGCGCCGCCGCACGCGCAGATGGGTGACGGGAACGAGCAGGTCCATGGCGCTCATCCCTCGATGACATCCGTGAGCTGGTTGCACAGCCGGATGCACGTCTCCAGATAGGCCTTGAGCGCCTCCGGTTGCGCCCTCAGCCGCGCGCCGTCGGGGAACTGGAGCTCCCAGAAGCGCTGCTCGAACGTGCGTGCCTCCGCGTCACCGCTCGCGGCGAGCTGTCCCAGGATTCTGGTGCGCCACTTGCGGCGGATGTTCGTGCTGCCCCGCGCGTGGCAGAAGGCGTCGCAGGTGGAGTTGAGCAGCTCCCGCGCGCGCATCAGCGCCACGTCCGGCTGCTCCATCATCCCGTAGAGGTCCTCGAGCGCGTCGTCGACCTCGCGAATCTTCACCTCCTGCAACCACCGCGACAGCCGAGGGAAGTCGAAGCGGGCGCGGAGCCGCTCCAGGCGGCTGTCGTGCATCAGCGCGACGCCCGTGCGCACGCGGTGGAGGAAGACGATTTCGTCCTCCGTCATCCGCCGCTCCATCATCACGTTGTCCGGCCCCCCCTCCTTCAGGTCGAGCGAGGCCAGCTTCGCGGCGAGCCGCTCCACGGCCGCGTCACTCCAGTACTCGAAGTCCACGCGCCGCTTGCCGAGCATGTGCACGGAGAAGAGCGCCTCCCCCGCCTTGTGCAGGCTGGTGCCCTTCGGCTCCCCCCCGCCGACGATGAACACGTCGATGTCGGAGAAGGCGTTGCCCATGCCCTCCACCAGGGAGCCGGACAGGAACACCGCGGCCTCCAGCGCGGGCGTCAGGGACTCGAGCGCCAACAGCTGGCCCAGGTCCACACCCAGGAGGTCCACCAGGTCGTCACGCGAAGGCTGCGTCATGAGGGCCGCCACATCGGAAAAAAGAAGAGGAAGGACGACGCGGGCCCGTTTCCAGGCGGCCCGCGCCCCCCTGCATGAGCCTCAACGGCCCACGCGGTCAGCCTTCACCGGCGAAATCACAGCACCGGGAAGACGCGGCCCGGCCCCTCGAGGATGGGACCCGTCACCACCGGGCCCGTGACGATGGGACCCGGCAGGGTGACGACGGGGATGTTCGTGGTGGTGATGGCGCCACCGACGACGCACTTCATGGTGTCGGCGGACAGCTTGATGGCAACGCTGCGGGGCTTGTTCATGGTGATGCTCCTTGATGTGTCGGTTGTGACTGCGTGCTACGTGCTGCGTGCTGCACCTGTGGCGGCCACACCCCACCGCCTGAATCGAATGAGTCCCCGCGCGAGGACCGTGCGAGGATGGGTCCCCTGGAATCCGGAGGACCGTGGATGCGTGCCGCTGCCTCGACACCCGTGCTTCGCGTGGGACTCAACAAGGTCGCGCTGCTGCGCTCGTCGCGTGGGAGCGCCGTCCCCGACCTCGGCGAGGCCGCGCGGGCGCTCGTCGACGGCGGCTGCCGCGCGCTGCTCGTGCACCAGTGGCCGGACCATCGGCACGTGAAGCCCGAGGACGTCTCCGCGCTCGCGCGACTGGATGTCATCCGCGACGAGCGCGCCTCGCTGCACGTGGGCGGAGACCTGCGCGAGGACCTGGGCGCGCTGCTCGAGCGGACGCCCGGCGTCGGCTGCTGGGTGGTGACACCGTTCGAGGCCCAGCACCTCACCACGCAGCGCGGCTGGCGCGCGGAGGATGACCAGGCACGGCTGGCGCACTGGGTGCGCTCGCTCCAGGGACGCACGCGCATCTCCGTGTTCGTGGACCCGGAGCCGGCGGCCGTGGACCTCGTCGCACGCGCGGGCGCCGCCGCGGTGGAGCTCAACTGCCGTGCGTATGTCGAGGGCTTCGAGACCCCCACGCGGGAGCGTGCGCTGGAGGCCCTCGCGCTCGCGGCGGACCGCGCGCGTCAGCTCGGGCTGGAGGTCAACGCCGCGCATGACCTGGACCGGCGTCACCTGCCGCCGCTCATCCGCGCGGTGCGCCCCACGCTCGTGTCCGTGGGACATGCCTTCGTGGCCGCGGCGGTCATCGCGGGGCTGCGTGAAGTGCTGCCCGGCTTCCTCCAGGCGGCCTCGGAGGAGTGATTCGCTCGCCGTCATGGCGACACCCCCAGGTCCCGGGTGCCGTGCAGCTCCAGCGCCTCCGCGAGCAACCGCACGCCCGTGGCGTGCAGCACCAGCGCGATGTCCTCGGTCCGTGGATTCACGGGCGCGAGTTGGAACGGCGCGTTCGCCAGGAGCAGCAGCGGCGCGAGCACGTCCAGCCGCACGCGCCAGTCCGCGTCCCTCCGCACGCGGGCCTTCACAGACAGCTCGTCGACCAGCCATGCGTCCAGCGCGGCGAAGCGCTGCAACGCCGGCCCGGCCCACGAGGCCCACTCCCACGAGATGCGTCCCTCGCCCTCGCTCACCCGCGCCGCGCCCGCGCGCACCAGGTCGTAGAGCCCCCGCGTGCACGTGCGCAGCTTGGCCAGGTCCTCCATGTAGTCGCTGTCGGAGTCCCCGGTGACGGTGGAGCCGCGCGGGTCCAGCAACAGGAAGCGTCCCGTGGCAGGCTCGAACAGCACGTTGTCGTACTTGAAGTCCCCGTGGAACCGACCGAGGCACGGTGGACGCAGTCGCGCGAGCAACACGGTGTCGCGTTGCAGCTCGCGCATCAGGGACGCCGCGCTCGGGTATACCCGGCCGTGGATGTCCAGTTGCTCCGCTGAGCACAGCCGGTCGAAGCGCTCGGACATGCCCCGGCCCGCGCTCGCCCTGCGCCAGAACTTGTCCACGTAGCTGACGTGGAAGAAGTCCTCCGGCGCCGGCCGGTGATGGTCCGCGTAGAGCACGTCGAAGGCGAAGCCGAGGAGACTCCGCGTCCCCGAGATGGCCTCGTCCACCGTCAGCGTGCCTTCCACCAGCACGCGCGACATGTCCGGCCACGGGCAGAAGTCCATGTCGTACTCGGCCCAGCCCTCCCCCGTGCGCACCTCCAGCACCCGCGGGAAGTACCCGACGGCCCTGGGTGGAAGCGCCTTCAGCCACGCCACCTCGCGCAGGAGCTTGTCCCGGCCGTGCGTGGCGCGCTTGGTGACGCGGTGGCCGTTCACCCGCACGTCGCGCACGACGCCGCGCCAGTCTCCTTCCGACACGGGCCCCCTCATCGCGCCGCCTCCCGCTGGTGACGGAGG
The DNA here is from genome assembly GCF_020037095.1 of Myxococcus sp. XM-1-1-1. NCBI lineage: Bacteria > Pseudomonadati > Myxococcota > Myxococcia > Myxococcales > Myxococcaceae > Myxococcus > Myxococcus sp. XM-1-1-1. The sequence goes on from NZ_JAIQDH010000014.1 coordinate 184,272, forward strand.
ACGTCCAGTCCCTCCGTGAGCGTGAGCGGCGGTTCGAACCCGAGCGCGGACAGTCGCGTGGAGCCCAACCGGTTGTCGCGAGGACGCGCCGCGAGCGACGACTCCTTGCGCGCGTGCACCAGCGTCACGTCCAGGTTGAAGGCATGCGCCAGTCGGCGCGCCCACGAGTACTTCGTGGTGGCCTCGGCGCCGCTGAAGTGCAGCACGCCGTTCACGCCTCCCCCCGCGAGGCGCGCGAGAATCGCCGCCACCTCGTCCACGAGCACCGGGTAGCGAACCTGTTCGCCATCCGCGTACACGGGCTGTCCCGCCGCGAGCCGCTCCAGCGTGGACGTGACGAACGTGGCCTTCTCGTCCGGTCCCGCGAGGCCGTAGAGCAGTGGCACGCGCAGCACCAGCACGTCCTCTAGCGTCAGCGCGAGCAGTTCTCCTTCCCGCTTGGTGACACCGTAGTGCTGCAGCGGCCGGGGCGCGTCGGTCTCCACGTACGCGCTCGCGGGTGCGCCGTCGAAGACATGGTCCGTGGACACGTAGAGCAGACGGGTGCGCGTGCGTCGGCAGGCCTCCACCACGTGGCCCGTGCCAACCACGTTGGTGGTCGACGCGAGCGTCCGGTGCCGCTCGCAGTCATCGAGATTGCATCGCGCCGCCGCGTGGATGCACACGTCGAAGCGTCCCGCCGCGAAGGCCTCGTCCACGGCGCGTGCGTCGGTGATGTCCAGGCGCTCCAGGCCCTCGCGCGGCGTCGTGCTCCAGGTCCCCACGGCCTGGGCTCCGCTCGTGCGCAGAGCGCGCATCAGGCGACGGCCCAGGAACCCACTCGCTCCCGTGACAATGACTTTCATGACCCTGCCTCGTGTCCGCCTCGCCGCTACAGCAGCGAAGAGGACGCGCCCCCGCTCGCGCCCAGTGCCGTGCCCAGCAGCGCCAGCCGGTCCGCTCCCGCGCGGGGTCCCGGCACGCCGCACTTCACCGCCGCCACCTTCGTCGCGAAGCGCAGCGCCTCACCGAAGCCCTGCCCCGCGAGCGCCGCCGCGATGTAGCCCGCGTGGAACGCATCCCCCGCACCCGTCGTGTCCACCACCTCGCAGGACTCCGCCGACACGCGGTGGTGCTCTCCATCCGACGTCCACCCCTCGCACCCCTCCGCGCCCAGCGTGCCCACCACCACGCGCAGCCCTCCAGCCAGCAGCGCCCGCGCGGCCGAGGCCAGTTCCCGCTCCCCCGTCAGTTCGCGCAGCACCTTCCCAGGCGCCACCAGGCTCGTGAGGTGCGGCAACAGCGGCCGGGCCTCGTCGGCCACCTCCGCGTCCGCCAACACCGGCAGCCCCCGCGCCCGCGCGTGCTTCGCCAGCGCCAGCGAGAAGGCGGGCTCGTGCCCGTCCAGGTACACTAGGCCACACGCATCCATCGGCGCGGCCTCCACCGGGACACCGTCCATCCGCAGCCGCGCGTCCTTGTGCATCACCAGCGAGCGCGTGCCGTGCGTCGTGTCCACCACGATGGCCGCCGTGTGCTGCGGACAGTCCGCCACCGTGAGGCTGCCCTCCACCCGCACGCCCGCCTCCACCAACGAGCCGCGCGCGAGCCTCCCGAAGTCCCCTCCACCGAAGACACCGAAGTAGCGCGTGGTGACCCCCAGCGCGCCCAGCATCGCCGCCACGTTGGCGCCCTGCCCGCCACCGAAGAAGCGCAGGCCGTCCGCCTGCACCTTCCCGTCCGTCACCAGCGCCTCGCGCGTGGAGAAGACGATGTCCACCGTGTTGTTGCCGATGACGAGCACTTCCATGTCTCCACCCCGTGTCCGCATTGCCTGCCCGCCCCTCGGGCCTCGTCGCTCCCCCGCCGTCGCCACCTAGCGCGCCACCACCGGACGCACCGGTGCCTCCGCATGCAGCCGCCGCAGCACGTCCGTCGCGATGCGCTCGGCCACCTGCTCCGGCCGCAGCTCGCTCGTGTCCACCACCACCCAGCGCTCCTCGGGCGGCAGCAGCGACACGAGGAACTCGTCGTAGGCCTGGTGACGCTCGGGGTTGTCGCGCAGGTACGTGTCCCGCACCGACTTGGAGGGGCGCAGCAGCGAGCGCTCACGCTTCGCCTTCGGCGTGGACGTCAGGTAGTAGTTGAACGCGAACGGGAGGTGCTCATCCCAGATGAGCTGACTCGGCAGCCCCGCCGCCTCCGGATGGAAGAAGCGGTTGCGCCCCACCTGGCTGAGCCAGTGCCGGTCCTGCACCAGGAACCCCGACGGCAGCCCGCGATGACACCGCGCCAGGTCCAGCAGGATGTTCGCCGAGTAGAGCCAATCAATCCGCAGCAGGTCCGGCGTGAGCTTCGCCTCGGCCAGGAAGTGGTCGAGGATGGGCAGGTCGTGCACGTAGCAGTGCCCCAGCCGCGCGGGCAGCCCCGCCGCCGACAGGCTCGCGCCCAACAGCTTGCACACCGTCGTCTTGCCCGCGTAGTCCGTGCCTTCAATCAGCAGTCCGTGAATCATGTGCGTGGGCCTCGCTCGCATCAGGGTTGGAGGACGACCTTCAGCGCGCCCGCGGGAGCACCCTGGCGCCGCGCGTCCACGTCGCAGCCCACCAGCGCCAATCCCTCCCGGAAGCGCGTCAGCGGAAGCTGGTGCGACACCAATCGGCGCGCGGGGATGACGCCCGAGCCGATGAGGTGCAGCGCGGTGGCGAAGCTGCCGTCCAACGAATCGATGGAGCCCTGCACGGACAGGCTCCGGTCCGCGATGGCGCCCACGTCCAGCGGCACCTCGTGACGCTTGAGCCCCACCAGCAACAGCTGTCCGCCGCGCGAGAGCCTGGGCAGCACGTCCCCCGCCATGCGGCCCGTGGTGTCCACCACCAGGTCGAGCGGCGCCGCGTCCCTCGCGTAGCGCGCGCACACCTCGTCCAGTGACTCGGCCACCGCCCAGCGTCGGTCCACCACCTCGCGGCACAGCTCCCGCCGCCCCGGCGCGCGCTCCACCAACGTGCCCGTCAGCCCCAGGCTCGACAGCACCCACGCGTACAGCACGCCCATGGGTCCGCCCCCCAGCACCACCGCGCGCAGTGAGGGCCGCAGGCGCAGCTGGTTCGCGCCCGTGACGGCGCAGCTCAAGGGCTCGGTGAGGCTCGCCTCCTCGAAGCCCACGTGCGCGGGCAGCGTGTAGAGGAAGCGCTCCGTCGTCCTGTGCAGGGGCGCCATCGTCCCGTCCGCGCTGACGCCCGTCTCCGTCTCGCCCTTGCGCTCGCAGTGGTTCTGTCGACCCGAGCGACACAGCCGGCACTGGCCGCAGAAGAAGGTCGGGTCGATGACGACGCGGTCCCCCACCCGCACGTCGCGCACGGCGGGGCCCACGGCGACGACCTCACCCGAGGACTCGTGGCCCAGCACCACCCCGGGCTTCGCCGCGTACTCGCCGCCGATGATGCCCAGGTCCGTGCCGCAGATGCCGGTGGCGCGCACGCGCACCAGCACCTCGTCCCGCACCGGCGCCGCCGGCTCCGCGCGCTCCTGGAGCGACAGCTCCCAGGCCGCTGAATACACCAATGCCCGCATGTGACACGCCCCCTCGAGTCAGCCCACGTCCGCGAGCGCGCGGCCCAACCGCGCGACGATTTCTTCCAGGTCGTCCTGCGTCGCGATGAGCGGCGGACGCACCTTCACCACGTTGCCGAAGCTGTAGCGCGAGCCGCGCAGCACCAGCTGGTGGCGCTCCTGCGCCACGCGGATGAGCGCCAGCGTCTTCTCCACGTCCGGCGAGCCATCCTCCCGGACGATTTCCAGCCCCCACATGTACCCGAGCCCCCGCACGTCCCCGACGCACGGATGACGCGTGGCCAGGGTGTGCAAGAGTTCGCCCAGGATGATTCCGTTGCGACGCACGTTCGCCAGCAGGTGACCGGACGTCATCGCCTTCAGCGTGGCGGACGCCGCGGTGAGCGCCACCGGATTGCACCCCGAGGTGAAGGAGTGCTCGTGGCTCTCCAGCACGTCCAGCGCGCCCTCGAAGAGCACCGCCGCCACCGGCACTCCGATGCCGCCCAGCCCCTTGGCCAGCGTGACGATGTTCGGCTTGAAGCCCAGCGCCTCCGAGGCGAACAGGTGCCCGGTGCGCCCCATGCCCGTCTGCACCTCGTCCGCGATGAGGAGGATGCCCTTCTCCTCACACAGCTTGTTGAGTGCCTGGAAGTAGCCCGGCGGCGGCACCACGTTGCCGCCGTTGCCCAGCACCGGCTCGACCAGCATGCACGCCACCGAGCCGCTGCTCGCGTACTCCACGAAGTCGCTGATGCGCTCCACGCACAGCATCCCGCAGCCGGGGTACTTCGCCTTGTAGAAGCACCGGTAGCAGTACGGCGCCGGCACCTTCACCGAGTGCGGTGACACCGCCTCCGGGAAGCCCTTGCGCCGGAAGGCGTTGCCCGAAATCGCCGTGGTGAACTGTGTCTGCCCATGATGCGACAGGAACAGGCTCAGCACGTCTGTCTTTCCCGTGGCCTTCTGGGCCACCTGCACCGCGCACTCGTTGGCGGTGGAGCCGGTGATGTCGCGCATCCATCCGGCCGTGAGGTGACTCGGGGCATGCGCGAGGAGCTCCGAGAGCACCTGCTTCGCCTGCGCCGCCATCAGCGAGGAGCTGGCGTGCGCCATGCGGCGCAGCTGCTCGACGACGGCCTCCACCACCTCCGGGTGGTCATAGCCGAGCGGCACGTTGAAGGTGCCCGACGCCGCGTCGAGGAACGCCGTGCCGTCCTCCCGCACCAGCCGGATGCCGCGTCCCCGGACGAAGTCCTCCGCCCTCGAGACGCCCTCCGTCGCGACTTCGGACGCACCCTCTCGTACATCCGGGCCTTCCCCAGGAAGGACCTTCAGATTGAGACCGGACATGCGCGCTCCCCCGAACGGCATGAAACGTCCCCCCTTGGACGTTTCGAATCCCCGCTGCTGGTGTCTCAACGGGGGTCTTGAAAATCCGTCGGTGAGTCACCATTTCCCGGCGCTTTTCGCGCGGGCAGCTCGCAGGACGCGTCACCTCCGCGTGAAAACAAAGACAGGGGTTGGCCGCGCGCGCATGGGCGGCCAGGATGTCCGCCATGAAGACGGAGCACGTGGAGCAGACGCTGGAGCGCATCGCCCGCGAGCGGGAGGCCACGCCGGGCGGAGTGCTGGCCTTCGACGGAGACGGCACGCTGTGGAGCGGCGACGTCGGCGATGACCTGTTCATGAGCATGACGGGGCACGACGCCGTGCGCGAGGACGTGCGGCCCCGCCTCACGGCCGTCACCACCCACTACGGCCTGGAGACCGAGGGCAGCCCCAGCACGCTGGCCCGCCGCGTGTTCTCCGCCTTCCAGGCCGGCCGCATTCCGGAGAAGGACATCTGCGAGATGGCCACGTGGGTGGCCGCGGGCTGGACGCTCGAGGCGCTGTCCGACTTCGCTCGCGGCGTGGTGGAGTCACACGGCGTGGCCGAGCGCGTCCACCCCGAGGTTCACCGTGTCCTGGAGTGGGCACGAGCGCACGACGTGCCCTGTTACGTGGTGAGCGCCTCGCCGCTGGCCGTGGTGCAGGCCGCCGCGCGCGTCGTCGGCATCCCCCCCGAGCAGGTGGTGGCGAGCACGCCCCAGTCCCGCGACGGCGTGGTGTGGACGGACGTGGTGTCGCCCATCCCTTATGGCCCCGGCAAGGTGACGTGCCTCAGGGCCCGCACCCAGCGCCCCCTGTACGCGGCCTTCGGCGACAACGTGTTCGACCTGGAAATGCTCGGTGCGTCCCGGGTGCCGGTGGCGGTGCGTCCCAAGCCCCGGCTGATGGAGCGCGCGGCGAGCCTCCCCTTGCTGGTCCAATTGCACCCGGTGGCCAGTCGCTGACAGCGTCCGCTGGGGAACGCGGCCGGCGAGCTTTTGGGGGCGTCCGCCGCCGCGTCCGTGCTAACTCAGGCGCCCTCACTCACTTCTTCCAATCCGCCACGGAGAGACACAGTCATGCCGCTCATCGCCCTGCGTCCCCTGCTCGACTACGCCGCCGCCAACAACTTCGGGGTCGCCGCGCTCAACGTCAACAACATGGAGCAGATCCAGGCCATCATGGAGGCCGCGCGCGCCACCCAGAGCCCGGCCATCATCCAGGCGTCGCGCGGTGCGCGGAAGTACACCAACGACTTGTTCCTGCGGAACCTGATGCAGGCCGCGGTGGAGCTGTATCCGGAGATTCCGGTGGTCATGCACCAGGACCACGGCAACTCGCCGGAGACGTGTATCAGCGCCATCCGCATGGGCTTCACCAGCGTGATGATGGACGGCTCGCTCGAGGACGACGGCAAGACGCCGTCCAGCTACGAGTACAACGTGGCCGTCACGCGCGAGGTGGTGAACGTGGCGCACCGCTTCGGCGTGTCCGTGGAGGGTGAGCTGGGCGTGCTGGGCTCGCTGGAGCACGGCATGGGCGAGAAGGAGGACGGCCACGGCGCCGAGGGCAAGCTGACGCTGGACCAACTGCTCACCGACCCGGACCAGGCGGTGGACTTCGTCAACCGCACGGGCATCGACGCGCTCGCCGTCGCGATGGGGACCAGCCACGGCGCCTACAAGTTCTCGCGCAAGCCCAGCGGTGACGTGCTCGCGATGAGCCGCATCGAGGAGATCCACAAGAAGATCCCCAACTGCCACCTGGTGATGCACGGCTCCAGCTCCGTGCCCAAGGAGCTGTGCGACATCATCAACGCCAACGGCGGGCGCATCAAGGAGACCTACGGCGTGCCGGTGGAGGAGATCCAGCGCGGCATCCGCGCGGGCGTGCGGAAGATCAACGTCGACACGGACAACCGCCTGGCCATCACCGGCGCCATCCGCAAGGCGTTCACCGCGAAGCCGGAGGAGTTCGACCCGCGCTACTACCTGACGCCCGCGCGCGCCGCGATGCAGGCCGTGTGCGAGGAGCGCATGAAGCAGTTCGGCCAGGCCGGCCACGCGAAGAAGGTGCCGCACGTCACGCTGGAGCAGATGGCGCGTGACTACGCGGCGGGCAAGTACGGCGACAACGCGCGCCCGGACACCGTCGTCGGCAAGAAGGCCAGGTAGTCACGGCCCTTCCGGGGGAGGAGCGCGCGGGACGGCGGCTCCCCCGGAGTGGTCCCTGAAGCAGGCGGCGCTCACTTCTCTCCCTGGAGCGCCGTCGCCAGGTTCTGAGTCTGGTTCTCCACCTGGTAGTCGGCCACCACCTTCTGGCCCTCCCGGGGCGTCTGCGTCAGGCGCAGCGCCTGCAGGTCCAGCGGGATGACGGCGCCCTGCTGGTCCTCCTGGATGTAGAGGACGTCGTTGCCCAGCTCCACCACCTCGCCCGAGATCTGCTTCGTGCGCTTGGGGTCCGGCAGCGTGTCCACCTTGGGCCCCTGGACGATGGGCACCTGGCCCTGCGTGGGCGTGACGTCCACGCCAATCATGCCGCCCAGGTTGAGCGGAGGCAGGACGGAGGCCCGCGTGGTGGTTCTGTCGAACTCAATCTGGCTCTGCTGGTACTCTCGCGAGTCATGGTTGGGTATCTCCGCGGCGCCCACGGCGGGCACCAGCAGCGCGCCCATGGCGGGTACCGCCAGGGCCCAACTCTTCCAGCGACTCCACCTCGTTCGTGTCATGACGCATGCTCCGGCTCGGGGGTCCTCGACCCGTTTGCCTGAAGCTAGGTCACGCCCCGGCGCTCACGCCTGGAGGGTGCCCCGGCCACCTCCCGGAAGGACAGGCCGACGCTGTGGCCCGAGTGTTCAGCCGGCGAACACCCGCGCCCCATGCCGGTGGGAACAGGCTAGGGTGCACCCGCAAGGCCCGGCGGGCGCCCTTCCGGACGGAAGACGCGCCGGGGCGCCATACCGCAGAGGCCTCACGTGAACGGTCGGACCAACGAGCACCGCATCGCCCTCTTTCTCGACTTCGAGAACCTCGTCACCAATACAGGCATCAGCGCCTCCAACTTCGACCTCCAGCCCTCGCTCGACCGACTGCTGGAGAAGGGCAAGGTGGTCTTCCGCCGCGCCTACTGTGACTGGTCGCGCTTCAGCGACGCGAAGATTGGGCTGCACCGGTTCGGCGTGGAGCTCATCGACGTGCCGCCCTCCACGCGCGCGGGGAAGAACGGCGCGGACATGCGCCTGGTCATCGACGCGCTGGAGCTGTGCTACGCGCGCGAGAGCATCGACACGTTCGTCATCGCCTCCGGCGACAGTGATTTCTGCCCGCTGGCGTACAAGCTGCGCGAGAACGGCCGCACCGTCATCGGGCTGGCGGTGAAGGAGTCCACCTCCCCCCTGTTCGTCAACGCGTGTGACGAGTTCATCTACCTGCGCACCCGTCAGCGCTCGGAGAAGGGTGAGAAGGGTCGTCACGGTGGAGCGTCCGAGGAGGCGGGGCACGGCAAGCGCGGCCGGCACGGGCGTGATGCCGGGGGCAAGGGTGGCAAGGCGGAGGCCGACAAGCAGGCGCCGTCGGGCAACAAGGGCCACGCCAAGTCGGACGTGCCGCAGATTGCCCGCGAGGTGGTGCAGAACCTGCTGGCCCGCGCGACAGGCCCGGTCAACCCCTCGCTCATCAAGGAGACCATCGTCCGCAAGGAGCCGGACTTCGACGAGAGCGAGTACGGCTTCGCCACCTTCGCCAAGCTGCTCGCCGCGCTGGAGCAGGAGGGCGTGCTGCGCCGCATCCAGCAGGGCCGCCAGTGGTACGTGGTCGGCGCCGACGCGGACCTGGGCCACGGCGGCGACGCCAAGGAGCCCAAGGAGTCCAAGGGCAAGAAGCACGGCAAGGGCCGCGTCGAGGAGGTCGAGGAGGAGCTGGAGTCCTATCCCGACCCGGACGAGGACGACGGGCTGTAACACCGTGGCGCAGTGGGGCCGCTCAGCGGCTCCACGCCCCCAGGTCGTCGCATGAAACGGGGGAGGGGGTTCGACCTGGACCCCAGGAATCTCCAGAAGTTACGGCGAAGTCACCGCCGTCATCCGTGACGCCTTCCGCTACGAATCCGCCGTTTTTGTGACGGCCCACGCTACAGCGCTTCCGGTGTTGGCCCGGAAGGCGTCGTTGGCACGTCCACTGCTCTGTGCGGGCTCGCCGGGTTTTCAAATCCCCCACCGGCCTTCACCGCGGAGCATTCCAACATGTCACAGGGTCATTTCCGCCGACGCCTCACCCAGGCGTTGGTGCTGATGGGCGTCTGCAGCGCGCCCTCGGCGTTCGCCGTCGTCCAAGGCTCGGAGGGCGTGCGCAGCCACGACGCCCGCGTCGCCCACAACCAGGGCCTGCGCCAGGGCCTCAGCGCGAAGCAGCAGGACAAGGCGGCCCAGCTCCGCAAGAGCGTGCCCGAGCTGCGCGTGGAGCACGACGCCACCACGGGCCTGGTGCGCTCGCTGGTCAACCCCGTGGGCGCGCTCACCTCCCCCCTCAAGGGTGACGCGCTCGCCGTCGGCCTCACCTTCGTCCAGAACCAGTACGAGCTGCTCGGCCTGGAGCTCAAGGACCTGGCCAGCCTGGAGGTCACCGACCGCGTCTACTCGCGGCAGACGGGTATCACCCACCTCTACCTGCGCCAGACGCACGAGGGCCTGCCCCTCTACAACGGCCAGTTGCAGATCAACGTCGACAGCCAGGGCCGCGTGCTCAGCGTGCACAGCGACTTCCTGCCGTCGCTCGCCCGGAGCGTCGCCAGCATCCAGCCGCGCCTGGGCGCCGCCGCCGCCGTCACCGGCGCCGCGCGTCACCTCGGCCTGAAGCTGGCCACCGCGCCCCGCGCGCTGGAGAAGCAGGACGGCCCCCGTCAGCGCACCCGCGTGGAGCAGTCCGGCCTGTCCACCGAGCCCATCGACGCCGAGCTCGCGCTGCTGCCCATCCGCCCCGGTGACGCCCGGCTGGTGTGGAACTTCCAGGTCCACACGCCCGACAGCAAGCACGTCTACGACCTGACCGTGGACGCCAACACCGGCGAGGTGTGGACGCGCTTCGACTGGACCGCGTCGGACGCGTACTCCGTCTACCGGCGCCCGGTGGAGAGCCCCATCCACAACACGCCGCTGCCGCCCATGGACGGCCGGCTGAGCCTGCTCAACCCCGCCAACCTCATCGCGTCACCCTACGGCTGGCACGACACCGACGGCATCCCGGGGGCCGAGTACACCCTCCACCGCGGCAACAACGTCCACGCCTACGACGACTCGGCCAACGCCGACGTGCCGCCCCTCTTGCAGCCCGACTGCGGCCCCGGCCTCACCTGCAGCTTCCTGCTGGACCTGACGCAGGACCCGTCGACGTACAAGCCGGCGGCCATCACCAACCTGTTCTACTGGAACAACATCATCCACGACATCCAGTACCAGTACGGGTTCGACGAGGCGGCCGGCAACTTCCAGCACAACACCTACGGCAACGGGGGCCTGGGCAACGACTCCGTGCGCGCCGAGGCGCAGGACGGCTACGGCCTCAACAACGCCTACTTCACGTCTCCGCCGGACGGGCAGCGCCCGCGCATGGAGATGTTCGTCTGGAACCAGACCTTCCCCCGCCGCGACGGTGATTTGGACAGCGGCATCATCGTGCACGAGTACGGGCACGGCATCTCCAACCGCCAGGTGGGTGGCCCCAGCAACGCCAACTGCCTGCAGAACAACCAGCAGCCGGGCGAGGGCATCAGCGACTTCCTGGCGCTGATGTACACCGCGCGCCCCACGGACACCGGGCCGCAGGGCCGCGGCATGGGCACCTACGCCATGGGCCAGCCCACCACGGGCCTGGGCATCCGCACCAAGCGCTACAGCACCAACCAGACGGTGAACAACTGGACCTACGCCAGCATCAACGGCATGGCCGTGCCGCATGGCGTGGGCTCCGTCTTCGCGCAGGCGATGTGGGAGGCCTACTGGTCGCTGGTGGACCGCTGGGGCTTCAGCACCAACCTGTACAACGCCGCGGGCGGCGCCGGTAACCAGCGCATGATGCTGTACTTCAACGAGGGCCTGAAGAACACGCCCTGCGGCCCCACCTTCACCCAGGTGCGCGACGGCATCATCACGGCCGCGACGGCGCTGAACAACGGCGAGGACGTGTGCCGGCTGTGGACGGCCTTCGCCGACTTCGGCCTGGGCGTGGACGCCAACTCGGTGGGCCCCGCCAGCACCGCGCCCGTCAACGGCTTCAACGTGCCGGCCGCGTGCAAGACGGACGTGTGGGGCAAGGACAAGCCGTGGGACACGGGCGCCGAGCCGGACGCCGCCACCGCGGCCAACGGCATGTGGGAGAGCGAGGACATCTGGGTGCGCACCACGGCGACGCCCGGTCCGCACGAGAACCCGGAGGCCGGCCAGCCGAACTTCGTGCACGTGAAGGTGCGCAACCGCAGCACGGTGGACGCGCACAACGTGATGGTGAAGGTGTACGGCACCGCCGCGGCCACCAGCACCTCGTGGCCCAACCTCTGGGTGGAGATTGGCGAGGCCAAGGTGGTGCACCTGCCGGCCGGCGCGGATGACGAGGTGGTGGTGCAGTGGAACCCGGCCGCCGCGGGCCACTACTGCCTGCTGGCGCGCCTGGTGACGCGGCAGGACCCGATGACGCACCCGGAGCTGGGCAACCCCGACCACAACACCCGCCAGAACAACAACATCATCTGGCGCAACACCAACGTGGTGAACCTCATCCCGTTCGGCTTCTCCGAGGCCACGTTCATCCTGCGCAACACGCTGACGGAAGGCCGCCTGTTCAACCTGCGCTTCCAGGACCGCACCGTGCAGGCCAAGCGCCCGCTGCTCGAGCGCGGCGGAATCGTGGTGGACCTGGGCCGCGAGCTGATGGAGCACCTGAAGGCGCAGGGCGGCGAAATCGAGGGCCTGGAGCAGGTGGGCGAGACGCGCTTCGAAGTCACGGACCCGACCAAGGCCCGCATCGCCATCCGGCTGGAGCCCGAGCAGGAGTTCCCCGTGGGCCTCCAGTTCCGGGACCGCGAGTGGAAGGAAGGAAAGCAGACCGACGACTTCGTCCAGTACGAGTTCGCGGCCGTGCTCGAGGACCCGAAGCACGAGGAGGCCAAGACGCAGGACATCGGCGGCGTGACGTACTACGTGCGCATGTCCGTGCAGTAGGCCCTTGTCGGCCTCGTGTGAGGCCGACCTGAAGCACACACAGGGCCGGGTGGAGCCATCTCGGGCCACCCGGCCTTCGTCGTCTCAGGCGACGCGGGGCGTGGTGGCCTCGCACAGGTGCTCGAGGAACTCGGGCAGGAGCGCGGAGGAGATGATCCACAGCTTGCCCTCGCCCAAATCCGCCAGGGCGGCGCGCTCGACGTACTCCACGCACGCCGACTCCACGTAGTGCACGAAGACGCGGCGGCCGCGCGGGCGGTACCACTCCGCAGCGTGCGCCAGCAGCGCGAGCAGGGCCCGCTGCGTCTCCGGCTGCGCGTCGTCGGTGAGCGTCACCAGCCGCACGCCGTCCAGCACGTTGAAGAGGTTGAGGCCCGGCTGCGCGGACTCCATCACCGCGAAGGCCACGGCCTTGCCGTCCACGCGGGCCACGCGCAGCTCGCGCTCGCGGCCCAGGCCCGCCTCGCCCCACTTGGTGCGCGCGCGCGACAGCTCGAATCGCTCGGGCACCAGGTCCAGCGCCTCGCGGTACGCCACGGGGCGGGTGCGCTCGACCTCCTGGAAGAACCGGGCCTGCTCGGCCTCGGTGGGCACGGCGACGTCCACGTCCTCGGGGTGGTCCCAGTCGCGCTCCACCTCCGCCTCCATCAGGCGGAAGGGCGTGAGGCTGGCCTGCCCGGTGTGCTCGTACCAGCTGGCGAAGTCGAACTTGGTGAAGCGCACCCAGCGCACGTTCGCCTCGCAGTAGGCGATGAACCACTTCACGTCGGGGTCCACCTGGGTGGGCTCGTAGCCGCGCAGGTAGATGTCGCGCAGCGCCTCGCGCGCGGAGCTGCGCTGACCGGGCACCGCCTGACGCGCCAGCTGGTGCGCCATCCATGTGCCCTCGTACGGCTTCACCACGGACAGCGTGGCCTCCAGCGACTCACCCGCCGGACGCACCACGCGGTAGCCCAGGCGCGTGCGGCCCTCCAGCCGCTCCTGCGTGGCGTCGAACCAGGGGCGCTCCTCGGTGAAGTCCTCGGGCGACTTGCCCGGCAGCCCGAAGTAGCCCGAGCCCTGGAAGAGCTTCCACGTGGCGTCGCCCCAGTCACCCTCCACGCGGGTGGACGGATGCATCTGCGCCTCCACCAGCGCGCGCCACGCGCGGGCGCCCTCGGCGTCCAGCGGCCGCACGGACATGCCGCACCGACGGCCCGCCGCGGTGCCGGAGATGTTGCGCACCTCCGCGCGCAGCCGCACCGGCGCCATGCCCTCCATGGCCACCTCCAACACCGGCTGGCGCAGCCCGGGATAGAGCAGGTCCTCGCCCGGCTCCGTCATGAAGGCCAGGCCCTCATAGGACAAATCCAACACCGGCCGGCGCACGTGCACCTGGGGCCACAGCGGGTGGTCGAAGGACAGCGTGCACGGGCTGCTCGGCGGGGCGCGGCGCAGCCAGCGGTGGCGGTAGCGCACCACCTCCGTGGGCACGGACATCATCACCCAGCCGGCCTCCTCGCGCGCGTCGTGGATCTCCAGGTGGACGACGCTGCTGTAGCCGAAGGCCTCCAGCACGAAGGGCCCTTGCGGCAGCGGCCCCTCGAAGCGCCAGCCCATGCGGCCGTTGTGCGCGTCGAAGTGGACGGCGGTGACACAGACCTTCTGGCCCTGTGGCGTGCGGGCGACTCCGCGCGCCTGGCGTCCCACCAGCGCCTCGCAGATGCGCAGCACGCGCTCCTTGCGGTCGATGCGCTCCTTCCACACGGGCCGCGTCTCGGGCGGCAACAGCAGGCCGTTGTCGCGCAGCGCCTCCAGCACCGTGACGATGCGCCGGCCCGCGTCGAGCGGCGGCGACACGAAGCGCAGGCTCACCTCCGGCTTGCCGCCGCGCACCTCCGTCACCTCCGCGGCCAGCGACGTGGCCCAGCGCTCACCCTGGCCCAGCACCACCGACGCGGCCTGTCCGGGGCTCGGCAAGGACCTGGAGTCCAGGTGCAATGTCAGGTGCTCGAGCGAGAGCTGCACCAGGCGGCCCGGCGAGTCACCGTCGCCGAACGAGGCGACCGCGGTCAGCTCCGTCCCCACCCGGTAGCCGAGCACCGACTCCCGGCCGCGCGTCCCGTCCCGTGTGTCCGCCTGCATGCCAGCTCCGTTGTGAGAAGGGAGTCGATTGTACGACTTCGCGCGAAAGGAAGCAGTCCCCCGGTACGGATACCACCTGGGTGAACCGGGGTTCATATAGCCTGCCCACTCCTGCGGGGCGGGGAACTTGTTCGACAGTACAGGCGTGGCGGAACCACATCCGGCGCGCCAACCCCCTGGGATTCAGGGACAAGTCGCCTCGCGGAAGCCAGACACACCCACCGCTTCGCCGTCGGGTCCGCTTTCACCCATCCCGGCACGTATCGAGTCTTGTCCGCCCACGAGGGCAGGCTCCCCGTCACCTCCTCGACATCGGCGCCGGGGTCGCGGATCCCCGAGGGGCTCGGATGAACCGTGCGGCACAGGGCGCTTCCCGGGCTCGATGGACACTGTTTCGTTGCCCGCCTGAACAGGTTCTCGACCCGGTCCGGTGTGGGCCCGGGTCCGCGCACGGCTCCCTCGGAGGAGGGGGACGTACCTGGCCACCCTGGAGGTAGCACCCCGACCCACGGGCAGGCGTGCGGGGGCACCTTCCGCGCCTCGTCGAGATGGAACGACGTGCCCGGACGCGTTAGGGGGAGACGATGCCCCTGTCCACCCTCTGCCTCCGTTGCGGCATGTGCTGTGACGGGAGCCTCTTCACCCACGTCTCGCTCCAGCCCGACGAGGCCACCGCGCTTGAGCGGCGCGGGGTCCCGCTCGCGCGCCGTGAGGACGGTACCCAGGCGCTCGCCCAGCACTGCGGCGCCCTGGAGGGCCGGACCTGCGCCGTGTACGCGGACCGGCCCTCCAGCTGCCGCCGGTACCACTGCCAGCTCTTCGCCGCGCTCGCCGAGAAGGAGGTCTCCCTGGAGGAGGCGCTCGGCGTGGTCGACCAGGCCCATGCGCTGAGGGCGACCCTGGAGCGCGAGCTGCCGGAGGGCACGACGCCGGACGCGCCCCGCTCGGTGATGCAGCGGGCGCGGCGCGCGGCCCAGGCCCACCCGGCGCGGCCCCTGTCCCAGCGCGCGCAGGATGCCTACGCGAGCACGGAGGCCTTCCTCGACAAGCACTTCCGGGGACGCTTCGGCCGGCGCGGGTGAGTCCGCTCCAGCGCGCGTGGGCGTGAGCTGGAATCCCTTCAACGCGGCCCGCTTCAACAAGCGCGGGTGAATCCGCTCCGGCGCGCGTGGGCGTGACACCGGCGCATGGAGCCCTTCGGGAAGGACGGGCGAGGCTACGATGCGCGCCGCGCGGCACCTTCACCCGACGCCCAGGTCCTCACGAGGTCATCTCCATCATGAAGACGTCGCTCCTCCCCACCATCGCCCTGTCGTCCTTCGCGCTGCTGCACGCCCCGCTCGCGCTCGCGGGGGACGAACCGCTGGTGAAGGCCGCGTCCGTCGACCTGAACGGCGACGGGAAGCCGGAGGACATCTCGCTGGAGACCCAGGAGGGCCCCAAGGGGTTCGGCTACGTGCTCAAGGTCGGCGCCGCCACCGTCAACGTCCGCTCGGACGCGGAGGTGCACGGCTTCGTCATCATCGACATCGACAGCGGGGACCCGCGCAAGGAGGTCGCCGTGCACACCGGCATGACGGACCACGACAGCGCCAGCACGCTCTACGCGTTCGATGGCAAGGCGCTCAAGTCGCTGGGCTCGGTGCGCTCGCCCATCGAGGCGAAGGGCAACAACATCATCCTCTCCAGCACGTGGCAGTCGTTCTGGACGCGCGTCGACAAGTACGTGCTCGACGCGAAGGCCGGCAAGCTCGACCACGTGCCCCAGGAGTTCTACTTCGTGGGGCAGGAGGCCAAGGTGCGCGAGTCCTTCCCCATCTTCCAGCAGCGCACGACGTCGAAGCCCGTCGCCCAGCTGGCCACGGGCTCCGCCATCCAGGTGCTGCTCGCCGTGCCCGTCACCGTGCCCAGCGGAGTGAAGGGCAACCAGAAGGTCAAGGCCCACGCCTTCCTGGTGAAGTCCTCCACGGGCCTCGTCGGCTGGGTGAGCGAGAGCGTCCTCTCGTCCAAGACAGAGGGGCTCCCGTTCGCCGGCTGAGGCGCCCCCCGTGTCTAACCGACGAGCGCCAGCTCCACGCGTCCGAGCTGCTCGTCGGTGGAGGCCACCTTCACCGTCACCGGCATGCCCACGGTGAAGGCGCGCTCCTTGCCCACCAGCGACAGCTCGCGCGCGTCCGGACGGAACGGGCCGCCGGGCAGTCCCTCCGCGGGGAGCGTCCCCTCCGCGAGCATGCCGTCGAGCTGCGCCACCAGGCCGAAGGGCTTCACGCGGACGATGCGCGCGGAGAACTCCTTGCCCACGTGGCCCGCCAGCCACCGCGCCTCCAGCACATGGTGCCGGTCCGTCTCCGCGCGGTTGGCCGAGCGCGCCCGCATGTTGATGTGCACGGCGAGCGACTCCACCGTCGGGTCCTCGTCCAGGTAGTCGCGGCGCCCGTGCAGGTAGCCCTTCAGCGTGCGGTGCACCGCCAGGTCCGCGTACCGACGGATGGGCGAGGTGAAGTGCAGGTACAGGGGCGCCGCGAGGCCGAAGTGCGGCCCCGGCTTCACGGTGTAGCGCGACGGGCCCAGCGAGCGGCGCAGCACCGAGCGCAGCGCCGGCTCCGCGGCGGCGCCCACAATCTGCCGGTCGAACGCGGCCAGCGCGAGCGGCGTCAGCTCCCGTCCGAAGCCCGCGGCGAAGCCCGAGTGCTCCGCGAACGCGTTGAGGTCCGCGACCCGCTCCGGGTCCGGCTGCTCGTGCACGCGGAAGACACCGGGCAGGCCGCGCGCCAGCATCCACGTGGCGATGGCCTCGTTCGCCGCGACCATGAAGCGCTCAATCATCCCGTGCGCGGACGTGGGGCGCTCGGAGACGAGGCCGGAGACCGCGCCGGTGGACGCGTCGAAGGTGAACCGCGCCTCATCTCGCGCGAACTCCATGCCGCCGCGCGCGCCACGGGCCACGGCCAGTCGCGCCGAGGCCAGGCGGAACCACGGCATGACCTCGCGCACCGGCTCCATGGGCGGAGACACCTCGCCCCGGTCGAGGAAGGCGCCCACCTCGTCGTAGTTGAGCCGCGCCCAGGAGCGGATGACGCTCTCGTACACGTCCGCCGCCGTCACCCGGCCCTGCGGGTCGATGCGCAGCTCCACCGTGAGGCAGTGCCGCTCCTGTCCCGGCACCAGGCTCAGCCAGTCCGAAGACAGTGACTCGGGCAGCATCGGCAGCACGCGGCCCGCCATGTACACGCTGGTGGCGCGCTCACGGGCCTCCGCGTCGAGCACGGTGCCCTCCTTCACGCGCTCGGCCACGTCGGCGATGGAGACCAGCAGGCGCAGCGCGCCGTCGGGTCCCGCGGGCAGCACGGAGATGGCGTCGTCGATGTCCCGCGTGGACGGCGCGTCCACCGTGACGGTGGGCACGTCGCGCAAGTCGCGTCGGGAGCCCACGGCGTGGGGCACCTCGCGCGCGAGCCGCGCGTCCTCCAGGGCCTGCGCGGAGAAGTCCTTGCTCAGGCCATGGCGCGCGATGATGCGCTCGAGCGAGCGGTCCTCGCCGGCCTCGACCTTGTAGAGCAGCACGACCTTGCCGTCGGCGATGGAGGCGACCACCGCGTCGCCGTGCTGCACGCGGGTGGCGCCGGCGTCGAGCACCCAGTCCGCGTTGCCCACCTCGCGGTCGATGCGCAGGAACAGGGCGCCCTTGCGCGAGACGACCTCGCCATAGACGCGGGTGCGGGGGCGCTCCACCAGCGACAGGTGGCTCGCCGTCCAGCGGCCGTCCGCGGCGGCCGTCACGGTGCCGGTGACGATGTCGCCGGCGAAGAGCGGGTTGAGGTCCGGGGGCGGGATGAAGGCGGACAGCACCTCGTGCGAGCCCGGGGCCTGCACGGTGAGGAAGCCGAAGCCTCGCGGGTGGACATCGATGCGGCCGGTGACGGTGCGGGGAGAAACAGGAGTATCCATGGAACCTTGGAGCGCGTCTTAGCCCAGGTCCCAGCGGGGACGGGCGACACGGACGCGCGGAATGTGAAGTGGGAAGGAGGGCGCTGTCCGGAGGCCGGCTCACGAGGGGAGCCCGGGCTCGCTGGGAACAGCGCGCGAAACACGATGAGAACGGTGGCCCGGACGCGGGGCGCCCCGTTCTCCTGACGCCCTAGTCCTCGGGCTCGTCGCGCATCGCCCGGCGCTGCTCGACCGAACCGAACAGCGTCTCCACGAACTGCTTCGTGGAGAGCCCCGGTGGCAGGCCGGGCACGGGAAGGTCGTTGGAGTCGACCTCCTTGCCTCCCTCCAGGACCCGGTACGTGGCCCCCGCCCAGGCGAACAGGGTGACGTGACCCTCCGCCTGACGCTTCACCTGGAGCTCTCCCTCCTCCGGCCCCTCACAGGCGATGTCGAGCCGGCCGCCAGGCTGCACGGTGTACGGCATCCCCCAGGGCTCCATGACGAGCTCCACGGGTGTGTCCCGCGTGTTCTCGAAGTCGAACCACACCGTCTTCATCGCCATGCCCCACCCTCCTCAGCCAGCGCGAATCGCCCCTCGGTTTTCACACAGCCGCTCGCGCCAACACCACCCGCGCCGCATGGACACACATCACGGCACACCCTGGAAGTCTTCACGGTGGGTGCGTCCCGCGAGCGGCGCGGAGTAGGGTCGCTCCTTCGCGGTGGCGAGGGGGCCTCCGCGTCCTTCCTGACGACGGACGAAGAATGAAGACCGAGCTTGGAATCCATCTGGGCATGTCCGCGCGCACGGCCCGGAGGAACATGGGACTGACGCAGGCAGTGGTGGCCGAGCGGCTCGGCGTGGCCCGCGAGGTGTACGCGCGCCTGGAGCGCGGCCACATGCTCCCCAGCCTCCACACCCTCAAGGGCCTGTGCACCGTGCTGCGCGTGCCGCCCCATCAGCTGCTCGCCCTGGACGCGAGCATCGAGACACCCCCGGGTCGCAAGCGCCCTCCACCCACCCCGCGCGTCGAGTCCACCGCCCTGGTGGACCTCCGCAAGACGCTGCGCGGCCTGTCCCGCTCGGATTTGCGCCTGCTCAACGCCCTCGCCGCCACCCTTCCCGCAAGCCCTCCCCGCAGGCACGCCGCACCTGAACCCGACATCAAGAATTCGTTGAAGTCGGCGTGATGTCGATATTCGTGGACTTTTCTTCGACCGCGACTTTCGCGTCCGTCCGGGTGCCGGTGTAGATTCGGCGCCTTCCGATGAGTGGGACGACGCTGCCGCTCGCGCCGGATGCCTCCAGGGGCCGGTCGCTGGGCAAGTACGAGGTGCTCAGCCGCCTGTCCACGGGCGGGATGGCGGAGATCTTCCTCGCGTCGCAGCGTGGGCTCGCGGGCTTCCGCAAGCTGGTGGTGCTCAAGCAGATCCTGCCGGACATCCGGGGCGAGGAAGAGTTCATCCGGATGTTCCTGGACGAGGCCAAGGTCACGGCCGCGTTCAACCATCCGCACATCGCCCAGGTCTTCGACCTGGACATCGCCGAGGGCGAGCTGTTCCTGGCGATGGAGTTCGTGCCCGGGGCCACGCTGGTGGAGGTGGCGCGCGCGTGCCGGCAGGCCAACCACCCCATCCCCATGGGCTTCAGCCTGATGGCGGTGCGCGACACGGCCGTCGCGCTGCACTACGCGCACACCTTCACGGACCCGCTCGGCCACCCCTCGCCCGTCATCCACCGGGACGTGGCCGAGAAGAACATCATGGTGACGTACGAGGGCGTCACCAAGCTGTTGGACTTCGGCATCGCCAAGAGCCTGGCGCGCGCCAGCCGCACCGCGGTGGGCATGGTGAAGGGCACCAGCGGCTACATGTCGCCCGAGCAGATCATGGGCGACCCGCTGGACGCGCGCAGCGACCTGTTCAGCCTGGGCGTGGTGCTGCACGAGCTGCTCACCGGCATGCGGCTGTTCTACGCCAAGCAGGCCGAGGCGATGATGAACGCGGTGTTGAAGTGCGAGGTGACGCCGCCCTCTCGCGCCAACAAGCAGATACCGCCGGAGCTGGACGCCATCGTCCTGCGCGCGCTGTCGAGGCGGCGCGAGGACCGCTACGCCTCCACGCTGGAGTTCGCCCGCGCCCTGGAGCGCGCGGTGGGCCCGCTCATCTGGCACCCCGAGCAGAGCAGCGAGGTGATGCGCCGCCTCTTCGCCGACCGGCGCGAGCAGACCCGTCAGCTCCTCATCGCCGGCCCCGCCTCGGGCGACGTCACCGGCGAGACGAACGTCGCGCAGATGCTGGCCATGGGCGGCAGTCCCCCCACCGCGCCCGACGTCCCCGAGCCTCCCACCGTCAACACCACCTCCGGCCCCCCGGACTCGGCGCCGATGCCGCGTCGGGCCTCGGGGACGATTCCCACGGTGAAGTCGTCCGGCCCGCAGTCCAGCGCCCAGCCCACGCCGCGCCGGGCCACCACGACGGCGCTCCCCACGACGCCTCCACCGCCGCCGCCCCCGGACCCGGAGCCTCCTCGCAAGGCCGTGCTCCGGGCGCCGCCCCAGAAGAAGCTGGGCAGCCGGGGCGCCGGTCAGGAGCCCTCGCGTCCGCCGCCGCCCTCGGAGACGCTGCCCTCGCGGCCTCCCGACGATGAGACGCACACGGCCCGCACCCAGCCGGGGCGCCCCGCGCTGACGTCTCCCGGGCCCGCGCGCACGCCGCCTCCTCCTCCGCCGGCCGCGCTGACGACCTCGGGCCCCACGCGCTCCGCCGCGCCGTCCCCCGGGCCCGCGCGCACGCCGCCTCCTCCGCCCTCGCGCCCCTCGGCAGGGGACGACACCACGCTGCGCAACGACTCACGTCCCCGCTCCGGCCGGACGATGGAGGCCCCGCGCGCCCAGGTGCCCGCTCCGATGCCGCCCGCCCGGAACGAGGAGACCGCCATGGTCCGCGTGGCCTCGCTCTCCTCCTCCGACTCGGGCCCGTCCCGCCGCGCCCCGGCTCCTCGTCGCAGGACCCAGGCCCAGCTGCCCGCGTCCTTACAGACGCCGGACCCGAACCTGGAGGCCACCACCAAGCCCGCGCGCTCCTTCCAGGAGAACCGGCGGACCCCCCCACTCGCGGAGGCCGAGGACAACGACTCCCATGTCCACACGCTGAACGGCGTCTCCGCGGCGCGCTCCCGGGTCGGCCTCAAGGTCCTGGCCACCGTGCTGGTGCTGCTCGCGGTGGGGACCGCCGTGGTGGGACTGGGGCTCGACGGTGGAGTCGTCTCCAACCGGGTACGGCCCCTCCTGGGGCTCGCGCCCCGCGTGACGCCGCTGCCTCCGGAGCAGGTGAAGAAGCCCGCGCCCGCTCCCAAGGTGGAGAGCGCTCCCACCCAGGGTGCCCTCGCCGGCAGGCCCGTGGAGCCACCGCCCGAACCGGTGGGGCCCCCCGCTTCCGCGCCGGAAGAGGCCGCGCCGGAGGCTCCCGCCGAGACGGAGGTCGCGGACACCAACACCCCTGTGAGTGAGGAGAAGTCCTCGCCGCGCGCCAAGGCGCCGCGCACCCCCAACAAGCGCGCCCAGCCCCGGGACTCCGCTCCCCTGGCCACCGGCGAGCCGGGCTTCCTCACGCTGAGCACCGAGCCCCAGGCCCAGGTGTTCCTGGGCGGGCAGTTGCTGGGGGAGACGCCGCTGTTCAAGGTGAACGTGCCCTCGGGCAAGCACACCCTGAAGCTGGTGGACGAGGAAGGCAGGGCACTCAAGCTGACGGTCGAAATCAAGCCCGGCGACACCACCTCCATGAGGGTGCCGCTCGAGATGTTGTCCCGTCAGTAGCAATCGTTCCCGGCATGGTGCGTAGCCCGGCATGACGGGGCCCCTGCCGGGCTCCACGGCCCTTTGGGAGCACGCCATGAAGACCGCCCGGATGTCCCTGCTCGTCCCCCTGATGATGTTCGCCGGAGCCGCCTGGGCCGGGGACGCGCAGACGCGGGACGTCCCCGACTTCCACAGCATCGAGGTGGGCCACGGCATCAAGGCCGAGCTCAAGGTGGGCCCCAAGTCCGTGCGCGTCGAGGGCCCCGCGGACCTGCTGTCCCGCCTGGAGCTCGAGGTGGAGGACGGCGAGCTCGCCACGAAGGTGGAGCGCAAGGGCCTCCGCGACGCGTTCAACGGCGGCAAGGTTCGCCTCTTCATCACCGTGCCGCGGCTGGAGGAGGTCTCCGTCAGCGGCGGCGGCTCGGCGCAGGGTGAGGTGGCCACCTCGGAGGACTTCTCCATCGAGGCCAGCGGCGGCGCCACCATCGACCTGCGGGGCATCGACACGCGCAAGCTGGACCTGGAGGCCAGCGGCGGGGGCACCGTCCAGCTGGAGGGGCGCGCGAAGCAGCTGGACATCGAGGCCAGCGGCGGGGCGGTGGTCAAGGCGATGAAGCTCGCGGGCCTGAAGGATTTGGAGGTGGAGGCCAGCGGCGGCGCGCAGGTGGAGGCGGACCCGTCAGAGAGCCTTGAGGTCCAGGCCAGCGGCGGCACCACCGTGAAGTGCGTCTCCCGTCCCGACCGCACCCAGGTCCAGGCCAGCGGCGGCAGCCGCGTCCTCTACGCGAAGGACTGAGGCACGGCGGGCCTTGCGCCCGCACGAAGCGCGGCGTCTTCCACCTGGGTAGGGAAGGACACTCCCACCTGGGAAGAGGGCCACCTTGCTCCGACGGGGCGGGGCCGATTGGAATGCGGCCTCCCCCACCCCCGGAGAAGCCGCGCCATGACGGACCCGATTCCTCCACCTTCCTCGCAGGGCACCTCGGGACGCAGAGCCGCGGTGTGGAGTGGCGTGGGGCTGGCGGTGGCGCTGGCCGCGGGAGGCGCGCTCTATGTCCGGAGCGCCCGCGCGCCGAGCCCCGCGCATGACGAGCACGGGCCGCATGACGGGCATGCGCACCCGGAGCTCCCCGCGCCCAAGGGCCCGCGCGCCGTGAAGTACACCGCGTCGCCGGAGGTCCTCCGCCACACGGACCGGGCCGCGCGCTTCGCCGCCAGTGGTGACTCGAAGAAGGCCCGCGAGTCGCTCGGCGAGGCGACGATGCTCGCCCCGAGCTTCGCGCCCGCGCTGCTGGTGCACGTGTGTCTGGCGCTGCAGGAGGGCAATGACCCGGAAGCCGCCGAGGTCCTGGAGCGCCTGAAGGCCGAGGCCCCTGGGAGCCCCGAGGTGGCGCTGCTGGAGGCGCTGCGTGAGCGACGGCGCGCGCCCGACGCCGGCACCTGGCAGCAGGCCTTCCGCGACGCGTGGGACAAGCTGGGCCGTCCCGACTTCCGGCAGAGCGAGCTGTTGCCGGGAGCCACGCCCCTGCCGCCGGACCCGGCCCTGGCGGACTGGGAGAAGGCCGCGTGGGCGCGCGCCACGTCCGACGACACCCGGCTGAGGCTGGCGCTGGCCATGCGCAAGCTGGAGCCGGAGCAGGCCCTGTTCCTCTTGAACCAGGTGCCCCGGCTGGAGGACCCGGACCTCTACGTGGCGGTGCGGGACGCGCTGCGCGGCGAGGCGCTGCCGGAGTCCGAGTACGAGCGGGCGCGGACCGTCTTCCGCGAGAAGCTGGAGGCGCTGGTCCGGGCGCACCCGCGCTCGATGCAGCTCCAGCTGCTGCTGCTGCTGGGTGACACGGAGTCCGGCAGCGAGCTGACGGCGGCGGAGATCGACGCGCTGGAGAAGCTGTCCACGCTGCCGGCCTGGCGGGAGACGTCCTTCCACGACGGCTACGTGCGCTCGCGCGAGCTGCTGCGCGAGGTGGGGGTGCCGGACGCCAGCGCGGCGGCGATGGCGGTGTCCAAGCGCGTGCTGGGCGAGCGGGGCACGTGGATCCTGCGCACGCGCAACGTGGGCACGCGGGGCTCGCTGTCAGCCGAGGGGCTCAAGCGCCTGGGTCGCATCACCCGGGACATCGGCGCCAGCCTGGTGCGGCAGCCCACGTTGGTGGAGCGGATGGCGGGCTTCCAGCTGGTGCGCGGCGGGGCGCAGGACATGGGGGACGAGGCGGGCCGGGCGCTGACGCTGAAGCAAATCGAGGCGCTGGAGCAGACCCTGAAGACGTTCAACCAGACGGCGCTGGAGCGCTGGCCGGTGGCGGCGTTGACGGAGGAGCTGCTGATGGAAATCACCCGCGACGAGGTGACCTGGCTGGAGGCCTTCGTGGCGAAGGCGCCCGCGGGCACGGCGAAGGCGCGGCCGTAGGCAGGGACGAGGTGACTCGGGCCCCAGGGAAATCTCTTCCCCCCGGGGCCCGAGCAGACCCCCCACACTGCAACGGAGCCGCCGCACGCCGGACCTCCAAGGTCGTCCGGGCAACCGCACTCCTTCCACACCAGCGCCGGAACCCAGGGGGGCATTTCCGGTCAGGCCTCGCGTGGGCAAGGTGGAACACGTCCACGTCTTTCAACGCAACGATGGGGCGAAGAATATCGGGTACGCGCGGCATGTCCACCCGCAGGGTCGGTGACGCGGGGGGTGTCGTGTCAGGACGGGCGCTGAACGGGCCCTCGTTCACCATCCGTCCGGGAAAATCGCGCGGAGACCCCAGGTCGGCGATTGACAGCGGGCCCGGACCCTCTCTGGCGACGCGGGTCGCGGACCGCCGACACCTGAAGCACCGTTCATGACGCGCCGGCACGGAGCCCGGGTGAAGGCCGCCCACACCCGGAAGCGTTGTGGAGAAGTTGGGGATGACAACGCCCGTTGTCGGCGCTGTCCACGCTGTTGACGGACCTTCGCTTTGAATCCTCTGAATCCCTGACGTTTCCGAGGTTTGCGAGGGCGGGTGGCCCTGGCCACGGCGTTGCACCGGGGCGTGGGCATGCACGTCGCCTTCTACCTGCTGCTCGTCATCGGATGGTTGGGAGCCTTCGACGTCGTCTACTTCCACCACTGGCGCGGCCGGCTGCACGAGCGCGCCGAGTGCCAGCGGGAGGTCTTCTGGCACACGGCGCGGCACCTCATCTACGCGCTGCAGTTCCTCTGGGTGCCGCACGTGCGCTTCCAGGGGTGGGCGCTGGGGGCGCTGGTCGTGCTGTATGCGGCGGACGTCGGGGTCGCCTTCGCGGACGTCTGGGAGGAGAACGACAGCCGCGCGCCGCAGGGGGGCCTGCCCCGGGGGGAGTACTTCGCGCACGTGGTGTTGAGCGTGCTGGTGGGGCTGTACCTCATGGCCACGTTCCAGGCGGTGTGGGGGGACCGGCTGCTGCCCACGGGGGTGCGGTGGGAGCCTGCCGACGTGCCGGTGGCGCTGCGCGCGCTGATGACGGTGATGGGGGTGACGGCGCTCATCACCTTCACCCGGGACGCGGGCCGGTGGTGGGCGATGCGTCGAGCCACGGGGGTGCCAACGCGTCGACCTGCGCTCCAAAGGATTGTCGCGGAGGTGCTCATCCCCGCGCCGGTGGAGGTGGTGTGGGAGCGGACGCAGGAGCCGGCGCTGCATGTGGCCTGGGACGTGCGCTTCACCTCCATCCGGTATCTGCCGGAGCAGGACGCGCGGGGGTTCCACTGGATGGACTACCGGACGCACCTGGGCTTCGGGCTCGAAATCGTGGGGTGGGGGCGCTACCTGGCGAACACGCCGAACGTGCGCTCGACGTTCGAGTTCGGCTCGGAGGACTGGCGCAGCCCCATCCTGCGGGGGCGCGGGGTGTGGCTGTACGAGCGCCGTCCCGAGGGGACGTTCTTCAAGACGGTGTTCGACTACCAGACGCGGCATGGGGTGCTGGGCGAGGTGCTCGATGCGGTGCTCTTCCGTCCCATCATGCGGCTGGGGACGGAGTGGGGATTCGAGACGCTGCGGCGGTGGTGCGCGGGAGATGAACAGGCCACGAAGCGAGGGCGTTCGCGGTGGCGGTTCGCGCTGTTCGTGCTCGCGCGGACGCTGGGCAGGCAGCCTGCGCCGGACGCGGCGCGGAGCTGGCTGGGTGGGGGGGCGCGTGGCACGGCGCCGGCTCCGGGGGCGCGCCTGGTGGAGGTGTCGCCGTGAGCGTGGGAGCCAGGACGTTCGAGGCGCGGGTGGCGAGTCTGGCGCGTCACGCCGACGCCCGTGAGCCGATGAGAGAGGGGGCGCTCCGGGCAGCGGCGGCTCTCGCGGAGGCACGCGAAGCCATGCCTCATGCCACGGAGGCCACGTCGCGAGAAGGCGCGCTCCAAGCGGCGGCGATTGCCGAGGCACGCGAAGTGCTGTCTCATGCCATGGGAGCAGCCTCGTGGAAGGACACGTTCCACGAGGAGGAGCTCGACGAGGCGCGTGACGCTCTCCCCCACTCGTCGCTTGAGGCACTGCACGGCTTCGTCCTGCGTCAGCGCGCCTGTCGACTGTCGCTCGGGCTGCTCGCGGACTTCTACCGGGTGAATCCATGCCGCATGGCCCAGGTGCACCTGCTCGCGGCCAGCGCCGTGACGCTGGGCCGCTTCTGGGGCGTGTCCGAGCCCTTCGCCCGTCTGGGCGCCGCGGTCATGCCGGTGGATGAGACCGGGCTGCCTCGCACGCCGGAGTGGAGCGCCTATGCGAGCGCATGCGCCGAGGGCCTGCCGATGGAGGTGCGCGACGAGCGATGGATTGAAGCCCACATGGTCGATGTCGCGCGCGGACGCGAGCTCGGTCATGAGGCGGCGTTCCTCGAGGAGGCTCGAGCCCATGAGCGCGAGCCGCTGTGGCGTCTGCTCGTCCAGCACG
Source organism: Myxococcus sp. XM-1-1-1 (assembly GCF_020037095.1). Taxonomy (NCBI): domain Bacteria; kingdom Pseudomonadati; phylum Myxococcota; class Myxococcia; order Myxococcales; family Myxococcaceae; genus Myxococcus; species Myxococcus sp. XM-1-1-1. The sequence goes on from NZ_JAIQDH010000014.1 coordinate 211,127, forward strand.
TGGAGATGACGCTGGGCGCGCGCTTCTTCGACCAGCACGCGCTGGCGGGCGCGGTGCCCGGGGAGAGCGCCATCGCGCACGGGCTCGCGCTCTCGGTGGTGCGGCTGACGAGCGCGGGCTGGGTGCTCCTGCGTCACTACGCCTGGGCCACGCTGCGCGCGCTGTGCCTGCCGCGCTGGCATCGGGCCCCGGGCCTCGTCGGCGAGCGCCGCGCGGCGTGGCTGCTGCTCTCGAGCTTCCTCACCGCGTGGACGGCGGCGGGAGTGTACCGGCGGGGCGTGAAGGCGCTGCATCGGGGACAGCGCACGAGACCCTCGGATGCCTGGTCCCTGCTCGCGAGCGCGATGGGCCCGGAGGTGTCCCGCGTGGACGAGCGGGTCATCCGCTTCTACGCCAACCCCGGCGCCTGGAACGTGCGCGCCTCGGTGACGTTCTCCTCGCGCACCGCGCGGGTGTTGGCCTGGGTCGCGACGCGACTGTCGGGCCAGGGCCTCTTCGAGCACGGGGCACGCACGTTCCCCGGACGCTTCCGGACCTTCCGCCGCGCCGATGGCTCGATGCACTTCGTCCGCGAGCTGTACTGCGACGGAGCCCTGCGCAGCTTCGACTCGGACTTCGTCCTGCGAGGCAACCAGCTCCACGAGGTCTTCGTCGAGCACGGCCTCGACCTGGCGCTGGACGTGTCGGTGCTCGACGACGGCGGCATCCGGCTGCGAGGCGGCACGCTGAGGTGGCACGGGCTGGTGCTGCCCCCCGTGGGACGCGGCGTGGAGTTCCGCATCCTCCCCTCACGCGTGGACCCCACCCGCGTGGACATCATCGGCACCTTCCGCTGGAGCTCGTCGTCCCGCGCGCCCCTGGGCTGCATCCACTACGAGGCTCAGTGGGCCGCGCCCTCGTGATGGTCGTGTCCCGGCCCACCAAAGGTCCCGGGCCAGGGCTCGTTCGCGGGCAGCAATCCCGGCATCGGGAAGCGCTGGAAGCGCGCCTGGCTGGAGGCGAACGGCGGGTCGCACTCGCCGCACGTCTCGGCCCCATCCATCATCAGCAGCGCGCCCGGCGCCAGCTCCAGCAACTGGGGCATGGTGCGCGCCTGGTAGTCCAACCGGCACTGGAACGCCTCGCTGCCGTCGGAGACCCGCACGCCCACGAGCAGCTGCGCGTCGTCCGCATCCGTCGCCGTGGTGAGCACCAGCGTCCTCGGTGGCAGCCCCGGCGTCTCCGGCCACGTCGCCAGCCGCAGCTCCTTCGTGGTGAGCGACTGTCCCGAGCGAAGCGAGTACGTCCACACGGGGCTCAGTGACGGCAGCGCGAAGCCCCGCAGCTGCGTGGGCGCGGGCGCGTTGCCCTCGTCGCCGACATTCACCGTCGTGCCCGGCGCGCTCGGCACCAGTCGCTCGCGCGTGGCCACCACGCGGCCGAAGACCTGCGGAATCGTCCCCGCCACCGAGCCATCCGCCGTGCGCAGCGCCTGCCCGCCCCGCTCCGCGAAGAGCAGCCCGTCGACCACCGCCAGCTCTCCGGCGCGCTGCCCCTGGGACTTGCGCCAGCGCGGCACCCCGTCCGACGAGAACGCCATCAACAACGAAGGCGCGCCCGCATGCAGCGGCGCCCCCACGTTCAGCGTCTGCGAGAAGGACACATACAAATCCCCCGCCGCGTCGGACACGACGCCGAAAGGGTGCGGGTGGTTGCACTCGGACAACAGCGGGTCCGTCAGCTCCTGCGCGGACACCATCTGTCCGAACGCGTCCAACACCACCAGGAAGTACATGCGGCACAACGTCTCGCGCCGCTCCCCCGCGGGATACGCCTCGAAGAGCGCCGCCAGCCGGTCCGGCGCCATCACCGCCAGCCGCGCCAGGAAGAGCGTCTCCGTGCGCTGCCGGATGTCCGGCCGCGCGTCCCCCAGCGTGAAGGTCCACCGGGGCACCCCCGTGTACCGCTCCATCAGCGACACCGTGCCGTCCTCGGGCAAATCCATGCACAACAGCCGGTCATTCCACAGCATGCACCGCCGGGCCGCGTCCCGGCTCAGCATGGGCGTCGGCGCCGCCGCGTCGAGCAGCGCCGACTCGTAGAAGCCCGACAGCGTCACGTCCCCCTCGGGCCCCACCAGCAAATCATGCAGGTTGCGCGGGTACGCCGCCGCGTCGAGGCTCCAGTCCGGCGCCAGCGTCACCGCGGCGGGGCGCTCGCACACGGGCCCGCGACACCGGCCCTCCGCCTGACACGGACTGGCCGACGCGCAGACGAAGCCGTCCGGCAAGTCCCTCCGCGCGCACGCGCCCTCGATGCACACGTCCGCCGCGTCGCAGCCGCGCTCCGTCCCGCAGAAGGTGCCATCGGGCGCGTCCGCCAGGCCGCACCCGAGCTTCGGGTCGCACGTGCCCACCTGGCACGGCCCCCCCCCGGGACACGGCGGCGCCGGCACCGAGCGGCACCCATCCAGCGCATGGCACGCATCCGTGGTGCACGCGTTGCCGTCGTCACACGGCCGCTCCTGCCCCCGACACCGCCCCTGCTGACAGGTGGCCATGGTGAGACACGCGCTGCCCGGGTTGCACGCGGTGCCGTCCGGCGACACCGTCTCCACGCAGCGCTCGGTGACGGGGTCGAACGTCGAGGTCGCGCAGACCACCGGGACACAGTCGGGCGTCGGCCGCGCCTCGCCCGCGAGCACCAGCTCCACGCGTCCTCCATCCGACGCGGTGCCCACCAGCCGCGACTCGAAAGTGCCGATGGCCCGGGGACCGAAGCGCACCCGCACGGGCACCTCCTCCATCCCCACGCGCGAGGGCAGCCCCTCCACCAGCGAGAACGGGGCCTCCACCGCGGTCCATGTCACGTCCAGCGGCGCGCGCCCCGCGTTGAGCACGCGCACCTCCGCCTCACGCGTGCCACCCGGATACGCGAAGGGAAAGTCGAGCCGGTCGACGGACAACCGCAGCCGACCCTGCGCGCCCACCAGCGACGGGTCCTCGCGGCACGCGACAAGCCCCGTGCCCAACACCACCGCCATCACGATGACGGCCCACCCCGCCCCGCCTGTGCTCGTCGCGCGCGCCATGGGTGCCTCCCGGACTCCAGCCCTCCGCGTATAGCCCCGGGCTCCCCGTGATGCGAGGGGTGAGCACCTCGGGCCTGTCCGCCATCGCCTCCCACGCGGCCCGCGCGTTTCGGCTGCTGAACGCTCGCGTCACGGCGCGCTCACGCCAGCACGTGGCGACACACGTTCCCTGCGTGACGACTTCCAAGACCTCCCCAGGGCCCTCACCGGACACCGCGGCGGACGCCGCGCCACCAGCACCCTGAAGTCGCAAGCTCGCCGCAGAGATGAACGTCGGACGGAATCCTCATCCACTCGGGTAATGGAAGCCGGTGGAGGCCCGGAAGGCGCGCCTTCCCGAAGACACTTCAGACCGCGGCCACGAACACCCTGTGATTTTTTCAGACGGTCGCGGCCGACCCACTCCAACCGCGCGGAATGGTTGGATCCAGGAAAGGTACGGTTCTCGCAATCGGCGCCGGCATGACCTCCGTCGCCGACACGGGCTCTACGTCCTCCCAGGCCTTCACCGTGCTCATCCCACGCAGCCTGCAAGGCACCGTGGACGGGCTGACGCCCAAGACGCGGCAGGCGCTGCTGTCGGAGCTCTTCCGCATGGCCGCGCTGGCGCACCAGGAGCGCGGCCTTTTGCCCGCGTCGGAGCCGTATGCGCTGAACCTGGACTTCGACGAGTGCCACGTCACCGTGGAGATGGACCCGTCCCGTGCCCGGCTGACCCTGGCCGGGCTCTCCCGGGCTCGAGCGCTGGGCTGAGCCCGGCGATGCGTGGAAGCAATGTCTCGACGGGCCGGCTACGAAGAATCCTGGGACCTGACCTATCTGGTCGAGCAGCTGCGCGAGCTCATCAGCCGCGACCTGCAGCTGGATGACGCGCTCGGCGAGGAGCTGGAGGACACCCTCGCGCGCCTCGTGCTGCGCAACCAGCGGCTGCGCATGCTCCAGCGGATGGTGAACGCGGAGCGCTCGGCCGAGGACCTCGAAATCCTCCGCAATGCCCTGGAGCACACGGACCGTGAACTGCTCATGGCCCTGCCCGGCCTCCTCGAGCGTCTGCGCGCCGCGCTGACCTGAGCGTCCAAGGCCCAAGGCCCCCAGCGCCTGCTGGCGCCCTGTTCCGACCTGGGAAGCTCCCGGTGTGCCCGCGAAGGCCCGGCGCGCGCCCCAGGGCCCTCCACGGCCGCCTGGCGAGGCCTGCCGGCGTGGGCTCCTGATGGCTTCGCGCCTGGAGGCCCGCGTGCCGCCGTGGGCGCCGCCCGCGTGCCCGGATGCCAGGGTGTTACAGCCGTGTGGCGCTCATCCACAGGCGCAAGTCACAGGCACCGTCTGCTTCTTCAAAAGGGAGATGGGGTATTGATCAAGTGGTGGAAGAAGTAGAGGGCACGGAGTTGGGGACAAGTCAGCAAGCTCGCGGGATGACTGACGAATTCGCGCGATGCTACATGTGGGTAAATTGGCGGTTTCCCCCGGCCACCCACAGGGGTTGATCCACGCCGGGGTTTCTCCACAGCCATCCCCCCGCTGTCCACAGGCCATCCACAGGCTCGTGGTGGATGACGGGAAGACGGTGGGTGACGGCGTGTTCTCACCGCACGTCCGCGCCATACAAGCCTGTTATCCTCGGCGGCGTTGCGGCTCCGGTGGCGGGGCGCTGGCGAGGAGGGTTGACCCATCGATTTCTATCGGGGCGAGCGCATCGGGAAGTACGAGGTCGTCACGCAGCTGTCCGTGGGTGGCATGGCCGAGCTGTTCCTCGGCTTCACCTCGGGTCCGGGTGGCTTCCGCAAGTACGTGGTGGTGAAGCGCATCCTGCCGGACGCTCGGGACAACGAGCAGTTCGAGCGGATGTTCCTGGACGAGGCGCGCATCACCGCGGCCTTCAACCACCCGAACATCGCGCAGGTGTTCGACCTGGGGCAGGAGGAGGACGGCCTCTTCCTGGCGATGGAGTTCATCGCCGGGCAGAACCTGAACCAGATAACGAGCGCGTGCCTGCGCCACCATCGCCCGGTGCCGCTGGGCTTCACGCTGTCGGTGGCGCGCGACGTCTGCATGGCGCTGCACTACGCGCACACCTTCACCGCGCCCTCGGGCGAGCCCAGCCCCGTCATCCACCGCGACGTCGCCCAGAAGAACATCATGGTGACGTACGACGGCATGGTGAAGCTGCTCGACTTCGGCATCGCCAAGGCGAAGAACAGCCTGGAGCGCACGCACGCGGGCACGGTGAAGGGCACCACCGGCTACATGTCCCCGGAGCAGGTGCGCGGCGAGAAGCTGGATGGGCGCAGCGACCTGTTCTCCGTGGGGGTGATGCTGCACGAGATGCTCACCGGCGCGCGCCTGTTCGCGGGCAGGACGGAGCGCGACGAGATGATGAAGATCCTCGAGGCGCCCATCCCCTGGCCCTCGCACGTCACGCCGCACGTGTCGGAGCAGATCTCCAAGGTGGTGATGCAGGCGCTGGAGCGCAGCCGTGAGAAGCGCTTCGCCAACGGGCGGGACATGGCGCGGGCGCTGGAGGCGGCGGCGGGGACGCTGATGCAGGACGCGGAGCACCGCGCCACCCTGATGAAGGAGATGTTCGCGGAGCGGATGGCGGCCACGCGCGCGCTGCTGGAGAGCGTGGACGGCACGGCCAGCTCGCTCATGGTGGACTCCGCGAAGCGCGCCCTGCGCGGGGATGACGGGCCGTACCTGCCGGTGCGCGAGGAGATGGCCACGCCCCGGTCGGGCAACACGCCGATGAAGGGCGGCAAGAAGCCCTCGCGCAAGGTGTCGACGGTGAAGACCGAGGCGCCGCCGCCGCTGGACGGTGACGAGCTCACGCCCGCGCAGAAGCTCCGGTCCAATGTGCTCTGGGGGCTGGTGCTGCTGAGCATCCTCGGCGGAGGCATCTATGGCGCGGTGAAGCTGAGCCGCGCGCTGGATGACTCGGCGACGATGGTGCCCGTGCGGGAGGAGGAGCCGCAGGACGCCAGGCTGCGTCCCATCCAGCCGGGGGGCATGGCGGGGAACCTGGGACCGGGGCCCGATGAACCTGTTCCGGGCGCGAAGCCGGAGCCCGCGCCGAAGAACGTCGCCGCGCCGGGGGAGTCGCCGGACGAGGGCTCGAAGCCGGAGCGCACCAGGCCCTCGCGAGCCACGGGCAAGCTGACCTTCAACATCACGGGGCAGTCGGCGCCCGTCTATCTGGGAGGCAAGAAGCTCGGCGTGACGCCGCTCTTGGGGGTCTCCGTGCCGGTGGGCAAGCACACGCTGAGAATCGTCGACCCCCAGGGCAAGTCGCGCTCCCTGCCCGTGGTCATCAGCGCCGGGGAGACGACGGTGAGCAAATTCGAGAGCTGGCAGGACCTGCCCTGAGGGGTGTGAATCCGCTGCGATGACGAGGGGGCCTGTTATCTTCGCGCCCCCTCATCCTTCCTTTCGAGACCCATGGCCCCGCTCACCCTTGGCTTCCTGATGGACCCCCTCGAGACGGTGAGGGTGGACCACGACTCCACCTTCGCGCTGATGCTGGAGGCGCAGAAGCGGGGCCACCGGGTGGTCTACTTCGAGCAAGGGTGGCTGCGCTTCAACGGTCGGGTGGCGGAGGCGCGCATGCGCCACGTCACGGTGCGCCGGGAGCTGGGACGGCACTTCGACGTGCTGGACGAGGCGCCGCGCGAGCTGTCGACGGTGGACGTGTTGTTCCTGCGCAAGGACCCGCCGGTGGACGCGGAGTTCCTGCACGCCACGCAGCTGGTGGAGCTGTGTGGGGACCGCCCGCCCGTCTACATCAACGACCCGGCGGGCATCCGCGACGCGAACGAGAAGCTCTTCAGTCTGCGCTACCCGGACCTGATGCCGGACACGCGAATCACGAGGGAGCTGCCGGTGCTCCTGGACTTCATCGCGAGGAACGCGCAGGGCACCATCCTCAAGCCGGTGGATGGCTTCGGCGGCAAGGGCATCCTCTTCCTCGCGCCGGGGGACCGCAACGCGCGCTCCGCCGTGGAGCTGCTCACCAGCGGAGGCCGCGAGGCCGTCGTCGCGCAGGCGTACATCCCGGAGAGCCGACAGGGCGACAAGCGCATCATCCTGGTGGACGGTGAGCCCGTGGGCGGCGTGCTGCGCGTGCCGTCCGGGGACGACCACCGCGGGAACATGGCCGCCGGGGGGACGCCCCACAAGGCGGTGCTGTCGGCGCGCGATTTGGAGATCTGCGAGCGGCTCAAGCCGGAGCTGCGCAAGCGCGGGCTCCTGCTCGTGGGCATCGACGTGCTCGGCGACTACCTCACCGAGGTGAACGTGACGAGCCCCACGGGCCTGGTGGAGGCGAACCACCTGGATGACGTGTGCATCGAGGCCCGCGTCCTCGACGTGGCCGAGCGACTGGCGGCACGGCGTCCGAAGGCCTGAGGTCCGGGCGCGGTGTGCTGGGCCGGGGCTCGTGGTGGATGCCCCGGCCCTGTCCGCGCCATCGTTCGGGAGGGCGGGGCGCGTGCCTCCGTGGGACGTGCGGAGAGCCTCATGCCGGGCGCGGGTTACGGGTGTGACGGGATGACAGCAGCCCACCGGGGCGGGCTCCTGCGACCCCGCCCTGTCCATCGCGGATGGCCCCGGCCCTGAATCGATGTCGGCGAGGTCGTCTTCTTCGCGGGTGACCGCTGACGTCGGGAGAACAATCCGTCGACGGGCCGTCCAGACCGGTTCTCCGAGTGAAGGTGAGCTGAAGGACGGTTCAGGTTCCAGGGCGCCCGACGCGGTGCGCTGAAATGAACCCTGGTTCAGGTTTCAGGGACCGGGCGACGCGGCGCGCCTTGAATCAGGGTTGTGCGGGGGAGTCACGTTGCCGCTCGCGGCCGTCATCCCCCTTCCCCTCGACGGCCCGGGAGGCACCATGTCGTCGTGGCGTTCTCGACTCTCCTCGACGTGCTTCACCTTCACCGTGGCGCTCGGCCTGGGCGCGCTCGGCTGTGGCGGAACCGAGGTCGGCCTCTCGGGTGACTCGGTGCTCGAAAGTTCCGAGCAGGCCCTCACCCAGGTGACGGGCTTCGGTAGCAACCCGGGCAACCTGCTGATGTTCCGGCACGTGCCCTCGGACATGCCGGCCAACGCGCCGCTGGTGGTGGTGCTCCACGGCTGTACGCAGAACGCGACGGGCATGGAGCTGGGCGGCTGGACGGCGGCGGCCAACGTCTACAAGTTCTACGCGGTGTATCCGCAGCAGCAGGGCAGCAACAGCGGCACCAGCTGCTTCAACTGGTACGAAATCGGAGACACCACGCGCGACGCGGGCGAGGCGCTGTCCATCAAGCAGATGGTGGATGCGATGAAGGCCACCTACTCCATCGACGCGTCGCGGGTGTACGTGACGGGCTTCTCCGCGGGCGGCTACATGGCGTCCTCGCTGCTCGCCGTCTACCCGGATGTCTTCCGCGCCGGCGCCATCAACGCGGGCGGACCCCACCGCTGCTCCACGTCGGTGAACGCGGCCTTCACGTGCATGAGCGGCCTGGACAAGACGCCCGCGGCCTGGGGGGACCTGGCGCGCGGTGGCCACCCGAGCTACGCGGGCCCGCGTCCTCCGGTGTCCATCTGGTACGGCACCAGTGACTTCACGGTGCGGCCGATGAACGGCACCGAGGCGATGGAGCAGTGGACGAACGTGCACGGCATCGACCAGACGCCGGACACCACGGAGACGGTGGGCGGCTTTCCGCACAAGGTCTACCGCGATGGCGCGGGTCGGGCCCTGGTGGAGACGTGGGAGCTCACCGGCATGGGACACGCGGTGGCGTTCGACGCGCAGTTCAACTTCCCGGGGAGCACCACGGCCTGTGGCTCGGTGGGCGCGTACGTGACGGATGTGAACCTGTGCTCCGTGTACCACCAGGCGAAGTTCTTCGGCCTCACGGGGGGCGGCGGCGAGCCGGGCGGTGACACCACGCCGCCCACGGTGGATGTGACGTCTCCGGCGAGCGGGGCCACGGTGAGCGGCACGGTGACGGTGACGGTGAGCGCCACGGACGCGGTGGGCGTGGCCCGCGTGGAGCTGCTGGTGGATGGGACTCCGGTGGCGACGGACACGGTGGCGCCGTACGAGCTTGCGTGGGACAGCCGGACGGTGGCGAACGGCGCGCACACGCTGGGGGCCCGGGCCTATGACGCCGCGGGGAATGCGGCGACGGACAACGACACGAGCGTCACGGTGGACAATGCCGGCGTGCCTCCCACGCCTGTCACCGTGAGCTTCACGAGCATCGCGGCGGAGGACGGCTACCTGAAGGCGAACGCGGATGGCGGCGGCGCGGTGCTCGGGACGCTGACGAACCTGGCGCTCGGGCGTGGGACGGATGGGAAGTACAACCGCTCCTTCCTCTCGTTCGACACGTCGGCGCTGCCGGACGGGGCCACGGTGACGCGGGCGTTCCTCACGGTGAGCTACTCGTCGGGCTCGGGGGACCCCTGGTCCACGCCGGCGGGGAACACGTTGGTCATCGACGTGAAGTCCGGCACGTTCAACGCAGCGTCCACGGAAGGCGCGGACTGGGCGGCGGCGACGGACGCGAGCGCGGTGGCGAGCATCGAGCGTTTCACCAGTGGAGCGCGGGCCTCGGCGGACTTCAGCGGGGCGGGCCTGGGGGCCATCAACGTGGCGGGCAGGACGCAGCTGCGGCTGCGCTTCAGCCAGGAGCAGACGGCGACGCAGTACCTGTTCGTGCGGGACTCGGCGAACGCGGTGCTGACCGTCGTGTACACACCGTGACGTGAGGCGGTCCCCGGGGTGGACGCCTGTTCGACGAGGATGCGAGCATGGCGTTCCCCCGTGACTGACTCCGCCTCACAGCCCGGCCCGGACGAGACGCTCGACTCCATCGGCACCTCGGGCGTGCGCGTCTTCCAGCGACGGGATGGGTATCGGTTCACGCTGGACGCGGTGCTGCTCGCGGCCTTCGCGGCCACGGAGTCCCCGCAGGGCTCGGGGCGGATATTGGAGCTGGGTGCGGGCAGCGGCGTGGTGTCGCTGCTGCTCGTGAAGCAGTTCGGGCTGGGGCCCGTGGATGCGCTGGAGGTGCAGCCCGCGGTGCATGCGCGGCTGACGCGGGCCGTGGCGCTCAATGACTGTGAGTCCCGGGTGCGGCCTGTGCTCGGGGATTTGCGGCGCATCCGTGAGCAGGTGACGGGTGGAGGGTATGTGCAGGTCGTGTCGAACCCGCCGTTCCGGGTGGCGGATGCGGGGGTGCGCAGTCCGGATGACGAGCGCGCCATCTCCAAGTCGGAGGTGGCGTGTGATGCCCGGGACGTGGTCGCGGCGGCGCGGTATGCGTTGGCTCCTGGGGGACTGGTGAGCCTGGTGTATCCGGCGGCGCGAGCGGCGGAGGTGCTCGGGTTGCTGGCGCAGTCGAAGCTGCATCCGCGCGTGCTGCGCTTCGTGCACTCGAGGGTGGAGGCGCCGGCGACGCGTTTCCTGGTGCAGGCCGTGCGAGACAGGGACCGGGGCCTCACCGTGCGTCCGCCACTCGTGGTCCACGGAGAGGGACCTGGGGGCTACTCGGCGGAGGTGGCCGCGCTCATGGATCCGCCGCTCTCGGAGCAGGCGTAGCTCCACCTGGTGGCCGAGGCTGTGATTCCGAGACCGACGGTGCGATGGCACGTCGGACCGCCCTGCTATTGCGTCGCGAGTCTCACGACGTCATGTGCACGGGGGCTGGATGGGCGCGCATCGCTTCATCGTGTGGCTGTTGGCACTGACCCTGGTGGGTTGTTCGAGCACGCGGGTCGTCCGACTGGACTCAGGCGAGGGCGCGCCAGAGGTCCACGTGCCCTTCGAGGACAAGGACGCGGGGCCGGTGGAGTTGGACGACGATGAGTTCGAAGAGGCCCTGGTGGTGCTCGCTCGGGACGTGAGGCCCTTCGAGCATCCGTTGAGAGAGGCCCGCGAGCGCTTCGGCGTGCCGGAGCGAAGTGGCGTGTACGAGTACCAGCCGCAGAGCCTCAAGCTCATCCCGAGCGGGGACGGGGACGTCGGAGGACTCCGGTTGCTGGAGACGTACGCCGATGACGCGCTGACACGGGACTACGGGCGCTGGTGCGAGCGCAAGTCGCAGCCTGGAGACTGTCTGCGCCTGCTGGAAGAGGGACCGTTGCTGGGAAGTGACGGCCGGTATTCGTTGGCGCTGGCCATCGCGATGGACGCGGTGTGGGAGGAGACCGCGGAGGCGCTGGAGGATGCGACGGACCCCCAGGCGTTGCTGGCGACAGTGACGGCGTCCGTGAGCATGTACTTGCTCTTGTGGGCGCTGCCCGAGCCCGTATCCAAGGGTCTGGCGGCGCTGCTGACGGCGACAGCGATTGCGTACCTGGGCGTGGACACGGTGTGGCGGGTGCTGGATGGCTGGGTGGTGCTGGTGCGCGCGGCGGACCGGGCGCGGAGCTTCGAGGAACTCCGCGCGGCGGGAGAGGCGTACGGCGAGGTGCTCGGAGAGAACGCGGCGCGGGTCTTCGTGATGCTCGCGACGGCGGCGATTGGGAGCACAGCGGGGTTGGCGGCGAAGGCGTCAGGGCTGCCGGGCTCGGCGCAGGCGGCGGTCGCGGTGGAGGCACAGGCGGGCTATCGGTACATGGCGGTGGGCAGCGTGCGCTCGGTGGCGATGTCGGCCGAGGGCTTCACGGTGGCGCTGGCGCCTCATGCGGTCGCTATGACGAGCGCGCGCACCGAGAAGCACCACCTCGCGACGAACAAGAACAGCAAGTCCGCTGCTCGTGGAGGCCCATGGACCCCGAGGTTCAGGGACATCTTCAAGAAGGCGGGGATGGAGTTGAAGGACCCCGAGAACATCGTGCGTGTCGAGGGGTACAAAGGGCCTCACCCGGAGGAGTACCACATGGCCGTCCACGAAAGACTCCGGGATGCGACGCGCAGGTGCCGCACCGTGGTGGCCTGTCGTGAGTCACTCACCGCTGCACTCAAGGAGCTGGCGAGCGAGGTCTCGACCCAGGGAACGAAACTCCACAGGCTCGTGACGGAGGGGAAGTGAGGTAGACAGCCTTCACCATGCCACGGGTGCGCTACTTCAGGCTGAACGAGGACGTCCGAGCTGGGTACTGGTACCTGGGAGATCCCCAGGACGCGCAGGGTCATGAGATCGAGGACCCTTATGTCTTCACGGCGGGACAGCCTGTCCGAGTCGAGGGTCGTCTCTCGATGCCAATCAACGAGCCAGGCAAGGCGTTGGATTTCTGCATCGCGGGCACAGGTGCGGTGCCCGTCGTCCATATCAAGATGGCTTCGCTCTTCGCGGAGTTGGCTCCGGACGACGTGCAACTCATCCCAGTCGACATCCAGGGGAAGCCGGACCAGTACCTCATCCTGGTTGTCACGAAGCGCTTTCGCTGTATCGACGACGAAGCGTCCGAAGAGGTACGTTACTGGCTGCCCGAACATGGCCAGCCAGACCGTGTGGGTGACTACAAATCCGTGATGGGGCTTCGCATCGACCCCTCCAAGGTGGGCGATGCCAAGATCTTCCGCACGGAAGGTTGGGACATCGCCCTCATCGTCTCAGAGGACATCAAGGAGTCCCTGGAGCGGCTGAAGCCCACGGGCGCGAAGTTCACTCCCGTGTGACGGAGCGGTCGAAGGCCCGGTCGTCCACCGAGGGAGGTGCGCCGGCGCACGGGTGCCGGGGGGATGGAGCGTTCCCAACGTACTCAGGTTTCCCGGACGGGCCCGTGGCCCCCGAGCAAGGAGAACAGGGAATGAACTCCGTGACGCTGACCGAGCAACCGGACCTCCTCAAGGCGGCGGCCTTGCTGCCTCCTCGCCTGTCATTGGGCTCGACCATGGTGGTGCATGGCATCGCCAAGCTGCGCAAGGAGGGCACCGAGCAGCACGCGGGCTTCTTCGAACAGCTCGGCCTCAAGCCGGCCAGGCCCCTGGTTCTGGCCACGGGCGTGACCGAAGTCCTCGCGGGCGTGGGCGCCATCCTGGGCATCGCGACCCGACCCGCGGCGGTGGCCGTGCTCGTCACCCAGGCGTTCGCCATCGCGAAGGTCCATGGCTCCAAGGGCTTCGACAACACCAAGGGTGGCTTCGAGTTCAACCTCGCCCTGTGCGCCATCGCCCTCGGGTTGCTCCTGCGGGGCCCGGGTCGCTTGTCGGTGCACAGCGCCGTGGAGTCGAAGGTGAAGCGAAAGGAGCTCCGGCGATTCAAGCTGCTGCCACGTCAGCGCCGGGGCTCCAGGCTCCTGGACCTGCTGGGCTAGGCGTGGGCGGGGTGGGTCGGCGGGGCTGCCCGCCTGCCCGCTGAAGTCACAGGCACACGGGGGCTGTCCCTGGAGGGCCCCAAGGCTCGTAAGATGCCCGAGCCATGCTCCCGTCCGCTTTCGTCCTGCTCGCGCTCGCCACCTCATCGGGCCCCTCCTCGGAGCTCGTGCCCGACGTCGCCCACAAGTTCTCCACAACGCCCATGGGCCGGAGCGCCGAGCTGTTGTCCTCGGCCGGCTCACGGTCCGTGCGCAGCGCGTGGGAGGTGGAGGCGCTCGCCAACGCCGCTCAGCGCGCCGGTGAGGAGTCAGCGCGCGCGGTGGTGAGGGGCATGGCCGTGGGCGCCAGGATGGCGAGCCCGGGACCGAGCGCGTCCTCCGCCGTGATGAGCGTGGGAGCGCATGCGGTGCGCTCCGGACTGAGCGCGTCGAGCGTGGCCGACGTGATGAGCGCGGGAGCACGCTCGGTCATGGTCTCGACGACCTCGCGAGCTCCGGTGGCCCTGGCTTCCTCGACCCCCTCGTCGACCGATTCCACGGTGCAGCCCGCTGCGGCGGGAGGTCTCTCGGACATCGGGAACGCGGCCGCGCGAGCCGGTGCCGGTGCGCTCCAGGCCGCGGTCCTGGCCTTGAGCTCGGGTGACTCGTTCGCCCCGAACCCCGAGGCCGCCGAGCTGCACTATGCCCGTGGCCTCGAGGCCCTCCAGCAGAAGAACACCCCCGTCGCCATCCAGGAGCTGTCCTCGTGCGTGAAGGCCCTGCCCACGCGCGTGGACTGCCGCTGGGAGCTGGGCTGGGCGTACTCGGTGGAAGGCCGCTGGGCGGACTCGCTCACGCAGTGGACCGAGGTCCAGAAGCTCGCGCCCGAGCACCCGGACCTCGAGACCGCGCTGGCCCAGGCCCGAGGGCAGGCCGCGCTCCAGGCGAAGCTCAACCAGTCACCCGTCGCCAGCAACCGCCCTCCCCCGCCGCTCGATGCCAAGGTCCGCATCCGCGCCGTGGGCGACATGATGCTCGGCACCACCGTCCCCGAGGGAAACCTGCCACCGGATGGCGCCAGCAGCGTGATTGCCGGTGTGCGCTCGCTGATGGAGGACGCGGACGTCACCTTCGCGAACGTCGAGGGCCCGCTGTGCGACAACGGCTCGACGAAGAAGTGCCGCTCGTCCAGGAACTGCTACGCGTTCCGTTCGCCCACGGCCTACGGCCAGGTGTTCAAGGACGCGGGCGTGGACCTCGCGTCCACGGCGAACAACCACTCGGGTGACTTCGGCGAGCTGTGCCGTCGTGAGACCGAGGCCACGCTCGATGCGCTCGGCATCGCGTGGAGCGGGCCGCCGGGCTCGGTGGCGACGGTGGAGCGCAACGGGCTGCGCATCGGCATGGTGGCGTTCCACACGTCGCCCTCGTGCAACCACCTCAACAACACGGAGACCGCCACGGCGCTGGTGCGCGCGGCGGCCGTCGAGCACGACATCGTCATCGTCTCCTTCCACGGTGGCGCGGAGGGTGGCAAGGCGCTGCATGTCCCGCAGGGCCGTGAGATGTTCTTCGGCGAGGACCGAGGTGACTTGAGGCTCTTCACGCACGCGATGGTGGACGCGGGTGCGCACGTGGTCATCGGCCACGGTCCCCACGTCGTGCGCGGCATGGAGTTCTACAAGGGCCGCCTCATCGCGTACTCGCTGGGGAACTTCGCGACCTATGGGCGGTTCAACCTGAAGGGTCCGCAGGGGCTCGGCATGGTGCTCGAGGTGGAGCTGGACCGCGAGGGTGCCTTCACCGGCGGCCGCGTGCTGGCCACGAAGCAGGTGGACAAGGGCATCGCGGTCCCCGACGAGAAGGGCGCCGTCATCAAGCTGCTGAGGGATTTGTCCGCCGAGGACTTCCCCGGCTCGGCGGCGCGCATCTCCGAGGACGGCACCATCCTCCCGAGCGGGAAGGGTCCCGTCTCCGCGCGCTCCGCTCCCGTGCGTCGCTGAGCGCGTTCCAGGTCGTGTCGCGAGGCCGAGCCCTTCGGAGGCTCGGCGCCGTCCTCCGCCGCGACGAGTCGCGCGTTGCTCCGCATGCCGACCGCGGGTGGTGAAGGCCCGGCACCGTGTCACGACGAACGTCCCGCTTTGCTCGATGAATGGAGCGCATGGGCGGCACGTGACCTCGTCATCCTCGCAACGTGCAATCCGTGCGACTCGTTGCTCCTCATCGAAGCCACGGTGTCACTGCGCGCCCGTCTCCGCACGCGAGCCCCGCTGTCCCGACAGGCGCGCACTCTCGCGCACGCGGAAACTCACGGAGCTTCCTCGAAAAACACTGAGTGAGCCCGCGCACAGGCACTGTGCCGCCCGCGCCGCGCGCGAACTGTGTGTCACGAAGACGCGGCGAGCGTCGTCGGTGGTTTCGTCATCCACCCCACGCTGAAGCCTGGCTGCTGGCCCCTCTGCCACCCGCGTGATTGCGGCCCCAATGATGACGCGGCTCGCGAGAGCGCGTCGTCGGCGCGTGCGGTACAAGGAACTCGCCGTGCGCGCACTTCGACTGCCCCATCTCTCTTCGCTTCGCGCCTTCGAGCACCCCGGCTATCTCGCGGTCTGGCTGGGCGCCCTCATCTCCAACATCGGCACCTGGATGGAGACGGTGGCGATGGGCGTGTACGTCACGCAGGAGACGGGCCGCGCCGAGTGGACCGGCGGCATCGTCGCCCTCGCCTTCCTGCCCTCCGTCATCCTGTCGCCGCTCGGCGGCGCGCTCGCGGACCGCTTCGACCGCCGCGTCTACGTGGCGCTGGGCATCGCCGTGCAGCTGGTGCTGGCCGCGGTGCTCACCGTGCTCGCCTTCATCGGCGAGCTCACCGTGCCCATCGTCGGTGTCGTCACGCTGCTCAACGGCTGCGCGAGCACGCTGACGAACCCGGCCTTCTCCGCGATGCTCGCGGAGCTCGTCCCGCCCCGTGATTTGCACAGCGCCATGAGCCTCAACTCGGCGCAGTACAACCTGGGGCGCATCGTGGGCCCGCTGCTCGCGGCGCTGGTGCTCCAGATGGGCGGCGCGTCGTGGGCGCTGCTCATCAACACGCTGTCCTTCGTCGCGAGCCTCATCGCCCTGTCCCGCGTGACGCTGCCCTCGCGCGACACGCCGCGCACGAAGGAGAGCCTGTGGGCCGGCATCACCCGAGGCGTCTCCGTCGCCCGCGCGGACGAGGACATCTCCCGCGTGCTCTGGGGCACGCTGTTCGTGGCCGCGCTCGTGGCGCCGTTCATCGGCCTGGTGCCCGTCTTCGCCATCAACGTCTTCGGCCAGGGCGCCGCCGCGACGTCGCTGCTCGTCGCCTGCCAGGGCGCGGGCGCGGTGGTGGCCGCCGTCGTCGTGGGCACCCTCGCGGATGCGCTGGGCCACCGCAAGCTCCTGGGCTTCGCCGCCATGTCCATCGGCGTGGTGTCCGCGGTGTACTGGATGTCGCCCACGCTCACCGTGGCCGCGGCCGTCATCTTCCTGCTCGGCGCCAACTACCTCACGCTGATGAGCGGCCTGCACGCCTTCGCCACCTCGCGAGTGCCCCGCGACATGCAGGCGCGCGTCAGCAGCCTCTACAGCATGGTGCTCGGCGGAGGGTACGCCGCGGGCGTCTGGGCCCTGGGCGCGCTCGCGGACCGCGTGGGCGTGCGCTTCGTCACCGTCACCGCCAGCGTCATCTTCCTGGCCCTGGTGCTGACGCTGCGCCTGCTCAGCCCGCGCAGCTTCGACGACTCGCGCGCCTGAGCCCCCGCACCCCGGGTGCCCGCCCGCTCCACGATGAGGCCGTGCCCGGGGTCCACCTCCGGACATGAATGGCGGTTCAGGTGCCGAAGGGCCTGCGTCCTGGCGACGCGCGCGCTACACACGGACGCTGAAGACCCCCTCCCGAGGAGCGCATGCCCATCCGTCCATCCGTCCTGGCCCTGTCCGCCCTTCTGCTGACGGCCCCTCCCGCCCTCGCCCAGTCCAAGGCCCCCGTCGAGCCGCTCGGCACCGCGCTGGAGGGCCTGCCCTCCGCGTTCCCCGTGCAGTACCTGTCCACGAAGGTCGAGGGCCAGGACGTGCGCCTCGCCTACCTGGACGTGAAGCCCACCGCGCGCGCCAATGGCCGCACCGTGGTGCTCCTGCACGGCAAGAACTTCTTCGGCGCCTACTGGGAGCCGACGATTCGCGCGCTCACCGCCGAGGGCTTCCGCGTCGTCGCCCCGGACCAGCTCGGCTTCGGCCGCTCGTCCAAGCCCGACGTCCACTACAGCTTCCACACGCTCGCGTCGCTCACGAAGCAGGTGCTCGACTCGCTCGGCATCAAGCAGGCCGTCATCCTCGGCCACTCCATGGGCGGCATGCTCGCCACCCGCTTCGCCCTCATGTACCCGCAGGCCACCGAGCGCCTCATCCTCGAGAACCCCATCGGCCTCGAGGACTACCGTGAGAAGGCCCCCTGGCAGCCCACCGAGGCCTATTACAAGGAGCAGCTCGCGGTGACGGAGGAGTCCACCCGCAAGTACCACCACACGTACTACGTGAAGTGGAAGCCCGAGTACGACGTCTGGGTCCAGGTCCTCTACCGCCAGACGCTCGGCGGTGACTACCCGCGCCTGGCCCAGGTCGCCGCCCGGACGTCGCAGATGATCTACGAGCAGCCCGTCGTCCACGAGTTCCCGTGGGTCAAGCCGCGCGCCCTCGTCGTCATCGGCCAGGAGGACCGCACCTTCATCGGCCGAGGCAAGGTGCCCGCCGACGTCGCCGCGACGATGGGCCAGTACCCCCAGCTCGGGAAGAAGACCGCCCAGGCCATCCCCCAGGCCACCCTCGTGGAGCTGCCCGGCGTGGGCCACATCCCCCACCTCGAGGCCCCCGAGAAGTTCCACGCCGCCGTGCTCGACTTCCTCGCGAAGTAGCCCCTGTGGGC
Organism: Myxococcus sp. XM-1-1-1; assembly: GCF_020037095.1. Lineage (NCBI taxonomy): Bacteria > Pseudomonadati > Myxococcota > Myxococcia > Myxococcales > Myxococcaceae > Myxococcus > Myxococcus sp. XM-1-1-1. The sequence goes on from NZ_JAIQDH010000014.1 coordinate 229,369, forward strand.
AACTTGGGGACGCGGGACACACTCCCGGCATGAGCGCACCCTCCTCGGGTTCACGGGTTAAAGTCCGTGAATCCGGGGCTCACGGCCCTGACGCATCTCGAGGGGGCGTGGATGAAGAAGCTGCTCGGGCCGATGCTGTACACGACCACCCAGCCGTCGCAGGACCGGTGGTCGTTCTTCGTGAACCTGTACCTGTCGGCGGACGCGGTAGACGCGGCGAGGCTCCCCCGGCTGCGCCTGCGCGCCTCGGACGGCACGGTGCTGCCGGACACCGTCGTGGCCCCTCCCCGGCGGGTGGCGGACTTCTCCACGCTGGAGGGCCGGGCGGCGGGCGTGCTGTGGCGCTGGGAGGTGACGCTCGCGCGCGAGGGCAAGGCCCGGCGGGTGACGTACCGCTTCGAGCCGGTGGACGCGGGCGAAGTGCTGGAGGAGGTGGACTTCTCCGCGCCGCACCAGCCGCCCCGGCCGTGGAACCAGGACTCGCTGGGGACGGTGGTGGTGCCCGCGAGGGGCGCGCTGCCCAAGGCGGCCTTCTTCTCCTGCAACGGCGCGAGCGACGCGAAGACGTGGAGCTCGGTGATGCGGATGAAGCGGCCCTTCGGCTGCTGGATGGACATGCTCGCCCAGCACGAGGAGCCCACGGAGGGCGGCTTCGAGCTGCTGCTGGGTGGCGGCGACCAGGTGTACGCGGACTCGCTGCTGGACCACGAGCCGCTGGTGGAGTTCCGCAAGCGCGAGCTGGAGCAGAAGCTCAACCGCGACTTCGGTCCGCCCAAGGGCTTCCACGAGCAGATGCTCGCGCGCTACGTGGAGCTGTACTGCGAGCGGTGGGGAGGCTCGGCGGGCATCGCCCCCATGCTGGCGCGGGTGCCGGGCCTCTTCACGTGGGATGACCACGACATCTTCGACGGCTGGGGCTCGCACGAGTCCCTGCAGGCCTGCGAGTGGTTCGAGTCCATCTACAGCGCCGCCGCGCTCGCGTTCGAGGCGTTCCAGTTGGGCGCGCTGCGAGGCTCCGAGAAGCCGACGCGTCGCAGGCCCTGCGAGGGGCACTATCTGCAGTCCGTGCGCTTCGCGGGCGCCGAGTGCGACGTGGACGTGCTCGCGTTGGACCTGCGCAGCGGGCGCACGTACCGGCGGCAGACGAACGGGAAGATGGCGCACGAGGTGATGAGCCCGGAGCAGTGGAACACGCTGGATGCGTGGCGCCAGGAGCACGCGAGGCGGGGCGCGAACAAGCCCCGGCACGTGCTGGTGCTGTCATCGGTGCCGCTGGTGCACCTGCGCTTCGGGCCCTCGGTGGAGACGATGGGCGGGGACACCGAGATGCACGACGACATGCTGGACCAGTGGGAGTCGGTGGCGCACCGGGGCGAGCGCATCCGGTTGATGGTGGACCTGCTCCAGTTGGCGAAGGCGTCGTGCTGCGCGGTGACGGTGGTGTCCGGGGACGTGCACGTGGGGGCGCGAGGGCTCATCCGCTCGCGCAACCCGGAGCACGTGCCGGCGGGGCTCGCGGAGGCGGCCATCGAGCAGGTGACGTCGTCGGGCATCGTCCACCCGCCGCCGAGCATGCTCCAGTTCATGGGCATGCGGATGCTGGCCGAGGAGTCGGTGGATGATTTGCCCTCGTACATGCAGACGGAGATGCTGCCGGTGGGCAAGAGCCGCTACCTGCGCGAGCGCAACTGGCTGTCGTTGAGGGTGGAGCCCGCGCGCTCGAAGACGTCGCGGCCCAAGCTGTGGCTGCGCTGGGAGGCCGAGCACACCGCGCTGTCCATGCAGGTGGTGGTGGAGCCTCCGCCGCTCGCGCCGATGACGGGGGCGTGAGCCGGCCCGTCCACCTGGCATGCGGCCGGGCCCCGCTGTCGTTGGCCGGAGCTTGGTGTGCGCCAGCGTCGCTCCGACATTGAGCGCATGGGGAGTGGGCGCGGGGATGCACCTCGCACCCTTCGCGCGAGGAGCGCCACATGGGCACCGACAACAAGAAGAACGACCCCTCGAAGGGTGGCAAGGCCTCGGGACATCGGCCCACCTTCGCGAAGGACCGCGTGGAGCGCGGTCTGGAGGCGGATGACACCCGGCCGCTCTACGCGGCGGACTCCATCCACAGCACCCAGGAGGCGAAGTTCGCGCTCGACAGTGACGCGCCCGTGGGCGGCGACGTGCCCGACATCCGCAGCCCCATCGACGAGGCGGACGAACTGGAGCGCGAGCGGCGCGGACGTGAGCGCTCGCTGGAGCGACAAATCGAGGAGGGCGACTGACGCGGCGTCAGCGCCTCTTCGCCCGAGGTTCGCGGAGGCGTCGCGCGGCGCTGACGAGACAGGCTCGACCGTGAAGCGCGCCGTGCGGGACGGTCGCTCACGCGAGCGAGGCTGCATCGCGTGGGACGTGCTCCGCCCGGAGGACACGCGGGGTGGAGCGAAGCGGCTCTCGAGGACTACGTCCCCGCGAGCTTCACGCCGTGCGGGACGGCCGCTCATGCGAGCGAGGCCGCGTCGGGTGAGCCGTGCTCCGCCCGCAAGACACACCGGGCGGAGCGAAGCGACTCTGGGAGACTACGGCCCCGCGCGCGTCACGCCGGGCTGGGTGTCCGGCTCCACGGGCACGAGCTTGCCCAGGTTGAGCGGCGACACCTGCTCCTGGATGAGGAGCGGGTCACCCACGAGCACGATTTGCAGCGTGGCCGGGTCCAGGTACTTCTCGGCCGCGCGCTGCACGTCCGCGGCGGTGGCGGTGCGCAGCCCCTCCACGGTGCGGTTGAACTCGTCCATGGGCCGGCGCTTGCGGAACAGCTGCGACGCGCTGGAGCCCAGGCCCTCCACCGACTCGAAGGCGCCGGGGAAGGCGCGGATGAGGCCCTCGCGCGCGGCCTCCAGCTCCTTCTCGGTGATGGGCCGCGACTTCAGCCCCGTCACCTCACCCATCGCCTCCTTCACCGCGGGCCCCGTCACGTCCGAGCGCACCGACGCATACGACGTGAGCGGCCCCACGCCCAGCCGCGGATCCAGGCTGGCACCCGCGCCGTAGCTGTAGCCCTTGTCCTCGCGCAGGTTCATGTTGAGCCGGCTGCCGAAGAAGCCACCGAACACGGTGGTGGCCAGCTCCAGCGAGAACTCGTCCGGGTTGCCCGCGGCGATGGCCGGCCGACCCATGATGACCACCGTCTGGTCCAGGCCCGGCTTGGGCACCACGTGCACCTGCTCGCGGTTCACGAGCTTCGGCGTGGGCGGCGCGGCCGGCAGCGTGGCCTGCGACTTCCAGGTGCCGAAGTGCTTCTTGGCGTAGGCCACCGCCTCGTCCAGCGTGACGTCGCCCGTCATCACCAGCGCCGCGGCGGCCGGGCCGACGTGCTTCTTGTAGAAGCCCTGCACGTCCTCCAGCGACAGCGCCTGCACGGTGTCCGGCATGCCCGCCGCGGAGTGCCCGTACGGGTGCGCGCTGCCGAAGGCGGACGACAGGAAGACAATCTGCCCCAGCGCGGTGGGCTGTCCCAGCCGGCGCACCAGGTCCGCCAGCTGCTGCTTCTTCCTGCGCTCGAAGGCCTTGGGCGCGAAGGTGGGCCGCAGCGTCACGTCCGACAAGAGCCCCAGCGCCGCGTCCACGTTGCGCGTCAGCACGCGCACGCCCACCTGGGCGCCGTCCGCGGCGACATCCTGGAAGGGGGACACGCCCAAATCACCAAAGGCGTTGTCCAGCGCCACGGTGTCGCGGGTGCCCGCGCCCTCCAGCAGCATGCGGTACGTCAGGTCCGCCAGGCCCTGCTTGCCCGCGGGGTCCTGCGCGCTGCCCGCCGCGAAGGTGATGCCCGCGAACACCAGCGGCAGCTCGCGCCGGGTGCTCACCAGCACGGTGAGCCCGTTGTCGAGCGTGGCCTTCTGGAAGCTGGGCAGCACCAGCTCCGGCGGCTTGCCCGGCTCGGGCTTCGTCGCGCGGAAGGACTCGGCGTCCGCCGGTGCCGTGGGCTGCGTGGCCTGGGGGGGGGTGGCCGGGTTCTCGCTGGCGGCGGGCTTCTGCTGGCTGGCGCAGCCGGCGAGGGAGACGGTGACGAGGGTGGTGATGAGGCGGCGCATCAGCGGCGCTCCTTCGGTTCGACGGGTGCCTGCTTCCGGGCGGGCGGCACGGCGTGGAGGATGACGCGTGAATCAGGGCTCAGGGTCTCTTTGGCGAACTGCTTCACCGCCTCCGGCGTCACCGTCTCGTAGCGCGACAAATCCTGCGCCACGTAGCTGGGCTCGCCGACGAAGTGGTTGTAGCTCTGGAGCACGTCCGCCTTGCCGCCGAAGCCGCCGATGGACTGCAGCCCCGCGAGCGTGCGCGTGTCGAAGCGGGTGCGCGCGCGCTGAATCTCCTCGGCCGAGATTCCGTTCTTGCGCACGTCCTCCAGCACCGCGTCCACTTCCTTCTGGAGCGTGTCCGTGGACACGCCGGGCCGGGCCACCACGTTGAGCGTGAAGACCGACTGCGCGCCCTGGCTCTGCTGCGTCACGTCCACGCTCTGCGCCAGCTGCTTGTCCAGCACGAGGCGGCGGTACAGCCGGCTGGCCTTGCCCGTGCCCAGGGCCGTGGCGAGCACGTCCGCGGTGGCGTCGCCCTGCTCGAAGTACGCGGGCGTCAGCCACTGCATGGAGAGCAGCGGCAGCTGCGCGATGCGCTCCTCGTGGCGGATGACCACGGGCTTGGTGAGCTTCACCGGCGCGACGGTGGGCCGCGTGGGCTTGGGGTGGCTGGGCAGCGAGCCGAAGTACTTCTCGATGAGGGCCTTCGTCTTCGCCACGTCGAAGTCACCCACGACGGCGAGCGTGGCGTTGGAGGGCGCGTACCACTTGCGGAAGAAGTCCTTCACGTCGTCCAGCGTGGCGGCGTCCAGGTCCTTCATCGAGCCGATGACGTCCCCGTGGTACGGGTGCGGCAGCGGGAACAGCGCGTGCCACGCGGCCTCGCGGGCCAGACCGTACGGCGCGGCCTCGGTGCCCTGGCGGCGCTCGTTCTTCACGACCTCCTTCTGGGTGGCCAGCTTCTCGGGCGTCATCGCATCGAGCAGGAAGCCCATGCGGTCGCTCTCCAGCCAGAGGGCGGTCTCCAGGTGGTGGGTGGGCACCGTCTCGAAGTAGTTGGTGCGGTCGAAGCTGGTGGTGCCGTTGAGGTCGGTGGCGCCCAGTTGCTCCAGCATGGAGATGTGCACGTCGTCGGCCACGTTGCGCGAGCCCTGGAACATCATGTGCTCGAACAGGTGGGCGAAGCCGGTGCGGCCGGGCTGCTCGTGGTAGGCGCCCACGTGGTACCAGACGTTGACGGAGACGACGGGCAGCTTGCGGTCCACGGACAGGATGACCTCCAGTCCGTTGGGCAGGGTGTATTTCTCGTAGGGGATGGCGAGCGCTTCGCGCCCGGGCTCCAACGGCTTCGCCTCTTGAGGGGATTGGGCGAGCGCCGGGAGCCCGAACAGGACGAGGGCTGCGGCGACGAGGGCCTTCATTCGGGACAAGGTTCCTCCGGGGGCTTTTCGTGCCAGGAAATCACCTCTCGCGCTTAGCACGCGTGCCTCGGGGCGTGGGCAAGGAATGACCGGGGGAATGGGGGGAGGGCCGCAACTGTTGAGGGCCGCGCTCGGGCGGGGCGAGGTGCGGCGTGACTCGTGGCCGCGCTGTCCGGCCCGTCGTGTCACACTGGGGCCATGGTCTCCTCCGTCGGTGTCGTGCCCCGCTGCGCGGTCCATCCCGAGGAGGAAGCGGGGGCGACCTGTCAGCGCTGTGGCGCGTTCACCTGTGACACGTGCGCGACGTGGGTGATGGGCGTGCTGTATTGCGCCACCTGCGCGGCCCGGCCGGAGGTGAACTACCTGGAGGTCTTCCGCCAGGAGCGCTGGGGCCAGCGTGACGCGAATGCGTGGACGGTGGCGGGCGGCACGCTGCTGCTCGTCGGCCTGGCGGCGCTGGCCATGTACCTGGAGGAGTGGAGGCTGGTGCCGTTGCTGCTCGGCGCCGTGGGCGTGGGCGTGGCGTTCTTCCTGGGACAGTCGTGGGCGAGGCCGGGCCTGGTGCTCACGCCCGTCGTCGGAGGGCTCTGGGCCACGTCGCTGTATGGCCCGGGAGCGCTGGTGGCCGCGTTCCTGATGTTCATCTCCTCGCTGCAGATCTTCCTCGACACGCGCACCCGGCTCTTCTTCCGCGTGGAGGTGTCCGAGAAGGACCTGCGGCGGCTGTGGAACCTCCAGGTGAACAACCCGCTGGCGAGGCATGCCTTGTCCGCGGGGATTTCGTCGGTGTTCTTCCCGTTGATGGTGCCCATGGCGTTGGTGCTCGGCGTCCTCGGCCTGCGGGCGGTGGATGCCAATGCGAGGCCGCCCATCGGGCGCAGGGGGCAGGCGCTGGCGGGCATCGCGCTGGGGCTGGGCGCGATTGCGCTGTGGGGGCTGGTGCTGTGGCGGCCGGTGTTGCAGGTCGTGTTCGACCGGTTGTTCGCCGACTGGCCCTGAGGGAGCGGGCGCGCCATGCGTCCGGGCCCTGGCATGTCGCCCCGGCGAAGGGCGGAGGTCCCGTGTCGTCCTCTCCGCCGGTGGTCACGGTGAGGGAGAAGGGAGGGCTACGACATGGCGAATGAAACCGAGGGGCAACAGCAGCAGGCGGACAGGCGTGCGAGCGAGGAGCTGCGCGCGAAGCGGCACGAGTCGAGGACGTCGCGCACGTATGCGTTCTTCCTCCGCGACCTGGAGGCGAGGGCGGGCGTCGACCGGGCGCTCGCGGAGCGGGCGGCGGAGTCGGTGCTCTGTACGCTGGAGCAACGACTGATGGGCGGGGAGGTGAAGCACCTGGAGGCGCAGCTTCCCCAGAAGGTCCGGGACATGCTGCAGCGGTGCCCGCGTCACGAGGGCCTGCCTCCTCGCAAGTTCAAGATGCTGGAGTTCGTGCAGATGGTCGCGGACGACCTGGACACCACGCCGAACGAGGCGGAGCGGCTGTGCCGTGCCGTGTTCGTCACGGTGCGCGAGCACATCTCCGAGGGCGAGGCCGATGACGTGATGGGCCAGCTCCCCGCGGACCTGCGAGCGCTGTGGATTCCGGACGTCTGAGGGGCCAAGGGCTACGGCTTCGCGAGCAGTGACGAGGCCAGTCGACGGAGGTCCTCGGAGTCATCGCGCGCGGCCACGTCGCGAAGCAGCTCGGGGGCCAGGGGCTCCACGGTGAGCACCTGGCCCAGCATCCGCACCAGCTCGGCGCGGACGCGGGGCTCGGGCTCCGTGCGCAGGCACTGCGCCACCGTGCGCAGATGCGGGCCCAAGACGCGCTGGGAAATCACGGCGGCGGCCTGCTCGCGGACAGCGGCGTCCTTGTCCGTCAGGAGGACCTCGTCCAGCAGGGACTCCACGCTCGCGCCCTTCATGGCGCCAAGGGCCCGAGCCGCCGCGGCGCGCACCTCGGGCGAGGTGTTCGCGAGCGACTTGCGAGCGTAGCCTTCTCCTCGGGACGAGCCTGTCTGGGCCAGCACGTGCAGACACTCCCGTGCGTCCAGTCGACTGGCTTCACAGCGACGAAGCAATCCATCGAGGAGCTCGGCGGCGCGGGCAGGCTCGGTGCGCTCGAGGCCTCGCGCCACGGCGCCGAACGCCTGTCCCACCGCGTCCTTCAACGCGGGCTCCGTCGTCATCCCCACGGCCTGGGCGAGTGCCCGAGCGAGCTCGCGGGAAGGCCGCTCCACCCTTCCCGCCGTCGCGGTCACGTCCCGCGCCAACGCGTGGGTCAGCTCCGGTGAGAGGGGCTCCCGCTTCGCCAGGGCGCGTGCCAGCATCTGAATCAACTTCGACGAGGGTGGCTCCACGCCTCCACCATCTGGTGGAACAGGCCGGGAGGTCTCCGGCGCGGAGAGCACCTCGGCGCTCCACCGCGCGGCATGGAAGTCCTTCAGCGTGCTCGCCGCGCGCTGCTCCGAGCCCAGGCGTGTCATCGCCACCCGCGTCTCCAGGCGCACCAGCGGCAGCCCCGTCGCGCCACCTCCGGACTCCACCACGTCCGAGCCCGTCACCTCGCGCACGAGCCCGTCCGCGTCGAGCGTGAAGTCCCAGTGCCCTCGTGGCCTCGGAACGACGAGCCCCGGCCCACGAGGTCCCGAGGGCGCCCACACGGGCACCGTCGTGCGCAGGTAGCGCCGCTTCGTCTTCACGTACGTGTGGGCGCTGCCTCCCGCGCGGTACTCCGCCTCGAAGTCGCCCGTGGTGTCCTCCTCCTCCGCGGTCCACGCGCGCCCCTCCTCCGCCACGAACTGGGTCGCCGCCACCAGCCGCCGCATGAAGCCTCGGGCCCGCGCACCCACCGACGGGTCGAAGTGCACGGCCACCACCCGTCCGCGCGCGTCCTGCGTCACGTACACGGGTCGCTCGAAGCTGGCGCGGAAGTCGCGCAGCGCTCCCTCCACGAGCGGCTCCGCGTCCACCACCCACGTGGGCTTCACCCGCGCCACGAAGAAGTGCTGCCCACCCTCCGTGCCCGCGTAGGCCACGGCGACCTCTCCGCTCCAACCGGAGTGGCGCCAGGTGCGCCCCGCCTCCGCGCCGGGGAGCTGCTCCGCCGTCCGCGTGTCCAGGTCGAAGCGGTAGCGGTGCGTCAGCCCCGCCTTCAGCAACCGCCGCGCCCCCTTCACCCCGAACGGGATGACGGGCGGCGTCAGCACGGGCGGCGGTGGAAAGCGCGGTGCGGGCGGGACGGGCGCGAGCGAGGGCCGCGCACGGGGCGCGTCCCTGGCGGACTCGAGACTCCACAGCCCCACCACCGCCAGCACGGCGAGCAGGGTCAGCAGGCCTTTGAGTCGAGGGGTCACGGCACCTGGGATACGGGCGCGCGGCCCGTTCCTGGTCGTACCGTGTGTGGGATGCGGTGGCCGACGGTGGGTGGGCGCTCAGTGCCCGCCGAGCCGCAGCTCCAGCTCCGCCAGCTCGCGCTTCACGGTGGGGTCCGACTCACGCAGGCCCTCCACCTTGCGCACCGCGGAGATGACCGTCGAGTGGTCCTTGCTGAAGCGCGACGCGATTTCAGGGAAGGAGCTCTTGGTCAGCTTGCGGCTCAGGTACATGGCCACCTGCCGCGCGTGCGCCAGGGCCTTGTGACGGCGGTCCTCCTTCAGCGACTCCACGGTGACCTTGTAGAAGCGGGCCACCTCGCGCTGGATGGCCTCCACGTCCACCACGTGCTGGGCGGGGAGGATGTCGCGGAGGACCTCGGCGGCGAACTCCTCCGTCACCGGCTGGCGCGTCAGGCTGTGCACCGCGGACAGCTTCACCAGCGCGCCCTCGAGCTCGCGCACGTTCTTCTGGATGTGCTTGGCGATGAAGTGCGCCACGGAGTCCGGCAGGTCCAGGTTCTCCGCCACCGCCTTCTTCTGGAGGATGGCCACGCGCGTCTCGTACGTGGGCTCGCGGATGTCCGTCATCAGGCCCATGGTGAAGCGGCTGCGCAGCCGCTCCTCCAGGCCCGGAATCTCCGCGGGCACCGTGTCACTCGTGAGGACGATGGCCTTGCCCAGCTCGTAGAGCGTGTTGAAGGTGTAGAAGAACTCCTTCTGCGTCTCCTCGCGCTTGCCCAGGAACTGGATGTCGTCGATGAGCAGCACGTCGCACTCCTCCCGGAACTTGCGCCGGAAGTCGGTCATGCGGTGCTCGCGCACGCTCTCCACGTACTCGTTGGTGAACTGCTCGCTGGAGAGGAACACCACGCGCTGCGAGGGGTCCTTCTCCCAGATGTGGTTGCCCACCGCCTGGAGCAGGTGCGTCTTCCCCAGGCCCGTGCCGCCGTAGATGTAGAGCGGGTTGTAGTGGTGACCCGGCTTGTCCGACACCGCCTGCGCCGCGGCCGCCGGCAGCTGGTTGCTGTCCGCCACCACGAAGGTGCTGAACGTAAAGCGGCCGTTGAGGCGCGAGGGCCGGCCCACATTGACCTTCACGGTGGGTGTGGGCGGGAACTGGGGGTCGGGGACGAGTCCCTCGACGACTTCATAGGTCACGGAGGACAGGCCGTCGCCCATCCGGGCCAGGTGTCCCTCGAGCAATCCGCGGTAGTGGTCGTCCACCCAGTCGCGGAAGAAGCGGTCGGGGACACCCAGCACGAGGGCGCTGTCTCGGACCTCCAGCGCGCGCACCCGGTCCAACCACTGGAGCGCGTACTGACGGCCCTCCTGACGGATGGCCTCCAGCAACTTGTTCCAGAGAATTCCAGCACTTGGAAGGGGGGCGGAGGCCTGGGCGAGGGCGTTCAAGTGTGTCTCAACCGTGCAAAGCGGGCGGGACTGCGAGCGTCCGGCGGTGCTAACAGAGGGGTCCAGGTGGATCAAGCTATCGACCCAAAGTGGCGCCGCTGAAGGATCTTTTCCGGACCTCACGAATCGGCAACGGACGTGCCGGGTCAGGGCCGTTGTGGAGATCCGCTCCCCTCCCCCCAACCGCTGGGGCTCCGCCTGCGTGGGTTGACTGGGAGTACGGAACGCAAAACGCCCGGAGCCCCGTCACGGCTCCTTCAAGTGGTGCGCGCGGATCCGCTCCCGGGTTGATCGAACGGAGGCGTGCTCGGCCGCTCCAGATGGATCCACCCGGGCGGGCGGTCGCTCCCGGGAGGATTCGGAGGCCTGGAATCCGTTCCCTGGATCTGGAAAATGGGGGCGGTCCTGGTGGTCCTCCGTTGACTTACCCCGGAAATGGGGTTACGGACCCGGCCCTTTCCCTAGTTCAGGTCGCGCCGAAGCCGTAGGAGGCGCCACCCCTCATCAAGGAGTTCGAGCCGTGTCCAAGCGCACGTATCAGCCGTCGAAGCTGCGCCGCAACCGCACCCACGGGTTCCGCAAGCGCAATGGAACCAAGTCCGGCCGCGATGTCCTCAAGCGCCGCCGCGCGAAGGGCCGCAAGCGGCTGGTCGTGTCGGCCGCGAAGAAGTAAGCGAGTCCGCGTGTGAGGGCTGAGGGTGCGACGCCGGGCCGAGAGGGCCCGGCAGACCAGCGCTTCCCCAAGGCCCTTCGCCTGCTCAGCAGGCGTGAGTTCCTCGAGGTGCAGGACGGCGGGCAGAAGCTCCCTTCCGACTGCCTCCTCGCCCTCTACAAGCGCAATGGCCGGGCGTACTCCCGTGTTGGCCTCACCGTGTCGAGCAAGGTGGGAAACGCGGTGGTGCGAGCGCGCCTGAGGCGTGTGCTGCGGGAGCTGTTCCGCAAGCGGCGCACGCAATGGCCCCAGGGCCTGGACGTAGTGTTGGTGGCGCGCTCATCCGCGAAGGAAGCCTCTTTCGTGGCGCTGTCGCGCGCCTTCGACGGTGTCACCCGTAAGCTGCAGCGGCTCCCGCCGGCCGCCGAGCCGAAGCCGAAGGAGCCTCCCCGATGAGCCCGCTCGCCTTCGTCATCTCGCTGCCCATCCGGTTCTACCGGAGGTTCCTGGGGCCGCTGCTCCCGAAGGTGTGCCGCTTCCATCCCTCGTGCTCCACCTACGCCATGGAGGCGCTGGAAAAGCATGGAGGGTTCAAGGGTTCCTGGCTCACCGTGTGGCGCCTGATGCGCTGCCAGCCCTTCCACCCCGGTGGCATCGACCCGGTGCCCTGACGGGGTCTTCACCCCTTGCCGCACCCTCCCCCGCGGGGAGGGACACTTATGAACGATCCGCTCTCGCCCCAGTCGAACGACTCCCAGAAGCGGCTGCTGGTCGCCCTGCTGCTCTCCTTCGCGGTCACCGCCGGATGGATGTTCCTGTTCCCGCCCCCGCCGGCCGCCCCTGGCGCCGATGACGCGGGTGTGGCGGCCGCAGGCACGCAGGACGCTGGCACCCCCGCACAGGCCGCGCAGCCTCCCTCCGGTGAAGGCACGCCTCCCCCGGGCGGCACCGTCGCCGAGGCCACCCCGCCCCCGCCCGCGAAGCAGGTGGACTCGCACCGCAAGGAGTCCGTGTACCGGTTCTCCTCCGTGGGCGCGGGCCTGACGTCCGCCGAGCTGCAGGGCGTGAAGATGCGCGAGCAGCACTCGCTGACCCTGGCCCAGGGCTACCAGCAGCTGCTCGGCAAGGAGGTGCCTCCCGCGCCGCAGATGAACCTGGCGCAGCCGGTGCCCAACCAGCCCTTGCCCCTGTCCGTCACCATCGAGGGCCAGAGCCCCCTGGGCGCCGGCGTCCCCTACGCCGTCGACGAGAAGACGGGCGGCGACGTGGAGTCCCTCACCTTCACCGGCCGCCAGGGTCCGTGGGAGGTGGTGAAGGTGCTGCAGTGGCCGAAGGAGGGCTTCGAGCTCACGTACACCATCCAGGTGAAGAACACGTCGGGCCAGGCGCAGAACGGCGAGCTCTTGGTGCACTACGGCCGCGCCATCGACCCGAACTTCGAGCACGCGCCGTCGTTCTTCGGCGGCGTGGGCAACCTGAGCCGCTCCGCGTGCTGGGTGGATGACAAGCTCCACAACATGAACCCGGGCGACGACGCGCTCGACGCGGAGAAGAGCAAGGGTCAGATTCACTACTTCGGCATCAACCAGCAGTACTTCCTGTCGGCGCTCTATCCGCTGGAGGGCCCCCGCCCCGGCCGCTGCATCCTCGCCGCCACGCCCACCGCGCGTCAGGTCTCCGTGGCCTTCCCGCTGAGCGCAGCCGCGGGTGAGACGGTGACGCTGAAGCTCGGCGGCTACCTGGGCCCCAAGGACCCGGACCTGATGGCCGTGGTGCCCGGGCCGGAGCTGCGCAAGGCCGTGGGCCTGGGTGAGGCGACCTTCCACCCGAAGCTCGAGGACACCGTCGACTTCGGCATCTGGGCCGTCATCTGCAAGATCCTCCTGGGCATCATGAAGTTCTTCCACGGCCTCACCGGCAACTGGGGCGTGGCCATCATCCTGCTGACCGTGGTGGTGAAGCTGGTGCTGCTGCCGCTCACCTACCGCTCCATGGTCAGCATGGAAGAGGTGAAGAAGCTCCAGCCGCGCATGGACGAGATTCGCAAGAAGTTCGCGGACAACCGCGAGCAGCAGAACCTCGAAATCATGAAGCTGTACCAGGAGGCGAAGGTGAACCCGCTCGGCGGCTGCCTCCCGCTGCTCATCCAGATGCCGGTCTGGATCGCCCTCTTCACGGCGCTGCGCAACAGCTTCGACCTGTACGGCGAGCCCTTCTTCGGCCCCATCTGGCGGGACCTGACCTACAAGGACCCCACGTACCTGCTGCCCCTGGCGCTGGGCGTGTCGATGATCATCACCCAGAAGATGCAGCCGCAGATGATGGATGCGACCCAGGCGAAGATCATGACCTGGTTCGTGCCCGGCATCTTCACGCTGACGCTGCTGCAGTACCCGGCGGGTCTGTCGCTCTACATCTTCACCAACAACATCTTCTCCATCGCGCAGCAGTACGGGTTGAGGAAGTGGTTGGACCGCAACAAGCCGCAGGCCGGTGGGGGTACGCCGGCGGTGGCGACAGCGGGAGGAAAGCGCAAGTGAGCGAGCAGCCGGTTTCCCAGCAGGCTCCCGTTGCCGGGGGCGCGGATTTGCGCCCCCGCGTGGAGAAGCTCCTCGGTGACATCCTGGGCCTGATGGGCTTCCCGGCCCGCCTGGACATGCAGGACGCGGCGGACGGCAGCCTGTCCGTCGCGCTGCACTTCGAAGCGGGGCCTCCGCCCGGCGTCGAGCAGGGCCGCCGCAGCCAGGTGCTGGATTCGCTCCAGTTCCTGCTCAACAAGATGCTGCACCGCCCGGGCGTCGACCGGCGCTGGGTGGTGTTGGGCTGTGGCTCGCACCCGGAGCCCCGGCAGCGTCGCGAGCCGCAGCAGCCGCAGGCCGCCGCGGAGAAGGCCCCCGCGCAGCAGGCGGCGGCTCCGGCGCCCAAGGCGCAGGCGGCGCAGCCTCCCCCTCCCGCCAAGCAGCAGGCGCAGCGTGGGGCGGACAAGCAGGCTCCGGCGCAACGTGGGGCGGCGCCCAAGGCGCAGGCGGACGGGGACGAGCGGACGCTGGCGGTCGAAGAGGATGCCGCGCTGCGAGAGGCGGTCCGCAAGCTCGCGGAGAAGTCCGCCAGCCTGGGGCGCTTCTACGCGCTCGCCGCGATGAAGCAGGACGACCGCGCGCGGGTGCTGAAGGCGGTAGAAGGAGTGGTGGGGTTGAAGGTCGCGGCCGAGGGTGAGGGCCGCAACCGCCGAGTGGTGTTCACGCCGGAGAAGCCCGCGCCGCTGCCCAAGCGGAGCCTGCTGCCGGACGATGACGAGGACGACTTCGACGAGTGAGGGCGTGCATGGGCAAGGCGAAGGGTCTCAAGGACAAGCTGTACGGCGCGGCGGTGCTGAAGATGAGCTTCCGCCTGCGCGGCGATGAGGAGTCCCCCGCCTTCCGCTTCGTCTACCCGGGCGTGCTCCGGGACCTGGACATCGAGGACGCGGCCGTGGAGAAGTACATCGAGGAGAACCGCGAGGCCGTCGAGAAGGCCGCCCGTGGCTCCACGCCCCCGATGGGGCCTCGGTAGGTCTGGCTCGAGCGCTGCCGGGGATGCGAGTCCCCGTCAGCGTGCCGAACGGCCGCCGGTTTTCCGCTGACATGACGTCCGTCTCCCCCACCATCGTCGCCCTGGCCACCGCGCCCACCGCGGGGGCCGTGGGCATCCTCCGGTTGTCGGGTCCCGCCGCGCTGGAAGTGGGCCGTCGGCTGGCGCCGGGCATCCCCGCGGAGCTGACGCCGCGCCACGCGTACCTCGCGGCCTTCGTGGACGCGGCAGGGCGGGCGCTGGACGAGGGGCTCTTCCTGTACTTCCGCGGGCCGGCGTCGTTCACGGGCGAGGACGTGGTGGAGCTGCAGGCGCATGGGAGTCCGCGTCTGTTGCAGCTCCTGCTGGCGCGCGCGCTGGAGGATGGGCTCGCGCGGCTGGCGACGCCGGGGGAGTTCACCCGGCGGGCGTTCCTCAACGGGCGCATCGACCTGACGCGCGCGGAGGCGGTGGCGGACCTGGTGGCCGCGGACTCGGAGTCCGCCGTGCGCGCGGCCGCGGCTGGGTTGTCCGGGGCGCTGAGTGAGCGGGTTCGTGCGTTGGAGGAGCCGCTGCGCGCGCTGCACGCGGACCTGGAGGGCGTGCTCAACTTCCCGGACGAGGCCGAGGGCGCGGACGAGGACGCGGGTTCGCGCGTCCAGGCACTGCGTGCGCAGGCGGACGCGCTGATGGCCGAGGCGGGCCATGGCCGACTGGTGCGACGTGGCGCGCGCGTGGCGCTGTTCGGGCCGGTGAACGCGGGCAAGTCCACGCTGTTCAACCGGCTGGTGGGCGAGGCGCGTGCGCTCGTGGACGACGAGCCCGGGACGACGCGCGATGCGCTGGAGGCCCGTGTCGAGTGGAGCGGCCTGGGCGTGACGTTGTTCGACACCGCGGGCCTGCGCGAGACGCCGGGGCGCGTGGAAGCGCTCGGCATCGCGCGCACGCGGGAGCTGCTCTCGGGCGTGGACCTGGCGGTGCTCGTGCTTCCGCCGGGGACGGCCGAGGCCGATGCGGAGCGCTGGCTCGCGGAGACCGGTGCCACGCCCGTGCTGCGCGTCGACGGCAAGTGCGATGTCGAGGCGCGGTCCTCGGCGATGCCCGAGGTGCGCGTCGTGGATGCGCGCTCGGACGATTCGAGGTCCACGTCACCGGGCACCCCACCCCGCCTCCGCGTCAGCGGACTCACGGGCGAGGGCGTGGACACCCTGCGTGAAGCGCTCCTCTCACGACTGTGGGGCGGCGGCACGCCCTCGGCGGTCGCCCTCGTGTCCGAGCGTCACGCCGATGCCCTGCGTCGCGCCTCCGAGGCGCTGTCCCGCGCGGAAGCCGCGTCGCGCCTGTCCACCCTGGAGGTCGTCTCCGGCGAGGTGGCCCTGTCCCTGGAAGCCCTCGGTGAAGTGTCCGGAACCTCCGCTTCCGAGGCGCTCATCGACGCAATCTTCCAGCGGTTCTGCATCGGAAAGTGACGCGCCGTCGCACGGCCCAGGCCGTGTCAGACCCCTCCCTAGAATGCCGCCCTCAACCGCCGCACTTTCGGAGGCGCTGTGACGGAAGGCATCATCCACCTGGCGAACCACTCCATGCTCCAGGCCCTGCCCGCGGGCTGGGTCGGAGAGATACTGGACGAGGAGCTCGTGGCTTCTCCCAGGCTGACGCCCGCTCAAACCCGCGCTGCCTTCATGCTGGGCGTGGAGCTGGGTGAGCAACTCGACCGGCGCCGGGGTGGCAGCGGACGCTGGTGCTTCCTGCGCGCCCCCGAGCTGCGCCTGGGGCCCGACGTGCTCGTACCCGATGTGGCGGGTTGGCGTCGCGACCGGGTGTCGTCCCCCCTCGACCCGGACGTGCCCTTCCTCACCCTGGCGCCGGACTGGGTCTGCGAGGTGCTCGCCCCGTCCACCGTCGCCCTGGACCGCACGCGCAAGCTGCCCCTCTACGCGCGCCAGGGCGTCTCCCACGTCTGGCTGGTGGACCCGGCCGCGCGCACGCTGGAGACCTACCAGCGCGTCAAGCGAGGCTGGCTCCTCACCGGCTGCTACGACTCGGACGCGCTCGTGCGCGCCGAGCCCTTCACCTCCGCCCCCGTGGAGCTCGAGTCGCTGTGGCTCCCCGAGTCCTCCCTGGGCAACGTCTCCGCGATGCTCTCCGCGGTGCCGTGAGGTCCGCGCGCCTCAGCTGGCGCGCCTGAGAAACGTGGCGTCGACGGGCGCACTGGCCAGTCGACGCACCGTCCTGAGCAGCAGCTCCGCGTCCACGGGCGCGGCCACGAAGCCCCGCGCTCCCACCGCCTGCGCCCGGGGCAGGTCCACCTCGGGCGTCTTGCCCGCGGCCACCACCTGGGCGCCCACCCTCCGGCCCAGCGCCTCCAGCGACGGCAGCGGCGCCACCACCACCTGCGCCTCGCTCGACGCCAGGAGATCCTCGGTGCTCGCCACCCGCGCGGTGAAGCCCGCCCCCGTCAGCACCCGCACCAGCCCCGACGCCGCCTGAGCGCCCCAGCCGTACACCAGCACCTGCGCCAGCGCCTCCGCGGGCGCCGCCGTCACCACGGGCAGCTTCGTCTGGGACGGCGTGCGAGGCCGGGGCACCGCCGCCACCACGGGCCGGGGCCGCGCCGTCTCCTCCTCCAGCGAGGACAACAAGGGCAGCTCACCCTCGGAGGGCACCACCGGCGGCGCCATGTTCGTCAGCTCCGCCATGCTGCCGCTGAGCACCATGGGCATCTGCTCGTCCGCCTCCGGCAGGGAGAAGCCCTCCATGCCAGGACGACGGGGCGCGTTCTCCGTCTCACCCCGGTACATCCGGCCGATGGCGCGGCGGATGGATGCGTCCGTGGCCAGCCTCGCCACCACCCGCGTCCGCCCCGTCACGCTCTTCACCGCGTCCACCGACGCCAGGCTCGCCGGCGCGGCGATGGCCACCACCAGCGTGTCCCGGGGAGCGTGTCCCTCCAGCCGCAGCGGCACCACGCGGTGTGTCTCCGCCACGCGCTCCGGAATCAGGCGCGCCAGGGCCGCCTCGGGAGGCTGCGCGTCCAGGTCCACCGTCTGCATCCCCACCTGCTCCGCCAGCGCCTCCAACACCTGCCGCGCCGTGCAGAAGCGCTGGTCCACCACCACCTGCCCGAGCGGAACCCCCCACTTGCGCTGGTATGCCAACGCGGAGTGGAGCTGCAGCGCATCCATCATCCCGCGCTCGAGCAGGATGTCCCCCAGTCGCTTCTTCATGATGCCTTGCTCCTCAGGCCCCCCACGGCGGCCCCCTGCCCCTGGGAACGCATGCGTCCCGGAAACTTGAGTGTTCTCTACGCCCGCACCACCCGCGCGGCTTGCTCCGCCGCGACAGATGGTTCCACGTCCGCGACATCTGCAAGGAAGGGGCCCGATGCCCCACCCGTCATGACGCGCCGTCACGTCTCGAATTGAAACGGAGCACGTCCACGAAAGGTCTGTCGCGGTGAGAGGCGAAGGCGCCGAGGCGGGAAGGACTCACGCACCTCGGGGCCAGGCGTCCAGGCATCACGCCCGCGCGTCCATGAGGCACGCGCGGACATGTCCTGACGTGTCGCGGACGACTACCAGCGCGTCTGGGGCATCGGCGCGTGGAGCGAGCCACGCTCGGGTGCGAAGACACCCATGCGCACGCCCACCTCGTGCACCACGCGCGTGGCCTCCACCAGCGGCGCCCACGGCGTCGAGAGTGACGTGGTGGCGGAGGCCTCGTCGTCGCTGTTGTCGCCCGTCTCCCCCAGCATGGAGGACAGCACCTCCGCGGGGCTCTTCTTGCGCGGGTACTCCTCGACCCGGACCTTGGCGTCCGCGGGGAGCTTCGCGGCCTCGCGCGCCAGCTCCAGCGCCTTGGGGTAGCCGCCGAGCGCGTCCACCAGGCCGTTCTCCAGCGCGTCCTCGCCCGTCCACACGCGACCCTTGGCCAGGCCCTGCAGCTTCTCCACCGGCATCTTCCGGGCGCTCGCCGCGCGCGTGGTGAAGTCCGTGTAGATGCGGTCCAGCTCCGCGTCCACGCGCGCCTGCTGCTCCGGCGTGTAGTCGGCGTCCGAGCTGGCCAGCGTGGCGTTCTTCCCGAAGGCCACCGTGTCGAAGTTGACGCCCAGCTTCTCCCAGAAGCCGTCGGTGACGAACTTGCCCGTGTACACGCCGATGCTGCCCGTGAGCGTGCCGGGCTGGGCGACAATCTTGTCCGCGTCCATGGCGAAGTAGTAGCCGCCGCTGGCCGCGTACGTGCCCATGGTGGCGATGACGGGCTTGCCCGCCTCGCGAGCGCGCTGCACCTCGCGGCGCACCGTGTCGCTGGCCACGTAGCTGCCGCCCGGGCTGTCCACGCGGAAGATGATGGCCTTCACCTGCGAGTCCTGCGCCGCCTTGCGCAGCGCCGCCGCCACGCTGTCGCCGCCGAGCGCCTGCTCCCCGAACGGGCTGGAGTCGCTCCGGCCGCGCGAGATGGTGCCCACGCCGTAGACGAGCGCGATGGTGTCGCCCGTGGTGTTCGGCCGGCCCGCGCGCTCCAGGTACTTCTTCACGTACAACAGCTCCGCGCCCTCGCCCGCGGCGGCCTTCTGCGCGGCGTAGACCTCGTCGCGGTAGAGCAGCCCGTTGAGCAGCTTGCCGTCCACCGCCTCCGGCGCGAGCAGCGGCGCCCGGTCGATGAGCGCGCGCACCTCCTCCTCCTTCAGCCCGCGCCCCTCGGCGATGCCGCGCACCATCTGCCCGTAGAGGCTGCCCGCGAAGCGCTCCGTGGCCAGCAGGTGCTCGGGCGTGTAGCCCTGCTCCGTGTAGCTGTTGACCGCGTTCTTGAACTCGTAGCGCTTGTCGAAGCGCGGCTTGACGCCCAGCTTCGCCAGCGCGTCGCGCGCGAAGGGCGTCTCGAACGCGAGGCCGATGACATTCACGCTGCCGGACGGCTGCATGTAGATTTCATCGAAGGCCGACGCGAAGTAGTACGCGCCCGTCGCGTTGCCCTCCTCGCCGAACGAGTCCGTGTAGGCGATGGCCTTCTTGCCCTTGGCGCGGAACGCCTTCACCGCGTCGCGCACCTCCTGCGTCGTCGCGGGGCTGCCGGGGCTGGTGCCCACGCGCACCACCAGCGACTTCACCCGTGAGTCCTCGCCCGCCTTCTCCAGCGCGTCCACCACGTCGCGCACGGTGAGCGGGTCCTCGCCGAAGGCCCCGGCCAGCGAGTCGGCGGAGACGTTCTCCGCGAGCGGCTGCGACAGGTCCAACTCCAACACGAGGTTGGACGGCACGCTGGGGCGGCTCGAGGACGCGAGCACCACCAGGGCCACCAGGCCCACCACGAAGAGGACGGACATCGCGCCGATGAAGGCCAGCGCGCCGATGAGAAAGCGTTTCATCCGAGGGAAGCTCCTGGTCCGCGCAAGGGACTCGAATCCTGCAGCGGTCCTTACTACTTAACGGGCCAGCGCGCCGATGCTTGCACGCCGCTTCGTGTCACCCCGCCGTCCGAGCGACATTCCAGGGGCCGGGCGACGGGGCGCTCGTCCCGGGCCCGCGCGTCCCGGGCCGCGCATCCCCATTCTTCCAGGGGCCCCGAGGTGACAGGCTGCCCGAGCCTCGGGTGCGGGCCCGTACGAGACTTGGAGGAGCGCATGCGGACGCGGAAGCTGGGGTCATCCGACCTGGACATCACCCCCCTGGGCTTCGGGGCCTGGGCCATTGGAGGGGGCGGTTGGCAGTTCGGCTGGGGCTCGCAGGACGACGCGAAGTCCATCGAGGCCATCCGGCGCGCGCTGGACTCGGGCATCAACTGGATAGACACCGCCGCGGTGTATGGACTGGGGCACTCGGAAGAGGTGGTCGCGCGCGCCCTCGAGGGCCGGGGTCAGCGGCCGTATGTCTTCACCAAGTGCGGCATGGTCTGGGACGCGCAGGGGCGCATCTCCAAGGTGCTCAAGGCGGACTCGGTGCGCCGCGAGTGCGAGGCTTCGCTGCGCCGGCTGAAGGTGGACGCCATCGACCTGTACCAGTTCCACTGGCCGGTGGAGTCGCTGGAGGAGATTGAAGAGGGCTGGAAGGCGATGGAGGCCCTGAAGCGCGAGGGGAAGATTCGCTGGGCGGGCGTGAGCAACTTCGATGCGAAGCAGCTCGAGCGCATCCGGGGCATCGCGCCGCCGACGTCGCTCCAGCCGCCCTACTCCCTCATCCACCGCGACATCGAGAAGGACACCCTGCCCTTCTGTGAGCAGCACGGCATCGGCGTCATCGCCTATTCGCCCATGGCCTCCGGCCTGCTGACGGGCGCGATGACCCGCGAGCGCGTGGCGGCCTTCCCCCAGGACGACTGGCGCCGCAAGAGCTCCGACTTCCAGGAGCCGAAGCTGACGCGCAACCTGGAGCTGGTGGAGCTGCTCCGGAAGGTGGGAGCGCGACATGAACGCTCGCCCGCGGAGGTGGCCATCGCGTGGACGCTGCGAAACCCCGTCGTCACGGGCGCCATCGTCGGCGCGCGCAGCGCCGAGCAGGTGGATGGCTTCATCCAGGCCGGGGACTTCCGCCTCACCACGGACGAGGTGCGCGAAATCGAGGACTTCTTCCGAGGACAGCGCGCGTCCTAGGACAGCGCGTCGAGTTCCACCTCGACGGGTGGACGGATGCCGAAGGGGTGCAGGTGGCAGTTGGACACGTTGAGGAAGCGAGTCGGCACGTCGGGCAGGGACTGCTCGCCTGGGGACTCGTGGATGTGTCCGTAGACGTGGAGGCGCGGACGGACCTGCTTCACGCGGGTGAGCAGGTCCTCGCAGCCCACGTGCGCGCCGAGGAACGTGCGGTCCCCCAGGCACTTGGGAGGACCGTGCGTGACGAGCACGTCGAGCCCCTCGGGGATGAGGTCCCAGTGCGTGCGGATGTCGGCGCCGCGCTCGCGGTTGAAGGCCATGCCGCCGAAGCGGGGCGTCACCGGTGAGCCCCAGACGCGCAGGCCTCGGACGAGCACCTCCTCGTCGTCGAGGTAGTGCACTCCCGCCTCGTGCGCGAGCCTCCGCGTCAGCTGCGGGTCGCGCTCGCAGATGAAGTCATGGTTGCCGGCGACGAACACCTTCTCGCGCGCCGGACAACGGGAGAACCAGCCGAGGAAGGACTCCAGCTCCTCCTGCTTGCCTCGACGGGAGAAGTCACCCGCGTGGATGAGCACGTCGCACACGGGGACCTCCAGCTCCTCGTGCCGTCGATGTGTATCGGAGATGAGCACCAGCTTCATGCATCGCCCCTTGCGGACCTGAGAGGCGACGCTACACCGACGCGAGGGAAACCGCGTGGAGTTCCCCTCACGGTGTCATCGCGGGGTCAGTTCTTGAGCAGCTTCGTCAGGATGCTCTCGTGCGCCTGGAGGCGCTTGTCGGTGGTGTCCTGCTCCACCGAGAGCCGGGACACCTTCTCGTTGACGTGGAACAACCCCCGGCGCATCTCCGAGGCGTTGATGCCCATGGTCGCGGCGAGCTTCGCGAGCGTCTCCACGGACTCCTCGAAGCCCGCGCGCACGACGCGGAGGTCCCGGGAGAAGAGGTCCATGCGCTCGTTCATCTCCTCGAAGAGGCGGTCCGAGCGCTGGAGCTTGACCTCCATGGCCTGACACCCGGTCTCCAGGATGCCGAGTCGGGAGTCGATGGCATCGAGCCTTCTGTCGATGCCCTCCAGTCGTGCATGCACGACCTCCATCTTCCGCTCGAGGGCGTGGACCTTCACCTCCAAGGCCTCCACCCTCTGCTTGAGCAGAGCCACGTCTTGTTTCAGTTCATGGACGTCGACCCGGATCTCCTTGACGTCCTGCTGCAGCCCGCCGACGTCGCCCTTCAGTCCGCTGACTTCCTGTCGCGTCTCCCCGATGACCACGTGATGCTCGTGGACCATCTCCCTCAGCTCGCCGTACTCCCGCTGCACCGCCTGGAATGACTGCCTGAAGTCCGCGTGGCTCCGGTCCAGCGCGTCCAGGTTCACCCGCGTCCTGTCCATGTGCTGCGACAGCTTCGCGATGGCCGCGAGCGACTCCTCGTGCGCCTTGCGCAGGCGCTCCCTCAACTCCTCCATCTCCCGTTGGTACATCGGCCCCAGTCCCCCACCGTCATTGCGCGCCATCTCGACGTCCTCCTTCGAGCGACCCCATGTCGCTTTCCAGGTGGAAGGCACCCTACCAAGCCAACCTGACATGGAGGAAAGGCGGTAGACAACCTCAAGGGTAGCCTCCGGAAAACGCGACGAACCCGCCGCGAACCCACGGAGCGCGCCCTGCTCGAGCCCCCTCGCCTGTCGCACCGAGGACGCCTTCCTGGAGGAAGTGCTGGCTTCCGGGATGGCGGATGGGGTGTGCCGGGTTAGAAGCGCCGTGCACTTCCTGAAGACCCGCGAGGACCGCATGAAGCGTCGTACCCCGCTTTCCCTGCTGGCGCCCCTGATGCTGCTGGCCAGCCAGCCCGTCTGGGCCCAAGCCCCTGCCCCCTCCCCTTCCGCCGCCAAGACCCCCTCCCCCGCCGCGAAGGCCGCTGCCCCCGCCCCCAAGGCCGGCTCGCTCTCCCCCGTGACGAGCGTGGAGGGCATCACCGAGTACCGCCTGCCCAACGGCCTGCGCGTGCTGCTCTTCCCCGACCCGACCAAGCCCAACGTCACCGTGAACGTGACGTACTTTGTGGGCAGCAAGCACGAGGGCTACGGCGAGACGGGCATGGCGCACCTGCTCGAGCACCTGCTGTTCAAGGGCACGCCCACCACGAAGAACGTGCCCCAGGCGCTCACCGAGCGCGGCGCCCGGCCCAACGGCACCACGTGGCTGGACCGCACCAACTACTTCGAGACCCTGCCCGCCACCGACGAGAACCTCCAGTGGGCGCTCTCGTTCGAAGCCGACCGCATGGTCAACAGCTTCATCGCGAAGAAGGACCTCGACAGCGAGATGACGGTCGTCCGCAACGAGTTCGAGTCCGGTGAGAACGACCCGGGCAGCATCCTCCAGGAGCGCGTGCTCAGCGCCGCGTACATCTGGCACAGCTACGGCAAGTCGACCATCGGCGCGCGCTCGGATTTGGAGAACGTCCCCATCGACCGGCTCCAGGCCTTCTACCGGAAGTACTACCGCCCGGATAACGCGCTGCTCGTCGTCGCCGGCCGCTTCGATGAGGCCAAGGCGCTGGGCTACATCCAGGACACCTTCGGCAAGCTGAAGAAGCCCGCCGAGCCCGTGCCCGCCACGTACACCGCCGAGCCCACCCAGGACGGCGAGCGCGAGGTGACGCTGCGCCGCGTGGGCGACAACCCCATGCTCGCCAGCGTGTACCACGTGCCCGAGGGCGCCCACCCGGACTTCGCGGCCATCGACGTGCTGACGCTCGCCATGGGGCACAACCCCTCGGGCCGGCTCTACAAGTCGCTGGTGGAGAGCAAGAAGGTCGCGAAGGTGTCCGCGTACAACCTCCAGTTCCGCGACCCGGGCGTCATCGGCTTCAGCGCGGAGCTGCGCGAAGGCCAGCCGCTGGGCCCCGCGCGCGAGGCGCTCATCAAGAACGTGGAGGAGGCCGCTCGCAAGCCCTTCACCGAGGAGGAGGTCACCCGCGCGAAGACGACGCTCCTCAAAATCATGGAGCTGACGCTCAACAACTCCGAGCGCGCCGCCATCGGCCTGTCCGAGTGGGCCGCCACCGGCGACTGGCGCCTGATGTTCCTGCACCGCGACCGCATCGAGGCGGTGAAGCCCGAGGACGTCACCCGCGTCGCCACCACGTACCTCAAGTCCTCCAACCGGACGATGGGCTCGTTCGTGCCGACGGCGAAGCCGGACCGCTCGGAGATGCCGGCGCCGGTGGACCTGGCGAAGGTGCTGGAGGGCTACAAGGGCCGCGCCGCCGTGACGCAGGGCGAGGCGTTCGACCCCTCCCCCGCCAACGTGGAGGCGCGCGTGCAGCGCGGTGAATTGCCCGGCGGCATGAAGTACGCGCTGCTCTCCAAGAAGACGCGCGGCGAGATGGTGAACGCGTCGCTGTCCTTCCACTGGGGCACCGAGGCCAGCTTGCGCGGCAAGGCGGACGCGGCGGCGTACACGGGCCGCATGCTGATGCGCGGCACCCAGAAGCGCACGCGCTCGCAGCTGCAGGACGAACTCGACAAGCTCAAGGCCCGTGTGAGCGTGGATGGTGGGCTGTCCGGAGCCTCGGCCAACATCGAGTGCCCGCGCGCCAGCCTCCCCAAGGTGCTGGAGCTGGTGGCGGAGGTGCTGCGCCAGCCCGCGTTCGACGCGAAGGAGTTCGCGCTGCTCAAGCAGGAGCGCCTGGCGGACCTGGAGGCCCAGCGCAGCGAGCCGGAGACCCAGGGCAGCATCGCCTTCTGGCGCACGCTGTCGGGCCACTACCCGAAGGGCCACCCGTACTACGTGCCCACGCTCGACGAGCGCATCGCGGGCGCGAAGAACACCACGCTCGAGCAGGCGCGCGCCTTCCACAAGCAGTTCTATGGCGGCTCCAACGCGGAGCTGGCCGTGGTGGGTGACTTCGAGCCGAAGGAGCTGACCGGCGTCGCGAGCAAGCTCTTCGGCGGCTGGAAGAGCCCCACGCAGTACCAGCGCGTGCCGGAGGTGTTCAACGACGTGGGCGCCAAGGCCCTGGTCCTGGAGACGCCGGACAAGGCGAACGCGTACTACTACGCGGGACAGACGCTCCAACTGCGTGACCAGGACGAGGACTGGCCCGCGCTCATGCTCGGCAACTTCGTGCTGGGCGGCGGCTTCCTCAACTCGCGGCTGGCCACGCGCATCCGTCAGAAGGATGGCCTGTCCTACGGCGTCGCCAGCAGCCTGAACCCCGGTGACATCGACGCGGTGGGCACGTTCATCACGTACGCCATCTACGCGCCGGAGAACGCGTCGCGGCTGGAGCTGGCCATGCGTGAAGAGGTGACCAGCGCGCTGCAGAAGGGCTACTCCGCCGAGGAGCTCGAGAAGGCCCGCGCGGGTCTGCTCGAGTACCGTCAGGCGGGACGCGCGCAGGACGGGGGCCTGGCACGCAGGCTCGCCAGCTACCTGTACCTGGGCCGCACGCTCGCGTTCGACGCGGAGCTGGAGCAGAAGCTCGCGAAGCTCAAGCCGGAGGACGTGCGCCAGGCCATGGCGCGCCACGTGGACTGGACCAAGGTCACCCAGGTGAAGTCCGGTGACTTCGTCGGCGCGGAGAAGAAGGCCAAGGTCCCGGTCGCGCAGTGATGACCTGACGACTCGCTCTCTCGCGTCACCCGCCCCGAGGTGCCAGCACGGCGCCTCGGGGTTTTTCATGTCCGCGTGGCGTGAATCAGGAGCGGCGTGGAGGCGGACCTCGACACCGTCCTATTTCGAGGCGTCTTGCTTCTCCTTCTGGATGATGTCGTTGCACAGGCCCACGCACTCGTCGCAGATCTTCACGTTGATGCCCGCGATGAGATGCCTCACCTCGCGGAAGTACTTCTCGCAGAACGAGCATTGGAGGTTGATGCCGGGACGCGGTCCCTGCATTTCGCTGGCGATGGTGCGGAGCCACGGAACACCCCAGGCCGCCAGTGACTTCTCCTCGTCATAGGGAAGGCCCGGAGCGGAGCGGTCCCATTCGTGGACCGTGTTCCTCTCCACGCGGGCCCAGCTCCCATCCGGTGCCACATCCAGGGCCCAGGTCCCGGGCTTGCGTTGCCCGTCCTCGTAGATTCCCAGATGCACCACCCGGTCCTCCGGACCGAGCACCGCATAGAGCCCCTCCTTGCGGTCGAATGAGACGCCCTCCGGCAGACACGAGCGGTCGAGCCTGTCCTTCTTGTCCATGAACTGGCACCTCTTCCCGCGAGGCGGATGGAGGAGCGGACCCACGTCGGTGCGGGAACCCGGCGGTCCACACGCGACGTTAGCCTTTTCAGGTGAGGCTTTCTCTCGGGCGGCCCGTGTCCCGTGCGGGCTACGGGCTCACGCCGCCACGGTGGGCTCGGGCTTCGCCGCGCCCGAGCGGTGCCGCAGGAACGCGCACAGCCACGCGAGCGTCGCCGCCGCCGCCAGCACCCCGCCCATGGGACGCGCGGTGCCGTCATCGAGCGCGCTCACCGCCCACGACGCCGTGGCCGCCGCGGCGAACTGGAGCGCGCCCAGGAGCGCGGACGCGAGCCCCGCGTGCGCGGCATGCCGCTCCAGCGCGATGGCCACCGAGTTGGGTCCCACCAGGCCAATCGTCGGGACGAACAGGAACAGCGCGGCCGCCAGTCCCCACAGGCCCCCTGCCCCGCTCCACGTCACGGCGAAGACGCCCAGTGCCGTGAGCCAGCACCACGTCAATGCCAGACGCAACATCCGGTGCAACGGGATGACGCCGAGCAGCTTGCGATTGAGCTGCGCCATGGCCACCAGCCCCACCGCGTTGGCGCCGAAGAACCAACCAAAGTCCTGCTCCGGAACACCATGCAGCGTGATGAACACGAAGGGCGACCCGGCGATGTACGCGAACATCCCCGCGTACGCGAAGCCGCCCGCGAGCGCCGGGCCGACGAAGTCCGCGTCCTTCAAGAGCGCCCCCAACTGCGAGCGCACGCTGCGCGGCCCCGAGTGCGCGGGCGCCGTCTCAGGCAACACGCGTACCGTGGCCACCAGCGCCACCACGCCGATGCCCGCCAGCAACACGAAGATGGCGCGCCAGCTCGTGTACTGGAGCACCAGCCCTCCCAACAGCGGCGCGAGCACCGGCGCCACGCCCACCACCAACATCAACCGCGACATCGTCCGCGCCGCGTCCGCGCCGGACCACAGGTCGCGCACCACCGCGCGCGGCGCCACCAGCGCCACCGCCCCACCCAACGCCTGGAAGAAGCGCATCGCCACCAACGCCGTCGCCGAGGGTGCGAGCGCGCAGCCCAGCGAGCCCAGCACGTACACCGCCAGCCCCACGTACAAGGGCCGCGTGCGTCCGAAGCGGTCGATGAGCGGCCCCGTGAAGAGCTGCCCCAGCGCCAGCCCCGCGAAGCACGAGGCGAGCGTGAGCTGGATGACCGAGGCCGACGAGTGCAGGTCCTCCGCGATGCGCGGCAGCGCCGGCAGGTACATGTCGATGGACAGCGGCGCGAACGCGGTGAGCGTCCCCAGCAGCAGCTCCATCGACAGCGTGCCCGAAGGGGGCGACTTCTTCGTGAGCGGGTTCATGCCAACTCGAGCGTGAGGCGCGCCCTCGTGGGGCGTGCGCGTCCATCGGGGCTCCGGGCCTCGCACGGTCGCTCGCGCGCGGCGCGGGGGACGACGTGTCGGGGAGGACTTCGGAGCGGCTTCATCGTGAGCGGTGTGGATAGCGGCGTGGACGTCGGCTGACCAGCACTCCCCACCGTCAACGGTGTGTTCCCCGCCGCGAACAATCCCAGCCTCCCAAGGGCCGGCTTCCGGGGAAGCGCCCGCCTCCCACCTCCACCCCCAGGAGCCCCGCCCGGCGGAAGCCGGCATGTCAGACCCTCCGGTTATTCATATCCCCGTCGCGCACACGGGGGAGCAGGGCCTCCCAAGAGACTCGAGCTCTCCGTAGCGCCCTCACCGCACGGCCAAGGCCCGCCCTCCGTGTGTGCGACGCCAGTAGGGGCGACGAACCACCGAGGGGGCATGGGCCCTCCTCGTGAAGAGGGGGACTTGGAGCGACCGCGCGGGGACGCGAGGCGCTTTGGCAGCAGGACCGGCGAGCCCGAGGAGGCCCGCCCGACATTCTTGGATTCGCCATCCAGGCCGAGGGGGGAAGCCCGTCGTACGGGACTGAACCTCACGGAGGATGGCCGGTGCGCGCGAGGCAGGCAGCTCCTCAACCCCTCCCACTGCCCGCCTCGCGCGCTCCCGTAAACCTTCCCTTTGCTTGCCAAGGGCGTCCGCCGGAGACATACGGACACGCACGGTCGCGGCGCGCCCGGAGCCAGGGTGCTCGGGGCGCCATGACGGAATGCTCGGGCCCGGTCAGGCCCGGTGGCCCTCCGGCGACCCTCGTGAGCGATGGGACTCCGGTACGACGTCATCGTGGTGGGCCTGGGCCATGCCGGCAGCGAGGCGGCGCTCGCGTGCGCGCGGCTGGGCCTCTCGACGCTGGCAGTCACCCTGAAGCGCGAGCGCTCCGCGGTGATGAGCTGCAACCCCGCCGTGGGCGGCACCGCCAAGGGCCACCTGGTGCGCGAGCTGGACGCGCTCGGCGGACAGATGGGCCGCGTGGCGGACCTGGCCGGCACGCACTTCAAGATACTCAACGCCTCCAAGGGCCCCGCGGTCCAGGCCACGCGCATCCTCTGCGACCGCGAGCAGTACGCCGCGCTGATGCAGGACGTCCTCTTCCACACCCCGAACCTGACCGTGCGCGAGGGCGAAGTCTCCGCGCTGGTGACGGAGGGTGGCCGGGTGACGGGCGTGCGGATGGGCGACGGCACCGACGTGGCCGCGTCCGCGGTGGTGCTCACCACGGGCACGTTCCTCCAGGCGCTGATGCACGTGGGCGAGAAGAAGGAGGTCGGCGGACGGCTCGGGGATGACGCGGCCAAGGGCCTGTCGGATTCGCTGCGCGGCCTGGGCTTCACGCTGGGCCGCTTCAAGACGGGGACGCCGGCCAGGCTCGCTCGCGCGAGCATCGACTGGGACCGCGTGGAGCCGCAGCCCGGTGACTTCCCGCCGCGCCCGTTCTCCTGGCGCACGCGCGTGGAGCAGGCCTCCGGAGTGCCGTTCCCACGTCAGCGCGAGGTGACGTGCGGCATGACGCAGACGACGCTCGAGACGCATCGGGTGCTGCGCGACAACCTGCACCGCTCGCCGCTGTACCAGGGGGAGATTGTCGGCCGGGGCCCGCGCTACTGCCCGTCGCTGGAGGACAAGGTGGTGCGCTTCGCGGACCGCCAGCGGCACCAGGTGTTCCTCGAGCCCGAGGGGCCAGACTCCCCGCTCGTGTACCCGGCGGGGCTGTCCACCAGCCTGCCCGCGGACGTGCAGCTCGACTTCCTGCGCACCATCCCCGGGCTGGAGAAGGTGGAGGTCGTGCGCTTCGGCTACGCGGTGGAGTACGACTACTCGCCGCCCACGCAGCTGCACCCCACGCTGGAGACCAAGTCCGTCGCGGGCCTGTACTTCGCGGGGCAGCTCAACGGCACCTCCGGCTACGAGGAGGCCGCCTTCCAGGGCCTGTGGGCGGGGCTCAACGCGGCGCTGCGGGTGAAGGGCGAGCCGGCGCTCGTGCTCGGCCGCGACGAGGCGCACGGCGCGGTGCTGGTGGATGACCTGGTGACCAAGGGCGTGGACGAGCCGTTCCGCATGTTCACCAGCCGCTCCGAGCACCGGCTCAAGCTGCGCGAGGGCAACGCGGACCTGCGGCTGGCGCGTCACGGGCACCGCGTGGGGTTGTTGCCGCGCGAGGCGCTGGAGCGGGCCGAGGCGCGGCGGCGCGCGGTGACGGAGGAGGTCACCCGGCTCAAGCGCACGGGCCTGGCGGCGAGGCTGAAGCGGCCCGAGGTGACGTACCTGGCGCTGGGGGAGGGGAGGGCGGACTGGCCCTCGGTGGGGGAGGACGTGGCCGAGGAGGTGGAGGTGGAGGTGAAGTACGAGGGCTACATCGCCCAGGCCGCGCGGGCGGCGGCGCGCGAGTCGGAGGCCACGGACCGGTGGCGGATTCCGGAGGGCTTCCGCTTCGGCGAGGTGCGGGGGCTGAGCAAGGAGGCGGCGGAGAAGCTGGCCTCGCACCGGCCCTCGACGGTAGGGCAGGCCCGGAGGATTCCAGGGCTGACACCCACCGCGGTGTCCCTGCTGCTGGTGGCGCTCAAGCGCGTCTCGGGGCCCTCGGGCGGCGGGGACGGACACCCCCTGGAGTGATCAGGACTGGGGGTGTGGATAACGTGTGGGAAACTTTGGGGATGAAAATCCCCTGAATGATTCCGGGGGGTTGAGACTCCGCCGGCTGTGGAGGGGCTGTGGATAACACGCGGTTCGACGATCTGCTGGCATCCGGTTGCCAGGCGCTGGGCGTGTCGGTGGGGCAGGACGTGGGGCCCCGGTTGCAGCAGCTGATGGCGGAGCTGCTCAAGTGGAACGCCAAGGTGAACCTGACGGCGATTACCGCGCCGGAGGAGGTGCTGGAGAAGCACTTCCTGGACTCGCTGGCGGTGCTGCCGGAGGTGACGGGCGCGGCGTCGCTGTTGGATTTGGGCGCGGGTGCGGGCTTCCCGGGACTGCCGTTGAAGATTGCGCTGCCGTCGCTCGGCGTGACGCTGGTGGACACGGTGGGCAAGAAGGTCGCGTTCATCAAGGCGGCGGCGGCGAGCCTGCGGTTGCAGGGCGTGCGCGGGCTGCATGCGCGCGCGGAGGGACAGCCGGAGACGGAGGGCATCCCCCGCGCGGAGCTGTTGATTGCCCGCGCGTTCATGGACCTGCCGGATTGGTTGGGATTGGCGCCCGCGTATGTGGCGGAGGGCGGGCGCGTGGTGGCGATGCTCGGCAAGGCGCAGACGGACGCGGAGCTGGCGGCGCGCGCCGAGGAGCGCGAGCTGCGCGTGGTGTCCGCCCGTGCGTACCGGCTGCCGTTCTCCGGCGCCGAGCGTCAGGTCGCGGTGTTCGCGCGGCGGTAGGGCAGGGGGGGAGAAGGCTCCCTCTTGAGTGAGCCGCTTCCCGCTCGTCCTCGACACGGTAGGGGGGCTCACGACGAACGTCACGTTGGCCGGTTACATCGCGTGCCACGGAGATGTCGTCGACTCCGTCTTAGCGACGGTACTGATGGTTTTCCCATCCACCCGCGGAGCTGGGAATCGTTTCGGTGACGCAGGGTTGTCACCATGCGTCCCGGAAGATGCGGGCCGCGCTCCTCGACCCGCGACGTCCTGGAAGATGGATATCTCCCGGCGGATGAAGGTCTTCGAGCGCGCCATCCAACGGGCGCTCGAGGGCCCCGCGCTCGACACCGAGTCCGGGCCTCGTTGCTCGTGGAACCCACCAGGAAGTGGAAGGCGCTGAACCCCTGAGCACGGTGGGGGAGGGGAGGGGTTGTGAGGCCCTTCTCCTGAGTCGTGTGCGTGAGTGGGCGCCTCGGACAACGGTCATCGGGTTGCGATGGATTGGGGTGGACCGAGCGCTCATTCGAGCAACTGTTGTGAGGTTTCAGCGGTCGTCGCCGGAGTGAGGAGCCCCTACTGAAGACCGTGGATGTCGACGTTAGGTTCGAGGTGGAGGTGTCCTGGATGAAGCCGCTTCCGACGGACCGCCCCGTGGTGTGGGGCGATGACGAGCCCTCGAATCGTTTCATTGTCGCCGCCGCGGAAGTCCCGCTCGCGGACTTCGAGCGACGCTGGGGGCCCGCGCATCAGCGGGATGCGGATGGCGACGGATGGGGACCCACTCGTTATTGGGGTTGGCGCGCGGACTGTGGCTTCAAGTTCGTCGTCGCATACCTGGAAGTGAAGAACTTCTTCCAAGTCATCGCGCGAGAGGACGAACTGGACCATGCGCTCGCGCACCTCGACTGGTGGCGGGGTGAGGTGGTGTGGCGATTGGATGCCGACGCGCCTCGCGCGAAGGACGGCTGGGCGGTGTACCGGCAGGACGACACGGGCAATCGCCATGATGTCTGTGTGATGGGCCAGCGAAGTCATGCCGAGTGCCTGGCGCGCAGGTTGGAAGCGCGGGCGCACAAGCAGTGGTACGCGGTGGAGGCGCGTGGAACACCGCCGGTTCCTCCGCCGCGTCCGCGTGAGGGTTGGGCCGTGGTCCGACAGGATGAGCACGGCAATCGCGCGGAGGTGGCCGTGTTCTCGAGTGAGACGCGCGCCCGGGAGCTCGCCACCGCGTACGACGCGGAGCCTCGACACAAGCAGGCCTACTTCGTGGAGCACGTGCCTCCGAAGTTCTGAGTCGTGGGTAGGACCTTCAGGGTCGAGTGCACGGCGAGCGTCTGGCGTCAGGCTCGCTCGCCGTTCTTCCGAGTGATGCGCTGACGATGGGGTGGATTCCTGCCATCGCATTGCCGTTCGGGAACCTGGAGATGCCGGACAGCGCCATGCTGACCGCACCTCGTCGAGCGCGTGGTGCGCGCATCACCGCTGTCACTCGGGTGGATGCCGTCCTCGACGAGAGGATGGAGCTGGCATGGACATGGGCAAGATGAGGGTGGCGCGCCCGACGCGGAGTCTCGCGCCCGTGGTGAGGTTCTATCGGGAGGGACTCGGCTTCGAGCTGCGAGGAGGCTTCGAGGACCACGCGGGCTTCGACGGCGTGATGCTCGGTTGTCCCGGCCTGCCCTACCATCTGGAGTTCACGGTGGAGCGAGGCCACGAGGCTCCGCGTGCGCCGTCGAAGGAACACCTGTTGGTCTTCTACGTGCCGCAGCGGGACGAGTGGAAGGCGAGGGTGAAGCGCATGGTGCAAGCGGGCTTCGAACCGGTGCGCTCACACAATCCCTATTGGGACGTGAATGGGATGACCTTCGAGGACCCGGATGGGTACCGCGTGGTGCTCTATCAAGGTGAGTGGACGCGGTAGTGCGGTGCATGCGTCGGCTCGGTGATGCGTCACTGCTCGCGTGGATGCGGCTCCAGCGCAGGTGTTCGCGAGCGTGCGTGAGTCGATGCCGCGTGAGGTGTTCGTGCGCTCCACGCACCCGGGTGAGCGCGGCTTGGACGCGCATCGTCTCCGTGAGGATGAGAACGCGTGTTGAAGCCGGGCAGCCGAGGTGACGAGCGCTCTCCGAAGTGAATCGGTGCACATGCGAGGAGCCCACGGTTCGCTGCATCGACGCACACGCCAGCCTGTGCTCCGAAGCGCCGGGCAGTGCCTTGCTCGGAGTCCAACACGGGATGCGTGCGTGCATCCGCTCTGTTGGATTCGGTGGGGTGCGGTGCGCCGGGTGCGACGTCGAACGGCACGCGTCGAGAGCATGCGAGCGTTGCCTGACTTCGCGTTGCCGAGAGGTCGACAGGGCCGCAAGAGCCTTATCGATGAGGTGGTCTGGGATGAAGCCTCGAAGATGGCGGTGAAGACTTCGTCAGCCAGTGCTTGCTGTGCAGCCGCGGTGAGGTCCCGCCAATCCGCGCCCTTCGAGACAGTGGCTGGAACACCGCCGCGCGAGGTACTCGATGAGGTCCCCCAGAGGTGAGCGCGCTGGCCACTGACTCATGCATGAGTCGATGCTCCCCGGCGGGGTGGAGCAGTCAGCAGCGGAGGGATGGAGGAACTGCGCGCAGCGAGCACGACGACTCGGTGGAGACGGCCCAGGGCTCGATTGCACCACTGCATCCGGAGCAGGGTTGAAGCCGACGGGTTGTGTGGCCAGGTGCAACGCGTGTGAGCGAGCTTCGGCTGCGCGGGATGCCTCAACCCTTCGAGCTGATGCGGCCGTGCCTTCAGCCAACCGATGAGGGTTTCGGTCTGTCTCATGGGGGCCATGTCGCAGCGGAGAGTCGACGAGCAGCCGTGCGAGCCGGGCCCTGCTCCAACTTGCAGTACTGCGGGCCCGAACGACGGCACCCTTGCTTGCTCGCAGCGGTTCGAAGCGCCGTCTGATGACGGGTCGCCGAACATGAGGACCGAGTCGCTTCCGGACAGTGCCACCCACGCTTTCGTGCAGCGATTCGAAGAGCGGGTTGCCACGTGTGAGGAACGCGGATGCGGACCGAGTCGCTGACCTGGTGTGGAGGCCGCCGGGTCCCATGCGTCGGGTCCGGGACTTCGGTCGGTGGATGCGAGGCCTCTCTGCACGTGGAGCGGGACCACGGTCCATGAAGCGGAGGCGCGCCGTCAGTGCCTTCGGTGACGATTCGAGAAGTGGGCCGATGCCAGTTCGCGTTCGACTCGGTCCGCGACTGCGGAACGGGCAGCAGCGGCCTGTGGCCGGTGGTTGTCCCCACCATCACGATGCGCTCAACCGGAAGAGGGTGCGGCGAGTCGATGGCCGTCTTCGCGGGAGGCGTAGACACCGCAACGAAGACTCAGGCCACCACCGGATGGATACGAAGCAGGTCGAGCAGTCCGCCGATGACCACGAGGCGTTCCACGTGGAACGCGATGCGGCCATGCAGGTGGGCCTCGGTTGAGGGAGGTCGACACCTTCGCGATGCCCATCGATTCGATGGGCGACAAGGTCGACGAACTTCCTCGTGAAAGGGGCCGGGCAGCAGAAGTCAGTCCTCGTGCCTTCACCACGCTGGAAGTGACGCAGGCCGATGGGCATCCGGGGACCGCGTGGCGTTCCACATGGAACGCGCATCCGCATGCGGCGTGTGCCGGCGCTTCCCTGACCCCGAAGCCGCGAAGGTGAAGAGGTCCGCGCCGAGGCCGTGGTCCATGCGGAACGGCGCATCGCCTGTGGCGTGTGCCAGCGACCTCACCGCCACGAAGGTGGAGACGCCCGCACCGAGCCCATGTCCTGTTCCACGTGGAACCGTGCATCCACATGTGGCGTGTGCCGGTGCCTCGCGGGTCTCACCGCCACGAAGTTGAGGAACTCCGCCCCGGGGCTACGTCCTGTTCCACGTGGAACCGTGCATCCACATGTGGCGTGTGCCAGCGGCGTCACCGCCACGAAGGTGAAAAGCTCAGCCCCGAGGCCACGTCCTGTTCCACGTGGAATCGTGCATCCGCATGTGGCGTGTGACGGCGCCTCGTGGGCCTCACTGTCACGGAGGTGAAGAGTTCCGCCCAGGGCCATGGCCTGCTCCACGTGGAACCGTGCAGTTGCATGCGGCGTGTGCCGGCGCTTCGCGGGTCTCACCGCCACGAAGGTGGAGACGTCCGCATCGAGGCCACGCCGTGTTCCAGTTCGAACCGCACATCCACATGCGGCGCGTGCCGTCGTCGCGCTGGTCGCGCAGCCATGAAACGGAAGCGGTCCACACCAAGGCCATGCCGTGTTCCACGTGGAACGCGCACCCGCATGCGGCGCGTGCCGTCGTCGCGCTGGTCGCGCAGCCATGAAACGGAAGCGGTCCACACCAAGGCCATGCCGTGTT
>NZ_JAIQDH010000015.1:0-261545 GCF_020037095.1 Myxococcus sp. XM-1-1-1
CCGTCCCGTCCCTCGGCGGCCCCAGGATGCCCATCTGGTAGGACCACGCCTTGGTGTGCACGCGGGCGGCTTCCAGGCTCGGGTTCAGCCGCGCCGGCCACGGCACGTAGAACTCAGGCAGCTGGAATGGTTGCTTCTGACGCGCCTTGGACATGCTCACCCCTCGTTGAGTGCCAGGGCTTGTACTGTCGTCTTGTTGGCACTTCCACGGATGTCATCGTTGACTCGGTAAGATGTTTTATCCGCGAGATAAGACATGGCGGGATGAGCGATGACTCACCTTCTTCACAGGATGAGAAGAAGGGAGTTTCTCTCTCGGGAGTGCAACGGGAGCGTTTCATTGTCGTGACGGCGGATGCGTCTGTCTTTGCGAACTTCTCAAAGGCTGGCAGCGGCCGAGACGGCGAGGGCCTCTTCCGCCAGGCCGCCTCCGCCGTGCGTGCGGGGGCGCGCGTCCCCAGCGTTACCCGGACCTGCACGCGGCGCGGCGGATGGCCGGGCCGCCTCGGAGGAGTCCGCTCATGGCCAGCAATCGCGGCGTCGTCTATCTCGGTCCCGGCAAAGTGGAAGTCCGCTCCATTGACTATCCCAAGATGGTCAACCCGGAAGGGAAGTCCATCGAGCACGGCGTCATCCTCAAGGTGGTCACCACCAACATCTGCGGCTCGGACCAGCACATGGTGCGCGGGCGCACCACGGCGCCCAAGGGGCTGGTGCTCGGGCATGAAATCACCGGGGAGATCGTCGAGAAGGGCAAGGACGTCGAGTACCTCTCCGTGGGCGACCTCGTCACGGTGCCCTTCAACGTCGCCTGTGGCCGCTGCCGCACGTGCCGCGAGCAGCAGACGGGCGTGTGCCTCAACGTGAACAAGGGGCGCGCTGGCGGCGCCTACGGCTACGTGGACATGGGCGGCTGGGTGGGCGGACAGGCCGAGTACGTCATGGTCCCCTACGCGGACTTCAACCTCATCCGGTTCCCCGACAAGGCGCAGGCGCTGGAGAAGGTCCTCGATTTGACGATGCTCTCGGACATCCTGCCCACGGGCTTCCACGGCGCCGTCACGGCGGGCGTCGGCGTGGGCTCCACGGTGTACGTCGCGGGCGCGGGGCCGGTGGGGCTCGCGGCGGCGGCCTCGGCGCAGGTGCTGGGCGCGGCGGTGGTGATGGTGGGCGACATGAACGCGGACCGGCTCGCGCACGCGAAGTCGGTGGGCTTCGTGCCCATCGACCTGAAGAAGAGCGACAAGCTGGAGGACCTCATCGCCGCCGTCATCAAGGAGCCGGAGGTGGACGCGTCCATCGACGCGGTGGGCTTCGAGGCGCACGGCCATGGCGCGCAGGCCTCCTCCGAGGCGCCCGCCACGGTGCTCAACTCACTGATGGCCATCACCCGCGCGGCGGGGGCCATCGGCATCCCCGGCCTCTACGTCACCGAGGACCCGGGCTCCAAGGACGAGTCGGCGCGCCAGGGCAACCTGCGCATGCGCTTCGGCCTGGGCTGGGCCAAGTCCCACCGCTTCTACACGGGGCAGACGCCGGTGCTGCGCTACAACCGCCAGCTCATGCAGGCCATCCTCCACGGCCGGCTGAACATCGCGAAGGTGGTCAACGCCACCGTCATCTCGCTGGATGACGCGCCCCGGGGCTACCAGGAGTTCGACGCGGGCGTGGCGCGAAAGTTCGTCATCGACCCGCACGGGACGCTCAAGAAGAAGTAGGCCCGGAAGAGACGACGCCACCGCGCCCGACACGGCTGGACGGGCGCGGTGGGGCCTTCACCTCAGCTCACCCTTCCGGGACCTGCGGGCAGGTGGACGGGTCCTGCTGGCAGCCGGGCACGCAGTCCACGTAGCACCACGTGGCCTCGTTGCCCTGGCACAAGCCGTCACCGCACGACGCGGCGCAGTCGGCCGGGCAGCTCCCCGCCCACTCACCGCCGTTGCAGATGCCATCGCCGCACCAGGTGCTCGGGGCGGTGCAGTCCTGCGGGCACGTCACCCACGTCTCGCTCCCGTTGCAGATGCCGTCGCCGCACACCGGAGCCGCGACGCAGTCCTCGGGGCAGTTGGAGGCGCTCTCGCCGTTGGCGCTGTCGCAGGAGTTGTCGCCGCAGAGATAGGTGCACGGCAGACACGCGCCGCCTCCGGCGGAGCCGCACGGACACGGGTCGCCCATCGCGGACACGGTCGTCTCCGTCGTCTCCGGGGCGGCCTCGGTGGTGCCACACGCGGCGAAGAACCCCAGCGACACTCCCGCCACGAGAACCAGCAGATGCGACTTCATCGGTGACTCCTTTGAAAGGGAAACCCGGATGCTAGTGCATCCCAGGGACGACGTGACATGTCCGTGGCGAAGGGAT
Source organism: Myxococcus sp. XM-1-1-1 (assembly GCF_020037095.1). Lineage (NCBI taxonomy): Bacteria > Pseudomonadati > Myxococcota > Myxococcia > Myxococcales > Myxococcaceae > Myxococcus > Myxococcus sp. XM-1-1-1. The sequence continues at coordinate 2,360 of NZ_JAIQDH010000015.1, forward strand.
GTTTCACGAGGCTCCGCCCGAGCAGGACTGCCCGGTCGGCCGTGACTCACGCCGCCGCGATGTCTCGGTGGTTGCCAGGGCGTGCGGGCGCGGGCACAAGGCGCGTGGCGACGCTCCTCGGGCGATGGCCGTCCGGAGGCGCCGCTCGTCGGAGGGCAGATGTCCCGTACGTGGTGGAGCATGGTGGCGGCCGTGGGTTTCATGGCCTGTGGCACGCAGGAGCCCGTCCCGGAGGCGCCGGAGCCGGTGTCCCGCGAGCAGGCATGGGAGGGCGAGCTGGAGGTCCGGGTGGTGGACTCGCCCTCGCTCGAGCACGCGTATCAGGAGTACTTCCTCGTGGCCGGCCGCGAGCGTCGCCCGGTGGTGTTCGCGGACACCGCGCCCCAGGGGCTGGTGAGCGGGCAGCGGGTGAGGCTGCGAGGCCGTGACTCGGACGGCGCCCTCGTGGCGCACGCGGTGGAGCTGGACCCGGAGCACCGCTCCGCGAGCGTCACCCCGGCCTGTGGGGTCACGGGTGTGCAGCGCACCCTGGTCATCCTCGCGGAGTTCCCGGGGCAACCCACGCCGTCGCTTCCGTTGTCCAGGGTGGAAGATGCGTTCTTCTCCACCACGCGCCGCTCGCTCGCGGGCTACTGGAGCGAGGTCTCCGAGGGGCGCACCACGACGACGGGCGCCGTGGTGGGTTGGTACACCCTGGACCGCGCGTACTCGTGCTCGGAGACGAACGAGATGCGGGACGCGGCGATTGCCGCGGTGGGCGACGACGTGGACTTCACCGCGTATGACCGCATCTTCGTCATCCACCCGCGTCCGCTCGCGGGCTGTTTCTACGGAGGGCTCGCCACGCTGTCGTGTGGACAGGTGCCGACGCCGTCGGGCACCGTGACGGCGTCCACCGCGTGGCTGGTCGCGGAGTCCATGGACACCTATGACCGCGCCGTGCACCTCATCACCCACGAGGCCGGGCACAACCTGTCGCTCAACCACTCGCAGTCGCGCGACTTCGGCGCGGAGCCGCTGGGACTGTTGAACACGCTGGGCACGCTGGACGAGTACGGGGACTTGTTCTCGACCATGGGCCGCTGGAACCTGGGGCACTACGCGGCGCCGCACAAGGCGCGCATCGGCTGGTTGGCCTCGACCTCGGTGACGCAGGTGGACGGCGTGGGCGGCACCTTCACGCTCGCGCCGGTGGTGTCCTCCACCGGGGTGAAGGCCCTCAAGGTGCGCCGGGGACAGGGCAACGACGCGTGGCTGTGGCTGGAGTACCGCCAGCCGACGGGTGGCTACGAGCCGACGCTGCCCGCGCAGGTGTTCGGCGGCGCGCTGGTCCACTATCAGGACGGGGACACGCGCGATGGGACGCACCTGCTGGACTTCACGCCGGGGACGGCGTCCTGGAGCGACCCGGCGCTGCTGCCGGGCATCACCTGGGAGGACCCGTACAGCAACCTGTCGCTGCGCGTGGTGTCCGCGACCCCCGCCGGGCTCACCGTGGAGGTCCAGTACCGTCAGGGCTCCTGTGTCCGCGCGGCGCCTGAGATCGAGGTGACGCCGTTCGAGCCGACCGTCTACCCGGGCGCGCGCCCGGAGGTGGAGCTGTTCATCGTCAACCGCGACAGCCCGGCCTGTGGCCCCAGCACCTTCCAGCTCGCGTCCATCATCCCCACGGGCTGGAGCGCGGACCCGCTCTCCCCGCAGCGCACCATCGCCGCGTCCGGCTCCGTCTCCCTGACGCTGCAGCTCTACACGCCGTATTCGATGGCGCCGGGAACGTACACCACGGGCGTGGACGTCACCCGCTCCGGCCACACCGTGCGCGGCACCGCCACCCTCGACGTCCTCGCGCCCTGCGTGACGGCCGCGCCCACGCTGACGCTCTCGCCGACGACAGTGACGGCGGCGCCCGGCTCGCAGGTGACGTGGACCGTCCACGTGGCGAACCACGACGCGGCGTCGTGCCATTGGGTCTGGTACGACTTCTGGAACAACGACACCACGGGCTGGGACACGGAGTTCTCCGACTGGGGAGTGAACCTCCCGCCGGGCGGTGACTTCACCTTCACGATGACGAAGCACATCCCGTCGAGCGCCCGAGGGACTCACACCGTGGGCCTGGAGTTGTTCCAGGACGAGGTGGGCACCGTGGGCACGGCGATGGCCACGGTGAACGTCGTCCCCTAGCCTGTCTCACGGGAGGGGCGCCGCGGCCCCAGGCTCTCCTCCCGCCCGTGCGGACGGGCGACCCGTCGTCCGCGCGAGGGCCCCCGGGTCGCACCGCCGGGCCGCCCGCTTCGAGTCTGTGCAGCTTTGCCTTCACACACCCCACGGAGGGAACCCGCCATGTCCCAGAAGCTCCAGCGCATCACCCAGTGCCTCTGGTTCCAGAGCCACGAGCAGACGGAGGCCGCCGTCGCGCTCTACACGTCCGTCTTCCCCAACTCCCGCGTCATCACGCGCACGAAGTACACCGAGCAGAGCGCGGGACCGAGCGGTCAGCCGCCCGGCGCGGTGATGACCCTCCTCTTCTCGCTCGACGGCCAGGAGCTGCTCGCGCTCAACGGCGGGCCCCACTACACGTTCACCGAGGCGATGTCGCTCATCGTCAACTGCGAGACCCAGGCGGAGGTGGACCACTACTGGTCCCGCCTGTCCGAGGGCGGCGACGAGAAGGCCCAGCAGTGTGGTTGGCTCAAGGACCGCTTCGGCGTGTCGTGGCAGGTGGTGCCAACCGAGCTGCCCCAACTGCTGGCCAGCTCGTCCCCCGAGAAGGGCGCCCGGGTGACACAGGCCCTGTTCAAGATGAAGAAGCTGGACCTGGACGCCCTGCGCCGCGCAGCCGGCTGAACGCGGCCGCGGTGTCTCAGGGCTCCGTGAGACACTCGCGCACAAGAGTCCTGGATGACTCAGTTTGTCGATGATGTCTCGTTTTGCTGGGTGGTGTTAGGGTATCGCCACCGGGGCGGAAGACAGACCCGGTGGAGGATACACACGTGCGGAGCAGGAACATCCTGGGTGCGTTGCTGATGGCGGCGGGCTTCATGGTGGGCTGTGGCGGCGCGGAGCCGCTGGAGGAGACGCAGGCGGAGCTCGACACGCGCGAGGACGCGCTGCCCTTCTGCGGAAACCAGTCCTACTGGATTGATTACTACTCCGACGCGACGCTGACGAAGTGGGTCGGCTACATGAGCTGCTCCTGCTACGAGACGGCGTACATCGGTGGCCGCCGCACGTCGTTCGCGGTGACCGAGTACTCCAGCACCTGCGGCTGAGCCGTCTTCGTGCGGGAGGTGTCCGCCCGGTGCTCACGATGGAGCGCCGGGCGGTCCTCGTCGCTCACGGACAGATGTTGTAGCAACTGCCCGCGTTGCGGGCCCTGCACTCCGCGGTGGTGGCGCAGGACGAGCAATCCCACGAACAGTAGCCGAGCGCACCCGAGGGCTCCTGGACCAGGAGCGACGGCTCCACGTCCTGGGCGCCCGACATGAGCCGCTGCTGGCGCGCGGCCTCACATGCGGTGGAGGCCGGTGGCCGTTCGTCCCCAGGTCGCTCCTCCTGCGAGAGGGTGGTGACGACCATTCCCACGGCGACGGTCAACGCCAACACGAACCCCGAGGCGGGCTTCAGCATCATGCGCGGCTCCTTGTGGAAGGACTCGAGGGCATGATGCCGAGGACTCCCGCATTGCCCGCATGCGTCACCGCGCATGCCTGTGTTGTGTTGAACAGCGCTCGACGGGTCCGTTCCGCCCCCGCGCTCACGGCGCGCTCTTCGCTCCGCGCCTCGAGCCCTGACGCTGCTGGATGCTCCGGCGCAGCTTGGCGATGAGCACCTCGGGGCTGGCCGAGCGCACGATGACGTCGTCGGCGCCGGCCTCCAGGCCCGCGGTGAAGACGACGGGGTCGTCCTTGTCGACGATGAGGAAGACGGGCAGGTCCTCGGTGGCGGGCGCCTTGCGCAGCGCCTGGAGCAGCGAGTGGAGGTCTCCGTCCGGCAGCGGGTCCGCGAGCACCGCCGCGTGTGCTCCGGCGCCCAGCGCCTTCTCCACCTCCGCCCGGGTCCGCGCGCGCACCGCGGCCATGCCCTCCGCCATCAGGCGGATCTGGAGCGTCAGCGCGTTGGTGCCGTCCGTCTCCGCCACCACGACGCGGAACGCCGCCTTGTCCGTCTGCGCGGTGGACTCCAGCTCCGCGGTGAGCGCCTCCAGCGCGGGCGCGGGGAGCCGTGGGTCCTGACGCAGCGCCTGGAGCGCCTGGGCCGCGCGCGCCGGCGGAGCCTGGGGGCTCTGGACCTCCTGGACGAAGCGCGCCGCGCACAGCAGGGCGCCGGCGGTGCGGCTCGCGGGCGGCGTGCGGTCCTCGCCCTCCGGCAGGACGGAGACGAGCAGCTCGTTCACCTCGGGCGTGGTGCTGCCCACGAGCGCGAGCGCCCGGGCGCGCGAGGGCAGGGCGAAGCGACGCGGCTCCTCCAGCCGCGCGGCCAGGGCCAGCGCGCTGGCCGCGGTGGTGACCAGGACCTCCTCCACGCGCCCCGCGCCCATCCGCGTCGCCAGCCGCCGCGCCAGCTTCGTCAGGGCGGGCGCCAGCGTCCCGCTGCCCCCCAGCATCGACAGCACGCCGTCGAGCAGTCGGGACTGGACCTCGCCCAGCTTCGCCAGCGGGCCGCCCTCGCCTGTCAGCGCCGCGCTGTACGAGGGCAACAGCCGCACCTCGACCTTGGGGTGCGCGGCGCGCAGCTTCTGCGCCAGGGCTCCCGGCTCCGCGACTGTGTCCTCGAGCACCAGCACCAGGTCATAGCCCCCGAGCGCCAGCGCGCGAGCCGCGTCCGCCGCCGGGCTGGTGGCCGCCGCGAGCCCCTGGGACAGGAGCAGCTTCACCGCGGCCTCGCGCGGCTCGGAGGGCTCGGCCACCACCAGCACCATGCGCGCGCGCACGTCGCTCTTCACGGGCGTGGCGCGGCTGACGGGCTCTACGGGCGCGGGCTTGGGGCCCTCCAGCGTCTGTCCGTCGAGCACCCGGCGTCCGGTGAACTGCTCCGCGAACTGGAGCACGCGGGTGTCGCGCTCCTTCGCCTCGGCCGGCTCCTCCAGCTCGATGGGCGAGCGGTCCCGCACCTTCGGCATCTCGTTGTCATAGAAGCGGAGGATGGCCTTGCGGATGGCCTGCTCGGAGGCGAACAGCCCCTGCACCGACACGACGCCCGCCTTGAACTTCAGGTTGTTGGTGACCTCCACGTCGCGCGGGTCCAGCACCGCGCAGAGCAGCTCGCGGCCCTTGAGCCCGACGGGCAGGGCGCACAGCCGGTCGCACAGCTCGCGCGGCACCAGGCGCAAGAGCTCCTCCGGCACCGGCATCGTCATCAGCTGCTGCTCGGTGATGTGCGGCAGCCCGAACTGCTCGGACAGCGCGAGCACCAGGTTGTCGGGCTCCAGCCAGCGCTCGTGGACGAGCACCTGGCCCAGCCTGCCGCCGCGCTTCCTCTGAATCGTGAGCGCCTCGTTCAGGATGTGCGGCGTCACCATGCCGCGCGTCAGCAGGATGGCGCCCAATTGCTGTCGCGCCCGCACGACGCGGGTGCCGAGCAGCGGAGGCGAGCCCAGGCGCGTGGCCGGCTCGGCGCCCTGCACGGGCTGCCGGACCACGGACGTGGCCTGGGGGCCCGAGGGTGGCGGCGTCACCGGACGCAGCGTGGGCGGCGCGAGCGTGGCGGCCCCGGGGCGGCGCGCCTCCCGGGGCGGCAAAGGCGCGGGCGTCCGCATGCGCGCGAGGTCCTCGTCCACCAGGCGGATCTCCTCGCCCGGCGCGCCGGCCAGGTCCGCCAGCGGCGAGCGCCACTCGGGGAGCGCGCGGGCGAAGAGGCTGGCGATGTCGGCGGCGCCCACGCGCAGCCGGTGGTCGAAGAGGAAGCTCTGGATGCCCTCGGAGAACTCGCGGGCGGCGGGGCAGCGCGCGTCCGGGTTGGCCGCCAGCGCGCGCAGGAGCAAATCCCACAGCGGCGCGGGCACGCCCGGCAGCGGCTCCAGGGTGCGCTCGTCGAAGCTGCCCAGCGTGTGGATGATTTGCGGCGTGCTGCCCTCGAAGAGCCGCTTGCCCGCGAGCATCTCGTAGAGCAGCAGACCCAACAGGAAGATGTCGCTGCGCTGGTTCACGGGGCGCCCGTGCACCTGCTCGGGGGAGAGGTAGTTGATCTTCCCCTTGAGGATGCCGGCCTGCGTCTCCTGCCGCTCCTCGTCGGCCACCTTGGCGATGCCGAAGTCGGCCAGCTTCACGCCGCCGTTGCTGGCCACCATGACGTTGGCGGGGTTGATGTCGCGGTGGACGATGTCGAGCGGCGCGCCGGACGGGTCCGTGCGCCCATGGGCATACGCGAGCCCGTCGGCGACCTGCTGGGCGATGAAGCAGATTTCACGAAGGCCCAGGGGCACCTGTCGCTTGCGCGCCGCCTTGATGAGCGCGCTCAGGTTCTCCCCGTCCACGAACTCCATCACCATGTAGTACTGGCCCGCGCTCGTGCCCAGGTCCAGCACCTGCAAGACATTGCCGTGCTGCAGCGTGACGGCCAGCTTGGCCTCGCGCAGGAACAGCTCCACGAAGGACGTGTCCTGCACGAACGACGGCAGGATGCGCTTGACGGCGACAGGCTTCTCGAAGCCCTCCGCGCCCACCACCTTGCCGAGATAGACCTCGGCCATGCCTCCCGCGGCGAGCTTCTTGACGATCCGGTAGGTCCCCACGCTGTCTCCGGAAGTTGCAATGGCAGTGCAAGTGTTCCGAAGAGAGGAAAAGCCAGAATCCGGTAGACGTACGGAGGCCCCCGCCGAAAAGCTGTCGGACTGTCGGCTGCTCAACCCTTGGGAGTGGAGGGGTGTCTGATATTGGAAGACGGGGTCGGTTGACGGATGCCGACGGTGAGGTAGGCATTGAACTGGACGACCTGTGCGCCGGGCCCCAGGTCCTGGGTGACCTTGTCCACGACAGTCTTCTCGATGTCTGGCCATTGCGCGCCCAGGGCGCGGCGGGCGAGGGCGACGGGGGCGGCGGCGCGCATCATGGCGTCGACCATGGCGGCGGTGGAGGGGTAGTGGGCGGGGACGGAGACCTGGTGGACGTGGACGTCGTCGAAGCCGGCGGCGCCCATCTCCTGCTGGCAGGTGTCGGGGTCGGACAGGGGCATGACGCCGCCGCGGGGAGCGCCCTGGCCGGGCAGCTGTTCGGCGAAGCGCTGGTAGACCAGGTTCATGGCGGGGGAGTGCTCCATGGGGCGCCAGCTGGAGACGACGGCGCGGCCGCCGGGGCGCAGCACGCGGTACAGCTCGCGGAAGCCCCGGGGGCGGTCGGGGAAGAACATGAGGCCGAAGAGGGAGAAGGCGGCGTCGAAGGTCTGCTCGGACAGCTCCAGGGCCATGCCGTCGCCGACCTGCGCGTCGATGTCGAGCCCGGCGGAGGTGGCGCGCTCACGCAGGGCGGCGAGCATCTTGGGGGCGAAGTCGATGGCGGTGACGCGCAGGCCCTGACGGGCGGCGAGCAGGGCGAGGGTGCCGGGCCCGGCGGCGACATCCAGGACGTGGGCGCCGGAGGGGGCGGCCACGCGGGTCAGCGCGTCCTTCGCGAAGTGCTCGAACACCGGGAGCAGCTCGCGCACGTACTCGGGGGCGACGAGGTTCCAGGCTTCGGGCGCGGCGAGGGGCGATGCGGTCGACGACATGGTGCGGCCTCCGGGATGGGGCGCGGATTCCACCCGAAACGGAGCGCGAGCGGGAGGTGAAATGCACGCGGACGAGGCGGTCCACGACGCGGTGCGTGCACGTGGCGGGCGCGCCTTGACCCAGGAGACGTGTCACCGGAGGCTGGGAGGCCATGCGACTGCGATGGGTGGTCTGGGGCGCGCTCCTGGGGGCGCAGCTCCTCGTGACGGTGTTCCCGGTCGAGGCCTTGGGGCCGGTGGTGGCGGGCTCGGTCTATCTGCCGTTGATGCTGTTGAGCGGCCTGGGGTTGCGCGTGTACGGACCTGGCGAGTCGGGAGGCTGGGCGCCGCCGTCGTTGGAGGGGTGGCTGTTGCTCGCGCTCTTCTGGGGCCTGGTGTGGTGGGCCGTGGTGTCCCTGGGCGCGCGGCTGATGCGGCCCAGGGCGGGCCTGTCGACGTAGGCCCCCGCGCTCAGGGGGGCGCGACAGCGGCGCTCTGGCCGAAGTCCGCGCCGCGCAGCTTCGTCACGCAGTCCAGGGGCAGGGGCGCTTCGGGGGCACGCAAGAAGGCGAGCGTGATTTCTCCGCCGCAGCGATTGAAGGACGCGCCGTGGCTCTGTCCCGGCATCTCGACGTAGCGCGCGTGAGGCATCGACTCGAGCAGCTGTCGCCCCCAATCCGGAGGCGTGTCCGGGTCGAACTCGCCGGCGAACACCAGCGTGGGGACGTCGCTCGTCACCGGCGTGTTCTCCTCGGCTGGAGCGCGCGCCACGTTCCAGGCGCGGCAGGTCTCCACCGACGCCGTGCCCTGGTCCACACCCCCGAGCCCCACTGAGGGCGCCCGCTGCGCGGCGATGCGCTGGGTGTCCTCGAAAGGAAGCTCCTCCGAGCACCAGACCGACAGCCTCAAGCCCCACGTCATCGTCGAGGGCCCCAGGCTGTCCTCCACCAGCGGCGTCAGCTCCGAGTAATCCCCCGCCGCCGCTCGCGAGATGATGCGAGGCACCAGCGGGATGCGCTTCGGGTCGTGCAGTGCCGCGTCGATGGCCCGGACGACCTCCGCGCCCCGGACCTCCACCGGCTTGCCCTCTGTCTTCGATGGATTCAGCACCAGCACCAGCGGCTTCCGGTCCGCCGCCGCGACGAGCTGGGCGAAGCGCTTGCGCAGCTCCGGGTGGGCGGCGCCACACTCCCGGTCGAGGGCGCAGCCATCGAACACCCCGTTGAGCACGCGCTGGAAGTTCGCGGCGGACACCTCGTCGAAGTTCACCTCGGGCGGCAGCACCGAATCGAGGATGAGCGAGCGCACCGTCCCCGGGTGCCGGCGCGCCACCGTGAGCATCAGCCGCGTGCCGTACGAGAGGCCCTGCAGGTTCAGCGTCTTGTACCCGAGCACCTGCCGGAGCGCGTCGATGTCATCCGCCGTGGCGGCCGTCGTGTAGCCATCCAGGTCCACGCCCTCGGAGGCCCACTTCGCGCGGCAGCGCCCGGCCTCCTTCGTCAGCGCGTCCTGCGCCTTCTGGCCCCGCAGCCGGCCCGCGGCAATCTCCCCCTTGAGCGCGTTGATGCCCGGGCACTCGAGCGCGGGCTGCGCCAGCTTCCCGCCACGAGGCTCCAGGACCAGGAAGTCGCGCTCATCGAGCAGCGGGTTGCGCTTGCCGGAACGCACGTTGGAGACGGCGCTGACACCGGGCCCGCCGGGCATGAAGAGCAGGGGATCCGGGGCCGGCTTCTGGGCGCGGCTGCGCAGGCGCATCGCCGGGAGCTTGATGAGGCGGCTGTCCGCCTTCTGTCGGTTCTCCGGGACGACGAGCAGGCCGCAGTCGATGGCCTCGTCGGACGCGACGGTGGCGGGGCAGGGCGTCGGCTCGAAGCGGGGGACGGCCTCCGGGGCCGAGGCATGGGCGGTGAATCCGAGGAACAGCCCCGTCACGAGGACGAAGAAGCGCGAGGACATGGGGGACTCTAGACCCGGCGTTCGAAGCGGCGTCCAATACGGAAAAACCACCCTGTGATAACGCAGTGAAATCACCGCCCCTCGACACCCGTCGCCTCAGTTGTTTCATCGCGGTCGCGGAGACGCTGCACTTCCGCAAGGCCGCCGAGCGGCTCCACCTCGCGCAGCCGGCGCTCAGTCAGCAGATTCGCCGGCTGGAGGAGGAGCTCGGCTGCCAGTTGCTGCGCCGGGACCGACGGCGCGTGGAGCTGACCCCCGCGGGACAGGCCCTGTTGGACGCGGGGCGGCGCGCGCTCGTGCACCTCTCCCATGCGACGGAGGCCGCGCAGCGCACGGCGGCGGGGCAGCAGACGTTGCTGCGCGTCGGCTTCCTGAGTCCGGCCTCGTTCTCGCTCGTGCCCGAGGTGCTCCGTCGACTGCGCGCCGAGCACCCGGAGGTCCACCTGATGTTGCGTGAGGCGGACAGCACGACGTTGTTGGAGGAGGTGCGACTGGGAGGGCTCGACGTGGCCTTCGTGCGAGGCCCCGTGACGGCGTCGGGAGTGCGCATCGACACGCTCCGTCGCGAGCCGCTCGTCGTCGTGCTGCCCTCGGGGCATCGACTGGCACGCAAGACGCGAGTGCCCCTGGAGCAGCTCGCCGACGAACCGTTCATCGGCTTTCCGCGTGACACGGCGCCCTCGCTGCATGACGCGGTGACGGGGATGTGCCTGGAGGCGGGCTTCGCGCCGACCTTCGTGGCGGAGGCGGGGGAGTGGTTCACCATCGTCAGCCTGGTCGCCGCGGGGCTCGGCTGCGCCTTGTTGCCGGAGTCCGTGCGCACCTTCACGCGCGAGGGCGCCGTCTATCGCTCCATCGCCGGACACGCACGACACGTGGAGCTCGCCATCGCGAGAGGCCCCACGCCACCGGGCCCCTCCCTGCGCGCCTGTCTGCGAATCGTCTCCGCGCTGACGGACGTGGACCTGCTCTGAAGCGACGCATCCAAGGGGCTCGACGAGGAGTCCCCGGGCTCACGTCCGGGGACTCCTCCGCGACCGAGCCGAGAGCTCAGTTGACGAGCAGCACCTTGCCAGTGCCGCCCTTCTCCGCGTGCTTCTGGGCGTCCTTCGCCTCATCCAGCTTGAACGTCTTGCCAATCGGGATGGTCAACTCGCCCTTGGCCACGCTCTCTCCCAGCTGCGCGAGCCGGCGTCCATCCGGGTGCGAGAAGAAGCTGCTCACCTGGAGGCCCTTCTCCTTCGCCCCCTTCGGCTCCCCCACCACGCTGCACACCCGCCCGCCGCGCTTCACCTTGTCCAACACCGCCGCCACGGCCTTGCCGCCCACCGTGTCCGCCACGGCGTCCAGCGTCGGCAGCTTCGCGATGTCGCTCGCATCCTCCAGCGCGACCACCCCGTCCACGCCGAGCTTCCGGGCCTCCTCCACCTGCGTGGCCCGTACGCCCGCCCAGACCTTCGCCCCCCGCGCCTTCGCCGCGAACAGGGCCGCGCGTCCCACCGCCCCCACCGCGCCGGTGACGAGCACCGTGTCCCCCGGGGCCGGCTTCATCTGCTCCTCGATCAACTGCACGCCCGTCAGGGTCACCAACGGCAGCGCGGCCGCGTCCTTCAGCTCCAGCGAGTCCGGCACCCGGGCCCAGACCTCCTCGGGGGCGACCACCGTCTCCGCATAGCCCGAGGACACCACGCCCATCACCCGGTCGCCCTTCTTGAAGCCCTTCACGCCCTGCCCCACCTCGACGACCTCTCCCGAGACGTCCCGTCCGAGGATGGCGGGGAACGTCACCGGCATCACTTCCTTCATGTCGCCTCGACGAATCTTCCAGTCGACCGGGTTGATGCTCGCGGCGATGACGCGCACCTTCACGTCTCCCGGGCCCACCTTCGGCTCGGGCATCTCCGTCACGACGAGGTTGTCCGCATCTCCATAGGCCTTCAGCACGACGGCTTTCATGGGGTGGCTCCCGGAATGAAGTGGCTCGAAGCGCGCTCCAACGACGGACCAACGATAAGTACCGACGAAGAGGTCGCCATCGTCCGCGGGCGCCTGACTCCCTGGCCACCCCTCACGAGGACTCCTGGAGGCGCTGCGTGCCTCCGCCTGCTTGACCGCCTTCGGTTCCCCACGTCGCGGTGAAACGAAGAGGAGGGGCGCGCTGACTTGTGTCGCCTGCGCACGACAACCCCCCGAAGTCCGTCCAGGACGCTCGACTCGGCCCCGGTGACTCGTCACTGTACGCGGCGCCTGGCGGCCTGGGCCGGACCGCCGTGGCGCGCTGGAGTCCCTCGGCCGCGAAGGAGTCGCCATGCAGTACACGAACCTGGGTCGCTCGGGGCTCTCCGTCAGTCGGCTGTGTCTGGGCACGATGAACTTCGGCTGGAACACCGAGGAGCCCGAGTCCCACGCCATCATGGACACCGCGCTGGAGCGCGGCATCAACTTCTTCGACACCGCCAACGTCTACGGCTTCGGCGACAACAAGGGCCGCACCGAGCAGGTCATCGGCAACTGGTTCGCCCAGGGCGGACGGCGCCGCGAGCGCACCGTGCTCGCCACCAAGGTCTACGGCCCCATGGGCGACTGGCCCAACGAGGGCAAGCTGTCCGCCCTCAACATCCGCCGCGCCCTCGACGCCAGCCTCAAGCGCCTGCGCACCGACTACATCGACCTCTACCAGTTCCACCACGTCGACCGCGCCACCCCGTGGGAGGAGATCTGGCAGGCCCTCGAGGTCGCCGTCACCCAGGGCAAGGTGCTCTACGTCGGCAGCAGCAACTTCGCCGGCTGGCACATCGCCCAGGCCCAGGCCGCCGCCACACGGCGCGACTTCCTGGGCCTCATCAGCGAGCAATCCCTCTACAACCTGCTGGCGCGCACCGTGGAACTCGAAGTGCTCCCCGCCGCCCGTCACTACGGCCTGGGCGTGCTGCCCTGGTCCCCCCTCCACGGCGGCCTCCTCGGCGGCGTGCTCAAGAAGGAGCGCGAGGGCAAGCGCCGCCTGGAGGGCCGCGCGCGAGAGGCCCTCCAGAAGAACCAGGAGAAGATCGAACGCTACGAAGCCCTCGCCGCCGAGCTGGGCCACGAGCCCGGAGACGTCGCGCTCGCGTGGCTTTTGCACCAGCCCGCCGTCACCGCGCCCATCATCGGACCGCGCGTGGCGGGCCAGCTCGACGCCGCCCTGCGCGCGCTCGACGTGAAGCTCGATGAGAAGACGCTGGCCCGGCTGGACGAAATCTTCCCGGGCCACAAACCCGCGCCCGAGGACTACGCCTGGTAATGCCTCACACCGCCGTCCAGCCACCGTCGACGTCCAGCACCATGCCGGTGGCATAGGCACACGTCGCCAGGAAGAACGCCGCGTCGGCCATGTCCCGGGGAGCGCCCGCGCGCTTCATCGGGACGTGGGCGGCGAGCGTGTCCAGGAACGCCCCCACCTGCGTCACCGGCACGCCCCAGTCGATGGCCGTGTCCTTCGTGAGCCCGGGTGACAGCACGTTCACCCGGAGGCCCCGGGGCGCCAGCTCCACCGCGAGCGAGCGCCCCATGGCGTTGATGCCGCCACACAGCCCCGCCCCGCCCGCGTAGTTCGCCAGCGCCGCGTGCCCGGCGATGCCCGAGCACAACAGGATGGCGCCCCCTTCCCGCATCTTCGGCACCGCGTGACGCACCGCGGAGAGCTGTCCGAAGAAGCGGTCCTTGAACAGCGCCTCCCAGGCGCTCATCGGCACCGTCTCCACCGGCCCGAACACCGCGCCGCCCGCGCACGTCACCAGCAGGTCCACCCGGGGCACCGACTCCATCAGCCGCACCACCTGGGCCTCGTCTCCCACATCCGTCACCACGCCGCGCGCGCCATGGCCAATCCGCGCCACCGCCTCGTCCAGCCGCCCCTGACGCCGGCCGGCGATGACCACCTCCGCGCCCTCGCTCGCGAAGCGCTCGGCGATGGCCAGCCCGATGCCCGTGGCCCCGCCCGTGATGACCGCGATTCGTCCATCCAATGCACCCATGGTTTGCCTCCTCGTGTCTGGGTATCCAAATCCGCTGACTGCATACGGCGCGAAGGCGTGGGACTGGCGCTCACGATTCATGCGCCACCCGGCGCCCACGTGTGTCCTGGAGTCGAACTAGACAGTCCAGACAACCGTGGGGCAAGGTCGAGTTCCCCTCCGAGGGTGGGCCACCCTCCTTGCGCCGGAGTACACACCATGCGTCGCTTTGTCGTGTTGGTTTCGCTGCTGGGGCTGTCCGCGTGCGGTGGAGGAGTCGAAGCCGAGCCGCAGCCCGAGTCCCCCTCACAGACGGAGCAGGGGCTCTGTACTGGCAATGCCTGGGAGTGTTTCTGCGCGCAGTACAAGACGCAGGCGACGTGCAACCAAGCCTCGTCGGGAGCCCGGCACTGCGTCTGGCAGAACAAGTGCCTGCCGACCTACGAGTGAGCTGACCTCAAGGGGTGTCCATGAGGGCCAGGCCCGGCGCGAGGAAGGTGGACGATGAAGGTGGAGCCCTCGCCCGGGCGGCTCTCCAGGAGGATGCGGCCCCCATGGGCCTCCACGAGCTGGCGGGTGATGAACAAGCCCAACCCCAGCCCGCCGTAGTGCCGGCTGGACACCGCGCGCTCGAAGCGGTCGAAGACGCGCGCGGCGTCCTCGGGGGCGATGCCGATGCCCCTGTCTTGCACCTCCACGCGCGCCCGCTCCGCGTCGCCCCTCACGCGCACGTCCACCGGCGCGCCGTGTCCGTACTTGAGCGCGTTGGACATCAGGTTGGTGAGGACCTGCTCCAGGCGCAGCCGGTCCCACCGGCCCGTCATCGGCTCGGGCGCGTCCACCTCCAGCCGCACGCCCGCGGCCTGGGCCTCCGCCTCGAAGCGACGCGCCAGCTCCCGCACCAGCTCCCCCAGCTCCACGTCCTCCAGCTGCAGCTCCATCCGCCCGCTCGACAGGCGCGCCACGTCCAGCAGGCTGTCCACCAGCTTGGTGAGCCGGGTGGTCTGCCGCTCGCACGTCTCGACTCCGCGCTCCAGCCGCTCCGCGTCCAGCGGCCCCGGCTGCCTCAGCTGTCGGAAGAGCAGCTGCAGCTGGAGCTTGAGCGAGGTGAGCGGCGTGCGCAGCTCGTGCGCGGCCACGCTGAGGAACTCGTCGCGCACGCGCACCGCGGCCTGGGCCTCATCGGCCAGCCGTCGATGCTCGGCGCTGGCCTGCTCCGCCAGGGCGCGCGCGTTCACCTGCGCGCGGGTGACGAGGAAGAGCAGCAGCGACATCAGCAGGCCGCCGCCCGCCACCGTGAAGGGATGGCTGGAGCGCGTGCCCCTCATGAAGGCCTCGCGGGTGGTGAACACCAACGTCCACGGCACCCCGGCCACCTGCACGGTGAGCTGCTGCCGGAGCCCCCCCGCGTCCGGCGCGCCGGGGTGCGAGGTGTAGAGCCGCGCCGGCTCGCTCACGGTGGCGCCGTCGTAGATGGTCAGGTCGATGGTGGACTGGAAGCCCTGGAAGCGCAGGCCCTCCACGAAGTCCTTCATGCGGAAGGCGCCGAAGACGAACCCCTCCAGCCGCTCGCCGCGGGCCTGGGGCGTGGTGGGCTCCACCATCCCCGCGTAGAGCGGGACGTAGATGACGAAGCCCGCCTGGGCCACCTGGTCCACGGGCTCGGAGACCAGCTGCACCTTGCCGGTGGCCGCGGGCAGGCCGCTTCGCATCGCGCGCTCCAGCGCCGCCCTGCGCGCCGGCTCGGACATGATGTCGAACCCGAGCACCCGGAGGTTGTTCACGTCGAACGGCTCCACCAGGTCGACGACGGCGTGGTGCTCGCGCGCGTCCTCGGGCCACACCCGGTACTGGGGGAAGCCCTCCTGGCGCATCCGGGCCTCGTGCCGCGCCAGCTCGTCCCGGCTCAGCCACCGCGCCAGGCCGACGGCCTGGATGCCGGGGTAGCGCTGGCGCACCTCCAGGCTCTCCGTGTACGCGCGGAACTCGCGCCGCTCCACCGCCTCGCTGCCGGTGAAGACGCCGCGCGTGCCCAGGAGCATGGCCTGGTAGACGTCCAGGCGCTGCTGGAGGGCCACGGAGCCGTCCGCGGTGGCGTCATCGAAGAGCTGCTGCCTGCGCAGGCTCACCCCCCGCCGGATGTACGTGGTCGCCCCCGCCGTGACGAGCAGCCCCATCAGCAGGGCGAGGAGGGCGGCCGCGTTGCGGCGCACGTGGGAGGCGAGGGAGGTCGACACGAGTGTCCTCCAGGAGAAACGCCCGGGCCTGAAACACAATCCCCGTCCATCCGTCCGCGTGAGCGACACTGCAACGGCTGCTCGCTCGGGGCATTCTAGGAGCCATGGTGCGTCACGTCATCGTCGTGGGAGCAGGACCGGGCGGGCTGTCCGCCGCCATCAACCTGGCCGGGCAGGGCTTTCGCGTCACCGTGGTGGAGAAGGACCCGGTGCCCGGAGGGCGGATGAAGGGGCTGACGCTCGGAGCCCAAGGCGAGTACACACTCGACACGGGGCCCTCCATCCTCCAACTCCCGGGGGTGCTGGAGCGCATCTTCGAGCGCTCCGGACGTCGGCTGGCGGACTACGTGAAGCTGGTCCCGCTGGACGTCAACACGCGGCTGCACTTCTGGGATGGCTCCCAGCTGGACACCAGCCGGGACCCCGCGCGGATGGAGGCGGAGGTGGCGCGCTTCGGTCCCCAGCAGGTGGAGGGCCTCAGGCGCTGGCTCGCCGAGGGGAAGGACAAGTACGGCATCGCGTACGAGAAGTTCATCTGCACGCACGCGGGCAGCCTCGCCTACTACGCCCCCTGGCGGCTGGCCTCCACGCTGCGCTTCAAGCCCTGGCAGACGCTCTACAAGCACCTGGACTCGTTCTTCCACGACGACCGGCTGACGTACGCGCTGGCGTACCCGTCGAAGTACCTGGGCCTGCACCCGACGACGTGCTCGTCGGTGTTCAGCGTGATTCCCTTCATCGAGCTGGCCTTCGGGGTGTGGCACGTGGACGGCGGCTTCCGGGAGCTGGCGCGCGGGATGATGCGGTGCGCGCAGGACCTGGGCGCCACGTTCCGGATGGGCGCGCCCGTCAAGCGCGTGCGCGTGGAGGCAGGGCGCGTGGCGGGCGTGGAGCTGGAGGGCGGCGAGGTGCTGGAGGCGGACGCGGTGGTGCTGAACGCGGATCTGCCCTACGCGGCGACGAAGCTCTTGTCGGCCGAGGCGCGTGAGGGCTCGCGGCTGACGGACGCGGCGCTGGAGAAGGCGAAGTATTCGTGCAGCACGTTCATGGCGTACTACGGCCTGGACACGCGCTACGACGATTTGCCGCACCACCTCATCTACCTCTCGGAGTCGGCGCGGCGCACGGACCGGGACGCGCTGGAGGACCGGGAGCTGGACGTGGACGACCCGCCCTTCTACGTGTGCAACGCGTCGGTGACGGACCCGAAGGGGGCGCCGGAGGGACACTCGACGCTCTACGTGCTGGTGCCCACGCCGAACACGGCGCGGCCGGTGGACTGGGCGAAGACGGAGGCGACGCTGCGCGAGCGCATCCCGGCGATGCTGGAGAAGGTGGGGCTCAAGGGCGTGCGTCAGCACATCCGCGCGGAGCGCTACTTCACGGCCCAGACGTGGCGGGACGAGTTCAACGTGTTCCGGGGCGCGGTCTTCAATCTCTCGCACACGTGGATGCAATTGGGCCCGCTGCGGCCGCGGGTGAAGAGTCCGGACGTGGAGGGGTTGTATTGGGTGGGCGGAGGCACGCACCCGGGCAGCGGACTGCTCACCATCATGGAGAGCGCGAACATCGCGGCGGACTACCTGACGCGCGAGGCGGGCAAGGGGCCGCTGCCGGGCTGGCCGTACGTGCCGCCGCTGGAGGATGAGGCGCGGTCGGCGCCCCAGGCGCGCGCAGGCTGACGCGGCACTGCGCCGCGTCACTCCGGCCGCGCCTCCTCTCCAGCCATGCAGGCCAAGGGAGACCGGCTCGCAACGAGGCCCCACGGATGCGAAGCTGTCTCCCATGCCGTTCTTCATCCCATTCGCGGTGGGAGGCCTGGTGCTGACGGCGCTGGGGCTCGGTGCGAAGAAGGTCTGGGACCAGGGCCGCGTCGTCGAGTCCCCCGCGCTCGCCCAGGCCCGTGAGCGACACGCCGCCGCGCTCGGCGCGCTCAAGTCCGCCCGGCTGCGCGTGCGCACGGGCCTCGCCTCCTACGGCGAGCGTCAGGCCCGTGCCCGAGCGGAGGTCGTCGAGCCCCTGCGAGGACTGCTCGCGCGACTGGAGCGCTGGGAGCACGCGAAGCGGGAGGACGTGCTCCCGCCCGAGGCCCTCGCGGCCCTGGAGGCGCTGCCCTCCGAGCCCGTCTCCCGCGCCGCGCGCCGGGCGTGGCCCCTCTTGGGCGCGGGCGCGCCCGTGCCCCCCGGCTGGGAGCCCGTGCTCACGTGGATGGAGCGAGGCTGGCTGCAGGAGGACGCGGCCCCGGTGGTCGTCGATGGGGTCTCCCTGTTCGAGGCCGCGGCGCCATGGGCCTCGGCGAGCACCGTGGAGGACACCGACGAGGCCCGCGTGCGTCAGCTGGACGCCTGCGCGGCGACGCTCCGACAGGCCACGGAGTTCCTCGACGCCCTGCTCGGAAGGCTCACCTCGCTGGAGACCCGCGTGGGCGCGCTCCAGTCGAGGGCCGAGGTCCAGCTTGCGTACCTGGACGCGGCGAGCTTCGAGCAGGACGGCCCCGAGCCCCGCGAGCGCCTCGGCCGCCTGGGCCTGCTCGTGGGCCGGCTGGTGGTGCTGCTCCGCGCCCCGGTGCTGGGGCCCGACGGGCGACTCGAACCCGAGCCGCCCGTGTCCCCCGAGGAGGCCGCGCTCGCTCAGACGTAGCGCTGGGCCAGCTGCGACACCTGTCCGGTGGCGTGGGTGACGGCGACGGCCGCCTGCTGCGTGGTGTCCAGGTGGCGCAGCGTGTCCGTGGTCAGCTCATCCAGCTCGCGCACCGCGGCGAACAGCTGGTCCACGCCCTGGTGCTGCTGGGCCACGGCCTCGGCGATCTGCCGCACCGCGGACGCGGACTCGCGCGACAGCGTGGCCAGTTCGCGCAGCCGCTCGCCGCTGGTGCGAAGCGGCGCCAGCGCCGTCTCCACCCCCGCCGCGCTCCGGTCCGTCATCTCCGTGGCCTGGGTGGCCGCCGAGGCCATCGTCTCCAGCAGCCCGCGCACCTGGTTGGTCGCCTGGACGGACTGGTCCGCCAGCTCGCGCATCTGCCGCGCCACCACGCCGAAGCCCTTGCCGTGCTCACCCGCGCGCGTGGCCTCGATGGCCGCGTTGATGGCCAGCATGTGCGACTGGTCCGCCAGCGCCTTCACCACCTCCGACACGCGGCCGACCTCCCGCGCGCGCTGCTCCAGGTCCTGCATCTGCCCGTGCAGCCCGTCGGCGATGTCGCGGATGGACGCGAGGCCCTTCTCGGTGCCCTGCAGCGACTCCTCGCCCAGCCGGCCCACCGCGGCGGCGCGCTCGGCCACCTGGAGGATGCTGGTGGCGCGAGAGGCCGCCACGTGCGACGCCTGCTGGATCTCCTGCGCCGTGGCGCGCGCCTGGTGCAGCGCCGCCGCCTGCCGCGACAGCGTCTGGTTCTGCTGGTTGCTCGCCTCCGACAGCCGCGTGCCCGCCTGCGCCAGGTCCCCCGCAGACGTGCGCAGCGAGCGCGGCAGCTCCTGCAGCCGCTGGTACAGCTGCCATGTGGTCGCGGCCAGGTCGCCCAGCTCGTCCGTGGACACCCACCGCGGCGGCGCCGCGCGGCCCTCCACCAGCGCCTCCAGCGACGCGCCCACCGCGCGCGAGCCCTTGGCCAGCCGCCGCGCCGCCCACGCCGCCGTGAGGATGGAGCCCAGCGCCGCGTAGCCGCCGAACATGACGACCGGCAGCACCAGGTCCTTCTGCAGCGGCGCCACCGTGGCGCGCACCTGCGCCGCCGACGCGGCCTGGCCCTTCGACTCGATGTCCTTCGCCAGCGCCCCCAGCTCCCGCTCGATGCGCAGGTTCAGCGTCACGACGCTCGTCAGACAGGTGACGAGCAGCGCGGAGACGACGGTGGCGGGCAGCAGCCACAGCTGTCGGGGCGCGAAGCCCTCTCCGGCGGGCCGCGCGCTGGGCGCCTTCTGGTAGGCGTCCAGCACCGTGGGCATCAGCACCTGCTCATAGAGCATGTACAGGAGCGGGCTGCTGAACAGCC
This sequence comes from Myxococcus sp. XM-1-1-1, assembly GCF_020037095.1. Classification (NCBI taxonomy): domain Bacteria; kingdom Pseudomonadati; phylum Myxococcota; class Myxococcia; order Myxococcales; family Myxococcaceae; genus Myxococcus; species Myxococcus sp. XM-1-1-1. The sequence goes on from NZ_JAIQDH010000015.1 coordinate 22,219, forward strand.
CCGCGCTCATCGACACCGCCACGCCCACCGGCACCACCGACATCGGCCGGTCCAACAGGAACGCCACGCCCCCGTTGAACAGCACCCCGCCGATGAACCACGACACCATCGACTCGCCGAACGCCAGCTGCGACGGGATGCGGATCAACCGCTCCACCCGCAGCCGCCCTTGCGTCGCCATGGCCCGCTTCAGGAGCCACGGCAACACCACCATCGGCTGCGCCACCGCGCACAGCCCCAGCACCAGCGGCGTGATGACTCCCAGCAGGATGCGCGTCGCCTTCGGCCCCTCCAGTGACAGCAATTGCATGTCCACGTACAGGGCCGGGCAGAAGGCCACCGTCGTGATGAGGGAGCGCAACAGGTACATCCGCCGGAACAGCGCGCCAGGGGTCGGAAGCGGAGGAGTGGACATCGGGAAGCAGTGACTCCGGGGTGGCAGTGACTTCAGCGTGCGGGGCAGCGCGCCTTGCGTCAATGTCCCGTTTCAGCAGGGGGGAAGGATTCCAACCAGGGAGCGTCTCGGGCTCCCCCCATTCCACTGGGGCCACCGGACCTCCGCAAGTCCGTGGCCGCGCTTCGCTCGCCTGAATGTCTGGGTATTTTCCTTGAATTGCGGGACTGCTTCTGGAAGGGGCCGGCCCCCGCCACCCGAGCAGGCGAGCGGCCTGGCCCTCCTGCACGACTCCAGGGCCATGCCCACACTCACTCCACAACGGCTCTCACGAGCTCACAGCCACAGGAGAGTGACATGGGTGAGTTGATCGACAAGGCCAAGGGCAAGATCAAGGAGACCGTGGGCGCGGCCACCGGCGACCGTTCGCTGGAAGCGGAGGGCAAGGTCGACACGGCCAAGGGCCACGCCAAGGAGAAGCTGGAGGACGCCAAGCGCGCCGTCCGGGACGCGGTGGACGACGACAAGCCCCGCCGCGACGAGTTCTGATTCTCGGCGACGAGCAAACCAGCACACGGCCGGGTCGCGGGGAGGCTCTCCTCGCGGCCCGTCGCCGTGGCTAGCGCTTCACCTCGGGCGGACACGCCACCTCGAGGAACGTCGTGGTCTTCCCGCTGAGCATCACCCACAAGCAGCGCAGCACACAGCCCGCGCCGAACTCTCGGTAGATGAGACCCAGATTGGTGACCACCTCTCTTCCGGTGATGACGCCGCGCATTGGTCCTCCCCCTTCTTCAGCTTCCCGTCCGTCCCGCCACCACCCACCGCGCTGTCGTCGGAGCCCTTCTGCAAAGCTCCGGCCGCTCCCCGCGCGGCCCGCTGAAGACGCTCTGTTGCTCCGCGAACGTGCCAAGCGCGCCAATCTCCAGGCAGGAATGCGCGCGTGGAACTCCCGTGAGGGATACGGATGCGGCGCGCCTGGAGTTTTTTCAGGGGGACACCCCACGGTGTGAGGCGGCCGTCCGCCCCCACTCCGCACGGCCCCGCGGGACGGGAGTCGTGCTCCACCCTCACTCGAGGACGAGTCGTGTGGCGCTGGCCGCCAGTCGTGTGACGTGGGCCGCCACACGCGAGGACCGAAGGGCTCCTCCGCCCGCTCGTGCACACGGCGTCCCCGGGGCGAGGGTGGCATCCCGGCGCGGCCGCCTGAATCTTCGAGGTGAGGGCCTCACGGGGCCTGGGCCGCGAGGCGCGGCGGACCGGCGGGCAACGGCTCGCGGACAGGTCCCTGTCGGGCGCATGGGATGGCGAATCATGCCCCCACGGCGCCGACGCTGGAGCAGCAAGGCCATTGAAAGGAGGGTCTCGTGATGAGGCAGCATGTGCTGACCCGTTTGGATATCCCGTTGCTGCAGCCGGGGACCTTCCGGGGTCCCAGGGGGCTGACGCGCCTGGTGGTGGCGACGGACTTCTCGCTGCGCTCCGAGCTCGCCCTGGCCCGGGCGCTGCGGTTGCCCCTGGGCCTGGGCGCCACCTTCACGCTGCTGCACGCGGGGCCGGTGTTGGAGGGCTCGCCCGGAGGCGTGGTGCTGGGGGGCGGCTGTCTGCGCAAGGCCGTGCACGCGGCATGTCGGAGGCTGCGCCACCGTCCGGACGTGACGGTGCGCGAGGAGCTGCGCCAGGGCGACACGCTGGACGCGGTCGCGGCGGTGGCGCGCGAGCAGGGCGCCCAGCTGGTGGTGCTCGGCGGCGAGCGGGTGCTGACGCCGGGCAGGTCGCTGGGAGAGGGCTCGATGGTGCGGCGCGCGCTGCGCCAACTGGACACGTCGATGCTGGCGGTGCGGCCCCATCCGGCGAGGCCGTACGAGAGCCCCCTGGTCGCGGTGGACTTCACGCGTGAGTCCCGGCGGGCGCTGGAGCTGACGATGCGGCTGTGTCCCCTGACGCCGGTGGCGGTGCTGCACGTGGTGGACACGCGCGAGGAGGAGGCGGCGCTGCGGGCCCAGGGCGCGCCGCCGGAGCGCTTCGTGATGCTGCGCCATGAGCGCGAGCTCGACGCGCGCCTGGAGCTCGCCCGCTTCCTGGCGCCGTACCGGGAGACGGGGTGCGAGCTGGAGGCCCGGCTGCGCTCCGGGGAGCCGGGCGAGGCGCTCCTGGCGCACGCGCTCGAGCTGGGCTCGGACCTGCTGGTGGTGGCGGGCCCGCGAGGGGCCGGGGACGAGGCGTCGCTGGTGGAGCGGGTGCTGGCGCAATCCTCGTGCGACGTGCTGGTGTCCCGGCACGAGCAGCCCGCGGTGGGGTGAGGGGCGGCTCTTTCGAGCGGATGTCGGGCGAGCACGTTATGAACGGGGGACGTGTCTCCCCGTCCACTCGAGTCCACCCTCCCCGCGAAGAGCTCCCTCAAGGAGCGGCTGAAGAGCGCCGGAAGCCTGTTCCGTCAGCTCCCCGGGACGTTCCGCATCTTCTGGCAGGCCAGCCCCCGGGGCGCCGTCGTGCTCGGGCTGTTGACGCTGGTGGCGGCGGTGTTGCCGGCGGCCATCGCCTGGGTGGGCAAGCTCATCGTGGACGCGGTGGTGGCGGCGGCGCAGGGCTCGGCCGAGGCGCACTCGCGCGTCTACGGGCTGGTGGGGTTGGAGTTCGCGCTGATGCTGGGCTCCGGGGTGGTGGAGCGCGGGCTGACGCTGACGCGGGAGCTCCTGCGCGCCAACCTGGGCAACCTGCTCAACGAGCGCATCCTCCAGAAGGCGCTGGAGCTGGAGCTGCGGCACTTCGAGGACTCGGAGACGTACGACAAGATGCAGAACGCCCGGCGCGAGGCGAGCAGCCGTCCGCTGTCGCTGGTGATGCAGGCGTTCTCCATCGTCCGCAACGCGATAACGCTCTCCACGTTCGCGGCGCTGTTGATTGCGCTGTCGCCGTGGAGCGTGGTGGTGCTGGTGGCGGCGTCGATTCCGGCGTTCATCGCGGAGGCGCGGCTGGCGATGGCGGGCTTCCGGCTGTACTCGTGGCGCGCGCCGGAGGGGCGCAAGCTCAACTACCTGGAGTGGATCCTCACGCGGGACAGCCACGTGAAGGAGGTGAAGCTCTTCGGGTTGGGGGACCTGGTGTTGGGGCGCTACCGGGACTTGTTCCGCAAGTTCTTCGCGGAGGACCGGGCGCTGGCCTTCAAGCGGATGGGGTGGGGGTTGGGGTTGGGGTTGTTGTCGCTGGCGGCGTTCTACGGCTGCTACCTGTTCGTCGCGGGGCGGGCGGCGGACGGGGCCATCAGCGTGGGTGACATGGTGTTGTACCTGGGGGTGTTCCGTCAGGGGCAGGCGGCGTTCCAGGGCATCCTGACGAGCGTGGGCTCCATGTACGAGGACGCGCTCTTCATGAGCAACCTCTTCATGTACCTGGAGATACCGACGGGCAGCGAGGTGGCGCGGGTGTCGCCGCCCAGGTCACCGCCCCGGGGGCGCACCAACGACATCGAGCTGCGCGACGTGTCCTTCCGCTATCCGGGGAAGGAGGCGTGGGCGTTGAGGCACGTGTCGTTGACGTTGCGGCCGGGGCAGAAGCTGGCGCTGGTGGGGGAGAACGGCGCGGGGAAGAGCACGTTGGTGAAGCTGCTGCTCAGGCTGTACGAGCCGACGGAGGGAGCCATTCTGTATGGGGGCGTGGACCTCCGGGACATGGACGTGGGGGATTTGCGCTCGCGCTTCGGGGCGGTGTTCCAGGACTTCGTGCGCTACCAGTTCAACGTGGCGGAGAACATCGGGTTGGGGCACGTGCCGGCGTTGGAGGACCGGGAGCGCATCGTGAAGGCGGCGCAATTGGGTGGGGCGAGCGGGGTCATCGAGGCGTTGCCGGGGCAGTACGACACGATGCTGGGCGGGTGGTTCGAGAAGGGGCAGGAGCTGTCGGCGGGGCAGTGGCAGAAGCTGGCGGTGGCGCGGGCGTTCATGCGGGACGACGCGGAGGTGCTGATTCTGGACGAGCCGACGGCGAGCATCGACGCGGAGGCGGAGCACGCGTTGTTCGAGCGGTTCCAGGCGTTGGCGGCGGACCGCATCGCCATCGTGATTTCGCACCGGTTCTCCACGGTGCGGATGGCGGACCAGATCGCGGTGCTGCACAACGGCGGCGTGGACGAGCTGGGCAGCCACGACGAGCTGATGGCGAAGGACGGCCGCTACGCGCACCTGTTCCGCCTGCAGGCGCGGGGCTATCAGGACTGAGACGCGCGGGCGAGGTGCCTAGGACCTCTGCTTGTTCCTCGCCTCGCGGCGCATCAGCACCAGGCCCAGTCCATAGAGAATCACGCCCGAGACCAGGGGCAACGCGAGCGCGCCGCCCACGAAGCCGCCGAAGCCCCGCATGACGCCGCCGAGGACTCCGTCGACGCCCCACCAGGGCTCGGCGCGCACGCCCAGGATGGCGCCCGTGAGGCCGCCCAGGGCGCCGGTGGCGAGCAGCAAGGGCTCGATGATGGTCATGGCGGAGTGCTCCTCAAGGGGCCTGGTGCTCGCGAGCGAAGAACGCGCGGAAGTCCACCATCGCCTGGCTCGCGTCGGGGTGCAGCGCGCCGAGCACCTCGGTGGCGAACGTGGTGGGCGCCGCTCCGGACGCCGTGATGATGCGCCCGTCCCTCACCGCCTGCGGCACGTCGCGATAGTGCGCGGCGCCCTGGTAGCCCGGGGCATGCTTCTGGAGGAACTCCAGGTCGTTGCTCGTGTGCGCGCGCCCCTCGAGCAGCCCCGCGCGAGCCAGCGCCAGCGTTGCGCCGCAGATGCCCGCGACGACGAGCCCCGCCTCCACCGCGCGGCGCAGCAGGGGCGTCAGGTCCGGACTCTGAGGCGTCATCCAGGTGCTGGAGCCAATCAGCACCAGCGCGTCCGCCTTCTCCGGGGAGAAGTCCTCGACCGCGCCATCCACCTGGATGGTCATTCCCCCGATGGACGGCACGGGACGGCCTCCCGGGGACCACCAGGAGACCTGGTCACGGAAGTCATCCCGCGCCCCCGCGGCCAGCAGCGCCGGCTCCCAGTCCGCGAAAGGGGGAATCACCACGAATGCGATGCGCGCCACCAGCGTGCTCCGGGTTGGAGGAGCACCCGAGACTAGGCAAAGCGGACGGGAAGCTGAAGCCTCCCGCCACGCAAGGCCCGCGGCGGGCGTGGGCCCTCTCCATCAGCGCGGCCTGGGCTGACTACTCACCCGAGGTCGACGTGACGCCCTCGTCGTCCGTCAGCCCCTTGGGACGGGAGCCGGGGATGATGCGCTCCGAAAACTGGTCCAGGTAGAGCGGCGCGAGCACCGCGCGCCAGCGGGCGTGGCTTCCTTCCCAGAGCTCGTCGGTGATGGTGAAGACGCCCGAGGCGCCCTCGTAGCGATTGAGGTCCATGCCCAGGCCGGGCCGGTACGCCCTGGCGCCCAGACGCACGAACAGCCGCATGTCCCGCAGGGTGTTCTTGTAGACCAGCAGCCCCGGCACGGCGTTGGGCGGGTCGGCGGCCAGGCGCAGCCCGGCGTCGAACGTCCGCTCGACGATGTTCCCCAGCAGCGTCACGCCCCTCGCCTTGACGATGCGGATGCCCTGGCCGTTGTTGCGCTTCGCATAGTCATAGATGTCGTGCACGTGGTTGCCTTCAATCTGCACGTTCACGGGCATGTCGATGACGTTGTTGCCGCCGATGGAGATGCCCCGGCCCGCGTTCCAGATTTCGTTGTAGAGGATTTGGACGTTCGTCGCGTCCTCGTGCACCAACACACCCTCCGCGGCGGAGGTGTTCGCCTGCCAGGGGTACTTCGCGAGGTTGGGGAAGTTGTAGATCTTGTTCTCGTGAAGGAGCAGGTCGTCGCACGCCTTGACGTCGACCCCGTTCTCTCCGGTGTCATGCAAGCGATTGCGCTCGACGAGGATGACGGCGGGCCTGCCGCCGTTGGGCTGACACTGCACCGCGTCCCCGGAGACGTCGTGGATGTCGTTCTCCACGATGAACACGTTCCGCGTCACGCCGCGAATCGCCACGCCGTGCGAGTCGGTGTTCTGCTTGGAGAAGTCGTAGATTTCATTGTCGTCGATGAGCACGAAGTCCGCGTAGCTGGTGATGACACCGCCGCCGGCGCGGCCCCCGTGCAGCTTGGAGTCGAGGACCTGTGAGCACCGGGTGTTGTTCTCGAAGAGCACGGCGAACGAGGGGCGCTCCTGCACGTCCACCTCGAAGAACTGGACGACCCAGTAGGGCTGACTGACCTGGACCAGGCTGCCCACGTTCGTGGCGGCCGGGAGGATGCGGGGCTGGCCCGACTGCTCCCCGCGCAGGACGATGGGCGCGGTGGCGGTGCCGGGGCGCGCTCCCTTCGCCGCGGTGATGGCGACCTGTTCGTTGTAGTCGCCCTGTCGCACCAGGATGATGTTGCCCGGGCGGGCCGCCTTCACCGCGGCCATGATGGTGCTGTAGGGGTTCAGGTCGGAGCCGAGCGGCTTGGACGGGTCCCTCGGGCCGCTCTTCGACACATAGAGCGTTGGGCCCTGCGCGACCGACGCGGCCGGGCAGTTGTCGTAGAAGAGGGCCTCCGTGAACGCCGGGGACTGCCTCGCGGTCCGGGTCTCCAGCCCGTCCACCGGCGCGGCTGCTTCCGGCGCCTCCAGGTGTCCCTCTCCGCAGGCCATGGCCCCCGCCCACAGCGACAGCAGACAAGCGATATGCGTGAGCCTTTGCCCCAGTCGATGCTTCGTCATTGCGCACTGCCCCCCTGATTGGACCGCCAACCGCGAGGTTCCATGTTCGTAACGGGCGCGCGTCGCATCAACCACGCTGCCCCGAAGGGTGGGAACCTCCCGTGCTCCATGTTCCCTGGCACGGGTCCACTCGGTGGAGGACGTGGGCCGGAGGCTGCGAGAGGCGCGGCGAGGCGTCAGGCCGTCCCGCTGTCGGTGGAGGCGTTCGGGAGGTGGCGACGCCTCGTACGGGGAGACGGTGCGTCAGGACGCAGCGCGGCCACGTTGGTGCACGGGGATACGGTCTGGGTACTCCCGTGACTCGATCTGGGCAATCGCGTCGAGCGCTTCCTCGCTGACGTACCACCAGCCGGGATTCACGCGCTCATCCTCCTGGGCCACCTTGCGCAGCGCGGGGAGGGCGGGGCGGTGGCGGAAGGCGCCGAGCGCGAAGCAGGCCCAGAAGCGCAGCTCCGCGGCGGGGTGCTCCAGCAGCTCGACGAGGATGCCCAGCACGCGCTCACGCAGGGTCGGCGCCATCGTGCGCTGGGAGCCGAGGGCCTCGATGGCCTGGCCTCGCACGTCCATGCTCTCGGAGGTGTCCTCGACGGACTGGAGCAGCGCGTCGATGATGGAGGGCTTGCCATCGCCGAGGCTGCACAACAGCCACGCGGAGACCTCGCGCGCCCGGACGTCGTCGGCGGTCCGCAGCAGCCGGGCCACATGCTCGGCCGCGACGTCGTCGCCGACCTTCATCAACGCCATGGAGGCCTCCCAGCGCGCATCGGCGTCACCTGTCGCGAGTCGTCCGAGCAGCTCCGCCAGCTCCACGGAGGGAGGCGGGAGCGGGTGGACCTGGGGCGCGTGACGAGGCTTCCTGGGCGTCTTCTTCATGGCGCCACCCTATGCGATTCCCCCGGGTGGCACCGTGAAAGGGTGGGGGCCTCGTCACGCGGTGGGCAGGTGCTCGCGGACGACGCCGAGCCAGTACGCCTTTCCGTAGTATTGGCTCATCTTCCCGATGAGCTTCCCGTCGCGGAACAGGAGGAACGTGGGGATGCCGTAGAGTCCGAAGCGGTGGGCCAGGGACTCGTGCTGATAGGCGTTCACCTTCACCACGCGCATCCTCGCGCCCTCCAGTTCGGAGAGGAGCTCAGGCTCGGCGGCCGCGTAGATTTCACAGTTCGGGCAGCCGTCGCCCCAGAAGTCCACGACGACGAGCTCGCCCTGGGGTTGCATGACGAGCTGGTCGAAGTTCTCCGCCGTTCCCTCGTAGCTGACCGGATGTGCCATGCCCCATGGGTAACGGTCCGCCCGTCGGCCTTCAAGCCGGGTGGGGCCCCGAGGGGATGGCTTCCCGGGGGAGGGAGGGCGTCCCAGGGGCCGCGGAAGCACTGGGGGAGGCGAGGGTCCCGGGCTGGTGGAGGGGCCGGCTTGCGAGGGAGTGGAAGGAGGCAGCCCGGGTTGGCGGTTGTCGTGATAGGTCCCGGGATGGGCCTGCCGGGCGTCAGCCGGGGGGCTGGAGCATTCGTGTGCGGGGCGTCAAAAGCTTCAGGTGCGCACTGCGCTGAGGGGTACAGCCGCCGTAAGGTGGCGGCATCGGACGTGTCGTGGAGGGGTCATGCACGAGTGGTTGGAGGCACTGCGGAAGTCAGCGAAGGCCGCGTCATCGGGTGTGTCCGCGGATGAGGTCCGGCGGGCGGAGACGGAGTGTGGCGTCCCCTTTCCCGAGGACCTCGGCCATCTGTACCTGACCTTCGACGGAGGCGAGCTCCACGGCGACGTGAGTCTCTTCCCGCTGCATGGGCCCGAGGGCTCCGTGAGCGTGTTGGAGAAGACGCGGCTGAAGCTGGTGGGCTTGCCGGCCGCGGGCGTGTGGCGCATCGGGATGAAGGGGCCGCACCGGCACCTGTTCTCCGCGCGCAAGTCGGCGATGGTGGAGCAGGGGGACGGGGGCGGGCCGCTGCCGGGCTGGGTGGACGCGCTGGGTGCGGAGGATTGGCTCTACGGCACCTGGGACAGCGAGAAGCGGGAGATGCGGCTGTACCGCTCGCTCAAGGACATGCTCGACGTGCTGGTGCCTCCCGCGGAGGTCGAGAGCTTCGGTGAGCGCACCTTCGCGCGGGCGATGAACGCCGTGCTGCAGGAGGCGCTCTCGGGCATGTCTGGCGAGGAGGAGTCCGAGGAGGAGCAGGCCGAGGAATCGTCCACCGAGGAGGAAGAGGACACGGGCGCGCAGCGCGAGCTCGCGTACGAGTACGACGAGGATGTGTCGCGGGGCCGCAGGGGTGGGGCGCAGGACGAGTCCGGAGGCTTCGGCCGTTTCGGGGCGAAGTCCGGGGGCGGGAAGAAGCCGGCCTCGAGGTCCTCGGTGACGCAGGCCGAGCTGTTCGTGCGACCGACGATGCAGGAGGCGCTGCGCAAGGAACTGGGGCCCGAGACGGCCAAGAAGCCCGCGGTGAAGTCCAAGGCCAGCAAGCCCGTGGCGACGATTGCCGAGACGGTGAAGGACGCGGTCGCGAAGCCCGTGGCGCAGGTCGCGGAGGCGGTGAAGGACGCGGTCTCGAAGCCTACGAAGGCGACGAAGACCGCTGTCACGAAGCTTGTCGACGCGGCCGCCACGGCGACGACGAAGACCGTCGCGAAGGCTGTGGAGGTGACGCAGCCCAAGGCGAAGCCCGCCGCCCAGCCCGTGACGGAGACGTCCGCGGTGCTTCCCGCGACGAAGAGTCCCACCGCGAAGTCCGCGACGAAGAGTCTCGCGACGGCGAAGCCTGGGACGGTGAAGTCAGCGACTCAGCCGTCCGTAGCGAAGACACCCGCGCCGGCGAAGTCTGCCGCAACGAAGCCCGCGGTGGCCAAGTCCACCACGAAGCAGGCTGCGGCGAAGAAGTCCGCTACGACGGCGAAGTCCACCACGAAGCAGGCTGCGGCGAAGAAGTCCGCGGGGGCGAAGCCCGTCGGTAAACAGCCCGCGGCCAAGAAGTCCGCTGGGAAGCTCGCGAGCAAGAAGGTCGCGGCTTCCAAGCCCGCGAAGAAGTCCGCGGGGGCGAAGTCCGCTGCCTCGAAGTCGTCCGCCGCGAAGAAGCCCACGCGCACGAAGCCCGCCAGGAAGTCGGCACCCTCGAAGGCAGCCGCCAGGAAGTCCTCGGCGAAGGGCGCCGTGAAGAAGCCGAAGTCGAAGCGCTGACCCCGTTCGCATCAGCGCGGTCCCATCCCCCGAGATGGGACCGCGTTCGAGCACGGACGTACTCGCGCATCCATCGTCCGTCGGGACCACGCCTCGCGCAGCCGCGAGCCCCACCTCCGAGAAGCGGGCCCCGCGCGCCGGGACCGCGTCAGCGCACGGATGCATCCGCGCATCCGACGTCGGCAACCGCGCGGGCGCGAACCTAGCCCTCCGGGAGCTGGTCCCTGCGCGCCGGGCGCAGACGCTCCTCGGGCTGCGCCGTCAGCTCCACCTCCTCCGGCTCCTCGTCACCGCGCCGGAACTCGTGAATCTGGTCCGGCAGGATGTCGCGGAAGTCAGGCTCCTCCTCCAGCGGAGGGGTCGCCGCCAGGTCCTGGTCGGAGATGTTGATCTCCTCCTCGCCGGTGTCCTGGTTCACATGACGTCGCGAGGTGGCCTCGCCCACGTCCTCCGAGCCGAGCTTCTTGAATCGCATGGTGTCTCCTCGCGAAAGCGGGGTGGGCCGGCCGCCGTGTCTCAACAATGAGAACCCACGCGCCCCACCGCAATTCGCGCCGGCCGGCCGCCTGCCGGGCTCGTCCGCCTAGCCCTTGGGGACCGCCGCGCGGCCCGAGGGGTAGACGGGCTCCACCTCGAGCAGCACCATCCCCAGCGCCAGCACCCGCGACAGCGTCTCGCGCACCGTGTAGCGCCAGGGCGTCGAGCGCCCCTCGTCCGCGGGCACACCCCACGCATCGATGCCCACCGAGTTCGCGATGAACAGCGCCCGGGGCAGATGGAAGCGCTGCGTGACGAGCAGCGCCTGCTTCGCGCCGAACACGCCCCGCGCCCGCAGGCAGCTGTCGTACGTGGACAACCCCGCCTCGTCCCCCAGCACCAGCTCCGCCGGCATGCCGCGCTCCAGCAGGTAGCGGCGCATGGCCCGCGTCTCATGATGGAACGGCTTCACCTCGTCGCCGCTCACCAGCACCGAGCCCACCTTGCCCTCGCGCCACAGCGCCATCGCCATGTCCAGCCGCTGCGCGAGCACCGGCGACGGCACCGCCCCCGGCGCCAGCCCCGCGCCGAACACCAGCGCCACGGGCGCGTCGGGCGCGTCCGCCAGGCTCACGATGCGCTCCTCGTAACTCACGCGCACCCAGTGCGAGAGGACGAGCAGGCTCACCGCGCCCACGAGCAGGAGGAAGAGGGCCCTGCGCGCCCAGACACCGCTCGCTCGGGTTGGCTTCATGGACCCAGGGGTGACACCGCACCCGGCGCCATTGTGTTACGGCCCGCCGCCCTCGAAAAGCCCTGTGTGGGCCCGGCGCGTCACGCGGGCGCGTCCGCCTGGGGAGCAGCCTGCCCCGGCAACAACCGCTGGAGCGTCTCCAGCAACTGCCGCGGGTCCACCGGCTTCGACAGGATGGCGGAAACCCCCTGGCTGGCCGCGTACACCGCCCTGTCCCGGGGACTCATCTCCGCCGTCTCCGCCGACAGGATGACCACGGGCACCTTCGCGAGCGCCGCGTCGCTCCTGCGCGCCGTCAGCACCCGGTGCCCGTCCATCACCGGCAACCCCATGTCCAACAGGATGAGCGAGGGCCGGGGCGTGCCCGACAGGAGCGCGAGCGCCTCCCTCCCGTGGTCCGCCACCAGCACCCGGTACCCCTGGAGCTCCAGGTACCCCTGGAGCGCCTCACGGATGTCCAGGTCATCCTCCACGATGAGCAGCGGTCCGGTGTCGGCAGGCCCCATGACAGGAAGGTAGGGCCTGGGGGCACACCCGCGAGTCCTCGGGGGCGCAGGTCGCCCGGTCGCCCCTCGTGGGAGGCCCCTGGGAGGCCCTGGCTCCCGTGTCCGGAAAGCCCCGGGAGGACTGCCGTTGACCGGCTCCCGCCCCGCTTATATAGGGGGCCCCGCCGTCAGACTGCCCTGCTCCCACCCCGGCGCACCCGGCAGAACGTCCCACAGGAGTTCCCCGTCCCATGGCGTCCCTTCGCGACATCCGCAAGCGCATCCGCTCGGTGAAGAACACGCGGCAGATCACCAAGGCCATGAAGATGGTCTCCGCCGCGAAGCTGCGCAAGGCACAGGACGCCATCCTCGCCGCGCGTCCGTACGCGTCGATGCTGGACCAGATCATCTCCGACCTGGCCGCGCGCTCCGGGGACAACGACCTCAGCCACCCGCTGCTGGCCGCCCGGCCCGTCAAGCGCGTGGAGCTGGTGACGCTCACGTCGGACCGCGGCCTCGCCGGCGGCTTCAACTCCAACGTCACCCGCCGCGCCAACCGGTTCCTCTACGAGAACGCGGGCCTGGAGCGCATCCAGCTCTCCACGGTGGGCCGCAAGGGCAACGACTTCTTCCGCAATCGCAACCAGAACATCCGCAAGGACTTCGGTGGCCTGTACCAGCGGCTGAACTACCGCGCCGCCGCGGACGTGGCCGAGGAGCTGGTCGCCAGCTTCCTCAACGGCGAAGTGGACGCGGTGCACATCGTCTACAACGAGTTCATCAGCGCCATTAACCAGAAGGTCGTCGTCACCCAGCTCTTGCCCCTGCAGACGCTCGGCGCCGGCGCCGCGCCCTCCGAGGGCGCCGCGGCCATGGTGGACTTCAAGTACGAGCCGGACCGTCAGGCCGTGCTGGACCGCCTGGTGCCCCAGGCCGTCAACATCAAGCTCTACCGCGCGCTCCTGGAGAGCGTGGCCAGCGAGCACGGCGCCCGCATGAGCGCCATGGAGAACGCCACCTCCAACGCCTCCGACATGATTTCCAGCCTGACGCTCACCTACAACCGCACCCGTCAGGCGGTCATCACCAAGGAGCTCATGGAGATCGTCTCCGGCGCCGAGGCGCTCAAGTAGTCCCGAGCGCCACCCCGTCGCACCCCGGGCCCGCCCCCACTTTTGGGAGCGGGCCCTTCGCGTTTAAGGGCCGCTTCGGGCCCGTCCAGGGCCCTCGGGAGGGGTCCCTGCGTGAAGCGACTGTGGGTGGTGCTGGGAGCGCTGTTCTTGGGTGGCTGTGGCTTCGACACGGTGGCCAGCGGCCACGGGGGCATCGGCTTCGACTCGTTCGGCAGCGGCACCCAGCGCGAGCCTTACGGTGAAGGCCTGCACGTGATGCGGCCGGGCAAGTCGCTCATCACGTATGACCTGCGCGTCCAGGAGATGAAGGACGAGCTCAACGTGCTGTCCAACAACGGCCTGGACCTGAAGGTGGACTCCAGCGTGCGCTACCGCGTGGACCCGCTGAAGCTGTTCGAGCTGCACACGCAGACGGGCCCCCGCTACGCGGACATCCTCATCGCCCCCATCGTCCGCTCGGAGGCGCGCAAGGTGTTCGGCCGCTACGCGCCCGAGGAGATCTACTCGACCAAGCGCGAGCAGATCGAAAAGGAGATCTACGACGAGGTGACGCGCGCCCTCGCGGGCAAGCACGTCGTCGTGGAGGCCATCCTGGTGCGCGACGTGTCCCTGCCCGCGTCCATCCGCGAGGCCATCGCCGACAAGCTGGCCGAGGAGCAGCGCAGCCAGAAGATGCGCTTCACCCTGGACAAGGAGCGCCAGGAGGCCGAGCGCCGGCAGATCGAAGCCGAGGGCATCGCCAGGTACCAGACCATCGTCCGCCAGGGCCTCACCGAGGAGTACCTGCGCTTCAAGGGCATCGAGGCCACCGAGAAGCTGGCCCAGAGCCCCAACGCCAAGGTGGTGGTCGTGGGCGGCGGCTCGAGGGGCAACCTGCCGCTGGTCTACCAGGTGGACGGGAAATAGCCCGGTTGGCGTCCGGGGTGTGGATCCGCTAAGCGGGACTTACCGGTCAGGACCCCGGGAGGCTTGATTCTGCGGGAGGCCCCCGGTAAAGGGGCACCGCCCTCATATCCGGGCGGAATTTTGATGACGGGCACGGCGCCGGTCGCCCCCCGCACGAGGCAGACGACACCCATGAGCGCTCAAGTTCCTACGGCAGGCAAAATCATCCAGGTTCTCGGCCCCGTGGTCGACGTCGAGTTCCCGCCCGGCGGCCTCCCGGAAGTCTACGTCGCCCTGAAGGTGACGAACGCGAACCTCAGCAACGAGGCGGACAACCTGGTCCTCGAGGTCGCCCAGCACCTCGGTGAGAACACCGTCCGCACCATCGCCATGGACTCCACCGAGGGTCTGGCCCGCGGCACCCCCGTGAAGAACACGGGCGCCCCCATCCAGGTGCCGGTCGGCAAGGCCACCCTGGGTCGCATCCTGAACGTCACCGGCGACCCGGTGGACGAGATGGGCCCCGTGAAGTCGCAGGAGTACTGGCCCATCCACCGCGCGCCCCCTCCGTTCACGGAGCAGGACGTGCGCGTGCAGATGTTCGAGACGGGCATCAAGGTCATCGACCTGCTCGCCCCCTACACCCGCGGCGGCAAGATCGGCCTGTTCGGCGGCGCCGGCGTCGGCAAGACGGTGCTCCTGCAGGAGCTCATCCGCAACGTGGCCATCGAGCGCGGCGGCTTCTCCGTGTTCGCCGGCGTCGGTGAGCGCACCCGCGAGGGCAACGACCTGTACCACGAGATGCAGGACACGGGCGTCATCAAGACCGACAACCTGGAGGCCAGCCAGGCCGTCCTCGTGTACGGCCAGATGAACGAGCCGCCTGGTGCCCGCGCCCGCGTCGCGCTCTCCGCGCTGACCATGGCCGAGTACTTCCGCGACGTGGAGGGCCGTGACGTGCTCCTCTTCGTGGACAACATCTTCCGCTTCACCCAGGCCGGCTCGGAAGTGTCCGCCCTCCTGGGCCGCATCCCCAGCGCCGTGGGTTACCAGCCCACGCTCGCCACGGAGATGGGCGGCCTGCAGGAGCGCATCACCTCCACCACCAAGGGCTCGATCACCTCCGTGCAGGCCATCTACGTGCCCGCCGACGACCTCACGGACCCGGCCCCCGCCACCGCGTTCGCCCACCTGGACGCGACCACGGTGCTCAACCGCTCCATCGCCGAGCTCGCCATCTTCCCCGCCGTGGACCCGCTCGACTCCACCAGCCGCATCCTGGACCCGGGCATCATCGGCCAGGAGCACTACGCGGTGGCCCGCAAGGTCCAGGGCATCCTGCAGCGTTACAAGGAACTCCAGGACATCATCGCCATCCTCGGCATGGACGAGCTCTCCGAGGACGACAAGCTGGTCGTGGCGCGTGCCCGCAAGATTCAGCGCTTCCTGTCGCAGCCCTTCTTCGTGGCCCAGGTCTTCACCGGCAAGGAAGGCCGCTACGTGAAGCTCCAGGACACCATCCAGGGCTTCAAGGAGATCGCCGAGGGCAAGCACGACGACATCCCCGAGAGCGCCTTCTACATGGCGGGCGCCATCAACGAGGTCGTCGAGAACGCGCGCAAGCTGGCGGCGTAGACTCGCTGTCCCACCCTCCACCGAGGTGACCATGCGTCACGCGGCGCTCGCCCTGTTCCTCTGTGTCCTGTCGCTCCCCGCCCTGGCGGAGGAGCGCAAGGGACGCGCCCGGGTGAGCGCCAACGGGCTGTACAGCGTGCGCATGGTGGACGTGGGGCCGGGCAGGTGCCGGCTGGAGGTGACGAAGGAGAGCGGACCCGTCTGGCAGCTGGAGCAGTGCCTGGGGACGGTGGACGACTTCTACTTCGTCTCCAACGACGGCGAGCGGGTCTGGGTGCTGTGGCCCCTGGTGGAGAAGGGGAAGGCCCGGCCCGCGCCGAAGACGAAGAAGGGCAAGAAGCCCAAGGGGCCGCCGGACTGGGCCACGGAGGTGCTGGTGGCGGGGCAGTACGGCCGCGACGGACAGCGCATCCTGGAGCGGCGACTGACGGACCTGGTCCCCGCGAAGCAGCTCTCCGAGGTGCGGCACATGACGCACCACCTGAAGTGGCTGGAGGGCACGCTCGGCATCCCTGGCAAGGGGCCTCGGCTGACGGACGCCGGGGTGGTCGAGTTCGAGCCGGTGGGTGGGACCACCCGGCAGCTCAATTTCTGAAGTGGGTAGTGCGAGGAGCGTCATGGCCAAGCTGACTGTGGAGATTGTCACCCCCGAGAAGCGCATCCTGTCGGTGCAGGCCGACGAGGCCATCGTGCCCGGAGGCAAGGGCCTGTTTGGCGTGCGGCCGGGGCACACCCCCTTCCTGTCGCTGATGGAGCCGGGCGCGCTGACGCTGGTGGATGGCGGCAAGCGCGACGCGTACTTCGTCGCGGGCGGCTTCGTGGAGGTCGCCAACGACAAGGTGCTCGTGCTGGCCGACGCCGCCGAGCACGTGTCCGGCATCGACGTGGAGGGCGCGCGCAAGCGCCTGGGTGAGGCGCAGGACCGGCTGAAGGGCCTGTCCTCCGAGGACGCCCGCTACGAGCTGGAGCAGGCCACGGTGCGCCGCGAGGCGGCCCGCATCGGCGCCGCGGGCGCTCGCGCCTGAGTCGGTGTCCTGGCCGCTTCAGGGCCAGGACAACCCCAGCTCCCGGTCGAATCCCCGCCGGCCCTCGACGGTGAGCCGCACTCCGCGGCCCTCGGGCCGGCGCGCAATCCAGCGCCGCGCGAACAGGCGCTCCGCCAGCGCGGCGCCCAGCGCTCCGCCGATGTGAGCGCGTCGCTCGCTCCAGTCCAGACAGCGCCGCGCGAAGGCGCGCCTGCCTTGTGACAGCGCGTCCACGTCCACGCCCCACCTGGTGATGAAGCGCGCGCCCTCGGGTGTCAGCGCGTAGCTGTCGTCGCCTGTCTCCAGGAGGCCGCGGCGCTCCAGGCCGTCCGCCAGTGCGACGCCGAGCGTGCCCGCCAGGTGGTCGTAGCAGGTCCGCGCGAAGCGCAGGGGTTCGGGGACTCGCACGGTGCCCTGGCGTGTGGGGACCAGCAGGCTGAGGGCTTCGAGTGCGCGGGCGACGTCGGGCGTGGCGAGCCGGTAGTAGCGGTGACGGCCTTGAACCTCGACGCGGACGAGGCCGCCTTCGAGCAGCTTCGCGAGGTGGCCGCTCGCGGTTTGCGGCGAGACGCGGGCCTCCTGCGCGAGCTCTCCGGCGGTGCGCGCGGGCCCTTCGAGCAGGCGCGACAGCATGCCCGCGCGGGCCGGGTCTCCGATGAGCGAGGCGGTGAGGGCGAGGTCGAGCGGGTGGGGCATGGCGGGAGTCTGTGCTGTGCGGACGCGAGGACGTTTCGGCGTGCACCGAAGTATCTCGGTTGGCGGATGAATGCAGAAGCGAAGCAACTCGTTCGGTATGCGTTTGTCGAGCTGGCGAGCCACCTCGGGGCATCGACTGGGCTTGAGAGAGCTGCTGCATCCCACGTTGCACACGGTTCGGCGCGCACCGAAGCATCGGCACGTCCGCGCGCACTACTCACGCGGGCATGACCGACACGCCGCGACACCGTGTGATTGCGCCTCGCATCCTCTACTTCGGCACCCCCGTGGCCCTCTTGAGCACGCTCCAGGAGGACGGCTCGCCCAACCTCACGCCGCTGTCCTCCGCGTGGGCCCTCGACGACAGGCTGGTGCTCGGCCTGGGGATGCTGGGCCAGGGGCTGGAGAACCTGCGCCGCACGGGTGAGGCGGTGGTGAACCTGCCCTCGGCCTCACTGTGGCCCCAGGTCGAGCGCCTCGCGCCCACCACGGGCCGCTTCCCCGTGCCCGACACCAAGCGCGCGATGGGCTACCAACACGAGCCTCGCAAGTTCGAGCGCGCGGGCCTCACGCCACTCCCCTCGGACACCGTCTCACCCCCACGCGTGGCCGAGTGTCCGCTGCAACTGGAGGCCGTCTTGTTGGCGGCGCACATCTCCACCCCCACGCCGGAGTCCTCCTCCGACTTCGTCATCGCCGAGCTGCGCGTCACCCGCGTCCACGCGCACGAGCACGTCACCGTGCCCGACACCCACCACGTCGATGTCACGCAGTGGCAACCGCTGCTCTATGTCTTCCGTCACTACGTGGGCACCGGGCCCGGCCTCGGGCGCAATTTTCGCGCGGAGACGTGACGCGCGCGCAAACGTTGCGCCGCGGCATCGGCGGATTCCCTCGATTCGCTTGTCTTGTCTTTCCGAATTGACGCCTGACTTGAATCGATGCATTTGAAATGCATCTTTAAGCCCGGTCGGGCGGAAGGAGCAGACGCGATGAGCACGGCGGCGCAGGAGAAGAGCGTTTACGAGCAGATTGGCGGAGAGCCGGCGATGGCGGCGGCGGTGGACGTGTTCTACCGGAAGGTGCTGGCGGACGACCGCATCAGCCACTTCTTCGAGGACGTGGACATGGAGCGCCAGTCGGCCAGGCAGAAGGCCTTCCTGACGATGGTGACGGGAGGCCCGTCGACCTACTCGGGCAAGGACATGCGCGCGGGCCACGCGCACCTGGTGAAGCGCGGGCTGAACGACGTGCACTTCGACGCGGTGGTGGAGCACCTGAGCGCGACGCTCCGGGAGCTGGGCGTGCCCGAGCCGCTGGTGGCGCGCGTGCTGGCCATCGCGGGCGGCGCTCGCGCCGACGTGCTCAACCGCTGACGGGAATGAGAGGCTCGCCATGGCCACGGTGAAGCACGAGTCGCGGTGGTATCCGCTGGAGCCCGAGGAGAGCGTGCTGGACGGGCTCCTGCGACAGGGCGTCGCCGTGCCCCATGCGTGTCGGGCCGGCGCCTGTCAGTCCTGCCTCATGCGCGCGACGGCGGGCGACGTCCCGGAGGCCGCGCGCGTGGGCCTGAAGGACACGCTGCGCGCGCAGGGCTACTTCCTCGCCTGCATGTGCCGCCCCTCGGCGGACACCGCGCTGGAGGTCTCCGGCGCGGACGCGCTGCGAGTCCCCGCGCGCATCGCCTCATTGGACCTGTTGTCCCAAAGCGTCCTGCGCGTACGGCTGTCCACGGACGCTCCGCTGGACTACCGCGCGGGCCAGTACGTGTCGCTGCTGCGGGCGGACGGCCTGGCCCGCAGCTACTCGCTGGCGAGCCTCCCTCGCGAGGGCCTGCTGGAATTGCACGTCCGCCTGGTGGCGGGCGGCGAGATGAGCGGCTGGCTCGCTCGCGAGGCGCGCGTCGGTGACGCCGTGGCCGTGCAGGGCCCCGCGGGCAGCTGCTTCTACGTCGACGGCCGCCCCGAGCAGTCGCTGATTCTCGCGGGCGCGGGGACGGGGCTCGCGCCGCTGTACGGCATCGCGCGCGACGCGCTGGAGGCGGGACACCAGGGCCCCATCTGGCTGTTCCACGGCGCGCGCACCCCCGAGGGCCTCTACCTGACGCGCGAGCTGCGCGAGCTGGCCGAGCAACACGCGGGTTTCCACTATCGACCGAGCGTGCTGACGGGCGGCTCCCGGGACGTGGCCGAGGGAGCGCTCGACGCCGTCATCCGCGCCGAGTGCCCCAAGCCGGTGGGCTTCCGCGCGTGGCTCTGCGGCGACGCCGATTTGGTGTTATCCCTGCGCAAGAAGCTCTTCCTCTCCGGGCTTGCGCTCAAGGACCTCCACGCGGACGTCTTCCTGCCGAGCACACCCAGGGCGTAAGGCCGTCGGAGCCCGCTGACCGTGCACCTCACCCTCCACGCCGACTACTCGCTGCGCGTCCTGCTCTACCTCGCCGCCCGCCCCGGAAGGCTCGCCTCCACGCAGGAGCTGGCGGACGCGTACGGCATCTCCAAGCACCACCTGGTGCGCGTGGTGCAGACGCTCGCGGGCGAGGGCTTCGTGGAGGTCAAGGCGGGGCGCTCGGGCGGCGTGACGCTGGCGAAGGCGACGAAGGACATCCGCGTGGGCCGCGTGCTGCGCGCGGCCGAGCCGGACTTCGAACTGGTGGAGTGCTTCAACCGCGAGCGCAACACCTGCCCCATCGCCCCCGCTTGTGGACTGAAGGGCGTGCTCGCGGAGGCACGTGAGGCCTTCCTCGCGGTGCTGGACCGGTACACACTGGCGGACTTGGTGGGCCGCTCCCGCAAGGACCTGGCCGACCTGTTCCTCCCGGTGATGGCGCCATGACCTCCGCTCCCCTCGAGTTGTTCCACCGCATCGCCGACCCGCCCTCCGCCGTGGCGCGCCGCTACATCGTCGACCACGCGCTGGAGGACCGCGTCATCTTCCGCAACCTCGTGTACGCCGAGGCGGAGCTGGACTGGACGCTGCACGGCGGCCACGCCACGCCCGCGCTCTGGGACGGCAAGCAGCTGCACCAGGGCGCCGAGGCCGTGGTGGCCCGGCTCCAGGCCGTCGTCAACCTGGGCCGCGACGACGCGTGACGCGTGACGGCGCGTGTGCCGACTTGCGCGCGCCGCTGCCACCTCCCCACTCCTCGTGCGCCATGCGCTCCGTGCGAGTCGCCGCGCTCAAGCTTCGGGAGTTGGACACGTGTACAGGTGTGCCTGGGCGCCCGGGTGCTCGGACTTGCCGCGCGCGTGCTGGTTGCGGTAGTCAGCCCACCCCGCGCACGCGTCGGCGGATGGGCTCGAACCAGGAAGGGTGGACGGTGATGATGGCGTGCGGCCTGGAGTGTGACGTCGGAATCGCTCGTGTGGCGAACGCGAGTGTGCTCCTCCCGCGCGAGTCAAGCCCCCACGCACGTCAATCCACCACGAGCTTCGCGCGTTTCGCGCGCTTCTCGCTGTCCGTCCAGCCCTGAGCCTCGGTTAATCTCCTCGACTCCATGCCGCTGACTCCCTCCGAGCGCCAGGACAGGTTCCATGCGGCGTTCGTGGGGCTCGCCATCGGAGATGCGCTCGGCTTCCCGCTGCGCGGCATCCCGCCCGCGAGCCTCGCGCGGCTGCCCGGGCTGGCGGAGGACTTCGCGCCCAGGCCTCGCGGCAAGTTCGCCAAGGGCCAGTTCAGCGACGACACGCAGCTCTTGCTCGCCTCCGCGGAGAGCGTCATCCGCGAGGGCCGCGTGGACGGCCGCAGCGCGGCGGCGCACCTGGCGTGGCTGTGGCAGGAGGGCATCATCCTCCAGCCGCCGCGCAGCTTGGCCGAGTCGCTCCAGCGGCTCTCCAGCGGCGTGCCGTGGATGAGCGCGGGCGCGCCCCTGGGCACGCTGTGCCCGTCGGTGCTCAGCCGCGCGCTGGTGGTGGGGCTCTTCGAGAGCGGCCAGCGCGCGAAGCTGCCGCATGACGCGGGCGTGCTCACCGTCATCACCCACAAGGACCCCGTCTGTGCCGCCGCCGCCGCCGCCTTCGCGCAGGCCGCCGCGCTGGGCATGGAGGAGGAGCCGCTGACGCCCACCGCCTTCTGCGAGCAGCTGTCGCTGGCGGCGGCCGTGCACGACAAGGGCCTGGCCGAGGAGGTGCGCCACCTGCCCCGCCTGCTCACGTGGGACACCACGCGCGCCCTGTCGCAGCTTCGCAAGGTGGGCGTGCCCCCCAGCGAGCTCAAGGGCGTGGACGGGCTGCCCGCGCACGTGGTGCCGGTGCTCTTGACGGCGCTGTACGCCACCCTGCGCGTGCCCCACGACTTCCGCGAGGCGGTGGCGCTGGTGCTGCGTTGTGGCGGCGAGGCGGACGTGGCGGCGGCGCTGACGGGCGCGCTGGTGGGCGCCCACCTGGGCACCCGCGCCATCCCCGCGCGCCTGCGCAAGGCCGTGCTGTACGTGGACAACCTGGTGGACACCGCGGACCGACTGTTCCGTGCCCATCAGGTGCGCGAGACGCTGGCCACGGCGCTGGCCCACCAGCGTCGGCGCTGAGGGGGGCCCCCAAGGCGAGCGGGCAGGCGGGCTCCACGCCCCACTCCCGGACGGGCTTCTCGCGCTCGTCCGCCCTGCCCACCTTGTCCGGAGGAGTGGGGTCAGGTGCGGCCGAGCGAACGAGCGAGCACCCGGGAGTCCCCCTCCGCGAGCGCGGGAGAAGGACGTCGTGGACCTCGAATCCGAACGCCTGGAGCGCAGCCAGCTGGAGTCACTCTCCACGGCCGAGCTCATCCGGCACGCTCTGGCGGAGACGCGCCTGCTGGTGCGCGCCGAGGTGCTGCACGCCAAGAAGGAGCTGCGCGACGAGCTGAAGGCCGCGCGCACCGCGGGCATCCTGATGGGCGCGGGCGCCGTGCTGGCGCTCACGTCGCTGGCGGTGCTCTTCGTGGCGCTGGGGCTGGCGCTGCCCCTGGGCGCGGCGCTGGGCGTGCTGCTGGTGGGCGTGGTGCTGCTCGTCGTCGCCGGCGGGATGCTCTTCATGGGCACCAGGCGCCTGCCGAAGAAGCCGCTGGCGCACACCCAGGAGCGCCTGAAGCTCGACTACCAGCTCACGCGGGAGACGCTGCAATGAACGACAACGGCCGGAGCGGCAACGAGCTGGCGGAGCGTCAGCAGCACGTCGACCATCGCATCACCCGTGGCATGGATGACCGCAAGCAGGTGGAGCAGACCGCGGACCGCATCCGCGACGAGCTCCTGCTGACGCTCGAGGAGCTGGACCGGCGCCGAGGGCGGATGCTCGACGTGCGCTACCAGGTGCAGCAGCACTCCAGCGCGCTCGTCGCCGCGGGCGCCGTGGCCATGGTGCTGGTGGGCTCGGGCGTGGGCCTGGCCATCTACCGCGCGCGCCGCCGCGACGAAATCCTGCGCAAGAAGCGCCGCAAGGCCCTGCAGCGCGCCTGGGAGAACCCGGACCAGGTCGCCTCCAGCGCGAAGGAGCGCCCCATCGGCGTGGAGCTGGGACGCAAGCTGGTCCTCATCTTCGCCACCGCGCTGGCCACCGCCGTCGCCAAGAACTCCGTGCAGACGCTCGTGCCTGCTCGCCAGCCTCCGAGCCCCGCTTCGTTGCCTGAGTAGAATCTCTAAATGCGCCGGAAATACATATAACGCATTCTGATGTGCATGACGGACCTGCTCTATGCGCGGGCGCAGATGGGGCTGTCGCTCGGCTTTCACATCGTCTTCGCGGCGGCGGGCGTGGCGTTGCCGGTGCTCATGGTGTTGAGCGACTGGAAGGCGCGGCGCACCGGTGACGCGGACTACGTGAAGCTGAGCCAGAAGCTGGCGAAGGGGACGGCCATCCTCTTCGCGGTGGGCGCGGTGAGCGGGACGATGTTGTCCTTCGAATTGGGCCTGCTGTGGCCGGAGTTCATGGGCCGCTACGGCGAGGTGATTGGCCTGCCCTTCAGCCTGGAGGGCGTGGCCTTCTTCACCGAGGCCATCTTCCTGGGCATCTACCTGTACGGCCGCCAGCGGGTGTCGCCGAACCTCCACCTGTTCTCCGGCGTCATGGTGGCCTTGAGCGGCGCGGCGAGCGCGTTCTTCGTCACGCTGGTCAACGTCTTCATGAACGACCCGTCGGGCTTCGTGGCCACGCCCGACGGTCCCACGAACATCCAGCCGCTGGTGGCGATGTTCAGTCCGGGCTGGCCGTACCAGACGGCGCACGTGCTGCTGTCCTGCTATCAGGCGAGCGCGTTCGCCATGGCGGGCATCCACGCGTTCGTGCTGCTGCGCCATCCAGGCGCGGCGTTCCATCGCAAGGCGCTGTCGGTGGCGCTGCCGCTCGCGTGTGTCACCGCGCTGCTCCAGCCGCTGGTGGGGGACCTGTCCGCCAAGCACGTCGCGAAGGCGCAGCCGGTGAAGCTCGCGGCGATGGAGGGGCACTTCGAGACGGAGCGCGGCGCGCCGCTGCGCCTGGGCGGCGTGGAGGTCCCCAAGGCCCTGTCCATCCTGGCCTTTGGAGATCCACACGCGGAGGTGAAGGGGCTCAACGAGTTCCCGAAGGACACGTGGCCCCCGGTGGCCAAGGTGCACGGGGCCTTCCAGGTGATGGTGGGCACGGGCTCGCTGATGGCGCTGCTCGCGCTGGTGACGCTCGTGCACCGGTGGCGAAAGAAGGCGTGGCCCTCGGGGCGGAAGATGATGCGGGCGTGGCTCGTGTCGGGGCCGCTGGGGTTGGTGGCGCTGGAGGCGGGGTGGCTCGTCACCGAGTGGGGACGGCAGCCCTGGATTGTCCGCGGGGTCATGCGCACCGCGGAGGCGGTGACCCCCGTGCCGCATCTGGCCGCGCCGTTCTGGACCTTCACCGCGGTGTACCTGTTCCTCGGCGTGGTGGTGGTGTCGCTGCTCCTGAGCCAGGTGGCGGGCACGCTGCCGGGGCGCGAGGAGAAGCACGACGAGGGAGGCGAGGCCCATGTCCACTGACGTCCTGCTCGGCTTCCTGATGGCGGGGACCTTCGTCCTCTACGCGCTCTTCGGCGGCGCGGACTTCGGCGGCGGTGTGTGGGACTTGCTGGCCTTCGGGCCGCGCAAGGCGGAGCAGCGCGCGCTCATCGCCCGGGCGATGGGCCCGGTGTGGGAGGTGAACCACGTCTGGCTCATCGTCGGGCTGGTGCTGCTGTTCGCGGGCTTCCCGCGCGCCTTCGCCGCGCTGAGCGTGGCGCTGCATGTCCCGCTGACGCTGCTGTTGCTCGGCATCGTGTTCCGGGGCGCGGCGTTCACCTTCCGCACCTATGACACGCGAGGGGACGCGGCCCAGCGCAGGTGGGGGCTCGTCTTCAGCGGGGCGAGCGTCGTGGCGCCGCTGCTGCTCGGCATGTGCGTGGGCGCGGTGGTGAGCGGCGCCATCCGCGTGGAGGGGCGCGTGGTGGTGAGCGGCTTCTTCGCCTCGTGGCTGTCGCCCTTCGCGTGGGCGGTGGGCGTGCTCGCCCTGTCCCTCTTCGCCTTCCTGGCGGCGGTGTACCTGACGCACGAGTCCTCCACGCCAGGGCTGCGCGAGGACTTCCGTGCGCGCGCGCTCGGCGCGGGCGTGGCCGTCTTCGTGGCGGCGGTGCTGGTGCTGGTGCTGGCGCGCGACGGTGCGCCCCGGGTCTGGGAGGGGCTGTCCCGCTCACCCTTCGCGCTGGCGCTGCACGCGGCCACGGGCGTGTCGGCGGCGGCCGCCTTCGCGCTCCTGTGGACGCGGCGCTTCGCGTGGGCACGGCTGGCGGCGGCGCTCCAGGCGGGGCTCATCGTCCTGGGCTGGGCCGCGTCCCAGTATCCCTACCTGGTGGTGCCGGACATCACCCTGCGGGCCGCGGCGGCGAGCCCTGGCACCTTGAAGCTGCTGCTCGTCGCCATCGGCGTGGGCGCGCTCATCGTCATCCCCTCCGTCGTCCTCCTCTTCCGGGTCTTCCGCCCCCGACCCGAGGGCATGTCCGCTCCACACCTCCAGGGGTGAGACAGAAAAATCCCGTCTCGTTGGAGTGTCCGAGTGGGAGGTCCGCGCCGGGTGTCTGTCTTTGCTCGGCGTGAATGACGCCCCGCATCCTTTTCCAGGCCGCTCGAATCTTTGGCTCCCGAGGTGAAACATCTCGTGAGGGCGGATGTGGTTTTTGTGTTTTCTCACGCAAGGAGTTGCAACCGCGGCGTTGATGAATGCATGACAGAAAGAAGCACCGCTTCTTCCTGACGTGGAGGTCGCCGATATGGGTGTCGTCCGTCGCGCGGTCGTGTCGCTGTGCTTCGTCGCGCTCCTGCTCCCGGGGAGGTCTCACGCGAGTGAGTCCTTCGTGAATTGGGAGACCCCCCATGTGCACCCGCTGGATTTGACTCCTGACGGTAGATTGCTGTTGGCGGTGAACACGGCGGACAACCGGCTGCTGGTGTTCGACACGACGTCGCGCAAGGGATTGGCGCTGTTGGCGTCCATCCCCGTGGGATTGGACCCGGTGTCGGTGCGGGCCAGGAGCAACACCGAGGCCTGGGTGGTGAACCACGTCTCGGACAGCGTCAGCATCGTCGACCTGCGACGCGCCACCGTGACGGCCACCGTGCACACCGATGACGAGCCCGCGGACGTCGTCTTCGCCGGCCGCCCCGAGCGCGCCTTCATCACCTGCTCCCAGGTGAACCGGGTGCTGGTGGTGGACCCGCGCCGCCCCGACGCGACGCCCCACCGCCTCACCCTGAAGGGCGAGGACCCGCGCGCGCTCGCGGTGAGCCCCGACGGCCGCTTCGTCTACGCCGCCATCTTCGAGTCCGGCAACGGCACCACCATCCTCGGCGGCGGCTCGCTGATTCCGGACGCGTACCCGCCCAACGCGGTGAGCGACGCGCGCGGCCCCTACGGTGGCGTGAATCCTCCGCCCAACGCGGGCACCTCGTTCGTCCCCGCGCGAAACCCCTCCAACCCGCCGCCTCCGCCCGTGGGCCTCATCGTGCGCAAGAACGGGCGCGGCCAGTGGTTCGACGACAACCGGGGTGACTGGACGGACCTGGTGAGCGGCGTGAATGCCTCCGCGTCCGGCCGCCTCCAGGGCTGGGACCTGCCGGACCGCGACCTGGCCATCATCGACACGGCGTCGCTCGACGTCACCTACGCCACGCGGCTGATGAACCTGAACATGGCGCTGGCGGTGCACCCGTCCGGCACCGTCACCGTGGTGGGCACGGACGCGCGCAACGAGGTGCGCTTCGAGCCGAACGTCAACGGCCGCTTCCTGCGCGTGCTGATGGCGACGGTGGACCCGCGCCGGCCGTCCTCCTCCACGGTGAAGGACCTCAACCCGCACCTCGACTACGCCACGCCCACGGTGCCTCAGTCGGTGCGCGACCTCTCCATCGGAGACCCGCGCGGCGTGGTGTGGAACGCGCGCGGCACGCGGGCCTTCGTGACGGGGCTGGGCTCCAACAACGTGGTGGCGGTGGGGCAGGGCGGCTCTCGGCTGGGCCAGGTGGAGGTGGGCGAGGGCCCCACGGGCATCGTCCTCGACGCGGAGCGCGAGCGGCTCTACGTGCTCAACCACTTCGGCGCGAGCATCTCCGTGCTCAACGCGGACCGGCTGGAGGAGCTGTCGCGCGTGGCCTTCTTCGACCCGTCGCCGAAGGCCATCAAGGTGGGCCGCAAGCACCTCTACGACACGCACAAGACGTCGGGCCTGGGGCACGTGTCCTGCGCGTCGTGCCACGTGGACGGACGCATGGACCGGCTCGCGTGGGATTTGGGCGACCCGAGCGGGACGGTGAAGGCGCTGGACGGGCAGAACCTGGGCATGGGCCTGCCGCTGCCGCCCTTCGAGGCGTGGCACCCGATGAAGGGCCCCATGACGACGCAGACGCTCCAGGACATCATCGGCAAGGAGCCGCTGCACTGGCGCGGAGACCGCGCGAGCCTGGAGGAGTTCAACCCCGCCTTCGAGGGACTGCAGGGCGACGACACCCAGCTCACCCCGCGCGAGATGAGCGAGCTGCGCTCCTTCCTCGCCACGCTCACCTTCCCGCCCAACCCGTTCCGCAACCTGGACAACTCGCTGCCGCGTGACTTGCCGCTGCCGGGCCACTACACGACGGGCCGCTTCGCGCCCGTGGGCACGCCGCTGCCCAACGGAGACGCGACGCGGGGGCTGGCGCTGTTCCGTCCGCCGCGCCTCCTGGCCCAGGGGCTCTTCGCGTGCAACACCTGCCACACCTTCCCGTCGGGGCTCGCGGTGAGCATGCAGTGGAACGGCGCCATGTGGATGCCGCTGCCGAAGGGCGCGATGGGCGAGTCCCACCACGCGCTCGTGTCCACCGACGGCAGCACCAACGTCACGCTCAAGGTGCCGCAGCTGCGCAACCTCTATGAGAAGGTCGGCATGGAGCTGACGCAGAAGGAGAGCCTGGCCGGCTTCGCCTTCATCCACGACGGCAGCGTGGACTCGCTGTCGCGCTTCATCACCGAGCCGACCTTCAACCCGGAGAGCGACCAGGAGGTGGCGGACCTCACCGCGCTCCTGTTGTCCTTCGCGGGCTCGGAGCTGCCGCGCGGCTCGGCCACGGACATGTTCCTGCCGCCGGGGCCCGACTCCAAGGACTCCCACGCGGCGGTGGGGCAGCAGGTGACGCTGTCCTCGGCGACGCCCGCCCAGTTCGTGCGCGTGCTCCAGTTCATGTCCCTGGCCGAGCAGGGCAAGGTGGGGCTGGTGGCCAA
This sequence comes from Myxococcus sp. XM-1-1-1, assembly GCF_020037095.1. NCBI lineage: Bacteria > Pseudomonadati > Myxococcota > Myxococcia > Myxococcales > Myxococcaceae > Myxococcus > Myxococcus sp. XM-1-1-1. The sequence goes on from NZ_JAIQDH010000015.1 coordinate 50,296, forward strand.
GGGCGTGCGCCAGGGTGAGCCGCGCGGCTTCACCTACGAGGGCAACGGCGTCTTCCAGTCGGACCGCGCCTCCGAGAAGGTGGGCGCGTATCTGCTGCTGGCGGGAATCCGCCCCGGCGCGGAGCTGACCTACACCGTGGTGCCCGCGGGCTCCGAGCGGCGCATCGGCGTGGACCAGGACGAGGATGGGATGCTCGACCGGGACGAGCTGGACCGGGGGCGCAGGCCGGACCGGCCGTACGACGGCCGGCACCTCGTGGAGGCCGAGGGGGCGGGTCAGGTTGGCCCGGTTGCGACCGCGGATTTGTAACCCGTATCGTCGCGCGCGGGGGGCTGCGAGTCAGCCCATGTGCTCCTTGGAGGCGTGTGCATGAAGCTGAAAGTCGCGTACTGGGTCGTCACCGCGCTGGTCTCGCTGTCCGCCGCGGGCTCCGCCTTCATGTACCTCACCGACGCGCCGCCGATGGTGGCCGCCTTCGAGCACCTGGGCTACCCGGCCTACTTCCGGACCATGCTCGGCATCGCCAAGGTGCTGGGCGTGCTGGCGCTGTGGGCTCCGCTGCCGCGCACGCTGCGGGAGTGGGCCTACGCCGGCTTCGCCATCGACTTCGTGGCGGCGGCGGTGTCTCACACGGCCATGGGGGACCCGGCGGGCAAGTCCGCCGTTCCCGTCGCCATGTTCGTGCTGCTCATCACCTCGCACCAGCTCTGGCACCGCGTGTCGTCGGGTGCCGGCGTGGAGTCGGTGGCGCAGGTGCGGGCTGCCGGGGCCTGACGTCGCTCAGGGCGTCTGGGGCCAGGCGACGCGGGGCTCCTCGTCGCCCTTGGCCACCAGCACGCTCACGTCGTCCGCGAGGTCCTCCGAGTCGAGGGCCTCCAGCACGGTGTACACGCCGGCCTTCTCGTCCATCACCAGGCAGTACACGCGCAGGTGGCCTTCGCGCAGCTCGCCGCCCTCCACCTCGCCGTTGCCCGTCCAGCCGAGCGCGTCGGTGAGCAGCTCCTCCACCGCGACGCGCTTCTCCACGTCGTGGCCGGTGCCCTTGCCCTCGATGGGGTACTGGACGATGAGCGTGGACAGGCTGTCGGGCTCCACCTCGTCGTAGCCCTCCTCGATGAGCGGGCCGGCCACGTCGGCGATGGCGAAGTCGGGGTCCTCTTCCGGAGGCAGCGGCGCGTCCTTCTGCTCGCCCACCTCGCCGACGAAGCCCCAGTGCGTGGTGAGCACGCCCTCATGGACCCACGCCTCCCAGTAACGGAGGCGGTCGCCTTCCTTCTTGTAAAGCTTCAGCAATGTAAGACCCCAGGGGAGGGCCCTGCATAGCATGACGCTGGGGGTCCGCCGCGTTCAGAAGGCGCGGCCCTGTCCGCCGTCCACCGGAAGCGTGGCGCCCGTCACCCACCGGGCGCGCTCCGAGCAGAGGAAGACGACCACGTCCGCCACCTCCTCGGGGGTACCGAAGCGGCCCCAGGGCAGCTCGTTGCGCACCATCCGTGCGACCTTCTCCGGGTCCGCCTTCTGGCGTTTGTCCCAGCTTCCGCCCGGGAAGAGGATGGAGCCGGGGGCCACGCCGTTGACGCGGATGTGGTGGCGCGCCAGGTCCACGGCCATCTCCTTGGTGAGCGCCGTCAGGCCCGCCTTGGCCGTGGTGTAGGGGGCGCTGGTGGCGTACTCGCGGCCGTAGATGGAGTTGATGTGGATGATGCAGCCGCCGCTGTTGGCGCGCATGACCTCCACGGCGGCCTGGCTGCACCACACCGCGGACAGGAGGTTGCCGTGGAGCACGGTGGACCACTGCTCGGCGGTGGCCATGTCGAACGCGCCCGCGCCGCCGCTGCCGCCCACGTTGTTGACCAGGATGTCCAGCGAGCCGAACGCCTCCACCGCCGCGTCCACCGCCGCCTTCGCGCCCTCCTTCGTGGCCACGTCCGCGACGACGGTGGTGATGCTCGCGCCCGAGGAGCGCAGCTCCTTCGCGGTGGCCTCCAGGGCGTCCGCGCCGCGAGCGCTCAGGCACACCCGAGCGCCCTCCTTGGCGAGCGTCGCCGCGATGGCTCGACCGATTCCCCGGCTGCTCCCCGTCACGAGGGCCGCCTTGCCTTTGAGCTCCAGGTTCATGGGCCCGCGTTCTACTTCAGGGCACATGGGGGGAATGGGACGGAGTGTGGGGGTTGCCCGACATTCGACGGCCGGGTCCGGTTACCGGGGGTTCACCGGCCGGGGTGTGAGGGCCTGGATGGCGAGCCACTCCACGGCCTCCTCCCAGAGAGAGGCGCGGGAGCCCTCGCGGAAGAAGCCGAAGTGGCCGATGGGGTGGCCCGCCTGCTTGGGCGTCACCCGGCGGTGGTCGACGAGCGCGTCCGCGTAGAAGCCCAGCAGGTGCTCCACGGCATCCTTCGAGGCGATGGGGTCGTCGGAGAAGCTGTAGGCCCGCACGGGCAGGTAGAGCGACGCGTAGGACTCGCGGCGGGGCTCGCCGCCCTCGCTCAGGAGGTAGTTGGGGTCCAGGCACCAGCGGGCCCACTGGCGGGCCACGCCCGCGGGCAGGTCCTCCACGGTGCCGGCCCAGCCGGGCAGCCTGCCGAAGGCGCGGGTGAGGGCGGGCGTCAGCACGCGCCAGTTGAGGGCCATGCGCAGCCGCTGGGGGAAGAGCTTGTAGTAGCCGGAGCCGGCGGCGATGGTGAGCAGCGCGGAGACCTCGCGAGCGTTCTCGGCGAGGCCGAGCAGCTGGCCTCCCACGCTGTGGCCGACGAGCAGGAGCCTGCGGCCGGGGAAGCGCTCGCGCACGGCGGCGATGGCGCCCGCGAGGTCCTGGCGTCCCCAGTCCTCCAGGGTGGCCTCGAAGCCCTCGAGCTTCTCGGGGCGGGAGCCGCCGATGCCGCGGTAGTCGAAGGTGATGGTGGGGAAGCCGCGCCGGGCGAGGAAGGCGGCGAAGCGCGCGTAGTAGCGCTGGCGGGCGCCGGTCGCGCTGCTGATGAGCACCACCGCGCCCACCTCCGCGCCCTCGTGGGGGAAGAGGGCGGCGGACAGCGGGTAGCCGTCCAGGGCCTGGAGGCGGAAGGGGACTCCGGTGCTCGGGCCGGTGTCCGCCACCGTCAGTCGCTCCTCCTGGGGGAGGCCGCGCACCGCGGGGCCCGCGTCCTGTTCCAGCACCGGCGCATGAGCCATGGACATGATGTTCTCCTGTGTTTCATGCGGCGCCTGCCTGGGCGTCCGCTGATTCGTCCTGTCCGAGATAGCGCTGGAAGTGCTGCGGGAATGCAGGGCTTTGCTGCACCATTGCAGGCATGGATATGCGATGGGACGACCTGCGCTACCTGCTCTCCGTGGCGCGCCAGGGCTCGCTCGCCGGGGCGGCGCGGGAGCTGCGCGTCGATGCGACCACGGTGGGGCGCAGGTTGACGGCGCTGGAGAAGGCGCTCGGGACGCGGCTGGTGCTGCGGGGCTCGCGCACGCTGGGGCTGACCGAGGACGCCGAGGCGGTGGTGGCGCGTGCGAGGGAGATGGAGGACTCGCTGCGCTCGCTGCATGACGCCGTGTCGGCGGAGGCGAGGGTGGAGGGGACGGTGCGCATCGCGGCGACGGAGCACCTGGCGCAGGCGTTGTTCGCCGCGCACCTGGGCGTGCTGCATGCGCGTCATCCGGGGTTGAACGTGGAGCTGTTGGTGGGGACGGAGCTGGTGGACCTCCAGCGGGGGGACGCGGACATGGCGCTGCGGTTGGTGCCGCCGCGAGGGGACGCGCTGGTGGTGCGCAAGGTGGGCGAGATGGCGTTCTCGATGTACGCGTCTCGAGGCTACCTGCGGCGACACGGCGCGCCCCGGCCCGGGGACTTCAAGGGACACACGGTGCTCGTGTACCGGACGGGGCTGACGTCGGGCGAGGAGTCCGAGGAGCTCAAGCGGGTGACGGCGGGAGGGCGTCGGTTGCTGCAGAGCAACAGCACGTCGGCGCTGCGCGAGGCCGCGGCGGCGGGGCTGGGCGTGGCGTTGCTGCCGTGTCTCACGGGCGGGCGTGATGTGCGGCTGACGCGCGTGGGCGCGGAGGTGCTGGCCAAGCGGCCGTTGTGGCTGACGTTCCACAAGGATTTGCAGCGGAGCCTGCGCGTGCGGGCCACGGCGGACTGGGTGGCGGAGGTGTGCCGGCGCGAGAAGGCGGGCCTGTCCGGCACGGAGTCGCGCGGGCGCTGAGCGACGAGGTCAGGAGCGTGGCTTGTTCGGAGCATCATCGTGCGGACGCGCCGAGTCATGAGACGCGGAGCGCACGCTGCCAGGGCATGTAGCGGAGCTCCACTCGCGAGGGACAGTGATGTGCGGAGGCTCAGTGCGCGAGCGAGCGGCCCCGTCCCGAGGGCGCGGTATCGAGTCCTCGTTCGCGCCACTTGTGGGCACGGCGAATGGCAGGGTGCCCCCATGCATCCGCTGGGAGCAGGTGACACCCTCTGCTCGCGGTCGAGCGCTGACTCACCGGACCTCTTCGTCGAGGAGGCTCGACGACTGTGGGGGTCGGCTGACGAGCCTGCCTAGACCGCGAGGAGCCGTGAGACCTTCAGCAGCATGGCGGGGATGAGGTCAGTCCACATGCATGCCGCGAGATAGCTCCCCGCGGCGCCCAGGTAGCAGAGGCTCTGCGAGGTCGCGTTGTCCTTGTCGCGCTGAACGGCGCTGAGCCCGGCCGGGAGCGCTGCGCCGAAGCCGACGACGTACCACAACAGCCACCACGCCTCGGGGCGAGTCTCCAGCGATGCCTTGACGGCTCCCGCGAGAATCAACCCTTGGACCGAGCAGAGGATGAACAACACGCTGGTGATGACGACATTCTCCGTCCGCCTCGCGGCCTCGGAGGTGGCGGCGTCACCGTCATGCCCGCGCGCGGCCTTCCGCGAACGAGCCGAGGCCGCCAGCGCGAAGGCGACGAAGCACAGCCCCACCGCATAGGAGTAGAGGACGTCGAACAGGTACGCCTTGAGGGTGAACCAGAGAAACGACATGGGTCTCCGCCAAGGGTTTCGTGAGGAGACGTCGGAGTCTCTGGGAGCATCCATCGAGGAACACCGCACCGTGGGAGGGCCCGGTGCTCGAGGGCACCGGGCCTGCCCCACCGTGAGGCTCACTTCACGTGGAAGCGGGCCTCCGAGGGGCTCGCGCCGCCCGAGCGCTGCACGCCGCGCCCGGGGTTCGCGGCCAGGTGCTGGAGCACCTTGAACACCGTCTCCACCTCGTCCGGCTGGCCGATGTCCGCCGCGAGCTGCTCCGCCGAGCGCGCCTCCGCCTTGGCCTCCTTCAGCCGCGCCGTGAGCTTCTTCTGGATGTCCAGCACGCTGGTCGCGGCCTTCTTGCCCGCCTCGACGCCCGGCTGGTGGTACGCGTTGATGTGCACCAGGCTCGCGTACAGGCCCACCGCGCGCTCGTAGAGCGCGATGAGCGCCCCCACCGTGCGCGCGCTCACGTCCGGCACCGTCAGGGTGATGGACTCGCGGCCCTTCTCGTACAGCGCGCGGCGCGTGCCCAGGAAGAAGCCCAGCAGGTAGTCGCCGCTGGTGATGCCGCCCTCCACCTCCATCGACTCACCGTCCCGGTCCTTGAGGACCTCGATGAACGTGGCGAAGAAGTTCGGCACCCCCTCGCGCAGCTGCTGCACGTACGCATGCTGGTCCGTGGAGCCCTTGTTCCCGTAGACGGCGATGCCCTGGTTCACCACCTTGCCGTCCAGGTCCTTCTCCTTGCCCAGCGACTCCATCACCAGCTGCTGGAGGTAGCGCGACATCAGGAGCAGGCGGTCCTTGTACGGCAGGATGACCATGTCCTTCACGCCGCGCCCGTCGCCCGCGTGGAACCACATCAGCGCGAGCAGCGCCGCCGGGTTCTTCAGCGCGTCGCGCTGCCGCGTCGCCACGTCCATCTCCCGCGCGCCCGCGAGCATCCCGTCGATGTCCAACCCCTGCAGCCGCGCCGGTAACAGGCCCACCGCCGACATCACCGACGTGCGCCCGCCAACCCAGTCCCACATCGGGAACATGCGCAGCCAGCCCTGCTTCCTCGCGTGCTGGTCCAGCTCACTGCCCGCGCCCGTGACGGCCACCGCGTGCTTGCTGAAGTCGAGCCCCTGCGCCTGATAGCCACGCTCGGCCTCCAGCATGCCGTTGCGCGTCTCCTTGGTGCCGCCCGACTTGCTGATGACCACCGTCAGCGTCTCGGCGAGCTTGCTGCCCAGCTGCCCCAGCACCCGGTCCATCCCGTCCGGGTCCGTGTTGTCGAAGAACGACACCTGCATCTTGTCGTCCCGCGACGTCAGCGCGTCCGCCACCAGCTGCGGCCCGAGCGCCGAGCCGCCGATGCCCACCAGCAGCAGGTGCGTGAAGCGCGCCGCCTTCTGCGGCTTGAGCTTCCCCTCGTGCACGTCCCGGGCGAAGGCGTGCACCGCGGCCACCGTGTCGGTGATGTCCTTCGACAGCGCGGGCTCCGGGGCCAGCTCCGGCGCGCGCAGCCAGTAGTGCCCCACGCGGCGGTTCTCGTCCGGGTTCGCGATGGCGCCCTTCTCCAGCGCCTCCATCTGGCTGAAGGCCTCCTCCAGCCGAGGCCGCATCCGCTCCAGGAAGTCCGCCGCGAACCCCATGCGCGAGACGTCGAGGGAGAACCCCAGCGACGGGACGACGCTCAGATAACGCTGGTACCGCTCCCACAGCTCACGCTCGGTCATGGCTCCTCCTGGGGGCTCGCGCGAAGAAAAAGTGCCAGGTGGCTTAGCGCCTCCGAGCGGCCGTGGGAAGCCGAATGGGCCCCGGCCTCAGGCCGAGGGGCTCACTGTCTCCGGTTCCGAACTCGGCGGACCTTGTCGCGGCGTGGAGGAGTCCGCTGGCTTCCATGCGGGGTTGCGGAAGATGTAGCTCAGCCGCTGCCGCAGCGAGCCCCGCTTCGCCGCGTCCTTCGCGATGGAGGCGAACTCGTGGAACGCGATGCGCACCGGGTTGAACGTCTTCAGGTTCTTGGTGAGGCCGTAGACGGGCTTCTCACCCTCCGGCTCGAAGGTGCCGAACAGCCGGTCCCAGATGATGAGGATGCCCGCGTAGTTCTTGTCGAGGTAGCGCGGGTTGGCCGCGTGGTGCACGCGGTGGTGCGACGGCGTGTTGAGCACCCACTCGAGCGGCCGCGGCAGCCGGCCGATGGCCTCCGTGTGAATCCAGTACTGGTACAGCAGGCTCACTGACTGCTGGACGACAATCATCACCGGCGAGAAGCCCAGCAGCGCCAGCGGCGCCCAGAACACCCAGCTCGTCGGAGGCGTCCACGTCTGCCGCAGCGCCGTCGTCAGGTTGTAGTGCTGGCTGGAGTGGTGCACCACGTGTGATGCCCAGAAGAAGCGGCTCTCGTGGTGGACGCGGTGGAACCAGTAGTAGCAGAGGTCGTCCGCGAAGAAGAGGAGCACCCACGCGAGCACGCCCGTGCCCATGCGCAGCGGCGTCAGCTGGTACAGCGCCAGGTAGCCCGCGAAGGCCACGCCCTTCCACACCACGTTGATGAACACGTTGCCCAGCCCCATGGAGAGGCTGGCGAGCGAGTCCTTCCACGTGTGCCCCACCAGGGCGGCGTTCTCCTCGCGCAGCTTCTTCACCCAGAAGAACTCGGCCACCACCGTCAGGATGAACACGGGAATGGCGGGTGCGATGAGGTCGGGGATGTGCGTGGCGTCCATGGGACACCTCCTTCAATGAAGCTCAGGACCTGGGGCGTGGGCGCGCTCGTTGCGGTGTCGGAGGAGAGAAGGCGCTGCGCATGAAGCGGGTGAGGGCATCCAGCATGCCGCGGTGGGCCGGGTCGTTCGGACGGGCACTGCCGCCCACGGCCGCGCCCTGCACGGCGTCCAGCGCCAGCTCCACCACCGCGTGGAACTCCGGAGACGAGGACGCCACGTCGGGGAACAGCTCGCGCGCCACCCGGTGCATGTTCTCGCGGTGGGGACCGTCCACGGCGGCGAGCGCCACGCGCAGCTCCGCGTCCGTGCGCGCCGCTACGTACAGCTCGATGGCCGCCTGCAGCTCCGGTCGCTGGTACGCCGCCCACAACATGTCCACCGCCGAGGCGATGCGGTCCTTGCCCGGGGGCCGCGCGCCCACGCCGGCGAGGTAGTCCTGGATGAGTCGGGGGAAGAGGTGCTCCACCGCCGCGGCGAGCAGCTCCTCCTTCGTGTCGAAGTGCGTGAAGAGGGCGCCCTGGGAGACGCCCGCTCGCTTCGCCACCTCCACCGTCGTCAGCCGGGCGTGACCCAGCTCCACCAACGTCTCGATGGTCGCGTCCAGCAGCTTGCGCCGCGTCGTCTCGCGCCGCTCCTGCTGCGTGCGCCGCACGGGGCGCGCCGCCTTGCGATCCGGGGTGGGGGGCTTGGGGGCCATCGTCACGCCAAGCATAACGCCGGACTTAATGAGTGACCAGTCACTAAGTTCATGAGCCCTGGGCGGGCGCGTGCGAGAGGGTGATCCACGCGGCCACTCCCGCCGAGACGGTGAGACATGCGCCGACCTTCGTCGCAAGCGTGCCCTGCTCGGGGCTTTTCGCGGCGGGACCTCGGGCGGGCGAGCAGACAGGTGCACGTCCGCCATGGCGCGATTCGTCCTCGTAGGAAGTGGGTCATGGCCCAGCGGCCGGGCAGGCGAGCCCGAGAGGCCCTGGTGATAGTCCTCGCGGGTTCGAGATAATTCGTCTGGGAAATACCCCAGGCACTTGTCTCCGTTGTCCGCCGGCCCGATATGAACCTTTCCTCCGCTCTCCTTGTCGGCTCCCTCCTGGCGTCCGCGCCAGCGGCTTCCAACTCGATGGCCTCTCCGGCGGCAGACCTGCCGGAAGTGGGCGTCCCGTTTGCCTGTGGCCGCATCCACACGGTGAGCCAGGGACACGACACGGGCAGTCACCAGCACAACGACACGTTCGCCTGGGACTTCCGCATGCCGGACGGCACGCCCATCGTCGCGGCGCGTGACGGGGTCGTGCGGCTGGCCCGCGGTGACAGCACGAAGGGTGGCTGCGACGAGAAGTTCGCGCCCTACGCCAACTACGTCGTCATCTCGCACGGTGACGGGCTGGAGACGCAGTACCTCCACTTCAGCGCGGTGGTGGTGAAGCCCGGCGAGAGCGTGAAGGAGGGGCAGCTCATCGGCTTCTCCGGCTCCACCGGCTGGGCGTGCGGCGCGCACCTGCACTTCAAGGTGGCGCGCGAGGTGGGCAAGGGTTGGAACAACCCGTCCGTGCCCGCGCGCATCGCTGGCTACGGGGACCCGGTGCGCGACACGCGCGTGGCCGCGCCCATCTGCCGCGAGTCCGGTCGCGACACGCTCATGGCCACGACGGACGGCACGCACACGCCGGGCCAGCCCGTGGTGTCCATGTCACCGGAGCGCGAGGATTCGCCGCGCGGCCTCCCGCCCGGGGCGAAGGCCATCATCGACGGCCTCTCCCAGCCGCCGGCCCAGGGTGGCCAGGGTCTCGACGAAGCGCGCGCGCCCGCCCGAGCCCGCACGGCGAGCGGCCCCAGCGAGACTCGCTGAGGCCAGCAGCGCGCCCGCTCCGGCGAGCAGCGCGAAGAGGGCTCCCGCGTTGACGAAGTAGTCCAACGGCAACAGGGGGCCCTCCACGTAGGCCCGCACCACGCGGTAGCCCACGTGTCCGAGCAGCACCAGCAAGGGCAGGTTGATGAGTGGCAGCACCAGCCACCGCGCGGTGCGCCACCATCCCGCCACCGCCTCCCCCACGCCCGTGGTGACGGTGTAGCGCCACGCGGACGCCCGCGCCGCGCGCACCTCGTCGAGCAGCACGTCCAGCTCCGGTACGCCGAGCACCGAGGGCTCCAGGCCTCCGGCCCGCGCGATGCTGCGCGCCTCCGCCAGCGCGGTGCGCGCCGCGGACTCCACGCCGAAGTCGTCCTCGAAGGGCTCCACCACGGTGCTCTCCGCGGCGCGTGCGCGCGTGTGGCCTCGCACCGCGTCCACCACGGTGGAGGCCGCCGCCACCGCGAGCCCCGCGGGCAGGCTCGCGCGTCCCACCAGCGCCGCCGCGCCCAGTCCGCTCGCGCCCCACAGGGACAGCCGGAGGCCCCACGCCGCGGGCCCCCAGAAGCGTCCACCGGCCTGTCGTCGCACCTCCGCGGCCAGGTGGCCATGCGCGAGCTTGAGGCGTGAGTCGAAGTCCTCGCGCAGGCCCTCGGAGGCCTTCTCCATCCCGGAGCCCAGGGCCGTGCGCGTGCGTCCGAGCAGGGTTTCCGTCTCCTCGAGCGCGGCCTTCACGCGCGAGGACACCTCCTCCAGCGCGCCCATCGCGTTGCCGCGTCGCACGCGCGCGGCGATGGCCTGGGTGGCGAGTCCCCGGAGGTGGAAGAGGAGCGGGCCGAACTCGCCGGACACGTCGCGGCCGTCCTTCGCCGCCTGCGCGCTGATGGCGAACACGGGGACGTCCTGGGGCGAAAGGCCGTACTGCTCCGAGGCGACGCGGCGCACCTGGGCCTTGAGCGTCTCGCGCGACTCGGCGGACAGCTCGTCGGCGAAGTTGAGGATGAACACGAGCGCGCGGCGGCGGGCGAACTCGGTGAGGAACTGGACCTGGGTGGCCTCCGCCACGCTGCCCCGGTGCATCACCACCAGCGCCACGTCCGCGCGCTCCAGCGCCGCGCTTGCGACGTCGCGATGCGTGGTGGCCACGCTGTTGAGGTCGGGTGTGTCGATGAACACCTGTCCGCCCCAGAGCGCCTGGGGGCCGGGCAGGTAGCGGGTGACGCGGGCGCCGGACTGGGCCAGCGAGTCGGCCGCGGCGCCCTCGGGGGCGAACACGGTGGCGACGGTGCTGGTGGGGCGGTCCACGCCCTCGCGCGAGAGGGGCTGGCCCGCGAGCGCGTTGAGGAGGGTGGACTTGCCGGCGCCGGTGGCGCCCACGAGCGCCACGGCGAGCGGGGCGTCCCGGTTCGCCACGCCGCGCGCGTAGTCGTCCACGAGCCGCTCCAAGCGCGCCGCATGCGGCTGGAGGGCTGGCAGTTCCAGGGCGGTCCGCAAGAGGGACCGGAGGGCTTCGGGCTCGGGCAGGCTCGTCTCGTCCACGGGGAGGGACAGCCTGTCCTGCCCGTGTCCCGGGGGCCAGCGCGAATGTCGTCGGACGTGCGCCAGCGTTCAGTGCGCGCCGGTGGCCTTGTGCACGGCGGTGCCGGAGCGGGGCGCTCTCTCGGAGGGAGGGTCCGCCCTGGCCGCTTCCCGAGACCAGCACGAATGTCGCCGGGCCTGCGCCTGCGTTCGGTGTGCGCCGGTGGCCTTGTGCGTGGCGGTGCAGGAGCCGGGCGCTCTCGGGTAGAACCAGGGGGCATGGAACTCTTCCTCATGTCGCCGCCGGGACGTGGCTGGGCACTGCGAGGACGCAACAACTTCCGCAGCCGCGAGGCGCCGCAGGTGGACGCGCGCAAGGCCCGCCGCGAGTGGCTGGCCCTGGCGCGAGCCATCGAGGCCCGCGGCGGCACGGTGGTGGCGCTGACCTCGCCGTCGGAGCTGCTCACGGGCATGCCCTACGCGGCGGAGTGTGGACAGGTGGTGGCGCGCGAGGGACGTGCACCCTGGTTCGTGTTGCCCCGGATGATGAGCGAGCACCGGCGCGCGGAGCGTGAGCACTGGGCCTCGCTGGCCAGGCGCATGGGCTTCGAGGTGGTGGACCCGGGCGTGGGCATCTGGGAGGCGCACGGAGATGTGGCGCACTTCGACGGTGTCACGCTCCTGTTCTGGGGCGGACGCACGACGCTCGAAGGGCTGGAGGCCGCGGCGCGCTGGTTCCCAGGGGAGGTGGTGCGCGTGCAGGTCCGCGAGCCCGCGTTCCACGGCAACATGGCGTTGCTGCCGCTGCCCGCGGTGGACCGGATGCTGGTGTGCCCGGAGGTCATCGCGCCCGAGTCCTTCGCCCGATTGCGTGAGCGCTTCGGTGACGCGCGGCTGCTCGTGGTGACGGAGGACGAGATTCGTCGCTACGCCACGAATGGACTGCCGCTGGGGCGGGAGCTGCTCGCGCCCTCGGTGGTGCCCGGGTCGGTGCGTGCCCGACTGGAGGCGCTGGGGATGCGGGTGGTGTCGCTCGACATGGGGGAGCTCTGCGAGAAGGGCGGTGGCTCCTCGCGCTGTCTCGTGTCGCGAGCGGTGGTGGAGGATGGGGCGGTGAGCATTCCGGACGAGGCCCGCCTGGCGGCCGTGGCGAGGGACATCGAAGCCGATGCGTGACACCGAGGCCTTGACGCGACAGGCGGAGGCCTTCTTCTCCGCGCACCCGGGCGTATCGCTCCTGGCGCTGGGCGCGGGTGAGCACGCCGAGTCGATGGACCTGTCTCCGTTGGGATTGCCGGCGACGTACCTGCCAGCGGAGCGCAACCTGTCGCTGGCGGCGCAGTACCTCGCGCTGAATCAGTTCGCGTTTGGGGGCATCGGCGTGCCGCGCTGGGTGCTGTCGGACCTGTACCTGATGCCGGGAGCGATTGGACTGCTGCGCTGTCCGGCGAGGATGCTGAAGCTGGAGGCGCGCGCGCATCTGGGGCTGGAGGACGAGGACCCGGCCATCGGCGCGGCGTACTACGCGGCGCCCTCGGTGACGCCGGGGCTGTTCATCGGCGTGTCGCTGTTGAGCTTCCTGCCGGGGACGGGCGCGGGCGCGTGGGTGAAGACGCTGACGTTGAGCATGTTGCGCGCGAAGCGGCTGCGCGGCGTGGCCCAGTGGGACAACCCGAGCGTCCGCGTCCACTCACGACTGGGGCCGTTGCGGCTGGTGGGCCGGGTCCCCGGAGGACACGAGTACGGGGAGCGGACGTTCGTCTACGAGACGGACCTGTCCGACGGCGCGCGCGTGGCGGAGGCGATGGCGCGTCGGCTGTCGCTGCCGCACTCGCGTCGAATCGCCGTCACGGACCTGGCGGAGCTGAGTGAGCTGCTCGACCGCGCCGAGGCGGGCGAGCAGCTCTACCTGGTGCCTCCGGGGGTTCAAGACGGCCATGTCCTGGTGAGCGAGGACGTGACCTGAGTGACTCCGCCGTGCTCACGGTGAGGGCGCGGCGGGGGCGTCCATGTCCTCCTGGAGTGCTCGACGGAGCGCGCTCGCGCCGTCCTTCAGGATGGGCTCGCCGTGCGCGAAGCAGAGGACGTCCACGGTGAGGTGGTCGAGGATGCGCTGGACGCTCTGCCGTGTGCGCAGGGGTTCATCCTGATATTCGCTGGGGACGAACTCGGGCGTGCCCTGGCTGTCGTGGGTCAGCAAATCCGAGATGAAGGCGACACCGCGAGGATGCTTCTGCATCCACAGCGTGAACATGGCCACGGCGGGTCCAGGCGTGTGGAAGGGGAGCAGTCCGCCCGGCAGCGTGTCTCCGGCCACGTAGATGAAGTCGGGCTTGTCCTCCAGCCCGTACGCGTTCTCCGGGGCCCACACCGGCGCGCCGAACGCCTTCCGGAATCGCCACGCGGAGCGCTGATGGTTCCCCGCCGTCAGGATGATGGCGGTGACATCGCCGAGCTCGCGCAGCTTCGCCTCGTCGATGGGCAGCGGGTCGATGAGGATGACGGAGCCATCCACGTCCACCACGGCGTAGGCATCGCTGCGCGTGCCGCCGATGCGGTTGTCGGTCACGGTCCAGTGGTGGATGCCCGGCACCAGCTCGACCAGTCGCTTCGCCTTCCCCTTCGGCTCACTCATTCGGTGAAGCTAGGCACCCCCCGGCGATGTCCAGGGGGCACCAGGTCTTCCCGCTCGCCCGCCCGCCACCCCGGCCCTGGAGCGACCACCGTCGGAACCCGGGTGACGGGCCTCACTCCCTGGCCGCGCCCATGCTTCGTTCATGGTGGGTTCACACACGCTCGAGCAGGGTCCCTCGCTGCTCCTGTACGACGCGGACTGTGGCTTCTGCCGCCGTTGGGTGGCGCGGTGGAAGCAGCGCAGCGACGGGGGCGTCCGTTTCCTGCCGGGGCGGAGCTGGCTGCTCCTGCTGCTCGGCATTCCCCGGCGGAACATGCGCCGCGCCACGCAGCTGGTGGAGCCCTCGGGACGGGTGACGCAGGGTGCGGAGGCGGTCTTCCGCGCGCTCGCCCGCTCGCCGCGCTGGCTGACACGCGGCATGGCGAAGCTGGGGTTGCTGCCCGGCGTGCTGGGCGTGTCCCAGGCCGTGTACGGCGTCATCGCGCGCAATCGCCGCGCGGCCTCGCGGGTGGACCGCTGGCTCTTCGGGCGCACGGTGGTTCCCCGGGACGGACGCCAGGTGCGCTGGCTCTTCCTGCGACTGGCGGGAGGCGTGTTCCTCATCGCGTTCACCTCGCTGCGGCCGCAGGTGCTGGGGCTGTTCGGGGCTCGCGGCATCCGTCCCGTGAAGGACCTCGTCGAGTCGGACCTGCGCGAGCAACCGGCGCTCGAGCGCTGGAGGCGGCTTCCCACCGTGTTCTGGTTCGACGCCTCCGACGCCGCGTTGCTGCGAGGCTGCCGGGTGGGGCAGCTGCTCTCGCTGGCCGTCATCTTCAATGTCGCGCCTCGGAGCGCGCTCGCGCTGCTGTGGGGCCTGTATCTCTCGTACGCGGCGGTGGGGCGTGAGTTCCTCTCGTTCCAGTGGGATGTCCTGCTGCTGGAGATGGGCCTGCTGTCCGCGCTCACCGCGCCCTCGGGGTTGAGGCCGGGGCTGGGGCGCGCCTCGCCCACGTCGCTGGAGGTGTTCCTCTTCCGGCTGCTCGTGTTCCGGCTCTACTTCGGCTCGGGGCTGAGCAAGTGGCAGTCCGGGGACAGGACCTGGCGTGAGCTGACGGCGTGTCGGCACTACTACGAGACCGCGCCCCTGCCCACGCGGGGTGGATGGTCCGCGCATCATCTGCCCGTGAGCCTGCAGCGTGCGTCGACGGGGGCGGTGCTCGCGCTGGAGGTGGCGCTGCCGCCGCTCGTGTTCGCGCCGCGTCGGCCGAGGCAGCTCGCGTTCGGCGCGTTCTCCGCGCTCCAGCTCGCCATCATGGCCACGGGCAACTACGGCTTCTTCAACGTGCAATCGCTGGTGCTCGGCCTGTGGCTCCTGGACGACGTGAGCCTGAGGCGGATGCTCCCCTTCCTGCGCGAGCCTCCGCCCCCGTCGAGGCGCGGCGCGGGCTGGGGCAAGGTCCTGAGCGCGGGGCTCTTCGGTCCGTTGCTGGTGCTCGGCGCGGCGGACATCCTCCTGCGGTTCGAGCGGAGCGCGCGTCTGCCAGAGCGGGTCCAGCGTTCGCTGTCATGGCTGCACGGGTGCGCGCGTCCGCTGCGCTCGGTGAATCGCTATGGGCTCTTCAGCGTGATGACGGTGGAGCGGCCTGAAATCCTCGTCGAGGGCTCTCGCGACGGCGAGCACTGGGAGCCTTATGGCTTCCGCTACAAAGTGGACGACGTCACCCGGCCGCCCGTGCAGGTGGCGCCGCATCAACCCCGGCTCGACTGGCAGATGTGGTTCGCCGCGCTGAGCGCGCCGCCCAGTTGGTTCATCATGTTCCTGGCGCGACTGCTGGAGGGCTCGCCCGAGGTGTTGTCCCTGCTCGCGCGCAACCCCTTCCCGGACGCGCCGCCCCGCCAGGTGCGCGCGGTGCTGTACGACTACCGCATGACGGACGTGGAGGAGCGTCGGCGCACGGGTGCGTGGTGGACGCGTGAGCGGCGGGGGCTGTACCTCCAACCGCTGGCCCTCGCGCCAGGAGGTCCCTCGCTGGGGGGGGGCCCTCGCCTGCGCTGGTTGGCGCCGGGCGAGTGAACGCCACTGGGTAACAGATGCCCCAGCGGCCGAGGATAGGAACTGGCGGGCTTCCGCGCGGGGTGGCTAGCGTGTCCTGGCGATGTCCACCTCGAGCAGCCCTGTCCCTCTCGTCTTCGGCCGGTACGCGGTGCTCAACCGGCTCGCGGTGGGCGGCATGGGCGAAATCTTCCTGGCGCGACAGGTGGGCGTCAGCGGCTTCGAGCGCCCCGTCATCTTGAAGAGCCTGCTGCCGGACCTGCTGGAGCAGGAGGGCTCGCTGGAGATGTTCCTCGACGAGGCGCGGGTGGCCGGGCGCCTCAACCATCCCAACGTCGTCCACGTGTTCGAGGTCGGCGAGTGGGAGGGCACCTTCTACATCGCCATGGAGTACATCGAGGGCGAGAACCTCGGACGGCTGGCCCGCGCGGCCTCGCGCTCCGGGGCGGCGCTGAGCCCGGGCGTCTGTGCGCGCATCATCCGCGACGCCGCGCTCGGGTTGGACCATGCGCACCAGGCCGTGGATGCCCAGGGCGTGTCACTGGACCTGGTCCACCGTGACATCAGTCCGCAGAACATCATGGTGCGACTGGACGGCGTGACGAAGGTGGTGGACTTCGGCGTGGCCAAGGCGAGCAATCGCTCCACGCGCACGCGCACCGGCATCCTCAAGGGCAAGCTGCGGTACATGTCACCCGAGCAGGTGCGCAACCATCCGCTCGACGGGCGCAGCGACCAGTACGCGCTGGGCGTCGTGCTGTGGGAGCTGGTGACGCACCGTCCGCTGGTGGAGACGGACAACGCTCCCGAGGCGATGCGGCGCATCGCGCTGACGCCCGCGCTCAAGCCGTCGATGCTCGTCGACGGTGTCTCCCCGCTGCTCGACAGCATCATCCTGCGCATGCTGGCCAAGCCGCGTGAGCAGCGCTTCGAGCGCTGCGGCGACGTGGCCCGGGCGCTCCAGCAGTACCTGGATGAGACGCCGCGCGGACCCGAGGACGACGTCGCCCAGACGGCCGAGCGGCTGGTGGGCGAGATGGTCCGCGCGCGGATGCGCGAGTCCAGCGTGGGCCTGGGAAGCCTGCTGCCGCGCGTCTCCGAGTCCAGCGTGACGTGCCCTCGATGTGGACAGTCCACGCGGGGCAGCAGTCGCTTCTGTCCGCACTGTGGCAGCGCCATGGCGGCCATCTCCGGGGGCGTGTCCGGCTCACCGGAGGCGAAGGCACCGCTCGCCACGGCCGAGCCGCCCGCTCCCGGGGGAGATGCCGCGGGCGCGACGCGGACGAGAAGCCTTCGTCCCGAAGGCGCGCGCTCGCAGGACGTCTCGGTGGTCTCCGACGGACAGCTCATCGACCTGGAGGCGCCGCCGACGGAGCTTCACGGCCCTGCCACGGTGACGACGGCCGCGTCCGTGCCGCTGGCGGAGGACGGCCCCGCGGCGACGGTGAGGATGCGGGGGCGCGAGGCCGGCTCCCTCAAGCGCAAGCTGGTCATCGTCACGGTGGCGCTGGAGGGCGCCGAGGCGCTGCGCAAGGCGCTGGGGCCCGAGGAGGGGATGGAGGCCGTGGGCCAGCTGATGGACCTGGCCGCGGCCATCGCCGAGCGACACGAGGCGGAGGTGGTGCAGCTCACCGAGTCGCGCTGGAGCCTGGCGTTCGGCCTGCCCGTGGCGCGTCGGGATGACCCGGCGCGCGCGGTCCGCTGCGTGCTGGAGCTGCTGCGCGCGGTGGAGGCCTCTGGCGTGTCTCCCGCGCCGACGCTGCGCGCGGGCCTGGAGTTCGACGCCGTGCTGGTGAGCGGAGGCGGTGGCCGCGCGCCGTGGCGCGTGACGGGCGTGGGACTGGAGCACTCCGCCGCGCTCGCGCAGGCGGCGGCCCCGGGAGAGGTGCTGGTGGGCTCCGCCGCGAAGGGCTTGCTGGAGGAGGGCGTCCGCTTCGGACCGGAGCGGAGCCTGGCCTCGGGGAGCGCCTGTCGCGTGGAGGGCCTGGGCGGCGTGATGCGTGGCACCCCCTTCGTGGGCCGTGAGGACGCGCTGGTCGCCGCGCGACGGGTGGTGGACGCGCTGAAGGCGGGGCAGGGGAGCGCCCGGCTCTTCTCGGGGGCGGCGGGCATGGGCAAGAGCCGGCTGCTGGAGGCCGTGGCGGAGCAGGCCGCACGCGAGCCGGGGCCGCGGGTGGTGAGGACCAGCGCGGAGGACCTGCGCGGCGCGGGGGCGATGGGGTTGATGCGCTCGGTGCTCACCGGCCTCGCGCGCATGCTGGGCCCCGTGCCCGAGGGGGCGCCGCTCCAGCCGCTCGGCCTGTTGGGGTTGTCCTCGCAGGAGGTCGCCGCGCTCTGGCGACGGTTGTCCCAGGGCGGACCCTCGGGCCAGCTCCAGGCCGCCGATGCCGCGCTGACGGAGACGCTGCTGCGCGCGGCACGTGTCGGCGGGCTGTTGCTGCTCGTGGATGACGTGCACCACGCGGACGTGGCCTCGCTGGAGCTGTTGGTGGCGCTGGTGAGCGCGCCCGGCTCCCGCGTCGCCTTGATGGCCACGACGGCGCAGGAGGCGTTGCCCGTCGCCATCACGTCGCTTCCCCTCTCGGTGCTGGGAGGCATGCCCAGGCCGGAGCTGCGGACCCTGCTCGCCTCGGCCTTCGGCGCGCCCCCGAGCGCCGAGTTGGAGACGCTCGTCTTCGAGCGTTCGAGTGGCAACCCCTCCTTCGCGCTGGAGCTGATGCGGGCCCTCGTCGAGCGCGGCGCCGTGCAGCGGCTGGGCGGCGCCCTGCAGGCCACCCAGCCGCTGGGCGAGGCGGTGTTGCCCGACAGCCTCGGGCTCGCGCTGGGCGCGCGTCTGGACCTGCTGCCGCCGCCGCTGCAACGCTTCCTGTCCCGCGCGGCCGTCGAGGGGGCCGTCTTCTCCGCCGCGCTCGTGCGCGCCTCGCTGTCGGACGAAGTCGTGGAAGCGGACGTGCCCGAGCTGCTGGTGGTGGATGGGTGGCTCACGGAGGTGAAGGAGCGGCCCGGCTGTCTGCGCTTCACGCAGGAGCTGGCCCGCCAGGCCTTGCTGGAGCGGCTGCCCGTGAGCGCGCTGCGCCGCGCGCACCAGGCGCTGGCGGAGGCGCTGGGCAAGGACGCCTTCGCCGCCGAGCCCGCGCGCGAGGTCCGCGTGGCCGACCACCTGCTCGCCGCGGGCGCACCCGGAGCCTCCGCGGCCTGTGAGCGCGCGGGGGAGCGGCTCTCCGCGCGAGGGGAGTGGCGGGCGGCCTTCGACTACTTCCGACGCGCCATGGGCGACTCCCCTGGCGCCACGCCCGCCGCGCGGCTCTGGCAGTGGGGCATGCTGACGCGCGCGTGCACCTGTCTGACGCAGGTGGACCCCGCCTCCGTGGCGTCCATCGCGGAGCCGTGGCTGGGGAGGCTGCCCGACACCGAGGCGCCCGCCGCCCGCGCGGAGCTGGTGCGCCGCATCGCCGCCGCGGAGCTGAAGCTGGGGCAGGTGGCCGCCGCGGAGGCCCGACTGCTGGCGATTCGCGAGGCCGCCGCCACCGAGCCGGAGGTGGAGGCGTGGGTCCTGGGCGAGCACTCCCGGGCCCGCGAGGCGCGGGGGGACATCACGGGCGCGGTGGAGCTCGTCACCCGGGCCTTCCAGCGGATGGGCGGCAAGCCCGCCCGGGCGCCGGACTTCTACTGGGAGCACCTCAACCTGCTGGGGCGCCTGCAGCTGCGCCTCCAGCAGGCGGAGAAGGCCCGTGTCAGCTTCACCCACGCCGCCGAGCAGGCGCGCGCCACGGGCAGCCTCGTGGGGCAGGCGCGTGCGCTCTCCAACCTCGCGGGTCTGCGGGTCCTCGCCGGAGAACATGCGGCGGCCCTCACGGAACTGGAGCGCGCCCTCTCCCTCGCGGAGCAGGCGGGGGATTCACAGGAGGCGGCCCGAATCCACTACAACGCGGGCCGGTTGCTGGGCGCGGGCGGCCAGCTCGCCGAGGCTCGGGAGCGATTGGAGCGCGCTCGGGAGCGCTCCCGAATCGCGGGCTGGCGCGAGGGGGAGGCCCTGGCCACGCAGGCCCTGGGCGCTCTCGCTCCCCGACCCTGAACGGTCCACCCCACAATCCCTGGCAGGTTTCTGGCTTTGGTGCGGTTCATTGAATTCAATGAATTGCTAGACCATGCCCATGCCCGCCTCTCGAAGTCCGATGGCCGTCCCGACGCCCGGTGGCGCGCCCGTGCTCACCGCGGAGGAAGCCGCGACGGAGGTGGGGCACGCGCTGAACAAGGTGCTGGGCGCGTACCGCTTCTATGCGGAGGGCCACGCCGCGCTGGCGGAGGTCCAGCAGCGGCTGGTCGAGTGTGTGAGCCGCTACCACGCGGTGACGGGGGAGGCGGTGGTGCTGCACATCCGCTCCTCGGCGTTGCTGTTGGGGGACGTGGTGCTGGTGGAGTCGGCGTCGGCGAAGGACTCCGTGACGCGGCCGCTCTTCCTGGAGGGCGTGCAGGAGGTGCTGTGGCAGCCGGGTGTGGAGGCGGAGGAGCTGGGGGCGTTCCTGGCCATGTGGCACCGCGCGCTGCAGCGCACGCTGCCGCCGGAGTACGACTTCTACACGTGGTTCTGGGAGCGGGGGTTCGAGGACATCGAGCTCGTCGTCGCGGAGGTGCCCGCCTCGGCCGAGACGGGCGAGTCGGCGCAGACGGAGGCGCAGCTCGCCGAGCGTGAGGAGCAGCTGTTCGCGGACCTCACGCGGCGCCAGTCCTCGGGTTCGGGCCGGCGTCGCCCGGTGGGGCACGACGAGTGGCTCGCGCGCCTGGAGGCGGAGGTGCTGGCCCCCGTCAGCGCGCAGGACCTGGTGCGCTCGGGGGCGCCGGCGTTCGAGGGCGCCAGCGACGCGGAGGTGGCGGAGCTGCGCGCCCTGCTGGAGCGCGAGCGCGGCGGCGTGGGCGTGCATGAGCGGAGCGTGTGGATGGTGTGGGGCCTGCTCGCGGTGTGCCGCGAGGAGGAGCGCGCGGCGCTGCTGGGCTGGATGGAGGAGCTCCTGTCGGGGTTCGTCTCCCATGGCCGGTGGGCGGAGCTGTCGCAGGTGGTGCAGGGCATGACGCGGGATGCGCGCGCGTCCGGGGCCCGCGCGCCGGACCTGTACGCCGTCACGCGGCTTTTCTTCCTGGAGGCGCCTCGCTTCGCGCTCGCCCAGGCCACGGCCCAGCCAGGGGTGCTGCTGCGCGTGCTGGAGCTGTTGAGCGCGCTGCCTCGCGACGCGCTCCAGGGCGCCACGGACCTCTTGTTCGAGCTGCCGTCTCCGGAGGCGCGCGGCGCGCTGGCGAAGCTGCTCGTGCGCCGGGGTGTGTCGCTGGGCGTGCTGGTGACGCGCGCCGCGTCGCTGGGGGAGCGGGACCTGGACTGGCTGCAGTTCCTGCGCGAGGCGGGCCCCGAGGCCCAGCCGCTGACGGCGGCCTTGCTCTCGCACCCCAGGCCCCGGGTGCGCGCGGCGCTGCTGTCGCGGCTCAATCCCCGGGATATCGAGCCGCAGCGCTCGGCGCTCCTGCGGCTGCTGGCGGACCCGGAGGCGGAGGTTCGCGGCGCGGCGCTCGTGTTGCTGGTGCGGCACGGGGTGGAGGCGGCGGTGGGGCCGCTGGTGTCGCGCCTGGAGGTGAAGCTGGAGGCGCGTGAGCGGATGGCGGTGCTGCGCGCGCTCGCGGACCTGGGCGGGCCCCTGGCGGGCGCGGCGCTGCGCACGGCCTTCGAGCGGGAGCAGGACGTGGAGCTCAAGGCCCACTGCGCGCGGTGCATCGGCGTGCTCGGAGACCCCAGGGCCCGGCCGCTCCTGGATGCCGTGGCGAGCAAGCTCTTCGCGCCGCGCGTCCTCAAGCAGGCCTGTCGTGAGGCGCTGGCGCAGCTGGCTCCGGTGGGCTGAGGCGCCTGGGGCGCCAGGTGGGGAACCATGGAGACGGAGTCGAATCGGGACGACGCGGCGCGGGTGGGCCCCAGGTTGATGGGGTTGGTGGTGCGCTGCCTGAACACGGTGTCCCTGCACGACGTGGACAACGCGGGTGTGAAGGAGGGGCTCGAGGAGCTGGGCGCGCTGCTGGACGCGGAGCTGCGAGGGCAGAAGTCGGTGGAGCTGCAGTGCGTGGGCGGCATCCCCTTCCTCAACGGCGCGCGGATGAAGCTGGGCGAGGAGCACCTCGAGATGGCCGTCTCGCTGCGGCGCTACCTGGAGCACCTTCAAGTGCAGGAGATCTCCTTCGGCGCGGGGCTGCGCCGTGAGCACCTGCGCGCCTTCCTGCTCGCGTTCCAGAAGCACCGGCGCGCCCAGAAGCCCCAGGCCATCCTCAACGAGAAGCTGGGCCCCATCCGCCTGCGCGAGGTGCTGTCCTCCCACAACGTGCTCACGCCGCGCGAGGTGATGCTGCGCTACTACGCGCGGCTGGTCGTCCTCCTCAAGCACGTCATCACCAGCCAGTCGCCGGTGCGCGTGGAGCGCTTCCGGCGCGTGCTGTTGCGGCTGGCCGAGGCCTCGGTGGGCCACGAGGCGCTCCTGGTGGGCCTGACGCGCTTCCGGCGCACGGACGTGGACGGGGGTCAGCACGGCGCGGCGGTGGCGGTGCTCTCGCTGTTGATGGCGCGGCGGATGGGGATGTCGCGCGCGCAGCAGCTCGACCTGGCCCTGAGCGGCCTGTTCCATGACCTGGGGCGGGGCGCGTCGACGCTGCCTCCCGAGCAGGAGTTCGACCGGGCCTCGCACGAGCTGCTGGCGCGGCGCGGGCCGCTGAAGACGGCGCTGCGGTTGTTGCAGCGCCCGCTGGACGCGGGCCGGCTGGAGCGCGTGGTGGCCGCGCACGACTGCCTCCAGCCGGCGTGGAGCGGCCCGGTGCAGCGCCCGGTGGGACTGGCGGGGCGGCTGTTGGCGGTGCCGTGTGCCTTCGACCTGCTGACCTTCCCGGCGCCTCCGCATCCAGGGCTGGCGCCGGACACCGCCCTGCGGCTCATCACCCACCGGGCCGGGACGCGGTTCGATGCGCGCGTGGTGCGCCTGTTCACCTCGGTGGCGGGCTTCTATCCGGTGGGGACGCTGGTGCGCCTCTCGGGCGGGCAGCTCGGCGTGGTGATGGATGTCCCCTCGGACGCGGCCCAGGCGGCCAGGCCCCGCGTGCGGGTCATTCAGGGCGCGGGCCGCACGAAGGCGGACTACGTGGTCGACCTCGCGGAGCCCGGCCAGCGGCTGAACATCGTCGCGTCCCTGGACTCCACCGAGAGTGACTTCAACGTCCCGCACTTCCTCTTCGCCTGAGGGCCGCGGAGCCGCTGGGGGCGGGAGGATACCGCCTGTCTGGACGGACGCTCCCGCGCGACGGGGGCCGGAAGCTGTTCGTGGGTATCACCGGAGCCGGCGAGCGTGGTTAAGATGGGCGCTGCTCCCGCCCTCGCTACCGTTGTCGACGCCGCCGTGAAGACGCCGCGCATTCCTTTTCGTTCCGTCCTCCTCGTTGTGCTCCTCGGGCTCCTGAGTGCTTGCGGTCCGACGCCCGGGTCCCTGACCTTCCAGCCGCTGGAGTCCCAGTTCCTGCGCACGCCCGGGCAGAGCGTGAAGCTGGACTACGTCGTCCTCGACACGGAGGGCGAACGCATGCGCGAGCCGAAGCTGCGCTGGACCAGCTCCGCGACGGACGTGGCCCTGGTCCAGGACGGCGTGATGACGGTGCGCAAGTCCGGCAAGACGGTCATCGGCGTGACGGGCGGCAAGGTGCGCGAGGCCCTCAACCTGGACCTGGTCATCCTCAACTCGCTCGACGTGCGCGCCCCGGGCGCGGACTTCCTGGAGGTGGGGCGCACCATCAAGCTGCGCGTGGTGGCTCGCAACGAGCAGGGCGCGTCGCTCCAGAACGTCACGCCGGAGTTCCGCTCGTCCGACGAGTCGGTGGCGAGGGTGGAGGACGGGCAGGTCGTCGCGGTGAAGCCCGGCTCGGCCACGGTGAGCGCGAGCCTGGGACACCTGGCGCGGCACATCGCGGTGCAGGTGGTGCCGGCGGACTTCGCGAGGCTCGGGCTGAACCTGACGCATCACCAGTTCCAGCGGCGCGGGCAGTCGGTGTTGCTGCTCGCGCGGGCCTTCAACCGCAACGGCGTGGTGCTCGACAGCGTGCCGCTGGAGTGGTTCACCTCGGATGCGTCCGTGGTGTCGGTGTCCAAGGATGGCCGCGTGACGGCCGTGGGCCCTGGGCGCGCCGTCGTCTCGGTGGTCGCCGGTCGTCGCCGCTCCGCCGCGGAGTTCGTCGTCCCCTGAGACTGTCGCGGGCGGGCACGGGGAGCGGACTCCCACGTGCCCGCGAGCGGCGACGACTCAGCGGCCTACCGCTTCGGCGCGGGAGGCTTGGGGCCCGGCTGCTTCTGCCGGGGGCGCTTGCCCTTCTTGTCCAGGTCATCCGGGCAGGGCGGACGGGGGCCGTCGCTCGGCGGCTGGATGGTGAACTCGACGCGGCGGTTGAGCGCCATGCCCTCCTCGGTCGCGTTGTCGGACAGCGGGCGGCTGCGCCCGAAGCCCTGCGAGCACACGCGCTCGGCCGCCACGCCCGTCTCCACGAGGAAGCGCATCACGCTGGCCGCGCGACGACGTGACAGGTCCAGGTTGTACGCGTCGCTCGCGCGAGCATCCGTGTGGCCTTCCACCAGCACGCGGTCCATCTCCGGGTTCTCGTTCATCACCCGGGCGACCTCCTCGAGGATGGGGAACGACTCCGAGAGGATGACGTCCTGGTCGGTGGCGAAGTTCACCTGCTCCAGGATGACGATCTTGTTCTTCTCCCGGCGGGCCAGGGGGCACCCGTGGCGGCCGCGGCCACCCGCGGGCTCGTCCGGGCACCGGTCGAGTCGGTCCACCACGCCGTCGCTGTCGCGGTCCGTGTCCGGGCAGCCGGCGTTCTCCACCGGGCCGGGCACGTCCGGGCACTTGTCTCCCGCCCCAATCACGGAGTCCCCATCCGGGTCGACCGGGGGCGGGGGCGGGGGGGGCGGCTCGGGCGGCTCCTTGAAGCGCTCCAGCGCCTCCCACTCGCGCGTCTTCGCCGGAATCCAGATGATGGACGTGAAGAAGCTCAGCGTGGGCGAGGCCAGCGAGCACCCGCAGCCCGCGCCACCGCCGAAGGTGAACGTCACGCCGGTGGAGCTGTACCAGCGCAGGCCGATGAGCAGCTCCGCGGGAATCTGCCGCTCCGCGCCGGGGGCCTTCTTCAGGGCCACCGCGCCGTTCACGGCGCCGAGCGCGGTGATTCCGCTGCCGCGCAGGATGGGGACCTCGGCGCCCAGGCCGAAGGGCGCCATGTCCCCGAGCGCCACGCCGTCGAAGACGCGGTCCGGCCGCTTCCAGAAGCCGCCGTTGAGCGCCAGGAGGATGCCGTTGCCGAAGCGGTAGTCGAGCACGAGGCCCGGTGCCCACGTCAGCTCGCCATCCCCCGCGAACGCGTCCTGCGCGCCCGTGGGGAAGCTCACGTTGAGCGTCATCGCGGCGCCCCAGCCCTTGCCCTCGGCGGGGCGGCGCATGCCGGGGATGGCCACCTTGCCGGTGAGGCGCAGGTCGCCGAGCACGAAGCTCTCCACGCTGCCCTCGGTGCCGATGACCTCCAGGTTCTGTCCGCCCTGCGCGAGGATGAGCGGCAGGTCCACGCCGAACTCGCCCCAGTCGAACAGGCCCACCATGGCCATGACGTCCAGTTGGAGGCGGTTGCCGACGAGGCTGATCTTCTCGAGGTCTCCGCCCTCGGGGACGAGGGTGAGGGGGTTGAGCGAGTAGCTGAAGTAGGGCCCCGCGGCCACGGACAGGTGCGACAGCGGACGGGACTGGGTGACGACGACCAGGTCCTGGGGCGCGGCGGACGGGCGGAACAGTTGGACGTCGAAGCGGGCGTCCGGCTGGGCGGAGGCGATGCTGGCCCCTCCCAGCGCCAGGAGGAGGAGGGGCAGATGGAAGGGTTTCATCGGACGCGGCGGTGGGAGCGCAGGAGCAGCAGGCCCGCGGCGAGCAGGAAGAGGATGGTGGCGCTGCCGGCCGGGGTGGCGTCCTCGGTGGTGCCGCAGCAGAAGGCGCCGCCCTGAGGGTCGGTGCCGGGCTTGCGACGGCCGCGCTCGCACTGCTGGGTCTTCGCGGAGCAGTGCTGGACGCCGAGGCAGTCGTTGCTGTCTTCGCAGGACTCGGAGCAGGTCTTGTTCGCGGTGTCGCACGTCCCGCCGCAGGGGCAGTGGGCGTCGGCGAAGCACTCCACGCAGGCGGCGCCGTCGCAGACGAGGCCCGCGTCGCACGTCACCGCGCAGGCGCCGGCGTTCTCGCAGGTGCGGGTGGTGGGGTTGCACTGGCCGCTGCCGCAGTCGTCATTGTTGCGGCAGCCCACGCAGGCGCTGTTCTGGACCGAGCCGTCGGAGAGACAGAAGGGTGCGTCCACGTCGCAGGCCTCGCAGCGCGAGCCGCAGTGTCGGTCGGTCGTGCAGGAGCTGCATTCACCGCTGAGGCAGAACAGGCCGTCGCCGCACTCGAGGTCGGTGCGGCACTGGACGCAGACCTGGCCGTCGAGACAGAAGGGGCGCTCGCCGGGGCACTTGGCGCAGGCGGGGCCGCAGGCCTCGGCGGTGTTGCACTCGGGGATGGCGGCGACGCAGGTGCCGTTGAGCGGGTCGCACTTCTGGCCCTCGGCGCACTGGTCGTCGGTGGTGCACTCCACGCACGAGGGCGAGGCGCCGGGCGTCAGGGCCGCGCACTGGGTGCCGTTGGGGCAGCAGTTGCAGGAGTTGCCGGCGCAGGCGTCGTTGGTGGCGCAGGGGCCGCACTGGTGATTGCCGCAGACCTCTCCGCGAGGGCACTGCGAGTCATTGTTGCACTCGCGGCACTCGTGGATGTCGGTCGCGCAGACCTGACCGTTGGGGCAGTGGGCGTCCTCGGTGCAGGGCACGCAGGTGGCGGTGGGCTCGTCGCAGACGGTGCTCCCCGGGCAGTCGCTGTCATCGTTGCAGCCGGAGCACTGGTTGGTCGCGAGGTCACAGCGGCCGGTGTTCGGGCAGTCCTCGTCGCCGTTGCATCCGCGGCACGTGTTGTCGGTCAGGTCACAGCGGCCGTTCGGGCACTGTGAGTCCTCCGTGCAAGCCACACACTGGGTGACGCCGTTGAGGTTGGCGCAGTAGGGGGAGGAGGGGCCACAGCGGGTGCAGGACGCGCCGCAGAAGAGGGCGGAGTCGCAGGGTGCGCAGAGCGCAGCGCTGTTGCAGTAGTAGGAGGTGCCGCAGGTGCTGTTGCCCTGGGAGTTCACATCCGCGCGGTTGCATTGTTCGCAGCGATTGGGCGAACCGGCGTAGGAAG
Source organism: Myxococcus sp. XM-1-1-1 (assembly GCF_020037095.1). Classification (NCBI taxonomy): domain Bacteria; kingdom Pseudomonadati; phylum Myxococcota; class Myxococcia; order Myxococcales; family Myxococcaceae; genus Myxococcus; species Myxococcus sp. XM-1-1-1. The sequence continues at coordinate 77,332 of NZ_JAIQDH010000015.1, forward strand.
GAAGGCCGTTCTCCGTCTGGAAGAACTGCGCGGGCTGGAGCAACTGGAAGCCCGAGTTGTAGAGATTGATGATGGGCGCTTGATTCGCGGCACGCTCGAAGTCAGTGAACGCTCCCGTACGCATGGACAGCTCAAGCGCAGCGTGCTCGCTGACCTGGGCGTAGATGATCTCCACGGCGTAGAGCCCCGGCACGGTGAAGGTGACCGAGTTCGTGGTTCGCCATGTCGGGAGACCAAGCTGCGGGGGGCGATTGATGACCGTATAGGATTGCGTTCGGTCGTAGATGACGAGACTGATGGCATCGTCAGCGTAGAAGCCGAAATGCAGTACCTGGCCAGCGAGGCTTGAAGGGATATTCAGGTACCCGCGAAACCGCGAGACGAAGGGCGTGGTGTCATCTTCATCGTTGATGACGTTGAAGCTGCATCCGCCAACCGAGCATCCCGGTAATGTGGCTTGCCCCTCGAAATCGCCGTAGCTCAGCGTTCGGCCGTCGTTGAGGTTGTTGGATAGATCGAACGGCGTACGGAGTACGGTGGTGACTCGACTCTGCCTGCTCGCCGGCTCCTCGAAGAACCCGTTGATGACGTCGATGTATGTGCCCCGACTCTGGGGGAACTCATTGACGGCCCTCGTCCACACATTGGACGCGACACACAGGCCCTGTCCGTTCTCGTTCAGTGCGGGGACGATGGGCGGCCCGGAGACGACGACGTCAGGTAGCTTCTGGCCCCAGGCAGGGAAAGCCAGGAGGCACACCGATAGGACGGCGAGCGCGAGCCGCTCGATACTGAACAAGGGGGATTTCAAGGCGGGGGCCAGCATGCTGGAACCCTCTGACAAACTCAAATCCCCGGACACACGGGCCATCAAGCGAAGATGTGACGTGGCAGGTCAGGTGTTCCCAAGATGACCTGAGCCTCAACTCCGGCGCGGATGTGTCAGATAACCGGAAGAGTTGGAAAGTCCCGCCTCCTCGCGTGTGCGCACGAATCCTACGCGGCGCGGACCTCCCCGTTCCGTGCCGGAGACGTCACGCCCGACGGCAGGCCACATCCCCATCCTGCGAGCGGATGAACGCGGCGGTCAGCTCGGTGCCCACGGCCGCGCCCAGGACCTCATAGGTGCGTCGCCGCGCGCCCCCCACCACGGAGGGCTCATGTGCGAGCGACTCCGGGTGTCGCACGAAGATGTTGTACCCCACGATGCAACCATCGGCGCGCAGCACCGTGATTCCATCCGTGGCCATCATCCCGCGCAGCAACTGCCCCGTGGCACGCACCGCCGTCGCCGCCGAGAACGTGGCGTCCACGTGGTAGCGGTCCAGCAACGCCACCACGTCCAGCGGCCGAGGCAGGATGATGCCATCCACGAACAGCGTGGAGCCCGCGCGCTCGCGAGGCAGCACCGCCACCAGCGTCCCATGGGACGTCTGCATCACCTCGAACAACACCCGTCGGAAGAACCCCCGCGCTCGCTCGCGACTGGCGCTCGCCACGCCCTGGGTGATGGCGTCCGCCAGCTCGTCGAGAATCACCGGCGGCGACGCCGACTCCACACGCGCTCCGGACAGGTACACGTGCCGGCACAGCCCACCGCCGGCGCGCAGCTCCAGCATGTTGTCCGCCAGCTGGAGCACGCCGACGACCCCCGCCTGCGCCTCTTCGACGCGGCGCAGCCGCTCCAGCGGTGACTCCGCGAGCGGGAACGGGTCCGTGCGGAACACGCCGTACGCGAACCCCTCCGGCACCCGCAGCAGGTACAGCGCCCACCACCGTCCCTGTCCCAGCTGCGCGCACTGCTTCAGCGCCCGCTGGATGGTGGCGCGCGTGCGCGGCCCGATGCCGATGGCGAGGGGGTCATGCCCGCCCAGGAGCGTGAGCATCCGCGCCAGGTCATCCCCCACGAAGGCCATGGGGAACAGCGGGGCGCCCTCCTCGCGGTAGCGCGAGAGCGTGACGATGAGCTCGCCGATGGAGTCCGCCGTCTGCGCGCACGTCATCCCGGCTTCGTCCAGGAACGTGCCGACGGCGTCGGTCAGCAGGTGGCGGAAGGAGAGGACCGGAGGTGGGGAGCCCGGTGCGTCGGGGTCCGAGCCATTCATGACGCGCGCAGCATGACGCATTGTCGCCGCACACGCACGGGCGGAATATCGCCCGTCCTGTCCGTCCGTCCCGCCCCTTCCTCAGCGTCTCGGTTTCTCCCAGACGAAGAGGACGACGGCTCGGTCTCACGCCAGCTCGGCCCGGGTCGCCTCCAGGCGCGTCGCGGTGTGGTGCCACGCCTCCGCCAGCCCGTCGAGGTGCCCGAGCACGCCCGAGAAGAACCGCGCCTCCAGCGCCCGAGCCAGCGTGGCGCCGTGCGCGTCCGCCCACTTGCGGGTGACGCGGGCACGCACCTGCGCGCCCAGGAGGTCCACGAAGCGCTCCATCAGCGGCGTGGACAGGAGCGTCCCCGCCCACACCACCGCGTCATGCCCGAAGCCCCCGGTGGCCACCGTCACCACCGCTGCCGCGCCCGACGGCACCGAGTACACCAGCGTCGTCATCGCCTGGAGCAGCTCCTCGCGCATGCCTCCCTGCAGCTCGGCCGCCACCAGGTCGCGGCAGTACGCATACAGCGTGGCGCGGTCCGCCGCGTGGGCATGCAAGGCCTCGAAGCCCAGCGGCTCCTCCAGCTTCGCCAGCGTCACCGGCCCGAAGGCCTCCGCCAGCAGCGCTCGCGTCGCCGGGTCCCCGCGCCACGCGGCGACCTCCGGCGCGAAGGCATCCACCAGCCGCCGCACTCCATCCGTCAACGTCGCGTCCACCGTGCGCGTCGGCGTCTCGGCCCCCTCGGGCTCCGGCCCCGTGAAGGACTGCCGCACCTTGCGGCTCACGTACGTCAGCGCCGTGGCCAGCCCCCGGAACGGCAGCCGCACCCACTTGTGGAACTGACTGCGCGCATCCAGCTCGTCGCGGAACGCATCGATGAGCACGTCCGCGGGCACTGCCTTCAGGGCCGCCGCGGCGCCCACGCCCTCGAGCTCGTGACGCAGCCGTTGCCGCAGCCGCTCCGGCTCGCTCGCCGCGCGCCCCGCCGCGAGCGCCACCGCCCCCATCTCCGCGCGCGCATCGGCGAGCGAGGCCTCCAGCGCCCGGGCCTTCAGCTCGCGCGCGTGCTCGGCCTCTCCCAGCAGGGAGCCCAGCGCGGGCTTCCCATCCAGCGGCACCGTCGCCAGGGGCCGCAGGCCCGCCTCCACCTCCGGCTGGTGCGGCGCCAGGTAGCGCGCGAGCGGCGGATGGCCGACATCCGAGGCCAGCTTGTCCAGGTGCCCGCGCGCCACCTCCTCGCGAGAGGCCTCGTTGTAGACGAGCAGGTATGGCCGCCCATGGCCGACCGCGGCGCGCAGGAAGTCCACCAGCGCGGCGTTCTGGTACGTCTGCCGGCTCACCACGAACACGAGCACGTCCACCGTGACGAGCAGCGCCTCGGCGCGCTCGCGGTTCTCCCGGTACACGCTGTCGAAGTCCGGCGTGTCCATGACGAGCAGCCCGCGCGGCACGTCCTCGGCCAGCACCAGATACAGCCGCCCGGAGGGCCCCGGCTGGTCCACCGGCGCCGACTCGCCCGACGCGACCGGCACCGTGTCGTAGCGGCGGGTGAGGAAGTCCTTCAGCGCGCCCGTCCAGGTCTCCGGGTGGGCCGCCGCCAGACACTGCTTCGTCAGGCCTCCCTCGGGCCTCGCGGGCGACAGCGACGCGCCCACCAACGCGTTGAACAGCGTGGACTTGCCGACATTGTTGGGTCCGGCGATGGCCACCAGCAGCAGGGGCGCGTCCGCCGAGCCGAGGCGGGGCAGCAAATCCCGCCGCAGCCGCTCCGCCAGCCGGCGGGCCAGGTCCGCGTCGGAGGGGTCCGGGAACCGCTCGGCGGCAGGGAGGGCGTCCAGGGCGGACGCGAGCGCGTCACGCAGGGTGTAGGGGTCTCGCGTCATCGGAGGTCCGCGCACACCAGAGCATGCGAACGGGCAGGTGCCCAGATGCTTGCGCGGTGGATGTCAGTTTCGGAGCAGGCGCGAGCGGCGCCATCCCGGGTGTAGGGTTCGCGCCATGCGCACCCTTGTCGCCAGCCTGCTGCTCTGGGGGCTCGTCGGCTGCACCGCCGCGAACACGAACACGCCCGTGTCCACGGAAGCGGCGCACGCCGGAGCTCCCCTGCCGTTCATCGAGGATGACTACGCCCGAGCCCTCGCGGAAGCGAAGGCGAAGGGGGTTCCCCTCTTCGTCGACGTCTGGGCGCCGTGGTGCCACACCTGTCGCTCCATGAAGGCGTACGTCCTGTCGGACAAGTCGCTGGCGCGCCACGCCGACCGCTTCGTCTGGCTGGAGGTGAACACCGACCTGACCCAGAACGCGGCGTTCCAGGAGAAGTTCCCCATCGAGTTCTGGCCCACGCTGTACGTCATCGACCCGCGCGCGGAGAAGCCGCTCCTGCGCTTCGCGGGCAGCGCCACCGTGTCGCAGCTGGAGAAGCTCTTCGAGGACGGCGAGCGCGCCTACAAGGGCGGCGTCACCGGCGCGGAGGCGCTGCTGGCGCGCGGTGACGCGCTCCATGCCGAGGGCCGCTCCGCCGAAGCGATAGAGACCCTGACGGAGGCCCTGGCCGAGGCGCCCGCCGACTGGTCCCGCCGGGGGCGCGCCCTGGAGTCGCTCATGACGGCCATGTACGGCGCGATGCAGGTGGAGCCGTGCGCGAAGAAGGCGCTCGAACTGCTTCCGGGCACGCCCCGCTCGCTGTCGTGGGCCAACGCCGCGATGTTCGGCTTGATGTGCGCGGTGTCCATGCCCGAGGACGCGGCCGGGGTGAAGGAGCTGCGAAGCGCGCTGGAGGCCAAGGTGGTGGACGCCATGGGGGCTCCCGTCATCGAGATGTCCGGTGATGACCGCTCGGGGCTGTACGAGGCGCGCCTCATGGCGCGCGAGGTGGCCAAGGACGAGGCCGGCAAGAAGGTCCTCGCCGAGGAGTGGCTGGCCTTCCTGGAGGCCGAGGCCGCCAAGGCCCCCAACCCCGAGGCCCGCGCCGTCTTCGACGCGCACCGCATGGGCGCGGCCATGAAGCTGGGCACGCCCGAGCGCGCCATCCCCGCGCTGGAGCAGAGCGAGAAGGACCTGCCCCAGGACTACAACCCGCCCGCGCGCCTGGCCACGCTGTACCGGACCGTGGGACGGCTGGACGACGCGCTCGCCGCGAGTGACCGCGCGCTGGCCCGGGTGCAGGGCTCGCGTCGGCTCAGCGTGATGTCCGGCCGGGTCGACATCCTCATCGCGCGCAAGGACAGCGCCTCCGCGGTGAAGACGCTGGAGGAGGCCCTCGCCTTCGCCAAGACGCTGCCCGCCGTGCAGACGTCGCCGCGCATGGTGAAGAACCTGGAGAAGAAGCTCGCCGGTCTCCAGGCCGAGGCCCAGCCCGCGCCCAAGTAGCCCGCGGGGCTCAGCGCGCCGTCGTCCGAGCGGCGGCGGCGCGCGTGTCCAAGTCGAACAGCTCGTAGGACTCGACGGGGCAGTGGCTCATGCCTCCGTCGACGAAGACCAGCGCCGCCTGGGTGTCTCGCGGTGGCGGCGGCGCGCCGTGGGCGCAGTCCACCCGGGTCCCGTCCGTCACCAGGTTTCGCACCACGCCGTCGCGCGGCGTCAGGTTCGTGACGCCCATCAGCTCCAGCACCCGCTTGTCGCGCGTGTGGCCCACCACCTGGGTGAGCCCCCTGGGCAGTCGCCTCGGGTCGAAGCGCCGGCGCGGCGTCTGTCGGGTGCGCTCGGCGTCGTCGGGCTTCAGGCTGGGGCGCTGGTAGAAGATGCCCGTGCCCTCGCCCCGCGCGGCGTCGCCCGGCTGGTGCAGGTGGGGCACCTCCAGCGGTCCGCCCTTCCACCGCGCCACCGCGTCATCCACCGCGCCGTTGAGCGCGCGCGCCACCGCGTCCGCGTCCGCGTGCTGCTCGGGGGCGAGCCCCACCAGGTCCAGGTCCTCCCGCGTCACGCCCGCGTGGAGCACGACGAGCCCGGGGCCCGCGGCGTGGGCGGTCCGGAAGCGCCGCGCGCGCAGGAGGAACTCCACCCACGTGCGCTGCGGCTCACGGAAGTTGCCGAAGTCGCGCGCCACCAGCTCCGCGGTGGGCACCTGGGGCCAGCGCTTCAAGAAGGCCTGCTCACCCGCCTCGTCCGTGTGGCCCTTCTGGTAGACGCGGTCCGCCTCCGCCTGCGCGGTGGCGAAGCTCGCCGCGTCGAAGCCCGCGAGCTCGCCCACGCGGCCCAGGTCATGATTGCCGAGCAGCAGGGTGACCTGGTCCGCCGGGTGCGCGGAGAGCCACGCCACCAGGGCCAGCGCGCTGTCCGCGGCGCGCTGACGCTCCTCGGGCGGACCCCAGTCGAAGTGGTCCCCCACGGAGACGAGCTGGACGTCGGGCAGGAGCCAGCCCTCCGCGCTCAACAGCCCGTGGTGGTCGAGGATGCCCAGCACCTTGTCGAAGTCCGCCTGCGGGTCCCCCATCACGAGGCGGCGACGCCGGGGGACGCCCTCGGGCGGGGCGGAGAAGGGGCCCGAGTCCAGCGCGTGTCGGGCGCGGGCGCGGGCGGCCCGGAGGCGGAGGGCTGCGGAGTCGTTCACTCCGCCCATTGTAGACGCGCGGGCCCCGCGGGCGCGCGCGTCATCAGGACGTCTGGAAGAAGCGCGCGATGAGGGCCGAGCGGCTCTCCACGTGGGCCTTGGCGAGCAGGTGCGTGACGTGGACCTCGACGGTGCGCTCGGCGCAGCCCAGCCGGCCGGCGATGGACTTGTTCGTCTCGCCCTGGACGATGTGCGTGAGCACCTCCGACTCGCGCGCGGTGAGCGACCAGCGCGCGGCCAGGGCCTGCACCCGCGCCGCGGCGCTCGAGGCCGTGCCCGTGTCGATGGCCAGGTAGTGCGGAGGCAGCCCGGGAGTACGCAGCGGCGTGAGCGTCAGCGGGCCCGAACAGGGCACCCCCTGCGCGCCCCGGCGCAGCTGCTCCATCAGCTCCGGCTCTCCTCGGTCCAACCACACGCGGCCCGCGCTGTTGGCGTGCACCACGCGGCCGCTGCGGCTGACCACCCAGGCGGCGCGCCCCAGGGCCTCCATCGCCACCTCCAGCGCGGTGGACATCAGCCCCGACTCGCGCAGCCGCGTCTCCATCGTCAGCCGCCGCTGCAGCGCGGGCGTCAGCGCCTGGAGCACCCGCTGCTCGCGCTCGGTGAAGGGCTCCTCGCGCATCAATCCCATCCAGCCCAGCAGCGCGGGGCCCTCGCACACCAGCGTGCGCAAAAAGGCCATGCGCTCCATCCCGAGCTGGCGATACACCGCCCCGGAGCGCACGTTGACTCGGTCCCTCTGCGCCTCCAGCTCCGCCTCGCTCAATCCCAGACGCCGCCCCACCTCATACGCGGGCAGGTCATGCAAGGGCATCTGCCGCGCCTCGGACTCCTGGAGCGAGCGGAAGTGCAGCGCCCGGTTGCGCTGGGCGGGCGCGGGACGTGCGGGGTCGTACCAGCCCCAAAGACTCTCCCGGTCCGACAGGAAGGTCTCCAGCGCGTCGAAGACCGCCTCCGTCGGCTGCGGGAAACCCGAGCTGTGGGAGTAGCTGACGTGGTAGCGGTCAGGTCCCACATCCACGCCGTAGGCCACCGCGCGCTCCGCCTTGAGCGTGTCGCGCAATGCCTCCAGGACCATGGGCAGGGACTCAGACCCCGGCTCCGCCTCGACGAGCAGGGCCTCCAGGTCCGCCAGGATACGCTGTTCCTCGGAATTCAAACGAATCAAGGTATCCTGAGTATACGATGCCAATGAGTGGCTCCCACTATCCCACCCGGACGTGGAAGTTGTGAGCTGTTGAGCATTGAGCTGCGACATGCCCTGGAGTCTGAGATGTCCGGGTGGAATCCGACATCAGGGGTTCCCCGGATGGTATTCCCATTGCGCTCGAAGAGACAATGAGGGGCAGGCCCACCGGGGGGGAGGGCCTTTCGCGGTAGGTTTCATGTGAGCGCGCGCCGGGGTCGAAAGTCGATGCCCGGCGCGTTGCCCTTGAACCCCGCACCTCCCCGCCGCGTAGCGCCCGACGCACCTCCTGGGATGCCTGCTTCGCGCCTGGAGCCTGTCCTGGCCTCCCAAGGCCGCGAAACATCATGTGTTCCAGGCTCGGCACGTCACTGGCTAATTGATTCATGGAAATGAATTCCTTCCGTGAAATTGCACGGTGTCTCGTCATGCTTTCACGTCGAACGAATGCTCATTCACCAGGGAGGGTGTCTGGAATGACGACCAGGAGCTCGGCGCGTGCGTTGGGAATGGCGGTGTTGTTGGCGGTGACGGGGTGCAGGACACCCGGGGCGATGGGCCATGGCGGGATGAGCGCGTCGGAGGGCTCGTCGGATGGCTCGGGCTCCGGCTCGGGCTCGGGGGACTCGTCGAACGGGTCCGGTGACTCGTCGAATGGTTCGGGCGACTCGTCGAACGGGTCTGGGGACTCGTCGAACGAGTCGGGGGACTCGAGCGAGCGGACCTCGCACAGCTCGGAGGAGGGCGGCTCCAGCGAGTCGCGCTCCAGCGACCGCAGCGAGACGGGGACGAGCGAATCGGAGAGCGGCGGGGAGGGGAAGGAGTCGCGCTCGGAGACGAGCAACAGTGACAACAAGGATGGGCGCGTGGTGTCGGCGACGACGGTGGCGGCCACGGTGATTGGGCTGGGCGTGGTCATCTGGCGCGTCGTGGCGGCGGCGGAGCGACGCAAGGGGCCTCCTCCCGAGGAGGTGGGGCGCGCGGCGCAGGTGTATCTGCAGTCGAGGACGCACCAGCTGCGCGAGGACCTGGCGCTGGGCGCGGGGCCCACGGTGGAGGACCTGGCGGCGGCGGCGAGCATCCGTCGGGAGAACCTGCCGACGTTCGGCCGGCTCCTGCGCGCGAACCGTCGTGAGCTGCTGGCGATGGCGGACACGCGGACGCTCACGGCCGAGCGCGCGCTGGCGTGGCTGGCGCGGGTGGGGGAGCTGGCGCGAACGGACCCGAGGCTCGATGAGGACCGACGCGCGTTCCTCGCGGTGCATGGGGAGGAGGTGGCCGCGGAGGTGGCGCGGTGAGCCGCGGCGTGGTGTGGCTCGTGGTGCTCCTCGCGCTGCCCGTGTGGGCGCGAGCGGCGGGGGTGGTGCGCGAGGGGGACTCGGAGCCGGGGGCCTCCCCGAACGAGGACTCGCTGGCGGCCCGTGTCCACGCCCTGTCCCGCGCGGGACTGGTGCTGCGAGACGCCGCGGCACGCGACGCCGTGCTCGTGCGTGAGGTGGAGCAGGGACTCCAGTCCCTGCCCCCCGCGATGAGGCGCTTCCCGGGCGGCCCGCTGGAGCTGGTGCTCCACGCCGAGTCCTCGCCGTTGGGCCTGGGAGACGGAACGCAGACTCGCCCCGACTGGTCCGAAGGCCACGCGCGCTTCCATCTCTACCGGTACGCACCCTCCCAGGACCGTCGCGCCACGCTGCGCCTCTCCCGGCTGACGGACGAGGACGCCGAGCGGCTGTGGCGACGTCGCGCGGTGGTGCACGCGGTGACGCAGCGGTGGGAGGACGTCTTCGCCTGGAGTCGAGAGACACGGTGGCGCCGGTTGTCCGGCTGGATGAAGCCCTTCGAGCGTCCCCTGGTCTGGAAGGAGCAAGCACGCCTGCACTACGCGGGCGCCTTCAGTCGCGAGCGAGGTCAGCACAGCGCGGCCCTGGACCTGGTGACGTTCGCCGAGGAGCTGTTCGTCCCGGTGGAGTCCCTGCGCGAGGACGCGCTGTCCGTGGACGAGCAGGTGCGCTGCCAGGAGTTCTCCAAGACGCGCGCGCTGACGGAGTTGCTGGAGTCCTCGGGCCTGGGCGCCTGGCCCGTGCGCGCACCCTGTCCCGCCTTCGATGCCTGGGCCGAGCGCGACCTGCTCTCCCACCTCGAGGTGCTCATGGTCGCCGCCACGGGACGACAGCCCGAGTCCCTCTTCGGACATCTCCTCCTGCGCCCGGTGTGGCGCGAGGGCGCCCAGGTGCGCGGCCCCTCCTTCGAGCGTGTGGTGCAGCTCGTGGCCCTCACGGGCATGGAGCCCAAGGGCCTGGGCTACGTGGTGAAGGGGATGACGGGGAGTTACGACACCGTCTTCCTCACCGGCACGCTGGGCGACCTCGCGCACGAGTCGCTCGAGCTCGAGCAGCGCACCATCCGCCGCTTCCGCCTGCGCCTGACGCACGGTGAGGAGACGCGGATGCTCGAGCGCATCTGGGAACTCGAGCGGCGCGGGTACATGGGCTACTACTTCTTCACCGACAACTGCGCGAGCGCGCTGCTCTTCCTGCTCAACGGCGTCCTGGAGAATGACCGTCAGGTGCGCCCGCCCGGACTCATGTGGGTCCTGCCCTCGGCGACGCTGGATGTGCTCGCGAGGCTGGAGGTGCTCGGCAAGGCAGGGCCCGCGGGCCCGCTGCTGGAGCTCGTCCCGGACGCCTTCGAGTCCACGGGAGAGCGCGCCGCGCGAGCGGACAAGACGCGCCGCGAGGCCCTGGAGTCGCTCTCCGGACACGTGGACGCGCGACCCTTGTCACGCCTCCTGTCCCTCCACGCGCAACTGCAATCCCGCGAGCCCGAGGTCCGAGGCGAAGCCTACGCCGCGCTTCCGAGAGTCGTGACGGCGGTGCTCGACACCGCGACCCCCTCCGCGCGCGCCACCGTGCGCCAGACGCTCCACGCCTACGTGGCCCACGCGGTGCGGGTCGAGCGCGCGGCGGTGGACCGCATGGACGGCGAGCGGCTGCGAATCGAACGTCAGCGATTGCTGGCCCTGAGGACGCCCGTGGCCGGCTCGGCCGAGGCGGGGATTCGCGAGCGCCAGCGGGTCTTCGAGCGAGAGGACGCGCTCCAGCGCAAGCTCGCGGTGCTGGACCGCACGGCGCTGCTCCAGCAGGCCCTGGCCACCGCGCCCCGTCGTCCACCGACGCCCGAGGAGCTGAAGGTCCTGGTCCGCGCCGAGCGCACCGAGGCCACCTTCATCCTCGCCACCGACGCACAGGGCGCACTCAACGACGGCGTGTTCGCGGACGTGGACGCGGTCGCCTTCCTCGGTGAGGACCGCCGCCGCAAGGTGGCGGACGAGACGCGCTGGGCGGCCTCGGCGCTGCGCGAGTCGGGCGCGGCGCGCACGGTGGTGAGCGTGGGCGTGGGCTTCCCCGACACGGGCGCCGTGCGCCCCCTGGTCAGCGTGCGCACCGCGGGCCTCGCGGAGGCGCTGGGCGATGCGCGCCAGCACGGCTTCCAGGCGAGCAGCGAGCTGCGCGTCCTCGACGGCGAGCTCTCGCTGGAGCCGCGCTGGGGACCGCCGCGCGTGGTGTCCACGGACATGACGCTGGTGGGCTACCGCACCTTGCAACGAGAGCCGCTCGCGCTGCGTGGCTCCGCGTGGGACTCGCTGGGCTGGGGCGCGGAGGCGCGCGTCGCCACGGACACGGCGCACGCGGAGCCCTACCGCGCCACCGTGCAGGCGGAGGCGCTGGTGGTCATCGACGAGGCCGCGCGCTTCTCGCGCTTCACGGCGGTGGGCGTGGGCGGGCTCGCGCGGATGCACTGGAGCCAGACCTCCCTCGCGCCCGCGGCGGGACCTCGCTTCTCGCTGACCCACCGCACGGGGCTGCCGGGCTCCGGCGCCAACGCGGTGCGCCTGGAGGCCGCCTACGCACCCACCTGGCGCCTGGGCGACGCGCGCCTCACGCACGAGGCGGGCGCATGGCTCCAGGTGGAGCTGTGGCTGGGGCGCGCGGGGCCCTTCGGCGTGCTGCTCACTCCTCGCGCACAGGCCCGGTGGGAGGGCTCACTCGCTCCACCGTCACGTCGGGATTCACCCGCACCGTCGACGTGGTGGTCCGGTATGTCGGACCGTCGGCTGCTGGTCGGGTTGGAGCTGCGCTGAGGTCCTCGGTGAACAGGGGGCGGCTGGCCGCGCCCGTCACGGCGCCGATGAACGTGCCGATGACATGCAGCGCTATCCAGCCTCCGAAGCCCAGCCCGGAGAAGATGCGCAGCGAGTTGTTGCCGGCGAAGAACGACAGCCCCGCGAGGATGGCGGGCACGGCGATGGAGCTCACCACCGCCGCGGCCAGCGCGCGCTTCAAGGTGCGCGCATGGAAGCCGCCGAACACGCCACCGATGAGCCCGTTGAAGAGCGGCACGAAGAAGACGACGAGGCTGGTGAGGACCATCGTCACCACGCTCACGTCGAAGCGGTTGTGCTTGAGGTGGATGCCATCGGGCTTCATCCCGATGCCCGGCGGCAGCTCCGCGTAGGAGAACTCCCGGTGTACGTCGTGCACATAGGGCGGAGGCGAGGTGTCCTTGTCGGTGCGGACCATCTCCATGGGGTACGAGCCTTTCGCGGCGGGCGCGGTGCACCCGGCTCCCGTTCAGGTGGGGCTGGCGGCGGGCATCGGGAAGGGCCGCTGACTCCACCGGAGGGCGGGCCGGCTGGGTGGCCCCAGGCTCCTTCCGGGGAACAAACCCGGGAAAACCGCTTCCGTGCCCCGAGGGGCGGACGTGGTGGGGCTTGGCGGCCCGCCGTCTGCGGCTATGCTGCCGCGCCCGGTAGTCCCCTCACGTCCGTACGGAATTCCCATGAGCCTTCGTCGAGCCCTGCTGACCGTCGTCCTCTCCTCCACCGCCCTCCTGTCCGCCTGTGCCCTGCGCCCGACCTACCGGGAGCTGGTGGCGCCGAACGCCGCCGAAGTCACCGCGGGCCAGACGGTGGCGCTGCGCGTGGTGGACGGCGCCGGCAAGCCCGTGCAGGGCGCCAAGGTGCGCGCGGGCGAGCGCCGCACGCGCATGAACCTGGTCAGCGACGCGGACGGCCTGGTGACGCTGGAGACGAACGCCGACCTGCTGAAGGAGAACCCGCTGGTGGAGGTGGTGCTCCCCAAGGGCGTGTCGCAGTACCGCCTGCAGCTCGTTCCCTCGGGTCAGTCCCCCGCGGAGCTCGCGCCCCAGGCCCCCGCCGCCCCGGAGCAGGCGCCCGGCACCGAGGCCCCGGAGGCCCAGCCGACGACGCCCGCCTCGCCGGAGACCGCGCCCCAGGCTCCCGCCACGCCGGCGACCCCCGGCACCTGAGCCGGGAGTCGTGAGCCCCCTTCGCGCGAGGCTCAGCCGAGCTTCGCGCGGAGGAAGTCCACCGTCCGGGTCCACGCCCGCCGTGCATTGTCCGGCGAGTAGACCTCCGGACGGGTGTCGTTGAAGAAGGCGTGGTTCGCGTCGTAGCGGTGGAGCTCCGCCGGCACGTTCGCCTTCTTCAGCTTCGCCTCCAGCGCGTCCACCCGGTCCGGCGTGCACCAGTCATCCTGCGTCGCGAAGTGCCCGAGGATGGGCGCGCGGATGCGGGTGACGTCCACGCTGTCCGGCGGAATCCCGTAGAAGGGCACCACGGCGTCGAGCCCCGCGTCGTTCGCTCCCGCCAGCAGCGTCAGCGCGCCGCCCATGCAGAAGCCCAGGACGGCGACCTTCGTGCCGGCGCCGCCACGCTGGCGCAGCGCCTCCGTGGCGTCCTTGAGGGCCTGGCTGGCCTTGCCCCAGTCCATCTGGGACAGGAGCTTGTCGGCCTCCTGCGCGTCCTTCGTCGTGCGGCCGCCGTACAAATCGGCGGCGAAGACGGTGAAGCCCTCCTTCGCGAGCCGGTCGGCGATGCCTCGGATGTGCTCGTTGAGGCCCCACCACTCGTGGACGAGGACCACCGCGCCCTTCGCTGGAGTGGCTTCACTCAGATAGCCCGCCAGTTCCTGGCCCTGCTTGCCCGTCAGCCTTGCCTGCCCTGCCATGCGTGCACCCCTTGAGTGATGGACGAGGCGGCGTAGCTTAGTCTCACGGGCGCGAGGTGCCCGGGTCCGAAGTGGACTGTGTCGGAGGTCGGAATGTCGAAGGCGTTCACGAAGGAGGACTCGGGCGGGGACGAGGTGCTGGTGCCGCCGCGGCCGAAGTCCTCCTCGGGCGACAAGCGCTACATCACGCCGGAGGGCTATCGCGCCCTGCAGGAGGAGTTGGCGGCCACGCAGGGGCCGGACTCCGGGGCCGAGGGGCTGACGCCGCTGGAGGCGGGAGTCCGGCGCCAGGAGCGTGAGCGCCGCGCGCGTCACCTCGCCGCCACGCTGGAGGAGGTGCGCGTGGTGGAGCCGGAGGCGGCGCGGGAGGGCCGTGTCTTCTTCGGCGCGTGGGTGGAGCTGGAGGACGAGGACGGCGAGCGCACGCGCTATCGCATCGTCGGCCTGGACGAAGCGGACGTGAAGTCGGGCCGGCTCAGCGTGGAGTCTCCGCTGGCGCGGGCACTGCTCGGCAAGGAGGTGGGAGAGGCCGTGGTGGTGGAGCGGCCTCGCGGGGCAGTGGAGTACACCGTGGTGTCCGTGGAGTACGCGCCACATTGAGGCGCGGCGTCAGCGCTTCGTCGCGATGACGGTGGCCAGGGGCGTGAAGGGCTCGGGGAGGATGCCGTCGCGGACCTCGACGCTGAAGCCCTGCGCCTCCAGCAGCGCGCGGGCGCGAGGCACCAGGAACGTCAGGTAGTACATGACGAAGGGCGGCTTCCACAGGGCGTTGCGCACGCGCATGGCGGCGTTGAAGCTCCGGGCCACCCAGTAACCGGGGCGCAGCTTCGACGGTGGATGGCCGGTGACGAAGAGGAACCGCCCCCCGGGACGCAGGGCCTGGTGGATGCGCTGAATCAGCCGGGGCTCATCGGCTTCGAGGATGTGGCCGAAGGCGCCGAAGCACGTGGCCACGTCGAACGCGGCGTCGAAGGTCATCTCCAGCGCGTCACCCCGGATGAACTCGAGGGCGGCGGTGCCCGGTGCGCCGGAGAGCCTGCGGTCCGCTTCCTCGAGCATGCCCTGGCTCACGTCGATGCCGGTGACCCGCTCGCGGGCCAGCGGGCGCAGGTGGCGCATGGCGGCGCCGGTTCCACAGCACACGTCCAGCGCGGTGCCGACGGAGCCCGAGGGGCCCAGGGCTTCGATGGCGGCGCGGAGCACGGGGTCCGGTGTGCGGAAGGGCGTGTAGTCGAACTTGGGGGCGAGCAGGTCGTAGCCTTGCTCGACGGAGGAGAGGGCCTGCTCGGCCAGCTCGAGGAGGGTGGGCCCCTGACGGTGGAACATGGTGCCCGGGGATGTAGCGCACCCGGGGCCCGGTCAGGGCGGGTTCTCGGCGGAGATGTGCACCATGAACGCTCGGGGTAGGCTGGGCGGATGCGCCGTGTCGCCGTCGTCGCCTTCCTGGCGCTCCTCTTCGTCGACTGTCGGGATGAGCGATTGGTGCCGTCGCTCCCGCCGGGCTTCCACGTCGATACGTACGCGCAGCGCTCGGCGTCGGCGGTGGATGTGTTGTGGGTGGTGGATGATTCGGCCTCCATGGCGCCTCGCCAGGAGTCGCTCGCGCGCAACTTCCAGGCGTTCATCTCGCTCTTTCGCGAAGGGCGCATCGACTACCGCATGGGCGTGGCGACCACGGACACCTTCGCGCGTCCCGGGGAGCTGGTGGGCACGCCGCGGGTTCTGCGTCCGGACACGCCGGGGCTGGAGCAGGCCTTCGCGGACAGCGTGCGAGTGGGGACGGGAGGGAGCGCGTACGAGACGGGGCTGGAGGCCGCGCGTCAGGTGCTGGAGCGGCTGGCGCGCGAGAACGCGCCGGTGCTGGAGGCGCGAGCGGCCTGCGTGTCGAGCTGCGCCACGGATGCGTGTCGGGAGGCGTGTCGCGCGACACATGCGGTGGAGTTCCTGCGTCCGGACGCGTGGCTGTATCTGGCGTTCGTGACGGACGAGGACGACCGCTCGCCGCACGACGTGCGCATGTACTGGCGGGAGTTCTCGCGAGCCAAGGGGCTGGGCAATGACGGGACGGTGGTGGCGTCGGCCATCATCGGGGATGTGCCCTCGAATGGCTGTGGCGCGGAGCCGGGGACGCGGTACGCGGAGCTCGTGTCCTGGATGGGCGGAGCGCTGGGGAGCATCTGCGACGAGGACTTCGCCGAGACGCTGCGCACGCTGGCGACGAGCGCGGTGGGGCTGAGGCGCTCGTTCGCGCTCGCGCGTGTGCCTCGGGAGGACTCGCTGAGGGTCCGTGTTCGCCACGCCTGTGGGACGCCGGAGTCCTCTCTGAGGGTCTGTGTGTCGGTGGACCGCGCGGCTTGCGAGGGGCGGTCGGCGGAGGCGCTCGAGGTGGTGTGCGTCCCCGAGGCGGGAGGCGAGCACGGGTGGGTGTACCAACCCGAGCGTGGGACGGTGTTCTTCGCGGGGGACTCGGTGCCGGGGCTGGGGTCGCGGGTGGAGTTGGAGTACGTGGAGGAGGGGTCGTGAGGCGCGGGTGGCTCGTGTGCTGGCTGTTGGTGGCGGCCTGTGGGAGGGACGCGCCGCCGTCCTCGGTGGTGCCGCGCTGGGTGGCGCCCGCGTCCACACTGGATTTCGGTGCCGTGCCCGCGCTGAACGAACGCAAGGTGTCCCTGCCGTTGGTGAACGTGGGACGCGCGTCGCTGCGAGTGGTGAGCGCGGTGGTGAAGGAGGACGGCAGCCCGTTCCGAATCATCTCCGTTCCCGAGGAGGTGCCCGCGCAGGCAGAGACCTCACTGGTGCTGGCCTTCGTGCCGCCGCGTGAGTCGAGCTACACGGCGACGCTGGTGCTGCGCACGGACGACCCCATTCAAGAGGACGTCGAGGTGTCGCTGCGAGGAGAGGGGCGCATGGCCGCGGCGCTGGAGTTGGAGCCCGCGTTGCTCGACTTCGGGCGGGTCGCCGAGGGACATGTCGTGGTGCGGCCGGTGAGGCTTCGCTCGCGAGGGAGCGCGCCGCTCGTGCTGGAGTCACTGACGCTCGAATCGCCTGCGTCTCCTGTGTTCCAGCTCGTGGGCTCCACGCGGACGCCCGCGGTGCTGGACCTCGCGAGTGAGGTCGAGGTGTCGGTGCAATACGCGGTGCCGTCCGGTGTCGCCGCCGAGGACGTGAGTGGAGCCCTGGTGCTGCGGACCACGGACCCGGACCAGCGCGAGGCGCGAATGCAGCTGCGAGGCAGCGTGAATCTCGCGCCGGTGCCCGTGGTGAGCGCTCCGGGCGAGAGCGTGCCGGGAGGCGAAGTGGTGCTGGAGGGCACGGCCTCGATGGACCCGGATGGAGACGGTCCGCTCACGTACGCCTGGGATCTGGTCTCGCTGCCCGTGGGCGCGCGTGCGCAGGTGTTGTCCCCAGGGGCGTCCAGCAGCGTGTTGCGCTTGGACCCGGTGGTGTCGGGTGAGTACGAGGTGGCGCTCACGGTGACGGATGCGGCGGGCGCGCGCAGCCTGCAACCCACGCGTGCGCGAGTCGTGGCGGTTCCCGCCCAACAACTGTGGGTGGACGTGACGTGGAGCCACGCTGAGACGGACCTGGACCTGCACGTGCTGCGAGGCGTGGACGCGGTGCTGGGGTCCGTCGATGACTGTCACTACGCGAACCCGCGTCCCGACTGGGGCGCACCCGGATTCGCTGAGGACCCGGAGCTGTTGAGGGATCGGCTGACGGGCTTCGGTCCGGAGGTCTTCGGCTACGAGCGCCCCGTGTCAGGCACGTACCGGGTCGCGGTGGTGCTCTCGCGCGAGAATGGCGCCGTGGACCCGCGCAGTGAGGCCACGGTGCGGGTGTATGACCGGGGCGTGCTGAAGGGCGAGTTCCGTCGCACCCTGTCGCGCCAGGGCGAGGTGTGGACGGTGGCGGACGTGCAGTGGCCCTCGGGTGTCGTCACGGAGGCGCCGTGAGGACGGGGTGGTGGCTGTTGGGGTTGTGCTGGCTCTTCGCCTGTTCCTCCACGGAGAAGATGCCACCGGGGCCGGAGGTGGACCCCGACCCGAAGACCTGTGCACGGCGCGAGGACTGTGATGGAGGGCAGGTCTGCACGCTCGCCGAAGTGTGTGGCGCCTGTGAGTCGAGCGGTCAGTGTCGGCTCCGTGAGCGCTGCGAGGCCGGAGCCTGTGTCGCGCGCGAGGGCTGGGGCGAGGCGTGCGTGGCGCACGCGGACTGCGGCTTGGGACAGTGGTGTCGCCAGGGACTGTGCCGGGCGAGGGCCGACGTGGTGCTGTGCCCGATGGGTACACGTGAGGAATGTCCGACAGGTGAGCGGTGCAACGCGGGCACGCTCGTGTGCGAGGAGGACCTCGGGTGCATCGAGGACTCGGACTGCGGCGCCGAGGAGCGCTGCAATCCGGGCCTGCATGCCTGTGTGCCACGCTGCACCGAGGCCACCGCGTCGGCGGTCTGCGCGGAAGGGGAGCACTGCTCAAACGAGCGCTGTGTGCGGTGCGAGGAGGACTCGGACTGCGCGGTGGGCTTCACCTGTGACGCCGCGGGCCGCTGCACGGTGACGCCGAGGTGCTACTCGGACCGAGACTGCACGGTGCCCCACGTGTGTCACCTGGCGAGTGGGCAGTGCCTGCCGAGCCTGCCGCCCTGCTCCTCGGACGACGACTGTGAGTCAGACCGACGCTGTGACCTCGGAAGCAGGGCCTGCATTCCCAGGAGCTGCCAGCCGGACGTGCTGGAGCCCAATGACACCGTGGCCACGGCCCATCCCGTGAGCGCGAGTCGCCATGTGCGGCTCACCCTGTGCCCAGGTGACGTGGACCACTATTCGCTCACGTTGGAGCGGGGTGACCAGCTCGGTGTGAATGTGGAGGCGGAGGTGTTCGCGGAGCCGGTGTTCTCCTCGTCCCTCCAGGATGCGAGTGGAAGGGTGCTGGCGACGGGGCGCTTCCGGTTGTCGCATGTCGTCGCGGAGCGAGGCCTGTACACGGTTCGCATCGCCTCCCGGGACGCGGCGCCGAGAGCCTACGACGTGGGCTTCTTCCTCTCGCGGGGAACACCTTGCGACGATGACGACCACGAGCCGAACGACACGGTCGAGACGGCCACGGCGTTGCCGGAGGACCTGAGGCTGGACGGGATGCTCTGTCCCGGGGACGCGGACCACCTGCGGTTCTCGGTGCCGCCCTCACGTGGCGCACGGGTGTCACTGTCGGGGTACGCGGCGGACCGCGGGCTGCTGCGCCTGTGTGTCCTGAAGGGTGGCACCGAGCTGGGGTGCTCAATCGACACGACGGGTTCCACGGTGGAGCTGCCCGCGTCGGCGGTGCAGGGCCAGTCGCTCACGGCCAGGGTCACTGGTGATGATGCGCGCACGACGAACGGCTACACGCTCCAGGTGGAGTGGCTCCCATGAGGACCACGTCATCGCGGGTGTTCATCCTCCTCGCCACGTTGCTCGCGGCATGTGGTGGCTCCCCACGCCCCCCTGGGATTCCGCCAGACGCAGGGAGTGTTCCTGATGCGGGAGCGCAAGACGCGGGGACCCACGCCGATGCGGGCGCACCGAGCACGCCGGTGATTCAGTCCGCGCGGCCCGCGCGAGGTGAGCGGGGAGGCGGGACCTGGGTGACGCTGAAGGGCCGAGGCTTCGTCGAGGGCGTGGCCCGTACCACACCCGAAGCAGCAGCGCGCACGACGCTGCGAGTCGGCTCGAATCCCGTCCGTGACTTCCAGCTCATCGACGACGCCACCCTCGACCTGCGCACGCCTCCTGGAGTGGCAGGCACAGTGGACCTCATGCTCCAGAACCCGAACGGCACGGCAGTCTGTGAGTCCTGCTTCACCTACGTCGAGAGCTTCGACGTCCGCGCGCTCTCGGAGGACACGGGGGCGCTCTCCGGAGGAGAGACCGTGTCGCTGCTCGGCGAGGGCTTCCCCGAGGGGCCAGGGCTCCAGGTCCTCTTCGGTGACATGGCGAGCCCCTCGGTCACGCGGGTCTCCTCGTCGGAGCTCCGTGTCCTCGTCCCCAGGGTGCGCGTGGCTGGCTCCGTGGACGTGCGAGTCCAGGGCCACGGTGTCGGTGACGTGCTCCGACGCGCGTATCGCTACCTCGAGGACACGCGCGTCACCCAGGTCTCACCGCTCACGGGCCCAAGAGAGGGAGGCACTGTCACCGTCATCACGGGCCAGGGCTTCGAGGGAGCGACTCAAGTCCTCCTCGGAGACACACCCGCCACCGCGCTACGGGTGGAGTCCTCCACGCGAATCGTGGTGACCACTCCACCCGCACCGTCCATCGGAGTCGTGCCCATCCGCATCGTCACGCCGAGAGGCACCTGGACCGTGCGCCAGGGCTTCGCCTACGTGGACGACTCCCCGAGTGCACCGCTCGCCCTGCATGGAGTCTTCCCGAGAGTCGGAGCCCGGGACGATGGCACCGTGACGCTGATGGGGACCTCGCTCGATGCGCCCGACCTGTCCGTCACCTTCGATGCCGTCCAGGCGCAGCTCGTGAGTGCCACCGCGACGACCGCCACGGTCCGGGTCCCTCCCCGGGAGACGCTCCCGCGCACGGTCTCCGTGAGTGTCCAATCCGGCGCCATGAGCGCGAGCCTCACCCAGGGCTACACCTTCCGTCTCGCGCTCGACCAGGTGACGCCGGACCATGGGCCCGCGACAGGCGGAACCCAGGCTCGACTCACAGGAACCGCACTGCCTCCTGACGCCGTGGTGCACGTCGGCGCACTCTCCGCGCCACAAGTCACGGAGTCGAGCGAGACGGAGCTGCGCTTCCTCACACCACCAGGAGGCGCGGGGCCGCACTCGCTCCATGTCTCCTCCGCGAGCGACCCGGAGAACGAAGCGCTGCTTCCAGCGTCCTTCACCTACGAAGCCGCGCTCACCCTGTCCCAGGTCGAGACCTCCCGTGGTGCCGTCGCTGGGGGCGCCCGGGTCACGGTGAGAGGCGCGGGCTTCGTCGACGGAACGTCCGTCACGTTCGGAGGAGAACCCGCCACCGACGTGCTCATCCACGACGCGCACACGCTGACCTGTCGCATCCCGGCCTCACGAATCCAGGGACCCGTGGAGGTCGCCGTCGTCCATGGCTCACAGCGCTCGGCGCTCCCCGAGTCCTTCCACTACTTCGACCCACGAGGCCCCGGAGGTCTCTCCGGCGAGCCCCTGACGGGCACGTTGAACGTCACGGTGCTCGACACGTCATCGGGGAGCTATGGCCAACCCGTCTCGGGAGCCACGGTGCTGCTGGGCCCGGACCCCACGCCCCTCCTCCATGGCGGCACGGACGCGCGAGGACAGCTCACGCTCTCGGACCCACGCATCGCGGGCGCGCAGGTCATCACGGTCTTCAAGCCGGGCCACGACGCGGTGACGGTGGCGGGCATCCGCTCGGAGAACCTGACGGTGTACCTGCGCCGTCTCGACCGTGAGGGCAACCCCGGCAATCCGCCCGTGCCCGCGACCGCGCGCGTCTCCGGCCGCGTGCGAGGCTTCAAGCCCCCGCGACCTCTTGGCGCCAATGAGGTGCTCGAGGCGCGAGTCTTCGTGGCCCAATCCAGCCCCGCGTCGGGTCCACCGTTCACGGGAACGGGCGACCGTCGCGCGGAGACCTGGCGAATCCGCGAGGACGGAGGCTCCTTCCTCGTCCTGGCCCAGCCCGGGCTGCGCGCCGTGTACGCGGTGCTGGGGGTGCTCAGGGACGGCGTGGACTTCGAGCCCTATCTGCTCGGCATCCGCCGAGGTGTCGCGGCCTCGGGGACGCGGGCGGCGGAGAACCAGGATGTCATCTTCGACATGCACCTGGATGTCACCGCACCGCTCACCGTGGAGGGCCCACTCGTCATCGCGGGAGGCGAGGCACGGCATCAGGTCTACGCCTGGTTGGACCTGGGCGCGGAGGGCCTCGTGCCCCATCCCCACAACTGGGGCACGGGCACGCGCCTCTACACGAGCATCGAAGGACCCGGACCGCGCCTCGCTTTCCCACAACTTCCCCACGTGGACGGCGCGAACCTGCTCTTCCTCGACCTGCTGCGAGGAGCCACCGCGTATCCCCAGAGCCTGCTGTACCACCGTCAGCCGGGAGCCCTGAACGGAGGCGTGACACTCGCGCCGATGTTGCCACTGCCTGTCTTCACCCAGCCGGGTGCTCGCTTCGAGGGCACGGTGTCTTGGACGCCCACGGCCTCCACCGCCACGCCCGAGGTGCAGTTGCTCACCCTGCTCGCGCCCGGAACGGAGGGCGGCGTCCGCTGGACGGCCGTGCTCCCGGGAGGGCAGACGCAGGTGACGCTCCCCGGACCCGCGCTCGCGGCACTCCGCGCAGAACTGCCCGAAGGCGCGCGACTGCGAGCCGACCTCTCCCTCGCGCGAGTCCCCCGCTTCGAGTACTCGCAATGGACCCATGACGCGTTGTCCACGGCGACCTGGACGGCGTATGTCCTCGGGCGCTCGGAGGTCTTCGACCCGTGATGCGCCGTTGGACGTGGCTCGCCGTGCCCCTGTTGCTCCTCCTCGCCGCGTGTCCGAGTGACTCCTCCGTGGACTCGGAAGGCTGTCGGGTGGACGAGGACTGTGGCTCGCCCGCGGAGGCGTGCAACCCCGCGGGCTTCTGCCAGGACCGCGCCGGCTGCGAGTCGAATGCCGACTGCGCCGACGAGTCGCTCTTCTGCGACACGAGCACCGGCACCTGTCTGACGCGAGGGCGCTGCTCCACGGATGTGCACTGCCCGTTGGGCGAAGTCTGCGACGTGTCGCGGACCACCTGTGTCACGGGCTGCCGCTCCTCCGGAGACTGTCCAGGCACCGCCTGTCGCTGCCAGGACGCGCCATGCCTCTGTGACGCCACCACGCCCGAGGGCCGCGCGGCCTGTGCGCTCGGTGTCTGCGACGCGGGCTTCTGCGCGGACGCGAGCGACTGTGCCTTCGGCGAGCGCTGCGGTGCCGCGACATGCTTCAGCGACTTCGACCCCGTGCGCCGTCCCTACTGCGCGAGCTGCACGTACGGCGGCGGTCTCCAGGTCTGTGGCCGTGGCGCCAACTTCTGTCTGCGGGAGACCGCGAGCCCCGGCACCGCCTTCTGCGGCGCGGACTGCTCGGAGGGACAGGGCTGTCCCCACGGCTACCAGTGCGCGGACGTGGTGGTCGTCGCCAGCCGTGCGCGCTGCCGCTCGGATGCGGAGTGCGCGCCCTCGCCGTCGCTGCCGTGCCGCGAGGATTCACACTGCGGCCGCGGCGGTCAGTGCATGAAGACCCAGGGCCAGGAAGAGGGTGCCTGCGCCGGGCGCTGCTCCATCGCGGAGGGCGACGTGGAGGGCTTCTGCACCTGCCAGCAGGACACCGACTGCGTGCAGGACGCGTGCAGCCAGGGCACGTGCACGGTGAGCCGTCGCGCGTGTGGCAGTGACGCCGACTGTCGCCCCATCCGCTGTGTGGACCACCAGGGCGCGGGGGGCTGCCTCGTGGGCCGCAACTGCGCGCCCGAGGAGGGCCTCACCTGTGCCGAGGTCGCTCCTCGCTGACGCCTCCGTGGAGTTCATGTCCTACATCGGCCCCCTATGTCCGAAGGGGGCGGAACTCCTGGTGTTTGAATGTTCCTGGGGGTGCCCCGTCAGAAGGTGCAACACGACGGAGGATGGACGACATGGCTTTCAAGACTGCTCTCGCGACCCTGGCTCTCGGCACCCTGTTCTTCGGTTCCTCGACGGCCCTCGCGGCCGACAGCAGCATGCGCGACTGGGCCACGCAGCAGGCCCGCCGCAACGATGACCGCCGCCACGACGACCGCCATGACGACCGCGGTCCCCGTCCCGACCGCTACGAGGCCCACGTCCACAACGGCCACTGCCACCACGCTCCGGCGCCGCGTCCGCCGCCGCGCTCGCAGGGCCGCTACGAGATGCAGACGGTGAGCCGCTGGGTCGAGGGTCGCTACGACAAGGTGTGGGTGCCGGAAGTCTGCCAGGAGCGCGGCAACCGCCGTCACCGCGTCACCCGCTGCACCGGTGGCTACTACGAGAACCAGTGGGTGCCGGGCCGTTACGTGCAGACCACGGAGTGGGTGTGGGTGTCCTACGACCGTGGCGGTGACTGGCGCTCCAACCGCGTGCACCCGGCCAGCTACGTCCGGTAGCACTCGCTGAAAGACCTCCAAGGGGACGAGGGGCGGTGCCGGGATACGGGGGTATCCGGCATCGCCCTTCGACTTTTCAGCGGGGCCTGTTAGTCAGTGCGCCGCATGGGGACGGCCTTCATCACCGGAGCAGGAATCCGCATCGGTCAAGCGGTGGCGAGGGCGCTGGCCCATGCCGGATATGACGTCGCGCTGCACGCGAACCGCTCGCTGGAGCCGCTGAGCTCGCTGGCGGACGAGCTGCGCGCCCTGGGCCGCCGGGTCACCGTGCACGCCGCCGACCTCAGCCGCCCCGAGGCGGTGGATGCCCTGGGCGCGAGCGTGCGCGAGGCCTGGCCCGCGCTCGACGTCGTCGTCCACAACGCGGGCCTCTACGAGCGTGTGCCCTTCGAGGACATCTCGCGCGAGCAGTACCGCACCATGCTCGGCGTCAACCTGGACGCGCCCTTCTTCCTCACGCAGGCGCTGTTGCCCTCGCTGCTCGCGGGGAAGGACCCCGTGGTGGTCCACATCTGCGACATCGCGGGCGAGCGGCCGGAGAGCCACTTCGCGCACTACTCGGTGAGCAAGGCGGGCCTGCTGATGTTGACGCGCGCGCTGGCGGTGGAGCTGGCCCCGCGCGTGCGGGTCAACGCGGTGTCGCCCGGCGTGGCCGCCTTCCCGGAGAGCTTCGACGCCGTCGCTCGCGAGCAGATTCTGCGCCGCATCCCCATGGGGCGCGAGGGCAGCGTGGAGGACGTGGCGCGCGCCGTCGTCTTCCTCGCGAAGGACGCCCCCTACATCACCGGGCAGGTCATCGCCGTCGACGGTGGCAGGAGCGTGATGCTGTGAGCGCCGAGCTGGCCTTCCATCCTCCCGTGGTGCGCGACAGCCAGGGGCGCTCGCTGGATGTCATCGAGCTGCGCGGCCTCACGGTGGACTGCATCGTGGGCGTGTACAACCGCGAGCGCGTGCTGGCCCAGCCGCTGCGGTTGGACGTGGCCCTGTTCCTGGACACGCGCAACGCCGCCACGGGCGGACGGCTCGCGCACACCGTCAACTACGGGCGACTGGCGGGCGAGCTGCGCTTCCTGTTGGAGGCGTGTCGGTTCGAGCTGCTGGAATCCGCCGTGGAGGCGGTGAGCCGCTACCTGCTCGTGCCGCCCACCCAGGATGTGCCGCGCGCGCAGGTGCAGGCGGCCACGGTGCGAGTCATCAAGCCCCTGGCGCTCGGTGGGCGCGCGCTGCCATCGCTCCAGGTGCACCGCACGGCCGAGCAGATGAGCTACGCCTCCGAGGAGCGCTCCTTCGGTCACCTGGACGTCATCCACGAGGGAGCGGGTTACGGCGTGCACCGTCTTCGCGTGAAGCCTGGTGGCAGTCTCCCGGCGAGCGAGGAGGCGGCGGTGGAGGCGAGCGACCTGGTGCTGGGGCCGGAGCTCCTGATGCAGGGCCACCCCGTGGCGCGAGGCATGGCGTTCCATGATGCCCCGTCCCTGGCGCGTCGTTACGACAACCCCTCGACGCAGGAGCAGACGGTGCTGCGGGTGTCTCGGCCCCGCGTCGTGACGTCCGAGGCGCCCCGGGTGCACGAGGCCCTCGGCGGGACTTCCTATTACCCTCTCGACGAGCCCGCGGCGCCGGGCCTGGCCGCCGACACGCTGCCCTGAGGACGACGCGACACCATGCAGCTCGACAGACGGATGCAGCTCTTCGTGGTGCTGGCGGCGGTGTTCGTCACGGCGCTGGTGGTGGGAGACCTCATCGCCGTGAAGCTGTTCGAGGTGCACCTGGGCGGCGTGGTGGCGGTGATGTCCATCGGCATCCTGCCCTTCCCGGTGACGTTCCTGCTGACGGACATCCTCAACGAGTTCTACGGCAAGAGGACGGCCCGCTTCGTCACGTGGGTGGGCTTCTTCATGGCCATCTTCGCCTTCGCGGTGATTGCCATCGCGGTGCAGGTGCCCATCGCGCCGCTGACGCGCGCGCCGGACTACCAGGGCACGGTGGAGAGCGCGTTCAACAACGTCTTCGACGGCTCGCAGCGCATCCTCGTCGCGTCGATGGCGGCCTATCTGGTGGGCCAGTTCACGGACATCGCCCTGTTCAACCTGCTCAAGCGCGTCACGAAGAACCGGCTCCTGTGGCTGCGCGCCACGGGCTCCACGCTGGTGTCGCAGCTCATCGACACCGTGGTGATGCAGTTCGTCGCGTGGACGGGCGTGCTGCCCACGAAGGTCATCGTGGGCATCGTGCTCTCGTCCTACGTCGTGAAGGTGCTCGTGGCGGTGGGCCTGACGCCGTTCATCTACCTGGGCCACTCGCTGGTGGAGCGCAAGCTGGGCATCAAGCCCCTGGTGTTGGGCGCGGACGGTGAGCCCGAGCCTGCCGCGGACCTCGCAGCCCCCGCGCAGTCGCGCGCCGCCTGAGGCGGGGGCTCACGGCACCAGGCGCTGGAGGAAGGTGTCGGTGTCGTCGGCGGTGAAGGGCTCCTGGGCGCCGAAGGCCCGCGTGCCGGTGAACGAGCCCGCGCTCGCGAGGTCGCCTCCTGGCAGGAAGGTGATGTCCCGCAGCTGGAGCCCCGGCGCGCAGGGCTCGGTGGCATAGGGGGCTCTCCACGACAGCGCTCCCCGGGCGCTGAGTCGCGCCAGCTCCGAGCCGCAGCCATGGCGGAAGAGCACCGCTGTGCCGCCGTTCACATCCGACGTGAGCCGCGCGCCGCTGGCCTCCGCCGACGCCGTGCCCGTCAGCGCGTGTCCCCACAGGGGGCGTCCCGCCGCATCCGCCGCGAGGACGAACGCGGCGCGCGGACAGCCCCGCGCGTCACAGGAGGGCGAGAGCACGGAGCCACCCCAGTGAAGGGTGCCCGCGAAGTCGCCGGTGAAGCGCAGCCCGCCGTCCGCGGCGAAGGCGACGTGCGTGAAGTTCGGTGCGTCGGGGCCCACCTCCAGCTCCCAGTACACCTCGCCGACGGGTGACAGCCGGGCGATGAAGCCGATGCTCTCGAAGGGCGCCAGGGGCCGCTGGCCCACGAGCACCGCGCCGCCATCCGGGTCCAACGCCACGGCGGACGCCGAGGACATCGCGGGGAGCTCCTGGGACCACCGGACGGTGCCTCGCGCGTCGTAGCGCGTGACCAGCCGTCCGTGCGCCACCACCACTTCACCCTCGATGTCCGGCGTCAGCGCCTTGAGCGTGCCCGTCGAGCGGGCCCACTGCGGCGAGCCGTCCGCGGCCAGCTTCGCCACGAAGTGGCTGTCGGCGATGAGCGTCTCGCCCAGTCGCAGCCGTCCCTCCACCTTGCCGGCGATGAAGAGCTCCGCCGTGGAGGCGATGCCCAACAGCTGCGCGTGCGCGATGGCGGGGCCTCCCTCCGAGGAGGGCTCGGCCGTGAAGGTCCGCGTCCAGAGCACCTGCCCCGCGCCATCGTGATGCGACAGCACGAGCGACGTGCCGTTCGCCTCCACCGATGTGGGACCGGAGGTGCCCGTGGCCCGCGAGGTGCCCAGGAGCACCAGGCCGCCGAGCCCATCCGAGGCCAGGGCCACGACCTCCTGCTGTCCAGGGAGCCGCGAGTGGACGGTCCACCGCGCGTCACCGGGCTCGAGCTTCGGAGGCTCGGGAGGCTGCGGAGGAGGTTCCTCCTCGCGCGGAGGAGGCTCGATGGGGGCGTCGCTCCCACCACAGCCGAGCACGGTCCACATGCCCAGCATCAGCCCCGCCGTGCTTGCCCGCCACCGTCCCATGTTCATTCCCCGTGAATCCGCTCGTCCTCCGGCCGGTGGCCAAGCTGGGGCCCGATGCTCCCGGAGGCAAGGTGGGCGTTGGGGACTGAACGAAGTCAGGGCAGGGAGGCGCGCGAGCGGGTCAGCTCGCGCCAGCGCGCGAGGGTCAGCGCCGTGTAGGGCCCGCTCTCCAGGCCATAGGCGCCCAGCGAGAAGCCGTCATTCCACTCCACGAGGGCGGTCTCCCCCGAGGAGAGCACGCCGAAGTCCACGGCGTAGCCCGCGGTGGCCTCCCCGGAGGTCTCCAGCAGACGAAGGGCCTCGCGCACGCGCTCCTCGTCGAGCGCGACGGTGGGGTCCCCCGCGTAGTGACGGATGCCCACGGATGTGCCCTGCGCCACGAAGACGCGGTACTCGGTGCGCCACTGCACCACGTCCGAGCAGAGGAGCGGCGTGGCCCGAGACGCCCTCTCGAGGAAGAGCAAATCATCGGCGCTCTGGAAGACATGCCCCGTGAAGCGCTTCCTGCGCCCCTGGGGCTTGGCGAACACAGGGGGACTGGAGACATCGAGCACCCTCGCGGTGAGCTCGCCCACCGTGCTGCTCCACAACCGGCGGTGGAGGAAGGGCGTGAGGCAGGAGGGATAGTCCCGGGTGGGGGGCGGCTCGATTCCGAGCTGCTTCAAGGCGCCCAGGACCGTGGGCACATAGCCCGCGACGAGCGTGTCCGGGGTCAGTGGGAGCTGTCGCCGCTCCAGGCGCTTGGCGGTGAAGCACTCCGTGGGGATGCCCAGCGCGCGCAGGCCCTCGAGCAGCAGGCGCATCTCCGGCTCCATCCGCCCGTGCGACTCCTCCTCGATGAAGGCCCGCGTCAGTCCGTGCATGCGGTGCCTCAGCCTCCCGCGCGCGCGAGCGGCGTGAGGATGTCGCGCCAGTGCGAATAGAGGGAGAAGTGCCCTCCGCCCGGCAGGAAGTGGGGCACGGCGGTGGGGATGCGCGAGGCGAGATAGCGCCCCATCTGTGGCGGCACGATGCTGTCGCCGTCCCAGTACCAGAGGTCCACGTCGCGGCGAATCTCCTCGAGCGGGAAGTCCCACGGCGACGCGAGGATGTGGGCCTCACGGCGGATGCCCGCGACACCTTTGCGCGTGGCCTCGCGTCGCCAGCCCTGCACCTGCGCGGCGATGAGCGGGTCGGACAGCACGCGACGGTCATCCGGAGAGGCGTGGGCCATCACCGCGGCGAGCGCGCGGTCGGGGTTCGCGCGCACCTGTCGGTCATGCATCGCGAGCAGCGGGTGCAGCACCCACTCGGGCCAGGCGGCCATGGCGTAGGCGTTGCGGTAGTCGCGATTGACGCCCTCCATGCCCCCGGGGCGCTTGAGCGGCGAGGCGCCGGAGACGATGGCCGCGCGGAGGATGCGGTCGTCCAGGTGCCACGTGGAGACCGCGGCGTAGGGGCCACCCGCGGATACGCCGAAGAGGGAGAAGCGCCCGATGCCCAGCGCGTTGGCGAGCTGCTCCAGGTCGCTCGGGAAGTCGAGCAGCGTGCGGCCGGGTTGATGGTCGGACAGGCCGTAGCCGGGGCGGTCCGGCGTGATGAGGCGCACGCCGAGCCCGTGGGTGATGCGGTCATCCGGGTGGCGCATGTAGCGCGAGCCCGGATTGCCGTGGATGAAGAAGACGGGGACGCCGTCCAGGTCGCCCGACTCCACGTAGGCGAGCCGTCGCCCGTCCTTGAGTCGCAGGGAGCCTTCGCGCACCTGCACGCCGGAGGTCCTGTTCGAGAACGCGGTGTTCATGACTCCATCGCTTTCGAGCGAGCGCCAATCCATTCGGCGATGGAGGGCCACACGTGGGTGGAGCCCTTGCTGGATGCGGACAGGCCGATGTGGCCGACGGGGTAGCGCCGCGTCTCGGCGTCCTTCGTGCCCACCAGCTTCACCAGGGGCTCGCTCATGGCGGGGAAGGCGATGGTGTCCTGCTCGGCGATGACGTTGAGCACGGAGGCCTGGATGCGTCCCAGGTCGATGTTCTCTCCGCCGACCTTCATGCGTCCCTGGTGGAAGAGGTTCTGCTGGTAGCAGTCCTTGATGTACTGGCGATAGACCTCGCCGGGGAAGGGCACGGGGTCGGCGCCCCAGCGCTCCATCGCGAGGAACGTGGTGACGAAGTCCGGGTCGTCGATGCGGCGGCACACCTCCAGCCAGCGGGTGACGCGCTGCACGGGCGCCACCATGAGGAAGCCGCTCTCCAGCACGGGCGTGGGCACGTTGCCGTAGGCGTCCACCAGCGAGTCCACGTCGAAGTGGTTGGCGGAGGTCCACAGTGTGTAGACGCCGCCCTTGCTGAAGTCCACGGGCGTGGCCTGCGCCACCAGGTTGCGGATGCCCTCGGGATACAGCGACGTGTACGCGAGCGCGAGCGTGCCGCCCATGCAGTAGCCGTAGAGCGTCAAATCCCGGCTCTTGCTGACCCGGAGCGTCCAGCGCACGGCGGTCTGGATGAGCCCGCCGAGCAGGTCGGACCAGGTGAGGTGCTCCTCTTCCTGGCCGGGCACGCCCCAGTCGATGGCGTAGACGTCGAAGCCCTCGTTCGTGAGGTGCTCGATGAGGCTGCGGCCCGGCAGGAAGTCGAGGATGTACCAGCGGTTGATGAGCGAATAGACGAAGAGGATGGGCGTGCGGTGGCGTCGGCGGGGCGCGGCGTAGCGGAGCAGCCGCATGCTGCCGCGCGTGTACACCACGGTGTGGGGCGTGGCGCTGACGGGCGGCTCACGGACGCCGGACGCGCGCTCGATGAAGGGCTTGAGGTACGGGTACGGGTTGAAGGGGCGGGCCTTGAGCGCGTGGGCGACGGCGCGGGTGAGCTGGAACTGGCCCGTGACGAAGGAGCGCAGGCGCTGGGGCGAGGAGGCGGTCATGGCGCGTCACCGGGCTTCTTCGCGGTGTCGGAGGCGGCCTCTTGTTTGTGGAGCAGGTCCACGACGACCTCGAGCTGGGAGCCGAGGGCCTCGACCTGGTCGTTCACGCGGCGGAGCTGGTCGCGGAGGTTCTCGACCTCGGACGTGGTGGGCAGGCGCAGGGTGCGCAGCGCGCCTTCGACGAAGCTGTTGCGGCGGATGCGGGCGTTGAGGCCCTGGCGCATCACGGTGCCGCTGGCGCGCAGATAGGCGGGGCTCTCGGCGACGCGAGAGAGGGCGCGGGTGAGGCCCTGTTCGGCGCGGGTGAACACCTTGCCCGTGCGCGTCTCCGGATGGGTGAGGTGGCCCAGGAGCTTCAGGCTCCGGGCGAGGAGTCCCCGAGGAGGAGGCGGACGTTCCGAGTCGCTCATGGCCTTGAGGCTAGCCCAAGGGTGCGCGGGAGCGCAGGGGTCAGCGCTCGAAAAGTGAACCGAGATTCATGTTTTGGGCGATGAAGGGCTCGGCCCGGATGTTCACGGCGCCGGTGTGCGTGGCGCAGGGCGTCCAACGCCCGGCCTCCAGCCGGTAGACCTCCAGTTGCTGCTGGCGTGGGTCCAACAGCCACAGGTGCTTCACGCCCGCGCGGGCATACAGGTTCATCTTCGCGCCCCGGTCCCGGGAGGCGGTGGAAGGGGAGAGGACCTCACACACCCAATCGGGAGCGGTCGTCATCCCCACGACCAGCGGGAGCTCGGGCATGCGCTCGTGTCGCCACGCGGCCAGGTCCGGCACGAGCACGTTCGGCCCCAGATGCAGCTCGGGCTCGGGCAGGAAGACCCAGCCCCCGGGGCCTCGCCTGCGGAGCCCCTGCTCGAACGGACTCAGCACGATTGCCAGCCGGATTGCCGCACGTCCATGGGGAGGCAGCGGACGCGGACTGACGTGCAGCTCACCGTCGATGATCTCTCCCACTACATGCTCGGGAAGCTCTTCGAGCACTCGGTAGAGGCTCCTGTCGATGGGTGACTCGTCACTCATGTCGCCCCCAGGATGAGACTCCACCACCACCCGTGCAACCCGACCCCTGACCTCGTGCTGGATGTCCTCGTTCATCCGTTCAGCATGAATCATACCTCTGACATCCTCAATCAACCTGAGGACTCATTGGGTATGAGACCCGGAGAGCACGAAAACTCCGGGCTGGCCCCAGTCCGCTCAGCCCTGACGCTTCACCGCGAGCGGCCCGAAGGCCTGCGCCACGGGCATCAGCGACATGACGTTGATGTTCACGTGGGCGGGCCGCGTCGCCACCCAGTGCACCGTGTCCGCGATGTCCTCGGGCGTCAGCGGCTGCGTGT
This sequence comes from Myxococcus sp. XM-1-1-1, assembly GCF_020037095.1. Lineage (NCBI taxonomy): Bacteria > Pseudomonadati > Myxococcota > Myxococcia > Myxococcales > Myxococcaceae > Myxococcus > Myxococcus sp. XM-1-1-1. Next base: position 109,294 of record NZ_JAIQDH010000015.1, read on the forward strand.
TGGCGTACACCGACGCGGCGCGGGCGTCGTCACCGCGGAAGCGGACGTTGGAGAACTCCGTGCCTCCCACGAGCCCCGGCTCGATGTCCGTCACTCGCACCGCCGTGCCCAGCAGGTCCGCGCGCAGGTTCAGGCTGAACTGCTGCACGAACGCCTTGGTGGCCCCGTAGATGTTGCCACCCGGATACGGATAGTCCGCGGCCACCGAGCCCATGTTCACGATGTGCCCCCGGTTGCGCGCCACCATCCCGGGCAGCACCGCGTGCGTGCAGTACATGAGCCCCTTCACGTTCGTGTCGACCATCACCTCCCAGTCCTCGAGCTTCGCCGACTGCGCGGGCTCCAACCCCAACGCCAGCCCCGCGTTGTTCACCAACACGTCCACCTCGGCGAACCCGGCGGGCAGCCCGTCGACCACCCGCTTCACCGCCTCGCGGTCCGTCACGTCGAGCGTCACCGGCAACAGCCGTTCCCCCAGCTCCGCGCGCACCTTCTCCAACAGCTCCGTGCGGCGTCCGGTGGCGATGACCCGCGCGCCCTCCTGGATGAAGCGTCGCGCGATGGCCAGGCCGAACCCGGCCGTGGCTCCCGTAACCAGCACGTTCATGACGTCTCCTTCGGATGTGTTGCCCGCGCGCTAGATGGCACGGCCCACCGGCCCGCGCACGGGGAAAGGCCCCACTCCACGGCTCGTCAGGGCCGGCTTCACGACGCGCCCCCGCTCGCACGCTCCCGTCCGGAGCGGGCTTCTCCCAGAGTGAAGCCTGCGCTCCCGCCCCGGGAATGAATCCGCCTTCATCCGCACACCTCCCGAAATAGCGAGGCGAATCCGAGGCCGTCCGAACATCAGCACGGCTTCTTCGTGCTCCACGCAACCGCCTGGAATCGCGTTTCTCGCCTTCTTCCCCTCCGGCCTGGCGAGCCTGGCTTGCCGTTGCATCGGGGAATGAACAAGGCGCGAGCCCCGATTGGCGGCCGTCCCCGCGAGCGCCCCACACGCCGCGACCCACACAAGGAGTCCGACCGGATGCGCCAACGCTTACCGCTGATGACGGCTTGCTGCTCCGTGGCCCTGCTTGCCCTCCTCGCCTGCAACGGCAAGAGCGAGCTGACGCAGAACACGGGCTCGAGGCCGTCTCCGGACGGCACACCCTCGACGGGCACCGGGAACCCACCCGCGCCCACCACTCCCACGACGCCGACGAACCCCACCCCCGAACCCTCCTCGCCCGACCCCGAGGAGCCCTCCGAACCCACCCCCACCCCCCAAGAGCCCACGCCGGAGCCAGAGCCGCAGCCGCCCCCCGAGCCGCCGAAGCCCAGCTACACGCGCATCCTCTGGGTGGCGCCCTCCGGCAGCGACAGCGCCTCCGGCACCGAGAACGCGCCCCTGCGCACCGTGACGCGCGCCCTGACGCTCATCGCGCCGGGCGAGGCCATCTATCTGAAGACGGGCAACTACGCCGAGCGCCTCAAGCTGGAGGAGCGAGGAGGCTCGGAGGCGAAGCGGCTCACCGTGAAGGCGGCGCCGGGCCACGCGCCCGTGGTGAAGCCCAGCGGTGAGTCCGCGCTGGTGGACGTGCGCGGCGCGTACTGGAACGTGGAGGGGCTCACGCTGGACGCGGCGGGCAGCTCCACCTTCGCCGTGCTGTGGCGGGGCAGCGCCGCGCACCACGGCGTGCTGCGCGACTGCGTGGCGAAGAACGGCACCGCGGGCGCGGGGCTCAACGTGTCGGAGAAGGCCCACGACATCCTCATCGAGGGCAACACCATCTCCAACTTCAGCCGCGGCAGCAGCGACAGCCACGGCGTCATCGTCCAGACGACGTCCAAGAACGTCGTGGTGCGCGGCAACGACATCCACCACAACTCGGGCGACGCCGTGCAGTGCATCGGCCCCGAGGGCGGCGCCACCGTGTCCGGCACCCCGTTCGACAACCTGCTCGTGGAGGACAACGAGCTGCACGAGAACCGGGAGAACGGCGTGGACGTGAAGACGTGCACCCGCGTCACCCTGCGCAACAACATCATCTGGGGCCACAAGGCCACGTCGTCCTCGCGCGGCGAGGGCATCGTCATCCACCTGTCCGCGTCCGACGTGACGGTGGAGGACAACGTGCTCTACGGCAACGGGCGCGCCATCAACGTCGGCGGCAACCGGGTGAACGGGCCGCCCGCGCGCATCGTCATCCGCCGCAACCTCATCCGCGACGGCCTGGGCGGCGGCGAGGACGGCGGCGGCATCCGTGTGGACACCACCCACGACGTCAAGGTGCAGCACAACACGGTGTGGAACATGCCGGGGCCGTGCCTCACCTTCGGCCACGGCGACACCGGGCCGAGCGCCAGCCTGGACGTGCGCAACAACGTGTTCGCGGGCTGCGCGGTGAATGTGCGCGCGGGCTCGGGGCGCTCGGGCGCGGTGATGGACGGCAACCTCTTCTTCCGCACGTCGGGGGCGGCCGTGTTCAACGTGGATGGCTCGGACACGGGGCTTGCGGACTGGCGCTCTCGCACGGGGCTGGACAAGCGCTCGTTGGAGAAGACCCCGGCCTTCGTCAACATCGACACCGGGGACTTCCGTCTGGGAGCGAACTCGGCGGGTCGCAACGCGGGTCTGGGGTTGGGATTGACCTTCTGTGGCACGGCCCCCGACCTGGGGGCATTCGAGTCGGACTGCCCCTGAGGCATCGGGGCGTGTAGAGTGGGCACCGTCCCCCCTACCGCCCCGACCCTCCACGTGCCGTCTCCGTTGGAATTCGCTCTTGGCATCACGCTGGTGCCTCCGGCCTCGCCCGCGCGGGAGCTCCTGGCCGCGTCCGCCGCGCGCGCCGGCCTGCGCGTGGTGGATGGCATGGAGGGCGCCGCCCTGGTGCTGGTGGACCTCACCGCGCTGGGCGGTGGCCCGGACCTCCAGGCCCTGCTCGACTCACCGCGCGCCTCGCACGTCACCCTGGTGGCCCTGGTGGAGCCCACCGAGCGGGGCTTCGCCGCCGCCGAGCCGCTGCGCCCCGCGGACGTGCTCACGGTGCCGGTGGCCGCGCACGAGCTCATCTTCCGCCTCCAGCGCGCCGCCGGACGACACCTGGAGCGCGAGGCCCAGGAGCGCGGTCAGGAGGACTTGTCGCTCCTGTTGGAGCTGACGGCCGACTACGCCGAGACGTCGGACGTGGAGGCGCTCCTGCACGGCGTCACCCGGCGTCTGGCGGAGAAGCTGGACATCGCGCGCGCCACGCTGGTGATGCTCGGCCGCAACGCGGACGAGGGCGTCATCGTCGCGGCGAGCGATGACCCGGCGCTCAAGGATTTGCGCATCGAGCTGTCGCGCTACCCGGAGATTCGCGAGGTGGTGCGCACCGGTCGCCCGGTGGTGATGGAGGAGGCGCCCACGCATCCGCTGCTCGGCGACGTGGAGCGGCGCGCGGTGGCGGCCCGGGGCATCCACGCCATCGCCGCGCTGCCGCTGCCCATCCGAGGCGAGGTGCGGGGCGTGCTGCTGCTGCGCGCGGCGGGACGGCGGCGGACGTTCACGCCTCGCGAAATCGACTTCCTCACCACGGTGGCGCACGCCACGGCGGTGGCACTGCGCAACGCGTCGGTGCTCCAGCTGGTGCGCGGGCAGACGGAGGCGGAGAAGACGGCGCGCCTGGCGGCCGAGGAGCAGGCGGCGTCCTTCAAGCCCTACCAGCTCTTCTTCGCGCACGTCAGCGAGGGTGTGGCCATCCTCGACGACAAGGCGAGCGTGCTGTCGCTCAACCCCTCCGGCGCGGCGATGCTGGACTATCCGGCGCCCGAGGCCCGGGGGCGGCACCTGCACCAGGTGACGCAGCCGGTGGACGACGGCGTGCTGATGGAGCTGGTGACGGCGGCGTCGCGCGGCGAGGCGCGCTCGGGCGTGGACGTGGAGGTGTGCACGGCCACGGGGCGCAAGCTGACGCTGTCGATGTCGGCGGCGCCGCTGCGAGACGAGGACGCGGCCACCATCCTGTCGTTCCGCGACGTCACCGACGCGCGGCGGCTGGAGGACGAGCTGCGCCAGACGAAGGACTTCCTGGAGCGGCTCATCGACTCGTCGGTGGACGCCATCATCGCCGCGGACCTGAAGGGGCGCATCATCCTCTTCAACAAGGGCGCGGAGGCGCTGTGCGGCTACACCGCGCAGGAGGCGATGGCGAACCTCACCGTGGAGCAGCTCTATCCGCCCGGCGTGGCGCGGCGAATCATGGCCACGCTCAGGGGGGCGGAGCACGGCGGCAAGGGCCGCATGTCGCTGACGCGCGAGGACCTGGTGCACCGCACCGGTGAGCGGGTGCCGGTGAACATGACGGCGTCCATCGTGTACGAGGGCGGGCGCGAGGCGTTCAGCGTCGGCATCTTCACGGACATGCGCGACCGGATGAAGCTGGAGCGCAAGCTGTCCGACGCGGAGACGCGGCTGGAGGAGAGCGAGAAGAGCGCCGTCATCGTCGCGCTCGCCGGCACCGCGGCGCACGAGCTCAATCAGCCGCTGACCTCGGTCATGGGGTACGCGGAGCTGCTCAAGCGCAAGCTGAAGGAAGAAGACTTCGCCTGGAAGCCGGTGGACATCATCTACCGCGAGGCGGAGCGCATGGCGGAGATCGTCCGGAAGATTGGGAAGATCACCCGCTACGAGACCAAGGCCTACATGGGGGAGCAGCAGATTCTCGACCTGGACAAGGCGACCTCCCATGAAGACTGAGACCCGCGCCATGCGCATCCCCAGCGGCCCAGGGCCCGAGTCCTTCCAGGCGTTCTTCGAGGCGCTCGACGCGCCCGTGGCGCTGTGTGACCCCACGTTGCGGCTGTTGGCGGTCAACGAGGCCTTCCACCGCTTCTGCGCGGACCACCAGGTCACGGTGGAGGACGTCGCGCGCACGCTGTCGTCGGTGGGCGTGCCGGTGGACAACTCGAGCTGCGACGTGGAGCTGCCGTTCGCCGGGAAGCCGGGCGCGGTGGTGACGCTGTCCAGGCGGGGGGACGTGGTCGCCGTGCGGGCGAGGAACGACCCGGAGCTGGCGCGCAACCGGCTGGTGGTGGCGGAGCGGGCGCTGCTCGAGCAGGCGCGCACGGAGGGCGTGCTGCTGGACCTGGGCCGCAGCGTGGCGGAGGCGGGAGGCGAGGAGGAGCTGGTGGCCGCGGTGGCGCGCGGGGTGAAGGAGCTGTTCCCCGGGCGCTCGTTCTGCATCCGAATCACCGACTCGCGCACGGGCGGGCTGACGTCGCTCTACGCGGAGGGCCGGCTGAAGGAGGGCGCGCACGAGCCGCTGGTGTTGCTGCAGCGCGCGGTGGAGAAGCTGAACCTGGGGCGCGCGGCGCTGCCGCCGGGGCGGGTGACGGTGCTGGGCGAGGTGCCGCTGCTCTTCGTCGGGAGCACGCATGGCGTGAGCGCGCCGCTGGTGGCGAGCGGGCAGCTCTTCGGCGCCATCAACATGGAGTACCCGGAGGGCCTGGACGCGGACGTGCAGCACGACGAGCGCGTGCTGTTGCAGTTGGCCAGCCAGGTGGCGGTGGCGGTGAAGAACGCGAAGCTCATCGACGAGCTGACGTTCGTGCGCAAGTACCTGGAGGACCTGCTGGAGAAGGCGAACGCGCTCATCCTCGTCGCCAACCGGGACAAGCAGGTGGTGGTGTTCAACCAGGCGCTGAGCGCGCTCACGGGCTTCCGGAAGGAAGACGTGCTGGGCAAGGACATCTTCTGGCTGGTGCCGGAGAGCGAGCACCTGCGGCTGTCGCAGGTCATCGCGGCGGCGATTCGCGGCGAGTCGGTGAACAGCTTCGAGACGCGGCTGTTGTCACGCGAGGGCCACGAGGTGCGGGTGTCCTTCGCCACGTCGTCGATGCTGGCGCACCACGGCGAGGTGGAGGGGGTCATCGCCATCGGGCAGGACATCACGGTGGTGAAGGAGCTGGAGAAGCGCATCATCCACGCGGAGAAGCTCGCGTCGATTGGGCAGCTCGCGGCCAGCGTGGTGCATGAAATCAACAACCCGATGACGGCGGTGGCCACGTACGCGGACGCGCTGTTGCAGCGCTCGCGGACGACGCCGGGTGCGAACCCGGCGGACCAGGAGAAGCTGCGGAAGATTTTGGAGAGCAGCCATCGCATCCTGCGCTTCACGCGCGATTTGGTCAGCTATGCGCGGCCGGCGCAGGACCGGCCGGAGCGGGTGCAGCTCAACGCCGTGGTGGACATGGCGGTGGGCTTCTGTGAGCACGTGGTGGGGCAGGCGCGGGTGAGCGTGCACCGGGAGTACTCGGAGCTGCCGCCGCTGTCGGCGGTGCGGGCGAACCTGGTGCAGGTGTTCGTCAACCTCATCACCAACGCGTGTCACGCGATGCCGCCGGGCGGCTCGGTGATGCTCTCGACGCGGCGCGAAGGTCAGGAGGCGGTGGTGTCGGTGCGCGACACGGGCACGGGCATCGACCCGAAGCACCTGCAGCGCATCTTCGAGCCCTTCTTCACGACGAAGCCGGAAGGGAAGGGCACGGGGCTGGGGTTGTCCATCTGCCAGGGCATCGTGGAGAACCACGGTGGCCGGCTCACGGTGGAGAGCACCGTGGGCGCGGGCACGACGTTCTCGGTGCGACTGCCGCTGCCCGTGGAGTGACAGCGGCCGCCTTTGCTCAGTCCCAGCCGCGCAGCTCCACGCGGACCTTGCGCACCAGCAGCTCCCACTCCTGACGCTTCATCGTCGTCAGGATGCGACCGCCGATGAGCGTGAGGCCCGCGAGTGTCATCACCAGGAAGCCGATGCGATGGTCCCTCAGGCCCGCGTCGAGCAGGTTCGCCACCACGTCCAGCGTGAGGAACAGCGTGCCCAGCGCCAGGTACGCGCGAATCTGCAGCGCCATGCCCACCACGACGCCCAACAGGCACACGCCTCCGAAGACGAGCGCATACGTCCCGTCCGGCGACTGGCCCACGCTCATCGCCAGCTTCGACGCGGCCGGCACGTACAGGAGCATCCCGCCCAGGATGCGCACCGTGTTGCGCGCCGCGTGCGGCAGGCTCTCCGTGAAGAGCTGCCCCAGCATCAGCAGCAACAACCCCAGCGGCGCCAGGTAGATCTCCAGCCCCTCCAGTCCGAAGGCCAGCGCCGCGATGAGCAGCGCCAGGTTGCACGCCGCCGCCGCGAAGGCACCGAACATCCGACTGCGCTCCACCGCCCCCAGCGCCGCGTACAACAGGCCCGAGCCTCCCGCGAGCAGCGCCGCCTCCCGCGTCGCCTCTCCCGGCAACACCATCGCCATGCCGATGGGCAAGAGCGCCGCGAACCTGCGCGTCGCCGCCTCCACCGGCTTCACCCCCGCGCGCCGCGCCATCACCGTCACGCCCACCAACACGAAGCCCAGCGCCAGCGCGAAGAGCGCGTCGTGCTCGGCCCGAAGTCCGGAGGCGTACAGCGCCCGCACCATCGCGTACACGCCCACCACCGCGAGCTGCACGAAGTAAACGTGCCGCCCCGTGTGCTCCACCCAGGCGCAGTGCAGCGCCACCAGCACCGACAGGCCGATGGCCGCGATGGCCAGCCTCAGCGCCTCGTCGGACGGCTGCCCCACCACGGCGAAGAGCGTGAGCATCAGCCCGCTCGTCACCAGCCACCCGTCGCGCCCCCACGTCATCCCGCCCGCGATGTCCAGCCGCCGCGTCCGCGCCCACCGCTGCGCCGCCTGCATCGCCGCCACCGCTCCCGCGGCCGCGAGCGCCAGCGCCGCGCCATGCACCGAGAACAGGTCGTCATAGCGAAGCCAGGGGCCCGACAGGCTCGCGCGGATGGTGAAGAACGTCATCACCGAGGCCACCACCGTGGCCCCCATCATCCCCGTCGCCATCGCCGCGACGAGTGACGCGAACGAACCCTTCCAGCGGAGCGCCGCCACCATCACCGCCGCCGAGGACAGCGCCAGCGTCACCGCGAAGGCCGGTGACACCATCCACGTCCCCCCCAGGCCGATGAGCACCTCTCCCAGGAGGTTGAGCGCCGCGAACGTCGGCGACGTGTCACCGTTCACCGCCAGCGCGTACAGCCCACCGGCCGCCAGGTAGACCATCATGGCCTGCTGGATGCGGACTCGTGCCGGTCCCTCGGGCATCCCACGCCGCGCCACCACCCAGGGCCCCACCGTCACCACGAGCAGCCCCACCAGCGCGAGCACCGGACCCGGCCACGCCTCGACGATGGGCACGCGATGCGCCGCGGCGTGCACCAGCAAGAGGACGCTCACTCCCAGGACGCCGCGCCCCTTCGTCCGTGCCCCGCCGACGAACAGCACCACGCCCGTGGCGAAGACCAGCCCCGCCGCCGTCAGCCCGGGCTGGAAGAGCGCCGCCAGACTGACGAGCACCACCGTGGTGACCGCGCGACGGTGCAGCAGGTGCCGGAAGGACTCGGGCAGCCCACGAATCGAGGCCGCGGCGTAGACGAGCCCCACGGCCGCGATACCCACGAACGCGCGCTGCCACAGCAGGAACAGCGTGTCCCCGGGCGAAAGCCACGCGCCTTCCTGGAGCCAGTGGTAGCCCTCCGCGCCCGCTCGCACCCACTGTCCATCCGGTGGCGCCAGCGACACGAGCGACGGCCCCAGCAGCGACTGCCGTGCCGCCCAGAGCGCAGCCCCTGGAATCCCCAGGTACAGCCCCACGTTCGCCAGCGGCACCGAGCGGAACGAGCGCGCGAGCAACAACATCAGCATCGCCGCGCCCAGCACCATCAGCGGCGGGATGATGCCCAGCGCGCGAGACGGGTCCGGCAGGCCGACGAGCACCGCGCCCTTGAGCAGGACGAACACCAGCGCCAGCACGCCCGCGTGGGGCACCAGATGGTAGTGCGGCCCGTGAGAGGGCTTCTCCAGTCGCGCCGCCACCCACGGCCCGAAGCGCCGCGTCGCCAGCGCAATACCCCACAGCGCGATTCCGACGAGCGGATGGCGCATCGCCACGATGTCCGGAGGCAACGGACGACCCGCGCGGTTGATGATGGCCGTCAGCGCGATGAAGCCACCCATCGCCGCCAGCGCCACCACCGTGCCGCGCAGCTGCCAGTCCACGAACCCACGCGACACGAAGGCCAGCAGCGCCACCGCGGCGAGCATCCCTCCCGCGAGCAGGCACAGCGCGCGCTCCGCGTCGGAGGGCAGCGTCAGCCAGTGGGCCAACGTGAGGGTCGCGATGATGGCCTGGGCCAGCGCCACCGTCGCGAAGCCGTCCGTGTAGAGCGACAGCCCTCGCGCTCCCAGGGGGAGGGGGACCAGGTCGAACACCTTCCGTCCCCAGAAGCCGCGCACGGGCGGCGTCCCGTCGGTCACCACGGGCACGCGAGGACGCAGGGCCGCGAAGACGGCGAAGCCGAACGCCACGGACGCGGCGACGAGCGCCGCCCGCGCCGACTGGAAGTCCCACGTGGTCCCCAGCACCTGCGACACGACGAGCGAGACACCCAGCGCCGCCAGGAGGGTGACCAGCCGGGTTTCATCCCGCCGCGCTCGCAGGAGCAACCACGCGGACGCCCACGCCGTGGGCAGCGCGAGCCACGCCGTGCCGGGCAGTCCCGAGAGCAGCTCGGGGACCACCGGCGAGACGGCGACGGACAGCACCACGCCCGCCGAGGCCAGCACCATCGAGAGGTCATCCAGTGGCAACAACGCGTCGCGCGGAGCCGCCGGCTTCGCCCACGCGAGCTGCACGTGCCCCACGACGCCGTAAAGCGTGGCCAGCAGCGCGAAGACCGCCAGGCGGCTCCACTCTCCCGTCAGCTCCGGGGTTCCATCCACGAAGGCCAGCGCGCCGAAGAGCGCGGCCAGGCCTCCCAGGTAATGCAGCGCGCGCCAGCGCCAGCCGCCCGTGACATGCGCGACCAGGGCGATGCACAGCCCCGTCAGGACGCGCGGCCACGGCGTGCTCTCTCCCTCGAAGCGCGCCACCAGCGGCATCGACGCCACCGTGGCGACGAGGCTCCACGTCAGCAGCTTGATGCTCAGCATCGCCGCCGCGAACCTGCGTGAAGCGAACATCAACCCGGACGCGGCCACGGCGCCGCCGAACACCCACCAGCCCGCATCCGTGGGCGCCACGACACGCGCCACCAGCACACCCGCCAGCAGCGTGGCCATGACCGCGGGATGGACCAGGGCCCGACGTCGCGACTCGAGCAGGAAGAAGACTCCCGCGGCCACCACGGGCGCGAGCGCCGATGCGGCGGCGACCTGAACATCATCTCCGGCGCCCAGGGTGAACGCACCCAGCGCGCCCGCGAGCGCCCCGGCGGACAGCACCGCGTGTGCCACCGTCTCGACCACCGCGCTCAGTCGCGGATGCGTCCCGCGCGCGAACTCCGTGGTCGCGGCCAGCGCGAGCACCGTGGCGAGCCCCTGCGTCCAGAGCGTCATGCCCGCGAACAGCGCGCCGCCCGGCTCCATCGCGTCGAAGCCCGAGGGCGCGCTCGCCACGGCGAACACCGCCAGCCAGAGCGCGCCATGGAGCGCGGCGCAGGCGGACACCAGCACCGTGCTCGCGTCCTTCGCGGCCCGCCCTCGCCACAGCGTGGCGCCCAGGGCCACCACGCCCACCGACGCGCAGAGCACACGCGCCCACGGCGCATCGTCGAGCCCCATCAACGGCAGTCCCGCGAGCAGCGACGGGAACAGGGCCAGCGCGAGCGCCGACGCGGACGTCCCGTACAGCAACCGGCCCGCGGAGCGCAGCGGCACCAGTCCAATGGCCGTGACTCCGAGCGCCACCGGAATGCCCACCGTCAGCGACAGGCCCACGAGCGAGGACATCGCGATGAAGGCCACGGGCAGCAGCGCGAGCCCGATGCCCGACAGCACGCGGCCCACGGGCAACGAGCGGCGTGACAGGAACACCCCCAGCCCGATGAAGGCCGCGTGGTAGCCCCACAGCGCGCCCGTCACGAGGAGCTGCCGGGGCACGCCGCCCAACGCCTGCCAGGCCTCGCGCACGCCCATGAGCGAGCCGCCCAGCACCAGCACGGCGCCGAGGAACCACCAGATGAAATCATTGAGCCGGGCCGAGCTCGCGGGCTCCGCATCCAGCGCGACCATCGCCTCCAGCCCGCCGCCCAGCGCTCCAGAGGCCTCCCGCGCGAAGAGCGACTGTCCCGAGCCCAGCGCGGAGCCCAGGTCGTCCTCGCTCGCGTCGCGGTCCCCGTGCTTGCGGCGAGCGGCCTGCTCACGCTCCTCCTTCGCCGCGTTGTCCAACGAGCGCGCGAGCGCTCCGGCCCATCCCCACGTCCAACCCTCCGCGCCTCGCACCGACGCGGCGACACCGTCCGCCCAGGCCTCCACGCGCGCGGCGGGGTCCAGCGGCGGCGCGACGGGCTCGACGGGGACGACTTCCGGCGCGGTGACGACCGCGGGCTCGGCGATGACCGGCGTCAGCGTTCCTTCGAGCCGCAGCGCGGTCGACTCATCGATGAGCGCGCCGTCGCGCCAGGACGCGATGTGTCGCCACAGCGTCGTCTTGACGAGGGCCTCGAAGTGCGGCTCGGTGACGGGCACGAGGGCGTTGCCACATTCCTGGCATGACTCCCCCGATGCCCCGTCGCGAAGTCGCGCGCAGACTGGGCAGATCATCCACCCAGCATAGCCGCACTCACACCCACCTCGCTGCGCCTGCTCGGCGGGTCATGAAACATCCAGCCTGAGTCGCGAAGTGCTCTCACGCTTTCCCCATCTCTGGGGCGTACGAGCGGCCTCGAGGGCGCGGGGTTTCTCAGTCCCTCATGTAATGGCAGGTGTATCCGCCTGGATTCTTCACCAGGTAGTCCTGGTGGTAGGCCTCGGCGGGGGTGAACTCACCGGCGCGGACGATTTGCGTGACGACGGGGCGCTTCCACTTCCCGGAGGCATCGACGCGGGCCTTCACGGCCTCGGCCACCTGCCACTGCCTGTCGGAGAGCACGAAGAGGGCGGAGCGGTACTGCGTGCCCACGTCATTGCCCTGGCGGTTGAGCGTCGTCGGGTCGTGCATGCGGAAGAACCACTGCTCCAGCAGCGTCTCGTAGCTGAGCACCTTGGGGTCGAACACCACGCGCACCGACTCGGCGTGTCCCGTCCTGCCCGTGCTCACGTCTTGATACGTGGGCCGCTCCAGCGAGCCCCCCGTGTAGCCGACGTCCGTCTGGAGCACGCCCGGAATCTTGCGCAGCAGGTCCTCCATCCCCCAGAAGCAGCCACCCGCGAGCAGCGCCGTCTCGGTGACACCGGACGCGGCCAGCGCCTTGCCCACGTCGACCTTCGGCGCCGCGGCGCTCGTGGGCTTGCGACCGAACAGCGCGAGCCACTCGCCGTACCCCTGCTTCTCCAAATCGTTCACGGACACGAAGCGCAGCGACGCGGAGTTGATGCAGTAGCGCTGCCCCGAGGGGCGCGGGCCGTCATCGAACAGGTGTCCCAGGTGCGAGTCGCCGGCCTTCGAGCGGACCTCGACGCGCACCATGCCCAGGCTCTCGTCGCGCTTCTCGACGACGCGGGCGGTGTCCACGGGCTTGGTGAAGCTGGGCCAGCCCGTGCCCGAGTCGAACTTGTCGCGCGAGGAGAACAGCGGCTCTCCGGTGACGACGTCGACGTAGAGCCCCTCTTCGTGGTGGTTCCAGTACGCGTTGCGGAACGGTGGCTCGGTCGCCGACTCCTGCGTCACCTGGTACGCGACAGGGGAGAGCGTGCGGCGCAGCTCCGCGTCCGAGGGCTTCTCGTAGCGGCGGGTGTCCTTCGCCACCGCGAGCGTCCCCGACTCGAGCGCGCCGCCTCCCGAGGCCGCGCCGCTCGCCTGGGTGCACGCCGCGAACACCGCGAACGCCATGCATAACCACAGGCTCCGCGAGGCGCTTGCTGAAGCGCGACGCGAGGTGACGACGAAGGTGGACGACATGGCGCAGACCTCTTCCGGTGACGCCGCGACGCGCGGGGGTTCTGTTCTCTTACGCGCGGGCCCCGAAGTCGGTTTCAGCCGCGGTGACACTTGTGTCGCGGGCGCCCCGGATAGCCGGCGGACGACCGAGCCCGCCGCGCCACGCATGCCCGCGAAAGACACGTCGCCAATCCTGCAGGAGTCGAGGGAGGACCGGCCGTGGCGCCGCGCTTCGAGGCTCACGTGATACCGCGGTCGTTTCGAGCCCGCCGCGCTCCCCGACACGCACGTCGCCCTCGATGCGGGATGTCGGCGTCTCGAGGGCAGTCCCGCGAGGCGCGGATGAGCGCTGTCGCGACGCCCGCGCCAGCACCCCGGAACGACGACGAGGCTCAGCCTTCCTGCGGCTTGTCCTCGTCGTCCAGCTCGCGGCTGAACTCCTCGTTCGTGAGCAGGCCCTTGCGCGCCATGATGCGCATCAGCGCCCAGAACTTCCGCTCCAGCTCCTCGACGCGGTCCGGGTCCTCGCGCGCCTGGCCGAACAGATAGTCCAGATCATCGAGCACGCCGCCGCCCGAGGCGGGCTTGGGCTTCGCCGCGGACTGCTCGCGCTTCTGCTTGCGCTGCTCCTCCCGCGTGCGGATCAACTCGGCCAGCGACGTGCGCTGGGTCGTCTCACCCGGAGGAAGCTCCTCGCCGACGATGACCTCCTCGTCATCCTCCTCGGGCGTGACCGGCGCGGGCTTCGCGGGCACCGCCGGACGCGGACGCGCCGCGGGGGCGGGCCGGGGCGGGGCCGCCGCCGCCGTGCCGCTCGCGGTCGCCACCGGCACCTTGTGGTAGTAGCGCAGGATGGCGCCACGCACGGCCGACAGCGCCGCCACGCGCACGCTGACCTTCAGTCCCGTGGTGAACTCAATCTCCTCCACCGCCGGCACGTTGAGTGGATCACTCATCGCGACCACGAGCTGACGGCGCCCGCCCACGCTCTCCAACGCGATGGGGAACAGGTCGTGCTGCTCGCAGAACCTGGCGCGCAGCATGTGCACCGCCGCCCACTCCGGAGTCACCGCCGCCAGGTCCACCTGCGGCATCCCCAGGGCCTGGCTCAGCGCCCCCGCGAGCGTCGCCTCGGTGATCGCCCCCTGCGCGATGAGTGTGGCTCCCAACCGCTGGCCCGATTTCCGATGGGCCGAAAGCCCCGCCTCGAGCTGCGCGACGCTGATCGCCCGCTGCTCCAGGAGCAGCTCGCCAATGCGCTTCCTCGCCATGGCGCCGGCATTACCACGCGGCCCCCAGGCGCCCAAGCGCCCGCAGACACAACCGCTCGTTCTTGGGAAGCCCCCGGAAATGGCCCGCATTGCTGCCTGGAGTCCATGCTGGCAAGGGGTACTCCAGCGCAAAATTCCTGTGAGATTTCAGCACTTAACGCCGGGCCCCCTGCCTTGACACCCCAGACAGCCATTCCTAAAGTCGGCACCACCGTTTTCAACATCCATTCCTGCCGCCCAATCACTGGGGCGCACGCCCGGGGGGGCGACAGGTTCTGGAAGGTCCGGAGCGCCGGGCCGAGCCGCCGTGGAGGCAAGACGCGATGAACCTGGGGTTTTTGACGAATCTGGCCGTGCTCGCCAACGCGGGGGGCCCCGAGCGGGGCTTCTTCGAAGAGATTGCCAAGCGCTGGGAGGCCGGTCAGTGGGGTATGTACCCCATCGCCGCGTGTCTCGTGGTGGCGCTGTCCATCATGGTCGAGCGCACCATCGTGCTGTTCGGCAAGGCCTCCATCAACAAGGAAGCCTTCCTGCGCGGCCTCAAGAAGCACATCTACGCGGGTGACCTGGACAAGGCCATCAACTACGTGGCGGGGCAGAAGTCCACGCCGCTGACCAGCGTCATCAAGGCCGGTCTGATGAACGTCCCGAAGGGCCAGGACGAAGTGCAGGCGGCGCTCGACGAGGCCACCCTGCGCGAGACGCCCCGCCTGGAGGCCCGCTCCGGCTACCTCGCGATGCTCGGCAACGCGGCGATGCTCGCCGGTCTGCTCGGCACCGTGTCGGGTCTCATCTCCTGCTTCGAGGCCGTGGCCAACGTGAACCCGGCCGACAAGGCGACCATTCTCGCCAACGGCATCTCCGAGGCCATGAACTGCACGGGCTTCGGGCTGGTGACGGCGATTCCCTGCCTCATCGCCTTCTCCGTGCTGATGGGTCGCACCCAGTCGCTGGTCAACGACATCAACGAGACCAGCGTCTCCGTGCTCAACCTCATCGTGGCGAACAAGGACAAGTTCAAGAACCTGAACGTCCCCGCCGCTCGGGACCACCACGACGACTGAGTCGGGCCTCCCGCTCGGGAACCCGCGACCCGGGCGCGCTGTCCTGTCCCCATGAGTGGGGACGTGCGGCGCGCCCCTTTCAGTCTCTTGCCGCGCCTCACCGCGCGGGGCCTTAGGAGGAGAACGCCATGGCCGGCGGAATGGACACAGGTCAAGGTGGCAAGGGCGGCAAGAAGCCGCTCGATACCGCCATCAACCTGACCGCTTTCATCGATCTGATGGCAGTGACCATCAGCTTCCTCATCATGACGGCCGTCTGGACCCAGATCGGTCGTCTCCAGGTGTCCCAGGCGGGAGGTCCCTCCACGGAGGAGGAGCCGCCCCCGACGGAGACCAAGACGGTTCAGTTGACGCTGCTCATCACCCCGACGGAGCTTCGGCTGTCGGCGGACCAGAGCACGTTCGACCCCATCCCCCTCACCAAGGACGGCAAGGGGAAGACGGACCTGTCCAAGCTGGTGGCGCGCTTCAAGGAGTTGAAGGCGCAGCTGCCGGACCAGACGGCCATCACCCTTCAGCCCGAGGACAAGGTCCGCTACGAGGACCTGGTCCGCATCATCGACGAGTGCATCGGCTCTGGGTTGCCCCAGGTGTCGGTGTCCGCGGCGATGGGCTAGCCGAGCACGGAGCCACACCCAGTCATGGCCATCAAGGTTCCAGGCAAGCGGTACGGCAAGCGCCTCCAGCACTCCAAGGTGTTCGGACACGGCGGCGCGCACGGCAAGCGCAGCGGCTACGCCGACCTCCTCATCACGCCGCTGGTCGACATGTTCGTCATCATCGTGCTCTTCCTCATCGCGAACTTCTCCGCGACGGGCGAGGTGCTGATGATGACCAAGGACATCCAGCTGCCCGAGGCGGTCAACGTCGCCGAGGTGGAGATGCACCCCGTCGTCATGGTCTCCGGCGACCAGGTCAGCGTCTCCGGCACCATCGTCGGACGCGTGGAGGACTTCTCCAAGGACGAGTACCTCAACATCCCCGCGCTGGAGGAGAAGCTGCGGGACATGAAGAAGCAGTTCGAGGACCTGCACGCGATGGCGAACGACGACGCCAACACGTTCAAGGGCGACATCAACATCCAGGCGCACAAGGATGTGGAGTACGCCATCATCAAGCGGGTGATGTTCAGCTGCGCCACGGCGGGCTACAACAACATCAACTTCGCGGTGATGACGGTGGCGCCCTCGGACGGTGGTGCCACCGCGGCGGCCACGCACTAGCGACGCGCATCCTCGAGCGGTCTGCTCGAACGCCCTGGCCCACCGCGGCCGGGGCGTTTTCGTTTTGTCTGGAGACCTCATCCCATGCAGCTTCGTGCCGTCTTCTTCGACCTCGATGGGACCCTGGTGGACTCGCTGGGCGACATCGCCGACGCGATGAACCATGCGCTCGCGCACCATGGCCTGCCCACGCATCCGGAGGCCGACTACCGCCGCTTCGTCGGCGAGGGGGTGAGGGAGCTGGCGCGCCGGGCGGTGCCCGCGGGCCGCGAGGACCAGGCGGCGCCGGTGCTGGAGACGTATCGGGCGTACTACGACGAGCACCTCTTCGACCGGACCGCGGCCTACCCGGGCATCCCCGGGATGCTGGACGCGCTCGCGCGGGACGGCGTGGTGATGGGCGTGCTGAGCAACAAGTCGGACAGCTTCGTGAAGCGGCTGGTGGAGCGGCTGTTGCCGGGGCTCCCCTTCGCCCGGGTGTATGGCGAGCGGCCCGGCATCCCGCGCAAGCCGGACCCGACGGCGGTGCTGGGGATGGCGACGGAGCTGGGGGTCGAGGCGGGCGTGTGCGGCTTCGTGGGGGACACGGCGGTGGACATGCTGACGGCGCGCGCGGCGGGGATGTACGGCGTGGGCGTCACGTGGGGCTTCCGCGACGTGGCGGAGCTGCACGGCAATGGCGCGCGCGCGGTGGCGACCACGGCGGAGGAGCTGCTCGCGGCGCTTCGCTCGGCCCGGGGCTGACGTCACGCGTTCAGACGGACCGGGTCCTCCTCGCGGCGCCCGGTGACTGTCCGTAGCGACGGCGGAAGGCGTTGCCCAGGTGGCCCTGGTTGGCGAAGCCCGCCTCCAGCGCCACGTCCGCGAGCGGCAGCCGGGTGTCCAGCAGGAGGGCGAGCGCGTGTCGCAGCCGCACCTCCTGGAGGTGCTGGTGGATGCCGGTCCCCGTCACCTTGCGGAAGACGCGGCAGGCGTGGAACGGGGAGACGCCCGCGCTCGCGGCCAGGGTCTCGACGGAGACCCGCGTGTCGAAGTGAAGCGCGGCCTCGTGTGCGATGGCGTGAGCGATGTCGCGCTCGCGCGGGCTCACGGTGGTGGAGCCTCGCTCGCCGGGCGTGAGGATGAGGCCCAGGGCCTCCTCCACCTGGACGCGCTCCACGGGGTCCTCGCGGAGGAGGGACTGGAGGCGCACATAGGCCTCGGCGCTCACGGCGAGCGTCGACGCGTCCGGGTGCGACCAGCGACGCAGCCACGCTCCTCTCACGGACAGGCAGGCGTCGCCGCCGCCATGGGGATGGCGGATTTCACAGGGCCGCTGGGGACCGAGCCTCAGTCCGACGCCAGGGGACACCACGGCCCGCGTCCGCGAATCGCGGTACTGGAAGCGCCCGTGCAGCGCGAGGACGAGCCGCTCGCTGTCCACGCCTTCCTCCCGGGGCCTGGGGCTGTCGTGTCCGTCGCAGGTGACGCGGGCGAGCTGGAGGTCCGGCGCGCTGTACAGGAGCGAGGCGTGCATGCGCGGCATGTCGTGAACATGGCGCGTCGCCCGAGGCGCGGGCAAGCGGTCCGGTGCGCGTGTGCTCGCGAACAGTGGGAGCAAGGATGTGTAAGACGGCGCCGCCGCTGTTCCCTAGGGTGGTCTCTCTTCCACGGGCTACCCCATGACCTACCTGGACCTTCTCTCGAAGTCCTCGCGCCGCTGCGTCCGTGCCTGGCAATGGACGCGCGAAGACGAGCCCTGCGGCGAATACGCGGAGCTGCACGAGCTCGCTGATGGCTGGGCCCTGGCGGGCTCGGTGGTGCTCTCACGGGAGGGGACGCCCTTCCTCGCGGAGTACTCCGTGGAGAGCGACTCACGGTGGCGGACGCGACAGGTCCACGTCGCGCTGCGAGGGGCGGGTGTCTCGCGGACGCTGGACCTGCGCGTGGATGAGGGGCTGCGCTGGTGGCGAGGTCGCGAGGAGGTGGTCCAGTTCGCGGGCTGCACGGATGTGGACCTGGCCTTCTCTCCGTCGACGAACACGCTGCCCATCCGCAGGCTGTCGCTGGAGGTGGGGCAGGGCAGCGACGTGACGGCGGCGTGGGTGCGCATGCCGGACCTGTCGCTCGAGAAGCTGCCGCAGCGCTACACGCGCCTGTCCCCCACGCGCTATCGCTACGAGAGCGGCGGTGGCCGCTTCACCTCGGAGGTGGAGACGGATGAGCTCGGACTGGTGACGCGCTATCCGCCCGCGTGGGTGCGCGTGTCCTCCGCTTCGCGCTGAGTCCATCCCGGACAACGCAGTGCCATTCACAGGGGCGCCGAGCGACTTCGGTGCCTGATGGGAGACGTGCATCATGATGTCGAAGCCCGAGTCACCGCTCTCGCAGCGTGCGCTGGAGCTGCTGCGCGCGGACGGACCCTTGCCCGCGCTGGCGGATTCCCTCGCCTTGTTCGGCCGCTTCATCGGCGCCTGGGACGTGGACGTCGCGTTCTTCGACGCCGCCGGGAGGCAGACCTACCGCCAGCCCGGCGAGTGGTCCTTCTCGTGGGTCCTGGACGGACGCGTCATCCAGGACGTGCTCATCTATCCGAACCCCGAGGGGCTCGATGCGTCCGCGGGAGCGAGGCGCATCGGCACATCGCTGCGGCACTTCATCCCGGAGCAGGGCACCTGGCGTGTCGTGTGGATGGGCGCCACCGCGGGGTACCTCGTCTCGCTCGTTGGTCGCCCCGTCGGCGATGAAATCCACATCGAGGGGAAGGATATGGACGGCAAGCCGCTGCGCTGGATGTTCACCGCCGTCACCGACGACGCGTTCCTCTGGCGGGGCTTCATGTCGGACGATGGCGGTGCCACCTATCGGCTCACGCAGGAGATGCACGCGCGCCGCCGCGTCCATCGCACCTGAGTCGCAGGGGGCGCCTCACGGCGGGTGGCTTTCGCGGCCCCTCCCCACCCTTTACGATGGGGCCGTGAGGTGCATCGCTTGATGGAGCAGGGCCACGTGCCTGGGGTGAGGGGGCTGGCGGAGCATCGTCTCGGACGCAGGTCCGCGTGGACCGTTGGACGAGGCGTGCTCGCGAGGGTCCGATGCGCCGCGAAGCCGCCGTGCACGAGCCGTCATCTCCGGGAGGGGGTGACGTGAGCACCGCGACGAAGACGGAGGGCGCGCGAGCCGAGGCCGCCGAACAGAGCGCCGCTCCCTCCGGCGAAGTGGCGGCGCCATTGAACGAGCTGGTCGCCGCGCAAGCGCCGCCCGGCGACGCTCCGACAGCGACGGCTCCCAAGAGCCCACGTCGAAGCGCGGTGAGCGCGGCCCTCTCGAACCTGTGGCCCGTGCTGCGCGTGACGTTCTCGCTCCTCGGCTCGGGGCTGTGGGGCGCGCTCAAGGGGTTCTTCATCTTCGGTTGCGTCGGCCTCGCGCTGGCCCTCGCCTTCGTGCTGGCGCCGCTCTGGCTCGGGAGCGCGCGAGGGCCTCCCTGGCTGGACATGCTGAGCCTGGTGCTCATGCCCCTGTCGCTCGCGGTGACGGGCGGCTACGCGATGATGCTCCGCGGCGGCGCCTCCCGGCTCGGCGAGGAGGCGGAGAAGCGCGGCTGGCTGGGCTACCTCTACGCGGTCATCAAGCCCGCGGCGCGGCAGCTCGCCGGGCGCCTGCAGAGCAAGGGCACGCTCAGCCGCAAGGAGCTGCTCCGAGCCGTCAAGGAGTCGGTGGCCGAGCGCGCGAGCGGGCCCTCGGCGCCGTCCACCGTCGCCTCGCGACTGGGTGGGCTGGAGCGCTTCTTCATGGAGCAGTCCTACCGGGTGCTGGGCGCCATCGCCGTGCGCGCGGTGGTCGCCTCGCCGGATGGCGCCACGGCGGTGCGGGAGCTGGAGTCGCTGGCCATCGAGCGGCTGCAGGTCGCGCTCGTGGAGCGGCTGGAGGACCTGTTCCTCGTGCAGCAGGTTCTGGCGCTCGGCGTGGGGCTGCTCGTCGGCGCGATTCCGCTGTTCATCCTGCTGCTGCTGTCCTGACGAAAAGAAACGCGGGTCGGCCCTCCCCCTGGACCGACCCGCGCGAGCCCGCATCTCACGCCGTTCAGACGACGGTGACGCGGTACTTCTCCTTGTCCTCCGCGCGGTTGTAGGCCGTGGCCGCGGCGATGATGTGGCACACCCAGCCGAGACATCCGCCGGTGCCAATCCAGAAGCCGGGGGTGATGATGAGCCAGAAGACACCGCGCAGGATGTCCCCGTTGTAGATCTGCCCGACGCCTGGGATGAGGAAGGACAACAGGGCTGCGATTCCGGGACGCGACATCGTCTTGGTACCTCCTTGTTCTTCCCTACGCGCGCCGGCCGGAGCCATTGCATCCGGAGGGGCATCCCACCTATCGGCTCCTGGACGCTTGGCTGCCCTGCGCGGCGAGGGGAAGGTGCAATACCGTTCCCAGCCCGCTACCATGGTCCCACTTTGTGAACCCGTCGGGTCGGCGGACGGGCTTTCCGGGGGGATGGTCATCGTCGGGCTGCTTCGAGCCAGCGCGCGCGCGCTTCGCGGGCGGCATCTCGTCGAGATGCTGGTCCTGGCCGGCGTGTACCTCGCCGTCGCTCGGCTGGGCCTCTCCCTGGCCACCGTGGGTGGAAATGTCAGCCCCGTGTGGCCCCCCACCGGTGTCGCGCTGGCCGCACTGGTGCTGCGTGGACCCGTGCTGTGGCCGGGCGTCTTCCTGGGCGCATGTCTGGCGACCCTGTCGACGGGAGCGCCCCCGGCGGTGGTGCTGGGCGTGGCCACGGGCAACACGCTGGCGATGGTGCTCGGCGCGCTCCTGACGCGGCGGCTGCGCATGGACGCGGACCTGTCACGCATCCGCGACGTGGTCGTCCTGTGTGTGGGCGCGGGCGCGGTGTGCACCGGGGTCAGCTCGCTCGTCGGGCCGCTGTGCCTGTTCTGGGGCGGCGTGCTGCCGTGGGAGAAGATGGGCCACGCCGTCTGGGTGTGGTGGGTGGGGGACATGATGGGCGTGCTCGTGGTGGCGCCGCCGCTGCTCGTGCTCAGCCGCCCCGCATGGCCCGCCCGCCTGGGCGAGGCGCTGGCGCTCTCCGGGCTCACGACGGTGCTGGGCGTGGGCATCTTCCTCTTCCGGAACTCGCAGCCGGGGCTCGCGCACGCGGCCAGCTTCCTGCTGTTCCCCATCTCCGCGCTGGCGGCGCTGCGCTTCGGACCGCGCGGCGCGGCGCTGGCGACGCTGGCCATCTCGGCGGTGGCCATCGTCGGCACGGTGCGCGGACAGGGGCCGTTCTCCTCGGGCAACGTGGCGCAGGACCTGCTCGTGCTCCAGCTCTTCATCGTCATCAACGCGGTGACGGGCCAGCTCCTGGCGGCGGCGAGCGAGGAGCGGCGGCGCGCGGTGGAGCGGCTGCAACTGCTCGCCACCACGGTGCGCGGCGTGCACGAGGGCGTCTTCATCGCGGAGGTGGTGGGGGCCGGCCGGCTGCGCACCGTCTTCGCCAACGAGGCGCTGAGCATGCTCCTGGGCCGGCCTCCCGAGGAGATGGTGGACCAGGACCCGTGCCTGCTCTACGGCGACCAGGACCCCCGGCTCACGCAGCGCGTGCACTCGGCGCTCCAGGCGGGCGAGTCCCTCTGCGTCGAGGTGACGGTGCCGCGCAGGGATGGCCGCATCGTGTCCACGGAGGTGCTGCTGTCGCCGGTGCGCGCGACGGGCGGGGACGTGTCCCACTTCGTGGCCACCCATCGCGACATCACCGCGACCAAGGAGCTGCAGGCGCGGCTGGTGGCGGCCGAGCGCGTGGCCGCGGTGGGGACGCTCGCGGCGGGCGTGGGGCATGAAATCAACAACCCGCTGGCCTACCTGGTGCTGAACCTGGAGTCCGCCTCTCGCGCGCTGTCGGAGAACGGGATGATGGCGATGCGGGACGTGCAGGCCAGCGTGCGCGGCGCGCTGGAGGGCGCCGAGCGCATCCGCCTCATCGTCCGCGACCTCCAGGTGTTCAGCCGGCAGGGGGACCAGGAGCGCTCGCTGGTGGACCTCAACGCGCTGGTGCCTCCGGCGGTGCGCATCATCAGCCATGCGCTGCGCCACCGCGCGCGGCTGGTGGAGGAGTTCGGCCCGGTGCCCAAGGTGCTGGGCAGCGAGGCGCGACTGGGACAGGTGCTGCTCAACCTGCTGGTCAACGCGATGCAGGCGGTGCCCGAGGGCAACCCGAGCCTCCACGAGGTGCGCGTGCGCACCAGCACGGACGTGACGGGCCGGGCCCGCGTGGACGTGGTGGACACGGGCGTGGGCATCGCCCCGCAGGTGATGTCGCGCATCTTCGAGCCCTTCTTCACCACCAAGCCCTCCGGAGAGGGGACCGGGCTGGGGCTCGCCATCTGCCAGCAGATCGTCCGCACGCACGGGGGCGACCTGGAGGTGCGCAGCGAGGAGGGCAAGGGCAGCGTCTTCACCATGTACCTGCCGGCGGCGCCGGTGCAGGTGGAGGTGCCGCCGCGCCCGGTGCCCCGGAGCAAGGTGCCCATGCCCTCGACGGGAAGGCGGGGACGGGTGCTGGTGGTGGACGACGAGCCCCGGCTGGCGCAGTCGATGCGGCTGCTGCTGGAGCCCTACCACGACGTCGTCACGGCGACGCGCGGCCAGGATGCGCTCGCGCTGGTGGCGGCGGGGAACCGCTTCGACGTCATCCTGTGTGATTTGCAGATGCCGGAGATCGACGGCGCGGCGCTCTTCCGGCGCCTGGGGGTGATGGCGCCGGAGTTGATTGAGCGCGTGGTGTTCATCTCCGGCGGGGCCTACACCGCGGAGACGCGCGGCTTCATCGAGACGGTGCAGAACCTGGTGCTGGAGAAGCCCGTCCGGCCCGAGGTGCTGATGGCGTCGGTGGACGCCGCGCTGGCCGCGCTCGACTCGCGAGACGAGGACGAGCGCGAGCCGGTGGTGGCCCGCGCGGGCGGCGCTCGTCACTGAGGACGGCGCCACCCGGCGGAGTGTGTCACGGCTGACGGGTGCTGATGCGCTGCTGGAAGAGCCAGGTCCAGAGCGCCGGGTCCGCGAAGGCGTTCTGCCACACGGTGTTGGAGTGCCCCACGCCCGGGTAGGTGGTGATGGCGTGCATGGCGCTGGTGGTGCCTCCGCACTGCGTCTCCAGCTTCGTCTTGAGCGCGGTGGATTGGGACGCGGCGCCCATGGTGTCCGAGCCGCCATGGAACGGCCAGATGGGCAGCGTGCGCAGGTTGCAGAGGTTGGTCGTGTTGGCGGAGACAGGATAATTGGTGACGGCGAGGGGGACGAAGGCCGAGACGCGGTCCATGTAGCTGGCGAGCCCGGTGGACTCGTAGAGGACGTTGGCGCCGCCGCTGAAGCCCGCGAAGTAGACGCGGTCCGCGTCGACCAGGAGGTCGCGCTTCAGCTCGCCAAGCAGCGCCATCAGGCTGCTGACGTTGAAGTAGGCGTTCTCTCCACTGACACGGCCGTTGGTCCAATAGTGCATGGACACGGCGATGGCACCGAAGCCCGCGCGGTAGGTGGCGTCGCGCAGGTTCCAGGCGAGCCCTTCCGCGTTGGTGTTCACCGCCTGGTGGTCGTTGGTCAGCATCACACCGCCGGTTCCGGGCAGCGAGAAGACGATGGGCCAGCGGGCGTTGCGGTCCGCGTTATATCCGGCGGGGAGGAAGAGCGCGTAGGAGTAGCGGGCGTCCTGCACGGCGATCTGCTCACCGGCCGTGCACGACAGCGGACCGGTGGTGGGCGTGGTGGGATGGCCCATCACGCGCAGCTCGCGCACGTGGGCGTTGCTGGGGCCCAGGCCGGTGGCCGGGTCTCTGTATTCGAGCCACAGGAGGCGGACCTTGGAGGCGACCACGGGCATGGTGAAGGTCACCGTCTTCACGGTCGTCGTCTTGGGGTTGTTGCGCACGGAGCCGCCGGGGATGGGCTTCCAGCAGCCGCCGTCCCACGCCAGCAGGTCGAAGTTGACGAGGGCCTCCGGGGAGTCGACGTAGAAGGACGAGTGCAGCTCCACGCCATGGATGAGGAAGCTGCCCTGGAGGTCGATGTCGAGGTGCGTGCCCCGCTTGGTGGTCCAGCCGGACTTCCAGAAGGTGGACAGGTTGTCATCGGTGACGCGAGCGGGGACGTTCGCTCCGTCGGTGGACAGGGCGGTGGCGGGCTTGTTCTTCGCCACGTTCGTCAGCGTGGTGGTGGGGTTGCTCACCGTCACGGTGACGTCGTCCGAGTGCGTGGCGCCATCGTCATCCGTCACGGTGAGCCGGAAGACGTACGTGCCGGCCACGAGGCCGCTGAGGGAGAGCGTGGCGGTGTTGGCCCCCGTGAGGGTGACCGCGGGGCCGCTGACCTTCGTCCACGAGTACAGGGCGATGGTGCCGTCCGCGTCCGTGGCGGAGCCCGTGAGCGTGAGGCTCGACGTGGGCAGCACCACACCCTGGTCCGCGCCAGCGTTGGCCACGGGCGGCTGGTTGGCCCCGGGCGTGGCGGGCGCGCCGAACACCCAGAGCTCCTTCACGCGGCAGTTCGAGCCCGCGGGCTCGTTGCACAGGAAGCGGACCTTCTGGCCCCGCACCACCTGCGTGAAGGTCCGGGACACGGCGACGCCCGTGGCCGGGTTGCCCGTCACCGTCGAGCCAGGGATGGGCTGCCAGCTCGTCCCGTCGTGGTACTGGAGCGCGAAGCTCGAGATGGCCCTGTCGCCCTGGTAGCCCGTGTAGACCTCCATCCGGTGGAGGTCGAACGTCCCCTGCAGGTCCACGTCGAGATACCGCTGCGAGGTGAAGTACTCACCGGTGCACCAGCGCGAGTCATCCGAGGTGATGTTCCCGTCCACCGCGTACTGCGGGAGGAAGACGTAGGGGTCCGTCTGGTATTGCGACGCCGTCGCCGGCTTGTTCAACGTGACGTTGACCAGCGCCTCCAGTGACGCCGACCGCGAGGGCTCCTCGATGGGCGCCTGGGGCGTCGGGTCGCAACCGCTCAGCGCCAGGGCGCCGACACAGCTCCCCAGCAGGATGAAGGACTTGTTCAAGGTTGAATCTCCCGGACAGAACAGCAAAACAAGTTCTAGTCCAGGAGTGCACTCCAAGTACACGGGGAGGCTGGATGCTGAAGTTTCATCGATACAGAAACATGTGGATGTCGATAGCAGTCACCCGGCCCAGGCGATGCGGATGAGGCCCTCCGAGGCGCCGGACTACGGCTTCAGCCCCGCGTAGACGGCGTCACGCACGGCGCCGGGGAACGCGCCCGACATGCCCTCGAACGCGGTGTTGGTCAGCGTCACCACGGTGACGCCGCTGCGCGGGTCCACGAACCAGTTGTGTCCGTACGCGCCGCCCCACTGCCACGTGCCCTGCGCCTGCTCACCCTGCGCCAGCTCCGCGTCCGCCAGCACCGCGGAGATGAGCCCCCAGCCCCAGCCCGGTCCCTGCGTCTGCGACTCCGCCCCCACGTGCACCGCGCCGAGCTTGTCCACGCTGGCCTTCTTCAGCACCGGCGCGCCGCCCTTGCGCAGCGCCTCCAGGAACTTCACGTAGTCCGCCGCCGTCCCCACCATGCCCGCGCCGCCCGAGGCGTACGCCTCCGCGCTCAGCGCCCGTCCCGGTGAGAAGCGGACCTTTCCGCCCCAGAGCGGCACGTCCTGCGTCCTGCCCATGCGCGTCGGCGTGGGCTTGCCGTCCGCGTACGCCGCCACCAGCCGCGAGGCATCGCCCGCCCGGAAGGACGTGTCCTTCAAGCCCAGGGGCCTCGTGACGAGCTTCGCCACGGCCTCCGGCAGCGGCGCCCCCGCGGCGCGAGAGACCACGGCGCCGAGCACGTCCGTCGACAGCGAGTAGTTCCAGCGCTGCCCCGGCTCGGAAGACAGCGGCACCGTCGCGAGCCTGCGCAGGTTCTCCTCCAACGTGAGCCCAGCCACCTCGTCCAGCCCGTCGGAGACGCCCGCCTTCTCATGGGCGGCCTCGTTCTGCGGCTGGAAGCCGTACGTCAGCCCCGAGGTGTGCGTCAGCAGGTGCTTCACCGTGATGACCGGCTCGCGGCCATCCGAGAGCTTCGGCCGGAAGTCAGGCAGCCACTTCGTGACGGGGTCCTCCAGCGACAGCTTCCCCTGGTCCACCAGCGCCAGCGCCGCCACCGAGACGAGCGGCTTCGTCATGGACGCCAGCCGGAACACACTGTCCTCGCGCATGGGGTGCTTCGCCTCCCGGTCGGCGAAGCCCGCGGCGCGGCGGTAGACGACCTTTCCATCGCGGAGCACGGTGACCACCGTGCCGACGATGCGCTGCTCGGCCAGGGCCTGGTCGATGACCGCATCCAGGTTGCGGGCCACCGCGGCCGGGCCGGTGGCCGTCGGGGCCGCGGTGGACTTGGGAGGGGACGTGGGAGCAGCGGAGGACACACCGAGGCTGGCAGCCACCAGCAGGCTGGCGATGGCAGGATTCATGGGTCGGGACTCCTTTTTATGTAGCGGGTGTTATTTAAATAGGACCCACCTTTGGGGATTTCAATAGTGAGCGTTATGAAAAAGGACCTGGCCCTCCAGCCCCGACCCCGAGGTCGGCCCCGGGAGTTCGACGAGACGAAGGCCGTGGACCGGGCGCTGGAGGTGTTCTGGCGGCTGGGCTACGAGGGCGCGTCCGTGGCGCAGCTCACCCAGGCCATGGGGCTCACCGCGCCCAGCCTCTACGCCGCGTTCGGCTCCAAGGAGGGCCTGTACCGGCGGGTGCTGGAGCGCTACCAGCAGGGCCCGGGCGCCTACACCTGGAACGTGTTCACCGAGGAGCCCACCGTGAGGGCCGCCGTCGAGCGACTGCTGCGCGAGACGGCCCATCACTTCACGCGCCGCAAGCAGCCTCCCGGCTGCATGATTTCCACGGCGCTCCTGCGCTGCGCGGAGGAGCACCAGCCGGTGGCGGACTTCGTCGCGAGCCTGCGCACCCGCGCGGTGGGCGTGTTCCGCGAGCACATCCAGCGCGCCATCGCCAAGGGGGAGCTGCCCGCGGGCACGGACGCGGAGGCCATGGCCCGCTACCACGGCGCCATCATCCAGGGCATGTCCGTGCAGGCCCAGGACGGCGCGAGCGAGGCGGAATTGCTCGGGCTGGTGGAGGTGGCGATGCGGGCCTGGAGCCCTCCGGCCAGCCGGCCTCGCGCGCGCTGACCCGGGGGAACACCGCCCTCCCGGGCCGGAAAGTCCCTGCGAATCCGGCCGGTTGCGCCGCTCCTTGTCCCACCTCCCCCATGCCGCGCGGGTTTGCGGTGCGACGGGCGTCCGGGAAGCTTATCAACACGGGTAAGGATGCCCGACATGACCGCCCAAGAACGCGTCGAGACCGCCGCCGCCCGCGCGCTGAAGGTGTTTCCGCTGCCGTCGGCGGTGCTCTTCCCCCACACCCTCATCCCCCTGCACATCTTCGAGCCGCGCTACCGGGACATGGTGCGTGACGCGCTCGCGGGGGACCGCGTGGTGGCGCTGGCCCAGCTGGAGACGGGCTGGGAGGGCAACTACGAGGGGCGTCCCCCCATGCAGCCCATCATGTGCGCGGGCGTCATCGCCTGGGACGAGCAGGTGGAGGAGGGCCGCTACAACATCCTCCTGCAGGGCGTCAGCCGCATCCGGATGATCTCCGAGCTGTCGGGCGACAAGTCCTACCGCGAGGTGCGCGCGCAGGTGCTCGCGGACCACCCCTACCAGGGGCCCGAGGAGGAGCGGCTGCGACAGGCCGTCTTCGAGCTGGCCGGGCGCGTGCCGCCCACCTTCGCGGAGAGCCTGCTGCCGGTGGCGGCGCGCGCGGGCGGAGGGATGCTCGCGGACGTGGTGGCCTCGGCCATCATCCCGGAGGCCGAGCGGCGCCAGCAGCTGCTCGTGGAGCTGGACGTGAAGCGCCGGCTGGAGGCGGTGCTCGCGGACGTGGGTGAGCTCATCGCCCGGCTCCAGCCCATGCGGCCCTCCGGCCCACTGAACTGAAGCACCCCGGGCCCCCCGTCGCGGGGCTTGCCTTGCGCGTCGCTCCAGGCATTGCTGGGCCCCTCGTCGGGAACGAAAGGGGAGTGGGGAACCATGCGGCTCGTGAAAGTCGGCATCGCCAGCGTCAACACCGTCGTCGGAGCCTTCGTCCGCAACACGGACCGGGCCCTGGCACTGGCGAAGCGGATGGCCGAGGACGGCGTCACCGTGGGCGTCTTCCAGGAGCAGCTCATCGCCGGCTACCCGGCCGAGGACATGGTGCAGTGGCAGGGCTTCATCGACCGGCAGTGGCCGGAGCTGGAGCGCTTCGCGAACCAGACGGCGTCGCTGCCCACGGTGTTCCTGGTGGGCGTGGGCGTGGCGCTGCAGGGCCAGCGGCTCAACTGCGCCGCGGTGGTGGCCGGAGGGCGGGTGCTGGGCCTGGTGCCCAAGGAGAAGCTGCCCACGTACAGCGTCTTCTATGAGGCGCGCACGTTCGGCCGCGGCCAGCCGGGCATGGCGGAGGTGTACCGGGGCGTGCCCCTGGGCGACTACCTGTTCCAGTTCGACTTCGGCCTCATCGCGCCGGAGGTCTGCGAGGACATCTGGAGCGCGGATGGCCCCATGCGCCGGCGCACGTACTCGGGCGCGGAGCTGGTCATCAACCTGTCCGCGTCCCCGTTCCGGCTGGGCTTCGTGGAGACGCGCCGCGAGCTCATCGCCACGCGCGCCGCGGACCACCAGTGCACCATCGCCTACTGCAACGCGGTGGGCAGCAACGACGGGCTCATCTTCGACGGCGGCGGCTTCCTCAACCAGAACGGTCGCCACGTCATGGAGACGCCGCGCTTCCAGGAGGGCTACGCGGCGGCCGTCGTCGACCTGGACCGCACCCTGCGCCTGAGGGGCGAGGCCACCACCTGGCGCGTGGACCGCGAGTCGTGGCTGTCCTCCGGTGGCAAGAGCGTGCCGGTGCTCGACTGCACCAAGACGGTGGCCACGCGGCGCGAGGCGCTCACGTATCCGGTGCCGCCGCACAGGAGCTTCTTCCTGCCCGCCCCCGACAAGCGCCGACCCGCGCGCGAGGCCTTGTGCGAGGACATCCTGGACGCGCTCGCGCTGGGCGTGGGCGACTACTTCGAGAAGACGCGCGCCTTCAAGGTGCTGGGCATCGCGCTGTCAGGCGGACGCGATTCGCTGCTCACGCTGCTCATCGCCCACCGCTACGCGAAGCGCGCGCGGCCGGACAACCCCGGCTCGCTCATCCAGGCGTTCTACATGCCCAGCCGCTTCTCCAGCGACTCCACGCGCGAGGCGGCGGAGACGATTGCGCGCGAGCTGGGCGTGGCCTTCCAGGTCGTCTCCATCGACGAGGCCTTCGAGCGCGAGCGCGCCGTGGCGGAGACGATGCTGGGCGGCGCCCCCGTCACCGCCATCACCGAGCAGAACATCCAGGCCCGCCTGCGCGCCCAGCGCATGTGGAACTGGAGCAACTCCTGCGGCGGCCTGTTCCTGCAGACGGGCAACATGAGCGAGAAGTCCGTGGGCTACACCACCATCGGCGGAGACC
This sequence comes from Myxococcus sp. XM-1-1-1, assembly GCF_020037095.1. Lineage (NCBI taxonomy): Bacteria > Pseudomonadati > Myxococcota > Myxococcia > Myxococcales > Myxococcaceae > Myxococcus > Myxococcus sp. XM-1-1-1. Next base: position 139,250 of record NZ_JAIQDH010000015.1, read on the forward strand.
TGATGGGCGCGCTCGCCGTCATCTCCAACGTGCCCAAGACGGTGGTGATGTACCTGCTGGACTACCTCCAGGAGACCACCGGCCACGAGGGCATCCGCAAGGTGCTCGCCAAGCCCGCCGGTCCGGAGCTGGCGCACAACCAGGTGGGCGAGGAGGAGCTGATGCCCTTCCCCATCCTGGACGCGTGCTTCTACCTGTTCGCCGCGGAGAAGCTCACGCCCGCGGAGATGCTCCAGGCGCTCACGGCCATGTTCCCGGAGGTGGACGCGACGCGGCTTGCGGGCCACGTGGACAAGTTCGTGCGGCTGTTCAACCAGTCCATCTACAAGTGGGTCCAGTCCCCGCTGTCGCTGCACATCGGCAACCTGGACCTGGACCGCGAGCGCGCGCTGCAACTGCCCGTCGTCACCGGCTCCGAGTGGCTGCGCGCGAAGTGAGCCACTGAACGCGCCACCGTGTTGCCCGTGCCCCACGCCCGCCCGCTTGCTGGGCGTGGGGGCGCGCTGGGGTGATCTCCACCCTTGTGCTCCTTGCCGGATGTCGCCCCGGAAACAACCTTCATGTCAGCCACTCGACGACGGAGGGTTGGATGAAAGCGAAGATTCTGGCTGGCGCCATCGGGGCGCTCATGTACGGCACCTCGGCCTTGGCTTCGGATGGCGATTGCCCGCCGCCCCAGGCGAGCGCGGAGCGCCAGGGGCAAGGCGTGTTGTTGGCCCAGTCGCAGGACACCTCTTCGGGCAGCTCGGACGTGCTGCAGGAGGAAGACATCATCATCGAGACCGAGCCGGTGCCCGACTCCATGGGCGTGGACGACGACTCGGGCATCGGTGGCAGTGGAACGAGCGGGCAGGATGACTCCTCCAGTGGGAGCAGCCAGGCCCTCCCGCCCGCACAGGGCGAGCTGCGCATCAACATGCCGCTGCGTTGTGAGCCCGCGGACTCGCAGCAGCAGGGCACGGGTGGCAGCGGCTTCGACAGCCAGCAGCAGGGCATCCAGAGCGTGCCAGCTCCGGCCCCCGCTCCGTCCGCGCCGCAGCCTCGTCCCGAGGCGGGGGCTCCGGTGGAGCCGCAGTCGGAGTCCTATCCGGCGCCCGAGCAGGACGCCTTCGGTGGGAGCGGCGTCGCGGCGCCTCCTCCGGCGGACTATCGGCCCTCGGCGGAATCGGCCGAGCCCATCGAGCCGCTCGAGGTGAAGAAGAAGGACAAGCACGACATGAAAGGGCTGAGCCTGCTGCTCAACGGCGGTGTGGAGGGCTACACCGGCGCGCTGGCTCCGCAGCTCAACCCGGGCCCCACGGCGGGTGTGACGGCCGCCATCCGGCCCTCGAAGGTGTTCGGCATCGAGCTGGGCTACACCGGCGCGCTCAACAACATCGACTCCAAGCGCGGCGAGGTGGACACGGACGGTCCGGACCTGGTGCGCAACGGCGGTCAGGCGGTGGCGACGCTCGGGCTGACGCCCACGCCGTGGCAGCCGTACGTGCTGGGCGGCATCGGCATCAGCGACTACAACTTCCGGGGCGGCCAGTCGCTGGGCTACAAGGATGACACCGTGGGCAACGTGCCCGCGGGCGTGGGTCTGCGGGGCCACGTGGGCAACTTCACCGTGGACGCGCGCGCCAACTACAACTTCCTCTTCGACAAGGACTTCGCTCCGGGCATCGACTCCGGCGGCGGTGACTTCGACGGGGGCGGCAGCTACCAGGGCACCGTCAGCGTGGGTGGTACCTTCTGAGTGGCGGTCCTGACGCCTTCACACAGGGCGTGGTCAGTGGCGCGGTGCCCGGTAGCCAACGGGCCCGCGCCGCTGTGTTTTCAGGTGCGGCGCGCGGGGCACCCGCGGGTTAAGGTGAAACCTTCCACTGCAACAGGAGAGGGAATGAGCCTGAAGGTCGAGGATTCGAAGGTGGGCACCGGGACGGAGGCCACCGCCGGCAAGTCGGTCACCGTGCACTACGTGGGGACGCTGACGGACGGCAAGAAGTTCGACAGCAGCCGGGACCGGGGCCAGGGCTTCACGTTCCGTCTCGGCGCGGGTCAGGTCATCCAGGGTTGGGACCAGGGCGTTGCGGGCATGAAGGTGGGCGGCGTGCGCAAGCTCACCATCCCCCCGGAGCTGGGCTACGGCTCGCGCGGCGCGGGCGGCGTCATCCCGCCCAACGCCACCCTGGTGTTCGAGGTGGAGCTGCTGGACGTCCGCTGAAGTCATGCCCCGCTGACGGCGGGGAGAAACGAGGGCCGTCATGGCGACGGTGGAAATCACCAAGGACAACTTCAAGGAAACCGTCGGCAAGGACGGTATCGTCATCCTGGACTGGTGGGCGTCGTGGTGCGGCCCGTGCCGCCTCTTCGCGCCCACCTTCGAGACGTCGTCCGGCAAGCACCCGGACATCGTCTTCGGGAAGATAGACACCGAGGCTCAGCCGGAGCTCTCCGGGGCCTTTGAAATCCGCTCCATTCCCACCCTCATGGTGTTCCGTGACGGCATCCTCCTGTTCGAGCAGGCGGGCGCGCTGCCGGCCGCCGCGCTGGAGGACCTGGTCCGTCAGGTGAGGGGCTTGGACATGGCGCAGGTGAAGAAGGAAATCGAGGAGCGCCGGGGCAAGGAAGCGCCCAAGGCCTGAGCGGCTTGGCTTCGCGCGAGCGGATGGAGGTCCGTCCGCTCGCGTGAGGTGGGGCGGCTCACCAGTGGATGAGCAGGGAGAAGTCCTTGTAGGGCGGCTCGCCCGACTCCAGCTCGACGCGGAAGCGGCGCTCGGGGTTGGTCTGCAAGAGGCCGCTGCGCACCAGGCCGCTGCACCACGCGGGGCCGAAGAACTCGTCCTTGAAGCTCAGGCGCGCGGTGGTGTCGGAGACGCGCTCGTACTCGCGCTCGCCGAAGGTGCTGGTGGCGCCCGCCAGGCCCGAGCCCACGGACAGGCCGCGGTGCGGGTCCTCGCCGGTGATGGCCATGACCATCTCGCCCACGGGGGCGGAGAAGACGTGGGAGGCGGCGGTGAAGGACAGCTGCTCCACCGCGGCCGCGTAGTCCTCACCCAGCTTCTCTCCCACGGACAGGGCGCCCTCGTGCAGCAGCGCCAGGTAGTCGCTGGCGGGCCGGTGGGTGGGCGCGCCGCGCGCGGGGACGGCGGGGATGGGCGCTTGGGCGGCGATGGCGAGCGACTGGCCCATCCTCCTGGCGATGCTCTCCCTGAGACAGTGGACGAACAGGTCGAGCACCAGGTGTTCGGGACGGCAGAGAGCCATGCGGGCTTGCAGGTGCGCGGGAGAGTCCATGTCACTTTCCTAGCGGCGCCCGGTGGGCCAAGTCCAGGGGGGCGGGCTCGTCCGCGGGTCGCTCCGTCATTTGGCGACCGTGCAAACCCCTCCGCCGTTGAGGTGGGCCTGGTCGACGATGCTCTGGGTGACGAATTGCTGCAGCGTGCGCACATCGTGGGCGCCGGGCAGATACACCACGGGTTGACCCGCCGCGTCGCGCAGCTCGCCTCCGTCCCGACCTCGCAGGTCGGTGAGCAGCTGGGAGGCGAGTCCCTCCGGAGTGATGAGGTTGCCCTCGGTCGCCGTCGCGGCGATGGCGTCGAAGCGCAGCTGCACGCCCCGGTGGGTCCCGAGCCTGTCGTAGAACATGTGTTCGGCGTGGATGGTGACCTCCACGTCCGCGCGTGAGCCCTCGGGGACGATGATGCCCTGGGTGCCGTCCACCCCGTTGATGCAGTCCACCATGCGCGCGTCGACGGGGAAGCCCATCCGGAATTCGAACACACCCACACCGGACTTCACCGCGCGCCCCTCCACCCAGTAGCTGAAGCCGCGCTCGCGCATCCTCCGCAGGTCGTCGGCGGAGACCTGTCCGTCGGCCAGCTCGGTGCCGTCGTGGGGAGGGCTGACCCGGAAGCCCACGTCCCAGCGGCCCGCGGGCAGGCCCGAAAGCTCCGTGAGCGGGATGTCTCCCTTCTGCACGTCCACCAGCACGTGGCGCGGGCTTTCGCGCACCTCGCCGGACGCGGACGTCAGGCGCACCTCGCCCAGGGACACCAGGTACTTGGTGAACTGCACGGACCAGCCATCCTGGAAGAGGGTGTCCGGCAGGCCGCGCTGGGTGCCGTCCCCACCGCTCATCGTCACGCGCACGTCTCCGGTGGCCACGTTGTCGCAGCCCGCGAACAGCAGGGGGGCGAGCACGCAGAGCAGGAGACCTCTCGGGTTCGTTTTCATGTTCCTGGGATGTATATGCAACCAAGTTGCGATTCAAGCGGGCTCGTTGTATCTGCGAGCGGTCGACGTTCGCGGTGGCGGGTGCCGCCGGTTCCAGGAGTGAGGGCCTCGCCGTGTGGATTGCGATGCTGGTGATGTGTGCGATGGGGGCGCTGGAGGAGGTGCCCATCACACCGCCGGTTCCGGTGGAGGCGGCGCCGCCGTCGATGCCGGTGGATGCGCCGGTGTTGGAGCGGCCGGCGACGGTGGTGTTGCGGCTGACCATCGACGAGGCGGGGGAGGTGTCGCGCGCGGAGGTGCAGGCCTCGGCGGGGCGGGTGTTCGACCGGGCGGCGATGGAGGCGGCGGTGCGGTGGCGCTTCCAGCCGGCGCGACGGGGTGAGGCGCCGCTCGAGGTGCGGGTGGATGTGCCGGTGCACTTCGTCCCGGAGGCGGCGGGTGGCGTGGGGGCGCACCATCATGGTGAGGCGATGGCCGCCACGGCGGTGCCGGCGCGAGGGAGCGAATCGACGGGCGCCCGGTCCACGTCGGATGGTTCGGCGGCTGGCGCAGAAGCGCCGAGCGAAGCGCCCGGTTCCGCGATGGAGTCCCGCTCTTCGCGGGATGCTTCGGCGCGAGGCGCGGCGGCTGGCTCAGAATCGTCGAGCGATGCGCCCGGTTCTGCGGCGGAGTCCGGCTCGTTGCGGAAGGCTTCGGCCCAAGGCTCGGCGGCTGGCGCTGCGTTGCCAGGCGAAGCGCCCGGTTCCGCGACGGCGTCACGCCCGGCACGGGGAGCTTCCGCCCTGGGCTTGGCGGCTGGTGGCGCATCGTCAGGCGAGGCGACGAGCCCCGCGTCATCGACGCAAGCAGGCTCCGCGCAGGGCGCTTCGACCCCGGACGACGCAGAGAGTTCGGATTCGTTACGGGAGCAGGGCGCCACGACGGAGACGAAGTCCTCCGAGCGGGTCCTCTCCACCACCGTCCGCGATGTCGCCGCGGCGCCTCCGCCCGTCGCGGTGGGCGACTTCCACATCGAGGTGGGGCAGCTCGCGGACGTGCCGCGCAACTCCGCCTCCGACCTGATGTTGCTCGCGCCCGGCGTGATGCTCGCGAACCACGGAGGCGAAGGACACGCGGAGACGGTGTTCATCCGGGGCTTCGACGCGGGCGAGGGCAAGGACGTGGAGATGCGCCTCAACGGCGTGCCCCTGAACGAGGTCTCCCACGCGCACGGCCACGGCTACGCGGACACGTACTTCATCATCCCGGAGCTGGTGGACGCGCTTCGAGTGACGGAAGGTCCCTATGACGCGTCCCAGGGAGACTTCGGCGTGGCGGGCACGGTCGAGTACCAGCTCGGGCTGAAGCGCCGGGGGCTCACCACGTCGGTCAGCTACGGCAGCTTCGCCTCGCGTCGGCTCGCGCTGGTGTGGGGCCCGCCCGAGTCCAGCGAGGCCACCTTCGTGGGACTGCTCCTGCGTCAGGGCGACGGCTTCGGGCCGAATCGCTCGTTCGCCAACGCGAGCGCCATGGCGCAGGTGGAGCTGCTCCTCGGTGATGACACCCGGCTGCGGTTGCTCGGCACGAGCTATGGCGCGCGCTTCGCCTCCGCGGGTGTGGTGCGCGAGACGGACGTGGTGGACTCGCGGCTGCCCTGCGCGCCGGACGCGGACTCACAGTTCTTCTGCTTCTACGACGAGAACCAGGGCGGCGCGAGCCAGCGCCACATCGTCTCCGCCGAGCTCCAGTCTCGGCTGAAGCGCGGCGGCCGACTGGTGCAGCAGGGGTACGTGGTGCTGCGCCAGACGCGCATCCGCGACAACTTCACCGGCTTCATGCAGGACACCCCGCCCGTTGGTCAGTCCCAGCGAGGCGACACGGCGGAGGGCTTCTATCGCGGCAACACGCTGGGCCTGCGCGGTCGGTACATCCCGGGGCTCACGTTGCTGGGGGAAGCGCGTCCGCTGGAGCTGGGCTACGTGGCCCGCTACGACGACGTGCGCACGCGCTCACGGCGACTGCGGGACAGCGGCGGCGCGCCCTACGCCACGCTCTACGACAACCAGGTGCGCACCACGAACCTGGGTGGCTACGCGTCCCTGCGCGTCTCGCCCCGTCCCTGGCTCACGCTGCGCGCGGGCCTGCGGCTGGACACGTTCCTGTTCGGCGTGGAGGACCTGAACCGTCCCGCGGTGGACCGGGACGGGCCCCGGCTCACGGATGAGTCCGTGGATGCCTATGGCTTCTTCGCCAGCCCCAGGGCCAGCGCGGAGGTGAAGCTGTCGCCCCGGCTCACGTGGATGACGAGCGCGGGGCTCGGCGCGCGCTCCAGTGACGCGGCCGCGCTGTCCGACGCGGAGCTGGCGCCATATGCGCGGGTGGCCTCGGGAGAGACGGGGCTCGGCTGGCGGCTGGAGGGCGAGGGGCATCCGTACACCCTGGAGGCACGCGGTGCCGTCTTCGCGACGCGCGTGTCCCAGGACTTCGTCTTCGATGAGCGCCTGGGCCGCAACCAACCCATCGGCGCGTCGCAGCGCCTGGGCGCCTTCGCCACGGGTCGCTTCGTGTGGAGCGAGTGGATGGACGTGCAGGCCTCCATCGCCTGGGCGCGCGCCACGCTGCCCACGCCCGGCGCGTCCGCGTGGAAGCTGTGGGATGGCGCGGTGATGCCGTACATCCCGGCGCTGCTGGGTCGACTGGATGCGTCGGTGCGCGGCGACGTCACGCTCGCGGGTGAGCGCGTGGGCTGGAACGTGGCGTTGGGGCACAGCGCGGTGGGGCCTCGGCCGCTCCCTCTCGACCGCTACAGCGCGCCCGTCTTCCTCTTCGATGTGGCCACGCGCGCGCGCTGGAGCTGGGTGGAGTTCGGCGTGTCCGTGGAGAACGCGCTCGATACGCGCTGGCGCGAGACGGAGCTCAACTACGTCTCCAACTTCCGTGGCGCGGATGCGCCCGCCTCGCTGCTCGCCACGCGGCACTTCACCGCCGGGCCTCCGCGCACCTTCCGCGGCACCCTCACGCTGTACCTGGACTTCGAGGAGGACTCTCCATGAGCTCGCCCGTGTTTCCTCGCGGCATGTCCCGCCGTGCCTTCACGCTGGGCCTGGGCGCGGCCCTCGCGGCGGGTGGCTCAGCCTGTGGACTCTCCGGCACCGGTGGTCGCGGCATCGTGTTCCACATGGGCCTGCGCACCGCGCTCGCGCCCGAGGCCACGCAGGTCGGTGAGTTCACCACGGACACGGGCTGGGGCGTGCGGCTCACCTCGGCGCGGATGGTGCTGGGACCCATCTACCTCTTCGAGAACGCGTCCCCCCTCCAGCAACAGGCGCGCGGTGTCCTCCGCTCGCTGATGGACGTGCTCGTGCCCACGGCCCACGCGCACGACGGAGACTTCTTCTCCGGAGGCACGGTGCTCGGTGAGTGGGACCGCGAGGTGGTGTTCGACCTGCTCGCCCAGGGTGATGCGCGGGTGCTCGGGCGCTCTCCCGGCATCGCGGGCCGTGCGCGCTCGTTCTCCCTGCTGCTCCAGCCGCCCTCTCGGGCACTCGGCGACGAGGGCGCGGCGCTGCAGGGGCACTCCGTGCTGATGGAGGGCACGGCCTTCCGGGGCGAGCAGCGCGTCCCCTTCCGCGTCGCGCTCGACTTCCCTCCGCCCGTGGAACTCCAGCGCGTGGACTTCGTGCCCATCGAGGCGGACCTGGACGACGACGGCCTCTTCGTCGTGGAGGTCCGCCCCCATCAGTGGTTCCAGGGCGCGCACTTCGACCGGCTCCCTCCGTCCACCGAGGGGCTCCCGGTGGACGTGACGGCCGAGACCCAGGTGCACCGCGCGTTGTCCGTCAACGTGCGGCGCTTCACCGCCTTCTCGGGAGCGTGGGAGCCGGGCTTCACGTCATGAGGTGCTCGCGCCACCGGGCACGGGCGACGCGCTCCGGCCGCTCACTCGCGAGATGCTCAGCCACACCAGCGTCACCGCGAGCCAGCCCATGGTAAGCGCCCGCCAGGACATGGGCGCGTTCGCCTGGACGAGCCACAGCGTCACGGCGCCCCCCATGGCGAACACCCGCGCCATCTCCAGCGGCAGCCCCCAGCGCTTGGACTCCATCATCCCGCCCCACGCGGTGGCCATGCCCCAGAAGAAGACGCTGAGCACCAGCTTCTGCCAGCCCGACAGCGGCGAGGCGTGGTGGCTGACCAGTAGCATGAAGGGCATCGACGCAATCATCTGGAAGACGAGGTAGCCGCGGATGTTGGGCAGCTCGGTGGACTGGAACTTCACCTCGACGCCCGTCTGGTTCCACTTCGTCTCCACGCGGGCCGGCAGGTCCGCGGGGCGCCAGCCGGTGGGCATCACCCACAGCCGCAGCTTGTCCCACCAGTTGCGCGTCTTCACCGCGTCGCTGCACAGCTTCGCCCAGAACTGGAAGTTGATGACGGTGGGGTCCCAGGTGTTGGGCGGCGTGGTGACGCCGTAGGAGCACTCCTCCGTCTCCTCCCGGTACGTGCCGAACAGCTTGTCCCAGATGATGAGGAAGCCCGCGTAGTTCTTGTCGATGTAGACGTCATTGCGCGCGTGGTGCACGCGGTGGTGCGACGGCGTGTTGAGCCAGGACTCAATCCACCGGGGCAGCTTGGGGATGACGCGGGTGTGGGGGATGAACTGGAGCACCAGGTGGAAGGCCACCATGGCGAGCACGGCCTCCGGCGAGAAGCCGATGACGACGAGCGGCCAGTAGAACAGGAACGAGAACAGCCGCTGGGTGACGCTGGCGCGCAGGGCCACCGCGTAGTTGAGCTCCTCGGTGGAGTGGTGGGGCGAGTGCGCGGCCCAGCCGATGTTGGTGCGGTGCCCGAAGCGGTGGAACCAGTAGAAGAGGAAGTCGACGCCCAGGAAGAGCCCGACGAGCGCCCACGGCGAGGTGCTGTCGATGCGCCACAGGGACAGCTCGCCCAGCAGCGTGAACAGGGGCAGCACCATCAGCGCCACGGCCACGTTGACGCACTGGTTGAGGACCGCGGTGCCCACGCTCGCGATGGAGTCCTGGAAGCTGTAATAGCCGTTGCGCTTCGCCACGCAGTAGATGAACTCGCCCAGCGCCAGCGCGATGACGAAGGGCGTGGCGATGGCGTAGACGTTGATGGACATGCCCTCGGGTGTACGGCGCCCGGCTCGCTGGGCGCCTTAACCTGGGTTAACCTCGTCCCACCTACCCGTGAGATTCCCGACGCTCTACGAGCAGCTCGCCCCGCTCGGCCCCATTCCCCCGGGTGAGTGGGAGCGCGCCGAGTCGTTCGCGAGGGAGCAGGCGGTGGAGCGCAAGGCCCACTTCCTGCGTCCCGGAGACCCGGCGGACCGCTTCGCCGTGGTGCTCCAGGGCGTGTTCCGCCTGGTGCGCGTCTCCGCGCGGGGCGGCGAGTCGGTGAAGGCGTTCCGCGCCGAGGGTGAACTCCTGGGCGCCTACGCGGAGATGTTGCAGCGACAGCCATCGATGACGTCCATCGAGGCGCTGGAGCCCGCACGGGTGCTGGTGTTCCGCACGCAGGACTTCCAGGCGCTGGAGGAGGGCCACCCGTGCTGGATGCGCGTGGCGCGCCGCGTCGCCGAGCGGCACTTCCTGTTGAAGGAGCGCCGCGAGCAGGAGTTCCTGGAGCTGTCCGCGGAGGAGCGGCTGGACACCTTCTGGGCGGAGCACCCGCACCTGCGCGGCCGCGTCCCGCAGCGCGACGTGGCGGCCTACCTGGGCATCACCGAGGTGGCCCTGAGCCGCATCATGTCCAGACGGCGCAAGCGCACCGAGTGAAGCCCGCACCCAGGGCCCACACGGTGCGCTCGGTCCTTCGAGGCGCGCTTCAGTACCGCTCGAAGACGAAGGTGAACTTCTCCAGTGGCGTCGGGCCGTAGGTGAGGCGCAGGAAGCGGTCACCGGCGGGCGCGGTGAACTTCAGCGTGTGGGTGATGGCGGGCAGGCAGACCTGCGGCGCGGGCGTCACGGTGGAGGGGACCACCGTCTCGGCCTCCGTCACGTCGTGCACCACGATGGGCACGTCCTGGTTCAGGTACAGGACGACCGGCCGGTCGCGCTCGTCCGAGACGACCTCCGAGTAGCCGAGGAACGCGCCGCCGTTCGCGGGGAGCGTCAGCTCGTAGAACTCGTGGGGCGCGTCCGTCGCGGGATACATGGCAGTGGGGGATGCGCCCGCCGTGACGGCGACAGGGGCCTCCAGCAGGGCGTGGCCACAGGCGTGCTCGGTGACGCCGTCGCGCTTGCCCGTGGTGAAGTCGAGCCGCCCGTCTCCCAGGTTCGCGTGCGTGGTGTCCAGCGCATGGCCCGCCTCGTTGCGCAGGAGCGTGAGGTCCACCGAGTAACGGCTCTCCTCTTCGAGCGGCGGCAGGTCCGACTCCGGCCGGGGAATCGAGACGGTGAGCGTCAGCGCGTCCTCGGACCAGGTGCCCGTGAGCGAGCGCGGCGCGTTGGCGGGCGCGCTCTCATCCCGCAGCGTCACGCGGCCCTCCGTGACGTCCATCTTCTCGTTGAACGTGACGGTGACGAGCCGCCGCAGCGTCGTGCTCGTGCCGACCTTGTACGTCTGCACCGGCAGCACACCCGTGGCGCCCTCCGCCGGATTCGAGGTCACGACGTGGGGCCGCGCGACGTCCGCGCCCACCTGGAACGAGAAGCTGTACGCCGTCGCCTGTCGGTTGCCGGCGAGGTCCTCGAAGCGCTCCACCGTGACGTCCACCTTCGCGCCAGCGCGAAGGGGTTGCGTGGGGTGCGCGATGAGCGTGCGCCCCTCGTCCTCCCAGTGCCCCGTCTCCAGCGAGAGGATGACGTCGCCATCCGCGGCGCGCACCGTGCCCGAGTCCCGCTGGACGGGCTCGCTGAAGCGCACCGTGATGGCGCTGCCGGGCGCCACGTCCACCGCGTCGGCCGCGGGCGTGGTGCCCGTCACCGTGGGCGGCGCGGTGTCGCCCGCGTCGGGGCCCGCGTCCGTCGTCGAGCCTGCATCCGGAGGCGTGGGCGTGGGGTCGTCATTGTCGCAGCCCGTCAGGGCCAGCAGGGTGCAGGTGGCCAGCAACGTGGCCGCGTTGGAGAAGCGCATCGGGTGTGACCTCGCGAGGGTGAGTCAAAGGACGAGGGCGGAGCACCCCGGATGTCTGGGGTGCCCCGCCGGGAGTCACGCGGACTCCTTGTGACGAATCAGCGACTGTCAGCAGTTGAAGATGGCGGGGTTGGTGTCGTCGCAGTCGAAGCGCGTCTTCGAGTAGCCGCTGTTGACCTCACAGGCGAAGCGGTAGACGGGCGTGTTCACGCCGTAGCCGTCACCGTCCTGGTCCCGGTAGTAGCGGTCGCGGTTGTTGTAGAGGTACTCGGGGACGATGCCCACCTGGTTGCCCGACGCGGTGGCCGAGACGACGATGTACTCGGTGCCCGGCGTGAGGTCGTAGACCTGCGCCTTGATGAGCGAGCAGCCCGTCTCCGCGACGGACTCGTTGATGAGCGGCGACACCGTCGCGCTGGTGGTGGCGTTCACCACGGTGAGGGCCACGTTCTTGTTCACGTAGAACGCGACGGACTCCACGGTGCCGCTCCCGGACACGTTGGTCGGGGTGAACGTCACCGAGCCCTCGGCGCCCGCCGGCAGGGTGAGCGTGTAGTGCTTGTGCTGCGTGCTGATGTCCGGCGCCGTGTCCACGCGCGTGGCGCTGGCCGTCACGTTCACGTTGTCGCCGCTGTTGCTCGCGTGGGTGCACGCGTGCGTCGTCATGAGGGTGTCGTCCACCGACACGCACCCGGCCTCCAGCGGCTGCTCGGCCTGGCCGGTCGACTCCTGCTCCACGTCCTCCGTCGGTCCGCAGGCCGCGAGCGACAGCCCGAGCAACGCACCGCAGAGGGTCTGCTTCAGCATCTTCATGTGGGATTTCCTTTCAAGGCCGGGCGCGACGCGCGGGCACCGGAGCGGCGTCCCGAGACACGCCACGGCGCCGGTATTCATGTCTTAATGGTAACTCAGTTGCAATAACGGCGCGTACGATTTCCAGGAGCCATCGCGTATCGCGTTACTGGAGGTGTTCGATGACCATGCCGAGCTCGGTGTGCGAGGTGGGGCCGAGCGTGAGCGTGTATTGGACGCGGTCGGTCAGCTCGTAGCCGACCATGTGTTTCAAGCCCGAGCAGAAGTCGCCGGTGGGCCGGGTGCCCGCGGGGGGCACGGTCTTCTGGACGGCGGTCTCCACGAGGGTGACGGGGACGTCCGGGGTGCTCAGGTAGACGACAAAGTTGCCGGAGGCGAAGGCCTTGTAGTTGAACGTGCCGGTGTACTGGCCATCCACCTCGCGCAGCTTCACGGTGTAGTAGGTGTGGAAGTCGTCGACGCGAGGGTCGCGGGTGGTGGAGGCGGTGACGGTGACGAAGGGACCGCTTTCGACGTGCCAGCAGGCGTGCTCTCCGTCGTCGCCGAAGTCGAAGCCCTCGCTGGGGACGTAGTCGGGGTCCACGACGCAGGAGAGGCCGTCCTGCGCGGCCAGGTAGCCCTTGTTGCAGTGACACCAGTCACCCTCGGGCTCGCGGTGGATGTGGCCATGGGGCTCGCACGGGTCCGCCGAGGGCTCGGGCTTGGGTTCGGGCGGAGGGGCGTCGCCACCGCAGGCGGAGGTCGCCAGGGCGAGCGTGGCCAGGAGGGCACGGAGTTTCCAACGCATGGGGGAGCGCTCCACGAAGGCTCGAGAGGTGGATGTCATTGAGAGGCGGGCTGGGAAGAAGGTCTTGAACGACGCTGCCTGGGGCGGAAGTGCCCGGAACGGTTCCAGGCACCCGCCGGTGAGGGGTTACTCCTCGTGGTGGTGACCGGCCTCCTCGACGATGAGCGAGAAGGAGGCGTTGCGGCGCAGCACGGAGCGGAACTCCAGGTAGTACTCGGTGTCGGCCTCGAGGTCCGCGAGGATGGTGGTCTTCAGCGCGCCGCAGACCTCGGCGGGGACTTCGTAGCGGCACTCACGCGCCACCTCGGTGCCGGTGGCCGCCTCGTAGATGCGCAGGCCGCGGTTGCGCGACAGCATGAAGGCGAACTCACCGGACTCATCCGGGAGGAACGAGACGCGGCCGGCCCAGCCCCAGGAGTTCGTGCTCCGCGGCAGGCTGATGTTGAACGTGGTGTGGGGCGCGCTGACGTCCACCAGCACGGGGGCGCCGAGAGCCGCGGCGGTGACGGGCTCGAAGGGTCCCATCTCCGCGTGGATGCACGCGTGCTCGATGACCTCGTCGAGCTCCTCCGGCTCGTCGCAGGAGGGCAGGGCGCCGAAGAGCAGCGCGGACTCGCTGGTGGTCAGCGCCTCGGCCTGGACGGCCGGCTCCTCGGCGGTGGTGCCGCAGCCGGTGAGCAGGAGCGCGACGCTGGTGGCGAGCAGGGACTTGTGCAGCAGGGACTGGGGCTTCATCTGGGGACTTCTCCTTGTTGTGGGTACGGCGGGTGTGTCGACTGCGAAGGGCGGTGGTTCAGGGCGTGTCCGGGCGGAGCACGACCCAGGTGGCCAGGACCTGGCCCGAGGCGAGGTGTTCGGCGGGGAGTTGCAGGTGCGCGGCGTTGCCCGGCAGACGCAGCTCGGGCGTGAGGCGGAAGGCCGCGTCGTGCGTGGCCGCGTCCGGGAAGGTGACGCGCGTGACGCAGCCCGCGGCGAAGCAGCGCGGTGGCTCGGCCTCGACGGGCTGGATGCTCGTCGCCATCCGCTGTCGCCACGTGTCCAGCGCTTCTCGGGCCCCGGCGGTCCAGGGCTCCTGGCTCGCGCCCGTGGACTCCAAGGCCGCGAGCACGGCGTCACGGCGCGCCTTGGGGTCGGCGGGGGCCTTGCGCAGGGACTGGACGAGCAGCTTGCGTGACTCGGAGAGGGGACGGCGTGCGCGGACGGAGGGCGCGGGTGGGAGCTGCTCGAGGTCGGGCGACTCGAACTCCAGCGGCTCGGGCTCGTCGGGGAGCGGAGGCTGGGTGGGCGCGGAGGGCGGGGGGCGCGAGGGCGCCATGGGCTGGGGAGCAACCGCGACGGGCTCCTCCCTGCGCGTGGGCTCGACGTGGAAGTCCTGGGGTTCCACGGGCGGCGGCGGGCGGTCGGGGAGCCGCAACAGCGCGGACGCGACGCACGCGAGCGCGAGCCCCGCCACTCCCACGCTCCAGATGATTCGCTTCATCGCTCTGCTCCCGCGCCAGGACCGTGTCGGCGGCCGACGAGGGCGTCAGCCGGTCAGTCCCCGCGAACCCCGCAAATATGCAACTGAGATCTAAAAGTAATCAAGTTGCATTTACTGGGCATGGCTCCGGCCTGGTCCGAGGGGTGGGCGAGTCGGGACCCGCTGCGGGGGTGTGTTGGGAGGCGCCGCGAACTCCGTGATGGGTGGCGGTGCGCACCCGCGGCCGGTGGCCTTGCGCGGCCTCGGGGGCCCGCCGCGCCGCGCGTCACGCGCACGACGTGCCCGCGCTGCTCGCGCGAATGCGCGGTGACTTGTTCCGGACGGTGAGGTCACCGTCGGACGCTCGCGGAGGGGCGGCACCTCGGGATGCAGGGCGCACGTGCCCCGGCGGCGATGTTCATGTGGATGTGGGAGGCTGCTCCCTCTGGAGTGGCAACCGTCCAGCGCTCGCGGAGCGAGGGCGTCACATCGGGAGGCCGCGTGGGTCGCCCTGGCCGCGACGCTGCACGAGTGCAGGGGCTGGTCCGTCCGGAGGGCACACGTCGTGCGCGCGAAGAGACGTCATCTCGGGATGCGTGAGCATCGCGCATCCCGTGATGCCCATGTTGGTGAGCGGAGGGCGGCATCCAGTCGAGGTGCGGTTCCGCTGGGAGCGCTCACCCGTCACACCGTCGCCGAGAAAACACTCAGGTCGACGGGCGTCAGGGAGCCAGGACTTCACCGAGCCTCGCGCTCGGGGACGACAGGAAGGCGCCGGACCCAGGATGGCCGGCGCCCACGAAACTCAGGAACTCAGGCCGCGCTGGCGGTGACGCCTACGTCCTCGACAGCGGCGAGTCGAGGTCGATGCGCCTGGGCCCGGTGGTTGGCCTCGGCCTCTTCGGCGGCCTGCTCCTCGGCGCGGTTCCAGCAACCCAGCGCCTCCACCCAGCCCTCGAGCAAGTCCATCAGCGCGCTGCGCTGCTCGCCCCCCAGCGGCATCAACAGGCGCGCCATGCGCTCCTGCACCACCGAGTCCGCGTTCTCCGCCAGCGCCCGTCCCTGCTCGGTGAGCCGCACGCGCACGCGCCGGCGGTCATGCCGCACCGAGCGCTCGCGCTGCACGAGCTTGGCATCCTCCAGCCGGTCCAGCAGCCGGCTCAGGCGGGGCAGGGCGATGCCGCCCAGGCGGTCGGCGAGCACGTTGACGGGCAGCAGGCTCTCGGCCTTCAGCCACCAGATGGCCTGGACCTCCATGGGGTCCAGCTCATGGTGAGGCAAGGCACCCAGGGGACTGGCGAGCGCGCCACACCGCGCCACATCGATGACCAGGTTGCGTAACCGCGCCACCTGAACACGCACTTCCGCCGAAAGCTCGGTCATCTTCGTGCCTCCGCCTCGCGGACACCGTCTCCCCGAACCGGCCCTTGGGAGTCCGTCGGTCGTCCGCCATGAATGGAGGGCTTTCGCCCCCTGCTTGGGGACGTGAACGTGGCGGCGAAGGAGGCATATCGGACCCGTTGGAATATTTCCGGATCCGCGGGGAAACCCTCACCCCGCCTGCTGGGGGCGCTGGGCCTTGGCCTTGGCGTGGGCCTTGTCGAAGCCCTCGTAGAAGCGCACGGCCTGCTCACCCACGCGCTGGATGTGCTGGTTGTTGAAGTACGCGGTGATGGGGGCGGCGACCAGCGGCATGGCCCGTCCCAGCGTGTGCATCCCGCCCTTCTCCAGCACCATCGCGGCCAGCTTCCCCATCACCTTGGGGCTGGAGCGCTGGACGGGGCCCAGGCCGTTGGCGTAGCCGAACAAATCCAACATCTCCCCCCGGGCGCGCTCGCTCTTGAGGTTCACCTTGTAGAGCGTGGCCACGTCCGTGAGCAGGATGATCTGCAGATAGGACATGAACAGCAGGTCCGCGGGCAGCGCCACCAGGCCGAAGACGCCGCTGACGCCGCCCACCATGCTGGCCAGGTTCTTCTTGTCGTCCACCAGACGTTGGGCCAGCTCCCGGGTGTCCGCGCGGGGGTAGCGCTTCTCCAACTCCGCCACCCGCACCCGGGCCCGCTTCGTCTCCTGCAGGACGATGTCCGACAGCCGCGCCGCGCCGAGCTTCTTGAGCTCCGCCGGGGTCAGCTTCTTCATGAAGGCCAGCCGCTCGGCCACGCTGTCGTAGAAGGCCATGAGGTGTGTCTCCCGCCTCGGGTTGTCCCGGGTCCTCTAATAACCCCGCTCGGCGAGGTAGAGGTCCACCAGCGCGCCTTCCTCGTACCAGGCGTGGCGCATCTCCGCGTTGAACCAGCGCGAGTCCGGCTTCGCCCCGCGCACCTCCAGCTTCACCTGGTTGGGCGACGTGTCGATGACGGCCGCGCGCGCCTTGCACGCATAGCCCGGCTCCTCGCCGTAGCCGCCCTCCAGGCAGACCTCGTCACCGACCGACAGGCGCCGCGTGTACTCGGTGGCCAGGTAGAGCGCCTCGTCGCAGTGGCCGCGCACCGAGGACTTCCCGTGGCCCGCGCACCGCGTCTGGGGCGGCGCCTTGATGACGGGGATGGCCCCGTAGAGAGGGTCTTCGTCGTTGGGGTTGGGCCGGAACGAGCCCACCCCGGAACATCCGGAGAGTCCCAGCGCGAACACGCTGACTCCCGCCCACAGCCGCCTCATCGTGATGGTGCCTCCGGGGCCATGGGCCCCCCTCTAAAAGGTGGGGCGAGCATGGCAAAAGGCGCGCGGAGGCGAAAGCCGACGGCGGGAGGACGCCTGCCCTCAGGCAATGCGGCGAGCGGGCCCCGGAATCTCCTCCGTCTGTCCGGGGACGATGCGGTTGGCCGCGTCGACGAAGACGACCTTGGGCTTCCAGTCGCGGGCCTCGGCGTCCTCGACCTCGGCGAAGGTCGCGATGATGACCAGGTCGCCGGGCTTGTTGAGGTGCGCGGCGGCGCCGTTGATGCAGATGACGCCGCTGCCGGGCTCGCCCTCGAGGGCGTACGTCTCCAGGCGCGTGCCCTGGGTGACGTTCCAGATGGCCACCTTCTCGTTGGCGATGATGTCCGCCGCACGCAGGAGGTTCAGGTCGATGGTGACCGAGCCCTCGTAGTCGAGGTCGGCCTGGGTCACCGTCGCGCGGTGGATCTTGGACTTGAAGAGGATGCGGCGCATGGCGTGTGTCCCACGAAGGGCGCCCAACCGTAACGGCTGTGACGCCCTGGGACAACCTTCAGGTGCGCTCCTGCCCGCCCGGCGCCCGGACGGGCGTCATTTCACGATGTTGACCAGCTGGCTCAGGTTGAGCGGCACGGACTGCGAGTCCGAGGTGAGCTTGCCGTCCAGGCTCAGCTTGGCGTTGCCCCCCGAGCGCAGGGCCACGGCGGCGGAGGCGGCCCGGGCGAAGTTGATGGTGAGCGGCAGCGTCACCTGCTTCGTCCCGCTGCCGTCGAGCATGCCCAGGTTGCCGGTGGACAGCGTACCCACATCCGCGCCGGCGACCTTGAGCGCGCCGGTGATTCCGGCGACGGGCAGGGGGAAGCTGTTGCGGTTGGTGATGGCCAGGGGGAACTCGACGGTGGCGCTGGTCAGCCCGATGTTGGTGATGCGCGGGGGCTGGAAGGCGACCTGGGGAATCTTGGGGACGTCGAACGCGCCCTCCTTCTGGAGGGGGAAGGAGAGCACGCCGATGGGCGTCTGCACGCCGACGCTGCCCTGGGCCTTGTAGGCGGCGCGGTCCTTGTTGAGGAAGGTCTCCACCACGGGGACGATGTCCGCGAAGCGCACGTTGGCGGGGAAGACCAGCTCGCTTCTGCCATTGGCCTTGAGGTTCAGGCCCTTGCGAGGCTTGCCGGCCACCACCTGCTTGCCCTCGACGAAGAACGAGTAGTCCACCGAGGCCAGCTCCAGACCGAAGCCGTTGGGGTTGTTGACCTCGTAGACCAGGTCGACGGTGGCGTCGGAGAGCGACGCGCTGGACAGCCGCGCCGTCTTGAAGGTGAGGGTGGGCTTCTTGAAGGCCTTCTTCAGCGCGCTCTGCAGGCCAGCGCAGCCGGCGAGGGTGGTGAAGCAGAGGGCGAACAGGACGAGGGCGAAGCGTTTCATCGTGGGCATGGGCGTATCACCAGACGGCCGCGCCCGCGTGGGATTCACGCTCGGGCGGTGTCGAGGCAATCACTTGCGGGGGCGGGTGTACTAGGAGGCGGCAGGTGTTAAAGGTCGGTGCGCCCGCACCCTACAGGGAGACACACTTGGCCGGGGCCCACACCCACATCCGCTCCATCCTCCGCCGCCTGGCCTGGGTCCTCGGGCTCGTGGCGCTGTCGGCCTGCTCGCGGGGCGGTTCGTCCCCCCAGGCGCGCACCTTGAAGCTCGAGCCCTGCCAGTTGGAGGGGCTGGCGCCCCAGGCGCAGTGCGGCACGCTGGAGGTCTTCGAGAACCGGGAGACGAAGACGGGCCGCAAGCTGTCCCTGCGCGTGGCGGTGGTGCCCGCGCTGGCGGCGCAGCCCCAGCCCGACCCCCTGGTGTTCCTGGCGGGAGGGCCCGGGCAGGCGGCCACCCGACTGGGCGCCGTGCTGCGCGCGGTGGAGCACATCCGCCGCCAGCGCGACATCGTGCTGGTGGACATGCGCGGCACGGGGGACTCGAGCCCGCTGGACTGCGAGTTCCTCCCGAAGGACGCCGGGCTGGCCGACTACTTCAGCGAAGACGACGACCTGGCGCCGCGCATCCGCGCGTGCCGGGAGCGCTGGGACGCGGACGTGCGGCAGTACACCACGCCCATCGCCATGGCGGACCTGGACGAGGTGCGCGCGGCGCTGGGGTACGAGAAGCTCAACCTCTGGGGCGGCTCCTACGGCACGCGCGCGGCGCTGGTGTACATGCGCCAGTATCCGGAGCGGGTGCGCACCGCCATCCTGGACGGCGTGGCGCCCATGAGCCTGTACCTGCCGCTGTACATGCCCCGCGACGCGCAGCGCTCGTTGGATCTGCTGCTGGCCCACTGCGAGAAGGACGCGGCCTGCGAGAAGAACTTCCCTCGGCTGCGCACGCGCACGGAGGCCCTGCTGGAGAAGCTCTCCCAGGAGCCGGCGCGGGTGCGGGTGGCCCATCCGCGCACGGGCGTGCCGGAGGACATCGTGCTGACGCGCCAGGCCTTCGTCGGAGCGCTGTTCGGGCTGCTCTACAGCGCGGAGGACTCGTCGATGGTGCCGCTGATGCTGGACCGGGTGACCCAAGGTGACTGGGCGCCGTTCGTGGCGCTGAACGTGGGGCGCGGCGAGCGGATGGAGAAGGTGATGAGCCGGGGCCTGCAGATGGCCGTCGTCTGCGCGGAGGATGTCCCGTTCCTCGACACGGCCGCGGTGGAGCGCGAGGCGAAGGGGACGTGGTTCGGCGCGAGCATGGGCCTGGAGATGATGAAGGCGTGCGAGGGCTGGCCCAAGGCGACGGTGCCCGCGGGCTTCCGCGACGCGGTGGTGTCGGACGTGCCCACGCTGCTGCTCTCCGGAGAGCTGGACCCGGTGACGCCTCCGGCGTGGGCGGAGGAGGCGAAGCGCACGCTGAAGAACAGCCTGCACGTGCAGGTCCCGGGCGTGGGGCACAACACGCTGGGCGTCGACTGTGTGCGCAAGCTGATGGTGGACCTGGTGGCGGACGGTCGGGTGGACACGCTGAAGCCCTCGTGCGGCGCGGGACTCGCGCGTCCGCCCTTCTTCACGTCCTTCGCCGGACCGGTACCCTGAGGACGCGACGCGGATGATTCGAGCGACGAATCTGCACAAGCGGTTTGGCGCCGTGACGGCGGTGGAGGATGTGTCCTTCACCGCCGAGGACGGGATGATTACCGGGCTGCTCGGCCCCAACGGCGCGGGCAAGACGACGACGCTGCGGATGCTCTACACGCTGGTGCGCCCGGACAAGGGCACCGCGGTGGTGGACGACGTGGACGTGGTGGCGCGTCCCGAGGATGCGCGCCGGGGGCTGGGCGTGCTGCCGGACACGCGGGGCCTGTACCCGCGGCTCACCGCGCGCGAGCACGCGCGCTACTTCGGGGAGCTGCACGGGCTGTCGGGCGCGGCGCTCGACAAGCGCGTGGACGAGCTGGTGGACCTGCTGGACATGAAGGACATCGTGGACCGGCGGGTGGAGGGCTTCAGCCAGGGCGAGCGGGTGAAGGTGGCGCTGGCGCGGGCGCTGGTGCACGGGCCTCGCAACGTGCTGCTGGATGAGCCCACCAACGGCCTGGATGTGATGAGCACGCGCGCGGTGCGCACGCTCCTGCGCCGCCTGCGGGACGAGGGGCGGTGCATCGTCTTCTCCAGCCACGTCATGCAGGAGGTCGCCGCGCTGTGCGAGCGCGTCGTCGTGGTGGCGCATGGCCGGGTGGTGGCGGAAGGGACGCCGGAGGCGCTGCGGCAGGCCACCGGCAAGGACAGCCTGGAAGAGGCCTTCGTGGCGACCATCGGCAGTGAGCAGGGGTTGATGCAATGAAGCGGCTGGTGGGCAGTGTCCTGCGCAAGGAGCTGACGGACCACGTCCGGGACCGACGCACGCTCAGCTCCTCGCTCCTGTGGGCGGTGTTCGGTCCGCTGGTGTTCCTGGCGACCTTCCAGCTCATGTCCAACATGATGCGGGACAAGCCGCTGGAGCTGCCCGTGGTGGGCCGGCAGCACGCGCCCAGCCTGATGGCGTTCCTGCAGCGGCAGGGCGTGACGCTGAAGGAGGCGCCCTCGGACTACGAGGCGCGCGTGCGCACGGGCGTGCTGGACGTGGTGCTGGTGGTGCCGGAGGGCTACGGCCGGGACTTCTCCACCGGGCGCACCGCGGACGTGAGCCTCATCATGGACAGCTCGCGCACGGCGGCGCGCAAGTCGGTGCAGCGTGCGCGGATGATGGTGGAGATCTACTCGCGGCAGGTGGGCGACCAGCGGCTGTACGCGCGCGGCATGGCGCCGGAGCTGGCGATGCCGGTGGACGTGGAGGAGCTGGACCTGTCCACGCCCGAGCGCACCGCGGCCACGCTGTTCAACATGCTGCCGCTGTTCCTGGTGATGGCCACCTTCACGGGCGGCCTGCAGGTGGCGAGCGACACCATGGCGGGTGAGCGCGAGCGTGGCTCGCTGGAGCCGCTGCTGCTCAACCCGGCCCCGCGCGGGGCGCTGGTGGCGGGCAAGTGGCTGGCCACGGTGACGATGGCGGCGAGCACGGTGCTGGTGTCGCTCGTGGGCTTCGTATTGGTGGTGCGCGCGGTGCCGCTGGAGGAGCTGGGGCTCAAGGCGCGCATGGACCTGCCCATCGTCCTGGGGATGGTGCTGGCGGTGCTGCCGCTGACGCTGGCGGCCTCGGCGGTGCAGCTGTGGGTGTCCACCTATGCGCGCTCGTTCAAGGAGGCGCAGACGTACCTGAGCCTATTGACGGTGGTGCCGACGCTGCCGGGCATGTTGCTGGCGATGTCGCCGGTGCAGACGCAGACGTGGATGTTCGCGGTGCCGGTGGCGGGCCAGCAGATGCTCGCGGCCGAGGTGATGCGGGGCGAGGCGCTGGGGCCGCTGCCCTTCCTGCTCGCCGCGGCGTCCAGCGTTCTGCTGGCGCTGGTGGCCCTGCGTGTGACCACGGGGTTGTTGTCGAAGGAGAAAATCGTCTTCGGCCGGGCCTGAGCGGGTGTGGGCAGTGTCGTCGAGGCGTCGGTTGGGGATGCGGGCTGGCCGACGCCGGGTGACATCGGCGGGAGGTTGGCCTCCAATGGGGTGTGATGACACCCGAGAGAGAAGCCCTCCTGCCCCTCGCCCCGGCCTCCGTGGCCACCGCCCAGGGCGAGCCCCGATTCGGCACGTACCAGGGTGAGCTGCCCGAGGTGGACCTGCCCCGGTTGCTGGGCCGCTGGGCGCCCGAGCGCACCACGCGGCTGCTCAAGCGCAAGCGGTGGCACTACACCTTCACGGCGACGCCGGAGGTGGCCGCGCTCTTCGCGGTGGTGGACCTGGGGTACTCGGCGAGCGCGTTCGCGGTGGCGTTGGATTTGCGCGAGCGCAAGCCGCTGTGTGACGTGAGCTTCCTGGGCGTTCCCTGGCCCATGGTGTCCTTGGGGGACAAGCCCGGCGCGGGGCTCGACGCGTCGTTCCGCACGTTGGGTGGGAAGCTGGCCATCCGTCGGGGCGAGGAGGACGAGCGCTACCAGGTGGAGGTGGACGTCAGCCGCGTGCGCACGGGCAGCCTCAACACGTTCCAGTGGAATGGGGAGATGTTGGTGGCGGGCGGGCCTCCCGCGCTGACGGTGATTGCGCCGGTGCAGGGGGACGGGCTCGTCAACGTCACGATGAAGCGCAACGGGCTGTTGTCCTTCGGCGGCATCGAGGCGGGCGGCAAGCGCTTCCGGCTGGATGGGGGCGTGGGCGGTATCGACTACACGCAGGGGTACCTGGCGCGGCACACGGCGTGGCGCTGGGCGTTCGCGGCGGGGCGACTGGCCGATGGGACGCCGGTGGGGCTGAACCTCGTGGAGGGCTTCAACGAGACGGCGACCGAGGCGAACGAGAACGCCTTCTGGCTGGGGGACCGGCTGTATCCGCTGGCGCGCGCGCGGTTCGAGTACGACACGAAGGATTTGCTCGGGCCGTGGCGGATGACGACGGTGGATGGCGCGGTGGACCTGCGCTTCACGCCGTTCTACGTGCACCGCGAGGAGCGCAACCTGCGGCTCATCATCAGCCACTTCGCCCAGCCGGTGGGCTTCTTCGACGGCACGGTGACGGTGGGGGGGCGGACACACCAGCTCTCGCACCTCCCCGGCGTGAGCGAGGACCAGGACATGCTCTGGTGAAGAAGCAGGGCTCGCATCGTGCGTGGAGCCCGGGGCCGGAGGCGCTAGGCTGGGAGGCCCACGCCGTTGGTCCGGAGTGAGCCCATGTCGTCGTGTCCGCACTGCGGTCAGCCGCTTTCCGATGCTCGCGTCTTCGCGTGCCCGTCCTGTGGGCAGAGCGTGGGGGCGTCCGCGCGTGGGACCGAGTTGCCGGACGACGCCGCGGAGTCGGCGCGTCGGGCCGCGGAGGCCACGGGGCGCGCGGTGCGCACGGTGCTCGAGGACCCTCGGCTGCGTGAGCGGCTTCCTGGGGGCTCGTTGCCGCTGCTCGGCTCGGGGCTCGTCGCGGCGGCGGTGCTGCTGCCGGGGCTTCCCTTCATCAGCGGGACGATTGGCATCCCGTGGTCGGTGGTGATGCTGGGCGGGAGCCTCCTGCTGGGGGCTCGGGAGTGGAGCGCGGCGGGGCGGCCGGTTCCTCCGCTCCTGGAGCAGCTCGCGCGGATGGCCGCGTCCGCCACGTTCCTGTTGCTCTACACGTCGCTGGTCATCACCTTCGCGTTCCTCTCGCTCGGGCTCGGGTTGGTGCCGCTGGTCTGGGTCGCGGCCGCGGTGGTGCTCGGGTATGTGCAGTGGCGCGTGTTCCAGGCGTCGGCCGCCGCGATGCCGGAGCTGCGGCCCGCGCCGGGGGCCGCGCGGTTGAAGCGCTGGGTGCTCGGCGGCGCGGCCGTGTGCGCGGTGTCGCTGCTGCTCACGTGGGGCTCGGGGATGCGGACGTGGACGTCGCTGGGTGGCTACGGCTACGACAACAGCCTCGTGCACGAGGTGGACAGCACCGGTCGCTCCACGGGGCACTCGTACATCGAAACCCGTTACGGGTGGCAGCCGGGCATCACCAACACGTTCACCTCGTTCGCGACGTCCGGGCGTGCTCGGCCCGGGGCGCCGCTGGTCGTCATGGCGCTGATGTCGCTCGCCATGCTGGCCGCCGTGCCCCGGCTCCGTGAGGCGATTCCATCCCAGACGCCCTACATCCTGGCGGGCGCCATCACCGTGTGGGGGCTGCTGGGCCTGTCCCTGCGACTGGGGCCGCTGGTCTTCCTCGCGGGGGCATTGGCCATCGACTTCGCGCTGTACCAGGCGCATCGCGCGGCGAACGCGCGGGAGGAGCCTCCGCCCGGGAGCGGCGACTCATCGAGCTCCGGCCCGACGAGCGCCTGAGACACGGGCTCGCTGTCATGGCGAGCCCGTGGGTCTCACCTGCCCGTGCGGCGTGACTCGACGATGGCCTTGAACGAGCGGCTGCGCAGTTCGTCCAGCGTGAGCCCCGTGGCGAGCACTTCTTCCTGACTGAGCGCGCCACAGCTCGAGCCGCGCAGGAAGAAGTTGAGCAGGCCCTGGCCCGTGGCCGCGTCGTCGAACACGTCGCCCACCAGCGTCGCCTGCGCCGCCTTCTCCATGAAGGCCTTGAGCCGCCGCGTGGCCGCGTCCAGCCCTTCGAGGAAGAACGCATACACGGCCGCGTAGCGCACCGGGAGCTGGGCCGGATGCAAGTCCCACCCCTGATACCAGCCGCGCTCCAACGAGTGCCGGATGTGGCGATACGACATCTGCCACACCCGCTGCACCGCCTCCGCGTTCTCCCGCAACTGCGTGGGCAGGAGCGCCGTGTCCCCCTGCTTGCGATGCGGAGGCACCGGCATGACGTTCGTCGCGCCGTCCGCCATCTGGATGCCCGTGCCCGCGAGCGACACCTGCACCAAATCCCGCAGGAAGTCGCAGGCCGGGTGCAGCATGCTCTGCACATGCGCGCTCACACTGAGCGCCGCCGTGTAGTCATACAGCCCCAGGTGCACGCTGGAGCATCGCCCCGCCCCCGCGGCCACCAGCGCCGACAGGTGCAGCTTCCCCTCCCGGTCGAACAGGGCCTGCGGCGTCTCCACCATCAGCTCCAGCCCCAGCGCCCCCTTCTCCAGGCCGTGCTCCGTCTCCAGCACCTCCAGGATGCGCGCGAGCGCGGCCACCTGCTCGGGCAACGCGACCTTGGGCAGCGTGACGACGAACGACGGCGGCACCTTCCCGCCGCTCTGCTCCAACAACGTCGTGACGAACAAGTCCAACGTGCGCGACGCCCGCTCGAACAGCTCCTCGCTGAACGACTTCACCCGGATTCCGATGAACGGCGGCAACGTCCCCTGCTCGAGCCCCCGCGCCAGCTCCTTCGCGGCGGACACGGCGTGGCCATCCTCCTCCGCGTCGGAGCGGTGGCCGTAGCCGTCCTCGAAGTCGATGCGGTAGTCCTCCACCGGCTCGCGCTGGAGCTTGTCCACCACGCGCTCGTACACGCGCTGGGCGAACCTCCCTCGCTGGGGCAACCCCAGCCCGTGCGCCAGCTCGGCCGAGTCCGGCGCATAGTCCTTCAACGCACCGAGGGCCAGGTCCCCCAGCTTCCGCGCCGCCTCCGCGCGGAAGAGGTGCGCGCCGCCGTACACGACGTGCACCGGCTGGCGACGGGGGGAGTCCCCCGGGTACGTGCGTGAGAACCCGGCGTTGGCTCGCCGGAGGGACTCACGCACGCTGGAGAGGCTGTTGGGTGTCAGGGTGGTCTTCATCGAGTGCCTCTCGAACGGCGGCTCACGCTACGGCTGGCGCTTCAGCCAGGCGCTGACCTCCGGACCGCAGCGCTCCCGCAGCTCCACGTCCTGCGACAGCCGCTCCAGCGTCTGCGCCGTGGCCTGCTGCGCGTCGTTCACCGGCTGCTCCTTGAGCAGCGTCCTCACCGCGTCCAGGTGCTCGCGCGTGAGCAGCATGCCCAGCGACTCCACGATGCGGCGCACCAGCATCGGCGCGCCGCCCGTGCGGGCGACCACGTCCTTCCACTGCTTGCGCATCTGCGCCCACCACGACTCGCGGCCCGTGCGGTTGGCGAGCAGGCCCGTGGCGAAGCTCGCCACGTCCTGCGTCTTGACCGTGTCCGAGAAGAACAATGCGCGCGCACGCTCGGCCAGCGCGGGCTCCTCGAACGCCGTCAGCGCCATCAGGTACCGACGCTGCGTGGCCGGGTCCGGCTCCTTCGGCATCCGCTGCAGGAAGGTGTCGAACAGCTCCGAGTCCCCCGCGCGGGCCGCCATGGACACCGCCGCGTCGAGCAGGTTGGGCTCCAGCGCGTCACGCTCGCCCTTCAGCATCGACGTCACCCGCCGCCGCGCCTCCTCGAGCACCTTCGGCTCCCGCGCCAGACCGCCCAGCGCGCGCACCAGCGCCGCGCGCCGCAGCTTCACCCGGTCCGTCTCCCCGGCCAGCGCCTGCCACCCGAGCTTCTCCAGCCCCGGGCCCAACAGGCGCGCCACCCACGCGCGCACCCGCGCCTGGTCCTCGCCCTCCACCAGTCGGCTCTCCACGTACGCCAGCCGCCCCACCAGCTCGTCCAGGACCGAGTCATCCTCCTCGTTCCCGAACAGCGCGGCCAGGTCCAGCATGTCTCCCACCGTCGCCCGCCCCGAGCGCACCAGCGCCCACTGGTCCGCCAGCAGGGAGATGCGCTCCGACGGCGCCAGCACGTGCAGGTTCGCCGACAGGCCCGCGAGCGTCGCCTTGTCGTAGGCCACCCGGTAGAAGCCCGTGGAGCCCGCGTTGGCGCACAGCCACTTCACCGCGCCCGAGCCCGCCTCCAGCTTCACCGTGGCCTGCTTGTCGCGCAGCAGCACCCGCTGCTCCTTCACGCCGCTGGCGTCCTCGTACCGGAGCACCATGGGCACCGGCCACTTCTCGTCGCTCGCCACGCCGGGCTCCGAGTAGAAGCGCTCCTGCGACAGCGACACCTCGCGGCCCTCCACGCGCGCCGTCACCAGGGGGAAGCCGCTCTGGCCCACCCACGCCGTGGCCAGCTCCTCCACCGGCTGCTTCGCCGCCTCACCCAGCGCGCTCCACAAATCCTCCTTCACCGCGTTGGCGCGCGCGTGCCGGCGCATGTACAGCCGGATGCCGTCGCGGAAGGGGCCCTCGCCGAGGAACCCTTCAATCATGCGCAGCACCGCGCCGCCCTTCTCGTACGTAATCGCGTCGAAGCTCTCGCCGGCCTCACCCGCGTTGTTCACCTCGCCGTGGATGGGGTGCGTGGACTTGAGCGCGTCCAGGAACAGCGCGCTGGTGCGGTGCGAGTCGAAGTCCAGCCACATCCGCCACTCGGGGCGCCACTGGTCGACAATCTTGAAGGCAATCCACGTGGCGAACGCCTCGTTGAGCCACAGGTCGTCCCACCACACCATGGTGACCCAGTTGCCGAACCACTGGTGCGCCAGCTCGTGCGTCACCACCTCCGCCACGCGCTTCTGCACGGACAGCGGCGCGGTGGCCGGGTCGAGCAGCAGCGCCACCTCGCGGTAGGTAATCAGGCCGGCGTTCTCCATCGCGCCCGCCTCGAAGTCCGGGATGCCCACCTGGTCCACCTTGGTGAAGGCATACGGCAGGTCGAAGTATTCTTGGAGTCGCGGCAGCACCGCGAGCGCCACGTCCTGGCCGAAGCGCGTCAGGTGCTTCTTCTCCTCCAGCGCCCAGGTGCGCACGGGCACCGTGCCCACGTGCTCCACGGGCGTGCCCACCAGCGGGCCCACCACGAGCGCGATGAGGTAGCTGCTGAGCACCTCCGTCTCCTGGAACGTCACCTTCGTCAGCGCGCCGTCCTGCTCCTCCTTCACCACCGGGCCGTTGCCCAGCACCGCGAGGCCCTGGGGCACGCGGACGCTCAGCGACCACTTCGCCTTGAAGGCCGGCTCGTCGAACGAGGGGAAGACGCGGCGGGCGTCCGCGGCCTCGAACTGCGTGGCCGCCACCTTGCCTGCCGCGTACAGGCCGCGCAGGCCGTCCGTGAAGGGGCCCGTCCAGGCGACGTCCAGCTGCGCCTCGCCCTGGGGCAGCGGCGCGTCGAAGGTCAGCCGCACCGTCTCGCTCACGGCGTTGACCTGGATGGAGGCGGGCTTGTGCGACGCGCCACCCTTCGCGCGGAACGTCACGTCCCCCAGCTTCAGGGAGATGGCGTGGAGGATGATTTCGCGCGTGGGCTCCGCCAGCGTCACGTCCACGGTCTGCTGACCGGAGAAGGTCTTCGCCTCCAGGTCCAGGGTCAGCGTGGCCGCGTAGCGCTGGGGGCGAACGGTGAGGGGAAGGCGGAAGTTCTTGTCTTCGGTCGGATGCGCCATAGGGAGGCGGAATCTAGCCTCGCTCAGGGCGCGCGTTCCCACTTCTGTCACGCCGGTGCAAGAAACCTGTCGCCGGCCGGGTGGGGTGTCGTCCGCCACACCCTTCCCGCGGGCCTATCCCCGAGCCCCCTTCGGGCCGCGCGGGACGGGCTTGGGCACCAGCTGGTGGAAGAGGCTGGATTCGCGCTCGAAGAAGCCCTCGGTGTGGAAGGAGTAGGGCAGCTCCAGGAGCTGGAAGTCCAGGTGGTGACACAGCTCGTGCAGCAGCGTGCGCAGGTACGTGCGGAAGGCCACGACGCGCGCCTGCTTCGCGGTGCGCATCCAGACCTGGAGGCGGGGGAGGCGCCCGGCCTCCCAGGTGTACAGGCCGTGCAGCTCGCCCTCCTCGGAGGACGGGCGCACCTCCAGCACCTGGACCCGGACGGTGGCCACGTCCAGCCGCTCGCACAGGGCATCCGTCAGGGCCCGGCTCGCGCGCTCCAGGGGAGCCCGGGCTCCGGTGGCCAGCGTCTCACGCACGGCGTCGACGAGCGGCGCCAGCGCCCCGGGGGCCCTCACCCGCAGGGACTTCACCCCGTCGCTCATGCGGTAGCTGCGCTGCTGCTCGGGGTCGAGGTTCTCGTAGTAGGCGAAGGGCACGGGGCGGCCGCGCACTCTAGGCGACCGCCGTGCGGCGTGATGCGTCGAGGTGCCAGGAGGACGACTCACCGGGGCAGGGTGGGAAAGGGATTGCTCAAGGGAGGGGCGCGCGTGGGGTGGGGAGATGTTCGCGAGCGGACGTCGGAGGCGTCGAGGGACAGGGCACGTCCATTGCTGTGGCGTGCGGGTATGCATCGTGGCGTGTGGTTGGGGGCGTTGGTGGGGTTGTGGCTGTGGGGTGGAACGGCCGAGGCCGCGAGGCGGAGCCCTCCGAAGCGGGCCGCGGCCGTGTCCCTGTCGGACCGGGCCGTGTGGCGCGCGAAGGGCTGGGTGGGACTGGGCTCGCTGAAGACGGTGAGCAGCTCGGTCAACGATGACTGTTCGGGCCTGACGCAGCTGGCCTACCGCCGCCCCGGGCTCAGCCTGATGCCGTCGCTCACCCTGCCCGGGGAGAACGGCGTGAAGGCCATCTACCGGAAGGCGGGCTCGCTGGGCGCGCTTCGCCAGACGCCGAAGCCGGGGGACCTGGTGTTCTTCCGCGAGACGCTGGACCGCAACAAGGATGGACGTCGCAACGACGGGCTCACGCACATCGGCATCGTCGAGAAGGTGGGGAAGGACGGCACCGTCACCTTCGTGCATCGCGCGGGCGGTGGGGTGAAGCGCGGCCGCTTCAACCAGGCGCGCCCGGACGTGCACAAGGACGAGAAGGGGCGCGTCGTGAATGACTGGCTGCGCCGCCGCGAGAAGCGCCAGCGGGCCTACCTGGCGGGCGAGCTGGTGGCCGGCTTCGCCTCCGTGGACGACAGCTGGCAGGCGCCCGTCACCGCATCGCGGACGCAGCGCTGAGGGGGAGGTGACGTCCGGGTCGTGAGGCGCTATGCACGGCGCTGATGTCGACCACGGATGGACGACCGGAAGGCTCGCCGGAGGGTCCCGAGGCCACGGCCCGGACGCCTTCGGTGGCGGCTGTGTCCTCGCAGGCCCCCGCGCCTCGTCGCCGTAGGACGTGGCGATTCAAGCTGGTGCTCGGGGCCGTGGCGCTGCTCCTCGGCTTCGGGCTGTACGAGTACGTCACGCTCCCCAAGGCCGCGTCACTCGAGAAGGAGAACCCGAAGTCGACCGCGCTGATGGACCAGCGCGCCGAGGAGGCTCGGGCCGAGGGGAAGAAGGTCCGTCGGCGCCAGCACTGGGTGCCGCTCGCGTCGGTGCCGAAGCACGCGGTGGACTCGGTGCTCATCTCCGAGGACGCGAGCTTCTATCTGCACGAGGGTGTGGACACGACGGAGATGCGCAAGGCGCTGGGGGAAGCGTGGGCGAAGGGGCAGCTGGGGCGCGGGGCGTCGACCATCACCCAGCAGCTCGCGAAGAACCTCTGGCTGTCGACGGACCGCAGCTTGTTCCGCAAGGCGAAGGAGCTGGTGCTCGCTCGGCGATTGGAGGACGCGCTCTCCAAGAAGCGCATCCTCACGCTGTACCTCAACGTCGTCGAGTGGGGGAACGGCGTCTATGGCATCGACGCCGGAGCGCGGGAGCACTTCGGGGTGTCCGCGTCACAGGTCTCCGTGGCCCAGGGGGCCATCCTCGCCGCGATGCTGCCCGCGCCGCGCAAGCGTGGTCCGTCCTCCGGCTCGCGCGCGCTGTGGCGGCGTGCGCACTGGATTGTGGACCGGATGGAGTCCGTGGGGCGCATCTCCGAGGCGCAGGCCACGGATGCGCGTGCAGACATCGACCGGTTGTTGGGGCGCACGCCCGCGGGGAAGAGCGACGATGGAGACGAAGGCGCGGACGACGACGCGTGACCTGCGCGATGGCTCGCGAAGCGCCAGGTGCCATCGTGCGCCTGGTTGATGCCCGTGCCTCTTCGCGCCGTCGCTCCGTGGAGCCTGCTTCACGAGCCTCCAAGGCGGCTCGTGGCCTCCGCTGAGCGGTGGTCGTGCGTTCAGTGCGTGAGCTGGAGGAACAGCAGGTCTCCCGCGCCTCGCGAGGTGTACGACGCGTCTCCGGGCGCCAGGGCTTTCGTGAAGGGAACGCAGAGCCGGGCCTGGCCACCATACGTGACTTGGAGGGCCACGCTGTCCGGCGCGGTGCTCCCCAGCTCCCGGGCGTCGAGGTGCTTCCCCGTGCTGTCGTAGCGCGCGACGAAGTGGAGGACTTCACCCCGTGAGAGCGCCGTGCTCCCGAGCGCGCCGCCTCCGAGGTCCAGCTTCGCGTCCCGCGTCCAGCCGGCGACGACCAGCTCGCCCTTCGAGCTGCGGCCCAGGGACTGGCCGCGCGCGGCTCCCGCGCCGCCCATGACGCGCGCCCAGCCATCCGCCGCCGTCTCGTGCAGCGTACCGAGCAGCACGTCCTCGCTCGCCTCGACCTCCTTCCCGTCGAAGGAGAACCGGCCGCTGACGTCACCGACGAAGGCCACGTCCCCACGTGCCATGGGCGTGAGCGCACGGATGCTGCCCTTGGCTCCGTTGAACGCGCGGAACCACTGCGGCGTGCCGTTCGCGGAGAGCTTGCCGAGGAACGGCGTCTCTCCGCCCGTCGCGTTCAGCAGCCACGAGTCCGTGTGCCCGCCGATGTAGATGAAGCCCGCTCCATCCGTGGCGAGTGCCTCCGCGCTCGAGCCCTCGTCCCCACCAGGAAACGCGAGCGACCACTCGTGCGCCCCGCTCGCATGGAACTTCGCGAGGAAGAGGGCGGGCACGGAGTCATCCCGCGTCCGGTTCCCCGGGTCCGCGTAGAGCCTCCCGCGCCCCAGGCCCATCTCACCCGTGAAGTGGCCCGTGATGATGACGCTCCCTCGCGAGTCGAGCGTCACCGCCTGTGCCCTCGCGAGCCCCGAGCGCGTGTCCGAGATCTCCGCGCGGAAGCCTCGGGACCACAGCGGTGTCCCTTCCGGGGACAGCTTGAGCAGGAAGATGCCGGACGCCACCGACGCCTCCTCGATGTACGTCAGCGCGCCCGTGCCCAGGTCTGGGTCACCCTGATACGCGCCCACGACCCAGACCTCACCCGAGGTCGCCACCGCGAGCCCCGTGGCCTCCACGCGCTCGCCCACCGCGTAGGCTCGCGACCACTGGTGCGAGCCATCCGCGCCGTAGCGCGCCACGACGAGTCCTCGCTCGCCCTGGAAGATTTCGCCGCCGAAGTCACCGCTGTCCTTGAAGGTGCCCGCGACGAGGAAGTCGAGCCCATCCTCCGCGCTCGCCATCGCCGTGACGCGCTCGTCTCCTGCTCCACCTCGATGCCAGCTCCAATCCGGTGCGGGTGTCCGAGGAGGCGCCGTCGGCTCCCGTGTCTCCACCACGAGGCGCGGCCGCATCGCCGGGTCCACGTCCTCGCGCGAGGCGAAGTCCGCGCCGTCGATGTCCGTCGAGAAGAGTCCGAAGTCCCGCGTGCCGTTCCCCGTCACCGCGGACGTCACATCCAGCTCCACCCAGCGGCCGGCGCGCACCTCCTTCGCGTCAGACAACGCGGGGCCCACCGCGGCGGGCTGCCGGTCGAACGTGACGCTGTCCTCCTTCCAGTCGGAGTCCACCAGCCGGACGACAGGCCCATGGCCCGAGCCGTTCGTCACGAACAGTCGCAACACCGCGCGCTTCACCGGTCCCTTCAGCCCCGACACCTCGAAGCGCAGGAAGGAGCGGTACTCGACGGGGGCGTCGTCCACGTAGAGCTGTGACGCGGCGCCGAAGTTCTTGTCGGGCCTGACGGAGTCGACGTGGGCATCCGCGACGGCGACGAAGGTGCCGCCTCCGGTCGCGAAGTCGCCCTGCTGGTCCAGGGGCGTCACCGCTTCGGGTGACGTGAGGCCGCCACAGTGCGGCAGCAACGCCAGGACCGCCATCGCCCCCGCCTCTCGCCATCCCCGCTTCCTGCTTCCGTGCATCGTCCCCCCCACGCCACGTGCTCGCGAGGAGGCCGGCTGTGCATCGAGGGTGCCGCGCGCGGACGTGCGCAGCCCGACCCTCGCCTCATCCCGAGGGACGAGGCGAGGGGCAAGGCGCTTCCTCCGAGGAAGAAGACGGGGGCCCGGAGTGGGGCGCTACAGCCCGCCCGCTTCCAGCGCGCCACCCAACCCCGGGAAGGGCTTGGTCAGCACGGCCTGGAACACGATGTCCTCGAGGACAATCTCGACGGGGAACCGGGGCGTGCCCAGCCCGCTGCGCACGACGGTGTTGCTGACGATGAACCAGACGCGCCGCTTGCCCACGGCGTCCTTCAGCGCGGGATGGTCCAATCGGATGGGGGTGCGGGTCTCCGGGTCGAAGTCCCGCGTGGGGAGGATCTCCGCCGCCTGCGCGTAGTACGCGGGCCGGTTCAGGTCCGAGTAGACGAGGGGCTCGTCCGGTGTGGCCTGCCCGGTGAAGGACAGCCGCATGGACGTGCGCAGCGTCAGCGACGGGGACGGGTTGACGATGGTGAATGTGGAGGAGACCTCCTCCACGACGATGTCCAGGTCCTCGGTGTTGACCGACTCCTCGGGCAGGTCGAGCGCCACCTCGGCGTAGACGGGCTGGAGCACGGAGGTGACGGGCACGCGCACGTCGAAGGGCTCGGTCGCGATGTCGATGCGCGCCGAGCAGCCGGACAACATCAGGACACTGCAGGCGAAGAGGGCGCGCATCATCGGAAGGACCAGGAGACATCGAAGACGGGAAGGACGGGGAGCGTCTCGCCGGGGACGGCCGGGTCGCTCAGGTCGACATACGTGGCGCCCAGGCCCAGGCCGAAGCCCTCGCCGCCGTAGCGGATGCCCGCGGCGGCGCGCAGCTTCGCGCCACCCTTCACCCGCACGCCGGCCTCCGCGACCACGGACCAGTGCCCGACGAAGTTGAAGGCCGCGCCGCCGGTGAAGGACAGGTAGTCGGTGGTGTAGCGCGCGTAGCGGGCCTCGCCCTGCACCAGCAGCCGGCCGAGCGACAGGCCGTAGACGGCGTAGAACGAGGGGCCCTGGAGCTCGGGCTCGAAGCGTTGCAGGCCGGTCGTCCGGGACTCGACGATGCCCGAGTAGACGGAGGCGCCGACGAAGTGCGTGTAGCGCGCGCCCAGGACGAAGCGGTGCGGGCCGGACGCGAGCGCCCAGCGCAGGCCCAGGTTGGGTGCGAGCAGCAGGTCCGCGTAGACGGAGGTGTCCAGCGCGAGCCCCGCGAACAACGGCAACGCGGAGCGCTGCAGCCCGAGCACGGGCGCGTCGATGACCTCCGCCGCGTCCGAGCCCATCAGACGCGCGGTGTTGGTGCGCACGCCCACCGAGGGCTCCGCGGAGGCGGGCAGGGGAGACAGCCAGGCGACGAGGAGACTGCACAGGGCGGCGGTTCCGGTGCCAATGGCTCGCACGCGAGAACGTCTGGAGTGTTTCAAATGGGGTGCTCCTGAAGTGGGCGACGCGGGTCCGGCGTGCGCCTCACGTGCGTCATCCTCGCACTGGGGTCATCTGCTCGCCAACCACCGACGGCCGGCGTCACGCGAAGGGGGGAGGCAGTGCTGACACCGGATGTCGGGTGGCCAGCACCCATGGTCCGGTATGCCATGCTCGTCCAAGGGACGCTTGTCGGGGACATTGCATGCGAATTCGCTGGGCAGTGCCGCTGCTCCTGCTGATGTGCATCACGGGCTGCGCGACGACCCGCACCGTGCGGCTGGAGACCGGGCAGGATTCTTTCGTTGTCACTCCAAGGGAGGAGCCCGACGCGGAACTGGCGTCCGTCGAATTGGATGACGAAGAGTTCGAAGCGGCTCTCACGGTGCTTGCGCGGGACGTTCGCCCGCAGCGCAACCCCATGCGGCAAGCGAGAGACCTCTTCGGCGTTCCGCCCCGAGGTGGCGTGTATGGCTATGAGGACCACCCGCCTCGGCTGACACTCCAGTCTCGAGAAGATGCGGACGGCCTTCGCCTGCTGGAGGCCTACGCCGACGAAGAGCTGACGCGTGCCTATGGCCTGTGGTGCGAGCGCAAGGACCGGCCTGGCGACTGCCTGCGCCTGTTGGAGGAAGGCCCCTTGCTGGCCAGCGACGGCAAGTTCACCTGGGCCTTCGCCATCGCGATGGATTCGGTGTGGGAGGAGACCGCCGAAGCCTTGGAGGACATGGTGGACCCCGTCGCGGTCATGTCCACCATCACCGCCGGCGCGACGATGTATCTCATGCTCTGGGCGCTACCGGAGCCGCTCTCGAAAGGTGTCGCGGCGACCTTCACAGCCCTCGCTATCGCCTACCTGGGCGTGGATACGGTCTGGCGTTTGCTGGACGGCTGGCTGACGTTGGTGCGCGAAGTGGAGCGGGCGACGACCTACGCACAGCTCCATGCGGCGAGTGAAGCGTATGGAGAAGTGTTGGGGGAGAACGCGGCGCGCGTCTTCGTGATGCTGGCGACGGCCGCGGTGGGTAGCACCGCGGGTCTGGCGTCGAAGGCCGTGGGGCTGCCGGGGTCCGCCCAGGCGGCTCTCGCCGTGGAGTCTCAGGCGGGCATTCGTTTTGTCGCTGTCGGAGGCGTGCGGACCGTCGCCGTGACGGCGGAGGGCTTCACCCTGGCGCTCGCTCCCACCGCCATGGCCATGGCGAACCAGGGCATGAGTGGTGGTGAGCGACACCACATCGCCACGAACAAGAACGATGTCTCATCCACGAGAGGTGGACCCTGGTCGCCGCGATTCAGGAAGCTGTTCGCGAGGGCTGGCATGGAGCTCAAGGATCCTGAAAACATCGTCAGGGTCTCTGGTCACAAAGGGCCTCACCCGAAGAAGTACCATGACGCGGTCTTCTTGCGGCTCCAGGATGCATTGGGCCCGTGCCGGACGGTGGAGGCTTGCCGCACGGCCCTCACGCGGGAGCTGCGCAACCTCGCCACAGAAGCGCAGACTCCGGGAACGGTCCTCAACAGGCTTGTGACTCAGGGTAAGTAGGACCCTCGAGCAATCCACCATGCCGAATCCATCGCGATACTTCAGGCTCATGGAGAACGTCCAGGCAGGGAACTGGTACCTGGGCGATCCGCTCACGAAGCAGGGACACGAGCTGGAGGACTTCAGGGAATTCTCATCGGGACGGCCCGCTCACGTCTCCGACCGCCTGACGGTTCCCATCGACGAGCCCGGGAGGCGATTGGATTTCAGCACCGCGGGTGCTGGAGCGACCCCCATCGTGCACGTCAGGGTGGCCACCCTCTTCGCGGAAATGGCCCCGAGCGACGTGCAGTTGATCCCCGTGAGCATCAAGGGCTGCCCCGATGAATACCTCATCCTCGTCGCGACGCGCCTCGTCCGATGTATCGACGATGAAGCCTCTGAAGAGGTGCTGTACTGGAAGCCGGAGGATGAGCGCCCGGACAAGCTCGGCATGTATCGAAGCGTCTTCGGGATGCGGATCGACCCCGCTCAAGTGGGTGACGCCAAGGTGTTCCGTCCCTGGGGATGGTCTGGCGTGCTCATCGTCTCCCAGGACATCAAGGCGGTGCTGGAGCGCGCGAACGTCACGGGCGCGGAGTTCGAGGAGGTCTAGTCAGATGGGCACGCTGTCGCCTGTGGGCTACCCTCGCGAGGAATGAGGAGCATCGAAGCCGTGGACGTCGAGCAAGAGCACGCAGGGGAGGAGCGGGAGCGCGCGCTGGAGCTGCTGCGCCGGTTCGGCTGGAACGCCACGTCCTTCCAGGTGCTGATGCCGGGCTTCCGCTACTGGTTCGACCCTGCGGGTGACGCCTTCGTCGCGTACGTGGACACGGGCGGCGCGTGGGTCGCCGCCGGAGCGCCCATCGCCTCGGAGGCGTCCCTGGCCCGCGCGGCGGAGGGCTTCCGTGCAGCCGCGAGGCGCGAGGGTCGGCGCGTGTGCTTCTTCGCCACCGAGCCGCGCTTCACCGAGGCCGTCCCCATGGAGTCGCTCTCCATCGGCGAGCAGCCGGTGTGGGATCCCTCCCGCTGGGACACCGTGGTGCGCGGCAGCAAGAGCCTGCGTGAGCAGCTGCGCCGCGCGCGCGCTCATGGCGTCGCGGTGCGCGAGCTGCCCTCGCAGGCGCTCGAGGACGCGGAGCACCCCTCGCGGCAGGCGCTGGAGCGGCTCAAGAAGCGGTGGCTCGCGTCGCGGCGCATGGCCCCCATGGGCTTCCTGGTCCAGCTGCGCCCGGACTCCTTCGCGCGCGAGCGACGCGCCTTCGTCGCCGAGTCGAAGGGCGAGCTCATGGGCTTCCTGCTCGTGTCCCCCGTCTACGCGCGCGACGGCTGGTTCCTCCAGGACCTGGTGAGAGATCCGGAGTCCCCCAATGGCACCGCGGAGGCCCTGGTGGACGCGGCCATGCGCACCGCCGCCGCCGAGGACCGCCGCTACGTGACGCTGGGCCTCGCGCCCCTCTCCGGCCCGGTGCGCCCGTGGCTGCGCCTGGCGCGCGCCTGTGGCCGGCCCCTGTTCGACTTCGAGGGCCTGCGCACCTTCAAGGCGAAGTTCCGCCCCGACTCCTGGGTGCCGCTTCACCTCTCGTATCCCGAGCCACGGGCCGGCGTGCTCGCCGTCTACGACGCACTGCGAGCCTTCGCGCGCGGCAGCCTGGTGCGCTTCGGCGTCGCCACGCTGCTCAGGCGCCCCCGCCTGCTGGTGCACGCCCTCGCTGTGCTGCTCGTGCCCTGGACGGCGCTGCTCGCGCTGCCCACCACCACGCGCTGGTTCCCGTCCCTGCGCGTGCAGTGGAGCTGGGTGCTGTTCGACGTGGCGCTGGCCGCGGGCCTCTTCTCGCTGGTGCGCCGCTGGCGCAACGGGCTGGCCACCGCCCTGGTGTGCCTCACCGCCGCGGACGCGTGCCTCACCTTCGTCCAGGCCGCCGTCTACAACGCGCCCCGCGCGCGCGGCCCCGTCGACTGGCTGGTCATCACCGCCGCCATCCTCGCGCCCGCCACCGCCTCCGGCCTGCTCGTGCGCGCTCGCGACTTCCGCCTGCCCGCGCGCTGACGCGCCGCGCTCATTCCCTGGCGGACATCCCGCCCTCGCGGGTTTCCACAGGTCGACACTCCTCCGAAAGTCGCCTGGACCCGAAGGCAGGGAGAATGGTGTTTTCCGGAAAGAGCTGTTCCGGCTTCGGGCGCCGCGACTTTCTCGCGGCGCCGTCCGTCGCCGGTTGGGAGGGGTGACCATGCGAACGCCGTGGGGCGTTGCCCTGTCGCTCGCCGTGTTGCTGTGGGTCCACGAGAGCCACGCCGCGCCCGAAGCCCCGCGCTCGGCTCCGCCACCCTCGCCGTTGCCGCCCGGGGTGTCGGCCGTGCTGTGGAAGCTGTCGGTGCCGGAGAGCGCGGCGCCCACGCCGGAGCGGGTGGCGTTGGGAGAGAAGCTCTACAACGAGAAGCGTCTGTCCCTGGATGACAGCGTGTCGTGCGCCACGTGCCATGACCCGGCCAAGGGCTTCACGGACCACCTGCCGGTGTCGGCGGGCGTGAAGGGCCAGTTCGGCATGCGCAACAGCCCCACGGTGCTCAACGCGCTCTTCAACGCCTCGCAGTTCTGGGACGGGCGCGCGGCGACGCTGGAGGACCAGGCGAAGCTGCCCATCCTCAACCCGGTGGAGATGGCCATGCCGTCCCCCGAGGCCGTGGTGGCCAAGCTCAAGGGCATCCCCGAGTACGTCACCGCCTTCCAGCAGGTCTTCAAGCGCGACATCAACTACGACGACCTGGCCGCGGCCATCGCCGCCTTCGAGCGCACGCAGTTCTCCGGCAGCGCCCGCTTCGACCGCTTCATCCACGGCGAGACGAAGGCGCTCAACGAGTCCGAGCGCCGGGGCTGGGCGCTGTTCAACGGCAAGGCGCGCTGCAACTCGTGCCACGCGGGCAACGCCGTGTCGCCGCTGTTCAGTGACCAGAAGTTCCACAACATCGGCGTCTCCGCCCACAACCAGGACTTCCCGCAGCTGGCCCGCGAGGGCCTGAAAATCGTCCGCCTGGGCGACGAGAAGCAGATCGACGAGCTGGCGCTCCAGACGCGCTTCTCCGAGCTGGGCCGCTTCTTGGTGACCAAGCAGGAGAACGACGTGGGGGCCTTCAAGACGCCCACGCTGCGCAACGTGGGCATCACCGCCCCGTACATGCACGACGGCACGCTCGCGACGCTGTGGGACGTCATGGACCACTACAACAAGGGCGGCGTGGCCAACCCGTTCCTCGATGGGGGGATGCAGCGGCTGGGGCTGACGGAGCCCGAAATCGACGACCTGGTGGCCTTCCTCTTCACGCTCACCGACGAGCGCTTCACGAAGCTCAATGGCCAGGAGCTGGCGAAGCAGCGCGCGCGCAAGAACAAGCGCCCGGAGCGCGACACCGCGGTGGCGATGGGGAAGAAGGGGAACCTGGGAGACCTGGCGCCCAATCCGGACCTGGCGGTGAAGAACCCGGCGGACATCGGCGCGTATGGCACCGAGACGCTGCCCAAACCCGCTTCGACGAAGCAGCCCTGAGGAGGCGCCGTCCATGGGGAACAAGTTCCGCAGCATCGAGACGAAGCACCACGAGGAGCGCGACGCCTTCTTCGAGGGCCTCAAGCGCCTGGACCGCCGGGCCTTCCTGCGCGTGGCGGGCATGTCCGCCGGTATCGTCGCCGGCATGGGCCTGCGCACGCCGCAGAGCTTCCAGCTGGTCAACGTGGCCGAGGCGCAAGGCACCAAGCCGCGCTTCACCTTCGCGTACATCTCCGACACGCACCTGTACGAGCAGAAGCTCAATGACCGCTTCGTGCGCTCCATCCTGAAGGCGGTGGACGACGTCAACGGGCTGGACCCGCAGCCGGACTTCGTCCTCTTCGGCGGGGACCTCGCCCAGCTGGGCGCGCCGGGCGAGCTGAAGCTGGGCGCCCAGATTCTCAAGAGCGTCAAGGCGCCCGTGAAGATGATGGTGGGCGAGCACGACTGGTTCCTCGACATGGGGGACATGTGGAAGGACCTGTTCGGCGCGCCGAACTACTCGTTCGACCACAAGGGCGTGCACTTCGTGGTGCTCAACTCCATCCTGGAGAAGGACTTCTGGACGGAGCGCAAGCTCACGCCGAAGGAGCGGATGCAGATTGTCGCGGGCCTGGACAACGGCATCCAGTCCCGCTTCGAGGTGGGCGAGCCGCAGCGCGCCTGGATGAAGCAGGACCTGGCGAAGGTGGACAAGAAGACCCCGGTCATCGTCTTCAGCCACTCGCCGCTCTACAAGTACTACCGCCCCTGGAACTTCTGGACGGACGACGCGGACGAGGTCCAGGCGCTGCTCAAGCCCTTCGACAAGGTCACCGTCATCCACGGGCACACGCACCAGCTGTTGTCGAACCGCATCGGCAACATCCAGTTCCACGGGATGCTGTCCACCGCGTGGCCGTGGCCGTACGCGCCCGAGGGCCTGCCGCAGCTCACGGTGCAGATGAACCGGCCGGACCCGTTCAGCCAGTTCGACGGGTGCGGAGACGGACGCATGGACGTGCTGGAGTCGGGTCTGGTGGACAAGCTGTACAACCTCTGGGAGCGCAACCCCATCACCGTCCGGGCCAGCTACCTGGGCTCGGGTGGGAAGCAGGACGCGCCGCCCCGGACGAAGCTTCCGAGCTACTGAGCGCGAGGCGACACGATGAACTTCCGGATGAAGCTGTGGGTGGGAACCGGAGCGCTGCTGTCCTTCGCGGGAGGCGTGGCCCTGGCCACCAGCCCCGCCGAGCGCCCCAAGGCGTCCTCGCTGAAGACAGAGCCGCTGCCGCGTCACCAGGTGCCCGTGTCGAAGGACGGCAACCTGGTGGTGGGCATGTGCGACGGCCAGACGTCCCTGGAGGTCAAGGGCGTCAAGGAGGGCGAGTCGCTCACGCGCGAGCAGGCCCAGCGCGTGTCCGACGAGCTGATGGCCGCGTGGCACCAGAAGAACCCGGACGCGACGTGGGACCCGCCGCCCGTGCGGCGCGTGGTGGCGCAGGCCCCGCCGCAGAAGCAGCCGCAGCCCAACCCGCCCATGGGCACCAACCAGCCCTCGACGGGCGGCGTGGTGCGCGAGGGCGGCGTCACGGCGGAGAGCGGCGGCCGCGAGGTGCGCAAGGAGGCCGGCGCGAACATCCAGGATGGCCACTCCTACGGCGCCTTCACGCCTCGCGACGAGGCGGTGTGGGCCGCGTCCACGCAGCAGTTCGTGGAGGAGGGCCACCGCGTGTTCCACGACGCCGCGGCCGTGGGCGGCACCATCGCGGTATCCTGTGACATGTGTCACCCGGATGCATCGAACACCCACCCGGAGACGTATCCGAAGTACCAGGTGCAGCTGGGCCGCGTGGCGCTGCTGCGGGACATGATCAACTGGTGCATCGAGAACCCGGTGCGCGGCAAGCCGCTCGCGGACGGAGACCCTCGGATGCGCGCGATGGAGGCCTACATCTACGCGCAGCGCAAGGGCGTGAAGCTGGAGTACGGGAAGAAGTAGTCCACGTGTGGGCCCGTGCCTCGTTGAAGCGGGGCACGGGTGCACAGTCGCGGCGACGGGCCACCGGAACAGTCCGTGGTCGGTTGGGGGACCGACGAGCCCGGGGCGCACGCGAGGGTTGACGGCGGTGTCCGGAAGGACGATGTCTGGCCGGCAAGACGCATGAGCTTCTCGCCCCCCATCAGCGCTCCCTCCGAAACCGTCAACGCCCTGAGAGACAGGGGCTACGCCGTGCTGGACCGCGCGGGCCTGTCCGAGCTGGTGGGCATCCCCGCCGCGGAGCTGGATTCATGGCGGCCCACCTGGGACGCGCTGCCGACGGACGGCTACCTGCGGGACGGTGGCCGGTATCGCACGCGCCGCCACTCGTGCTTCGTCGTGGAGGGGGACACCGTCACCCCGGTGCCCCACCGCGCGCACTGGCAGCCCGTCGAGTACAACGCCCTGCACGGCGGCCTGGAGCGCTGGTTCGAGCCGATGACGTCCACCGTCATCGAGCGCCCCGAGTGGCCCCGGCTGCTCAGCCGCCTGGCGGCCTGCGGCTCGGCGCTCAAGGGCGCGCAGCCCTGGTACGTGGAGGCGCACCAGTTCCGCATCGACACCACGGACGGCATCGGCCGGCCGACGCCCGAGGGCGCGCACCGCGACGGCGTGGACTTCGTCGTGGTGTTGCTCGTCGGACGCGACGGCATCAAGGGCGGCGAGACGCGCGTGTTCGAGGCCGCTGGCCCCAACGGCATCCGCTTCACGCTGACGGAGCCCTGGTCGGCGCTGCTGCTCGACGACGAGCGCGTCATCCACGAGAGCACGCCCATCCAGCCGCTGGGGGCCTCAGGACACCGCGACACCCTGGTGCTCACCTTCCGCGCCAAGGGCTTCCAGGGCCCCTGAGCCGACGGGGTGACGGGGCGTGGGTGGTGGGGACCCCGCGCTTCAAGGGAAGCTGCCTGCCGTGTGGGAGGAAGCGGGGCCGTGGCCTGGAATGGGCGCGGCCGAGCCGTGTTGGAGGCCCGCCGCATCCCCACCAGGAGACGAGGACCATGGGCAGGTTGTTTGTCGCGCCGCTGCTGACCGGGCTGTTGACCGCTTCGGCGGCGATGGCGGAGGAGGACCCCTTCCTGTGGCTGGAGGAGGTGCAGGGACAGCGCGCGCTGGAGTGGGTGCGCGCGCAGAACGCGAAGACGGAGGCCGTGCTGGAGAAGGACCCGCGCTTCGCGCCCTTCCAGGCCGAGGCGCTGCGCATCTTCACCGCCACGGACCGCATCCCCGGGCCCTCGTTCCGCGCGGGCGGCGTGGACACCTTCTGGCAGGACGCGACGAACCCTCGCGGCCAGTGGCGACACACCACCACCGAGGGCTACGCGAGCCCCACCATCCCCTGGCAGACGGTGCTGGACGTGGACGCGCTGTCGAAGGCGGAGGGCGCCAACTGGATATGGAAGGGCAAGGAGTGCCTGCCTCCCGCGGACCAGCGCTGCATCGTGCGCCTGTCCAACGGCGGCAAGGACGCGGTGGAGGCGCGCGAGTTCGACGCGGGCACGAAGCAGTTCGTCGAGAACGGCTTCAAGCTCACCGAGGGCAAGCAGTCCGTGGACTGGCTGGACACGGACACGCTGCTCGTGGGCCGTGACTGGGGCGGGGACACGCTCACCGAGTCCGGTTACCCGTTCGTGCTCAAGCGCTGGAAGCGCGGCACGCCGGTGGAGCAGGCGACGGAGGTGTTTCGTGGCGAGCGCACGGACGTGTCCGCGTCGCCCATCATCCTGCGGGACGAGGAGGGCGTGCTCCAGGCGGTGTTCGTCAACCGCGGGGTGACGTTCTACGAGTCGGAGCTGTACCTC
Organism: Myxococcus sp. XM-1-1-1; assembly: GCF_020037095.1. NCBI lineage: Bacteria > Pseudomonadati > Myxococcota > Myxococcia > Myxococcales > Myxococcaceae > Myxococcus > Myxococcus sp. XM-1-1-1. The sequence goes on from NZ_JAIQDH010000015.1 coordinate 182,468, forward strand.
CTGGGAGACGCGGCGCCCGTGCGGCTGCCGTTCCCGAGGAAGGTGTCCTTCCATGCCTTCCTCCAGGGCCAGGTGGTCTTCACCATCGAGGAGGACTGGGGCGGCTTCAAGCAGGGCGCGCTGCTGGCCTATCCGCTGGCGGCGCTGAAGGCGGACCCGGCGAAGGCGAAGCCCACGCTCATCCTCCAGCCCGGTCCTCGCCAGGGCATCGAGCGCGTGGCGGCCACGCGCAACCTGCTGCTCGTCAACGTGTACGAGGACGTGAAGGGCGCGCTGGACGTCTACACGCCGGGCAAGAAGCGCTGGACGCGCAAGCGGCTGGCGATGCCGAAGAACGCGTCGGTGGAGATCGTCGACACGTCCTCCTCGCACGACCAGGTGTTCGCGGGCGCGGAGGGCTTCCTGGAGCCTGGGTCGCTGTGGTTCGGCGACGCGGCGGCGGGGAAGGTGAAGCGCATCAAGTCCCTGCCGGCGCGCTTCGATGCCTCCAAGCACCGCGTGGAGCAGTTCTGGGTGAAGTCGAAGGACGGGACGAAGGTGCCGTACTTCCTGGTGCGCCCGGTGAAGCCGAAGGTGGCCGGCGTCACGCCGACGGTGGTGTACGGCTACGGCGGCTTCCAGGTGTCCAAGCCGCCCGTCTACCTGCCGGAGATGGGCAAGCTGTGGCTGGAGCGGGGCGGCGCGTACGTCGTCGCCAACATCCGGGGTGGCGGTGAGTTCGGTCCGAGCTGGCACCAGGCCGCCCTGCGCGAGAAGCGCCAGCGCGCGTTCGATGACTTCGCCGCGGTGCTGGAGGACCTGGTGCGCCGCAAGGTGACGTCGCCGAAGCACATCGGCATCTATGGGCGCTCGAATGGTGGCGTGCTCACCAGCGTGGTGATGACGCAGCGGCCGGAGCTGCTCAACGCGGCGGTCATCGAGAGCCCGCTCATCGACATGATGCGCTACCCGAAGCTGCCCGCGGGCGCGTCCTGGGTGGGCGAGTACGGCGACCCGGCGGTGCCCGAGGACGCGGCGTTCATCTCGAAGTACTCGGCCTACCAGAACCTGAAGCCGGGCGTGCGCTACCCCAAGCCGTACATCACCACGAACACGAAGGACGACCGCGTCCACCCGGGACACGCGCGCAAGTTCGCCGCGAAGCTGGAGTCCATGGGGCTGCCGTATCTGTATTACGAGAACACGGACGGCGGGCACAGCAACGACTCCGACCCGATGCTGAACGCGCGCCGGTGGGCGCTGCACCACGTGTACCTGTCGCAGCAGCTGATGGACGCCGCGGCGCCCTAGCTGACGCTCTCCGCGCTGTAGCGGGCGATGAGGCCCGTGCGCACGGCGTGGCGGAAGACGCGGGTGAAGAAGAAGGCGGCCAGCAGGATGTAGAGGATGGCGAGGCCGCCTCCCAGCGCCACCGTGGACCAGGACACCGAGCCACCGGCGACGATGGCTCGCATGCCCTCGAACACGTACGAGGGTGGCAGCATGCGGCTGATGCCCTGCATCCACGAGGGCAGCGTGGACAGCGGGTAGAAGACGCCGACGAACGGGGACAGGAGCGCGGGGATGGGCCAGATGAACCACTCCGCGGACGGCCCCAGCCGCAGCACCACCGCCGTGCCGATGATGCCCAGCGCGATGCCGAAGAGGAACAGCACGAGCAGGAACGGCACCAGCATGGCGCCATAGACGAGCATCGACAGGCCGAACACCGTGCCCGCGACGACGAGCATGACGACGAGGCCCACCGAGCTGGTCGCGATGCTGGAGAGCACCAGCCCCAGCACGTACTCGCTGATGGACATGGGCGTGGCGAAGACGTTGAGGAAGTTGCGCGACCAGACGTCCTCGAAGAAGGCCATCGTCACGCCCTGCATGACGCGGGTGAGGAAGTCCCAGAGGAGGACGGCGCCCAGCAGCGCGGGCACCAGGTCCATGCCGGGCTCGTGGGTGATGGTGCCCAGATAGCGGGTGATGAAGCCCCACAGGACGATGTCGATGGCCACCCACGCGAAGAGGGGGAAGACGCGCGAGGGGCTGCCCTTGAGCAGGTAGAACTGGCGCAGGACGACGGCGGCGGCGCGGGACAGTCGCATGGCTTCAGTGATTTCCCAGCGCGAGCGGCTCGCGGGCGACGGTGATGAACAGCTCCTCGAGCGTGGCCTTGCCGTGCTCCCGCGGCAGCTTGCGAGGGTCTCCCTGGAGCAGCACCTTGCCGCGCGACATGAAGAGGACGCGGTCGCAGACCTCCTCGACCTCGTACATGTTGTGGGACGTCCACAGCACGCCGCCGGTGCCCTGGGCCGCGAAGTCGCGGATGCGGGCGCGGATGTCCTTCGCGGTGGCCGGGTCCAGGGACGCGGTGGGCTCGTCGAGCAAGAGCAGCTGTGGCTGGTTGAGCATGGCCTTGGCGAGCGCCACGCGGGTCTGCTCGCCCGAGGACAGCACGCCGCTCTTGGTGTCGCGGAAGCGCACGAGGTCGAATTCCTTCAGCAGGGTCTCGATGCGCTGGGAGACGTGCTTCACGCCGTAGATGAGCCCGAAGTAGCGCAGGTTCTGCTCGACGGTGAGGTTGCCGGGCAGGGGCGCGTAGACGGCGGCGAAGTTGGTGCGCTCCAGGGCCTGGGAGCGGTGCTTCGCCAGGTCCACGCCCTGGATGTGGATGGAGCCGGAGGTGGGCTCGAGCACGCCGAGCACCATGTTGATGGTCGTGGTCTTGCCGGCGCCGTTGGGGCCGAGCAGCCCGACGATTTCGTTGCGGCCCACCTCGAAGGAGATGCCGTCGACGGCGACGGTGCCCGCGTAGGTCTTGCACAGCTCGCGCACGGCGAGCACGGGGGAGGAGCTGGAGGCGGGCATCAGGTGTGGATCTTCTCGTTCCGGGCGAGCATGTCGACGTACTCGGCGATCTTGCGGGCGCGGGTCTCCGCCTTCTTGACGTTCTGGACGCGGAACAGGATGGCGTAGCGGTTGACGGAGTTGAGTGTCGCGAAGAACGCCTGGGCGCGCGGGTTGGCGGCCAGGGCCTGGGCGAGGTCCTCCGGCACGGTGGATGTGCGCGCGGAGTCGTAGGCGGCGTCCCAGCGGCCGTTCTTCTTCGCGTTCTCGACTTCGGCCAGCCCCGTGGGGCGCATCTTCCCGGCGTCGATGAGGGCGAGCACCTTCTCGCGGTTGATCTTCGACCAGATGCTGCGCGGGCCGCGTGGGGTGAAGCGCAGCAGGTACGCGGTCTCGTCGAAGCGGCCCTTCTGGCCGTCGATCCAACCCCAGATCAGCGCGACCTCCAGCGCCTCCTGGTAGGTGACCGAGGTGGGGCTGTGGCCCTTCTTCGTGAACTTGAGCCACGCGCCGCGCGAGGTGTGGTGCTTCTCCATCCAGCGGTCGAAGGCGGCGGGGGTCTCGAAGAAGACGATGGGCAGGCCGTCCGTGGGGGCGGGGGCGGACGGTGTCTTCGTCGCTGCGGGCGCGGACTTGGATGGCATGGGCGGGTTTCGAGCGGCGCTGGTGGTGGGCTTCGCGGCCGGGGACTTGTGGGTCACGGCGCTGGCGAGCGTCTTTCGAGCGCCGGCCTTGCGCGGCGCGGTGCTGGCGGTGGGCTTCGTGGCCGAGGACTTGCCGGTCGCCGCGCTGGCCGAGGGCTTCGGGGCGGAGGACTTGCCGCCCCTGGCGCCGCGAGGAGGCGTCTGCGGTGCCACGGACTTCGCGGCGAGGGCGTTCCGGGCGGCCTTCACGGGGGCGGTGGTCTTCCCGCGCTTCGACGCGGGGCGGGAGGACTGCTTCGTCGAGGAGCGGGGCTCGCGGGCAGGGCTCATGGGCCCGGCTTGTAGCACGGGTCCGCGGTGCTACGGCTTCAGCCGGGCGTCATCCGTCGCGGCTGCGCGGAGGGTGCCGGGGATGAAGTCCGGTCCCACCACGGTGCGCAGCCACGCGTCCTTCATCTGTCGCGCGCAGCGGAGGGCGGGCATGCGGCCGACGGCGGTGCCCAGGCCTGGGGTGAGGATGGTGCGGATGGGTGTCTTCGCCGTCTTGTTGTACGCGAGCACGCAGCGCAGCGAGGCGCGCATGGCGAGGTAGGCGTTCACCGTCTCGCTGACATCCGTGGGCACGCGCATGGTGGGCGCGCTGATGCACCAGGGAATCTCCTCGCGGCCGGTGGGGACGAGCACCGCGCTGCCCACGGGCAGCTCGCCGCCCCAGTCCTTCTCGAGCAGCTCGCGCAGGCGGTCCTGTACCTGCTGGCCGAGCTGGTACGTGTAGACGGCGTCGATGCCGCCATCCATGAACCCGAAGCTGTTGGCGGGGCTGATGATGGCGTCGGCGCGGATGTCGATGGGGTCCTTGGGGGACACCTGTCCCTCTCGCTCGGAGAAGATGTCACCTCGGGAGATGGTGACGCCGTCGAGGCCCGCGAACTCCTGGCGCCAGGCCTCCACCAGGGAGTGGCTGAGGTCACGCAGGTGCAGTCGGAGGGGAGGCGTCATGTCCGGGTTATACATCCCGCCCAGGTCCGGCGTAGGTTCCGGGGCCTATGCGCACTCTGTATGGGTTGCGGTACTCGGGCTGGACGGAGAAGGCCCTCTGGGCGTTGGACCACCACGGTGTCGACTACCGCTACCGCGAGCACACGCCGCTGACGGGTGAGCTGGCGCTGCGCTGGCGCACGCCGAAGGGCACGCGTCCCACGGTGCCGTTGCTCGTGGAGCCGGAGGGAGCGACGACGGGCTCGTTCTCGATTGCACGCAGGGCGGAGGCACAGGGGCGCGGTGCGCCGCTGTTTCCCGCGAGTGCGATGGAGACCATCGAGCGCTGGGAGCTGGTGAGCGACGCGGTGCTGGGGGTCGCCCGGGCGAACGTGCTGCGCCGGATGCTCGAGAATCCGCGTGCGCAGCGGGAGAGCCTGCCCGCGTACATCCCTGGGTTTCTTCGTGGGGTGTCCACGCCGGTGGCTCGGCTGGGGGTGCGGTTCATCTCGCGCAAACATCACGCGGTAGCGGACCCCGAGCGGGCGCTGCATGAGAAGGCCGTCCCCGCGTTGGAGCGGCTTCGCGCGGAGCTGAAGGGGCGCCCCTATCTGATGGACGGCTTCACGTACGCGGACATCACGGCGGGGCTGATGCTCCAGTTCGTGCGGCCCGTGGATGACGCGTGGTTGCCGGTGGGGCCGGGGACACGTGAGGTGTGGCATCACGAGTCGCTGGCCGCGGCGTTCCCGGACCTGCTCGCGTGGCGGGACTCGCTGTATGCGAAGCACCGCCGCCCCGCGTTGTTGGGGGACGGCGGTGTGGTAGCTCGCGCGAGCTGAGGCGGGCTACTTCGTCTTCGCGGGCGGGGGCGCGGGCGGCGCGCCCTGGGGTGCGGCCATGCGCTGACGAATCATCTCCTGGATCTGCTCGGGCGACTTGCCCTTGAAGTCCTCGGGCTTGAAGGAGCCCATGACGGAGTCGTTGGGGCCGGGGGCGTCGAGCTCCTCGTAGTCAGCGGGGATGGTGAAGAGGGAGGCGGGCTGTTCGCCGACCTTGATGTTGGTGACGTCGATTTCGGCCTGGAGCTTGCCCTTGGTGTCGAAGGTCTGGCTGCGCACGTAGGCGACCTCGGGGAGGTCGGTGGGACGCCAGACCTTCTGACGCTCGACGGCGCCTTCGGCACCGGGAGGGACACCTTCATAGATGACGGTGGGGTGGCCGTTGACCTTCTGGGTGCCGACCTTCTTGAAGCCCTGCTCCTTGAAGCACGCGTCGAAGTCCTGGTTCTTCCCGGAGCAGGCGCCGGGAATCTTCACGGACATGTCGTCGAGGTTTCGCGTGGTGGCGGCCTTGCGCTCGTGGAAGAGGGTGGAGCCGGTGCGCTTCTCCCAGTTGAAGAGGATGGACATGCCGCCGGGGACCTCGGCGGGGGACAGGTCCATGCGCAGCATGCCCGTGCGGCCGTACATCTTGCCCTTGGTCTCCGGGGCGGCCTTCTGGCCGGGCGGGGGCGCGCTCTTCACGCGCAGGTCACCGACCCAGTCCGCGAGCGCGGGCGAGGACACGAGCAGCGTGGCGGCGAGGACCTTCGACAACGTGTGACGAACCGTGGATGTGCTCATGGGCGCACCACAATCCAGGGCCTGTGTGGGTGTCAAACCCGCTCGTGCTCCCTTTCTGGCCCGGGTGAGGGGACGTGTCAGGGCCGCGAGGCATGGTTCGGGCTCCTGACACGGAGGGCCCATGTCGCCACGTTGGTGCGTCGCGCTGCTCATGCTGTTGACGGGAGTTGGGTGCTCCTCGGCCCGGGTCGTTCGTCTCGACACGGGGCGCGAGGTCTTGACCCTGGCGCCCCATGAGGAAGAGGGTGCGGAGCTGGCCGAGGCCCGACTCGAAGATGACGAGTTCGAGGATGCGATGAAGTCCCTGTCGCGTGATGTCGTTCCCTCGAACAACCCGATGAGGCAGGCCCGTGAACTGTTCGGGTTCCCCTCCCGCAGCGGGCTGTACCTCTACGAGCACCGGACGCACCGTCTCTCGGCCAGGGGCGAGCCTCCTGGTGAGGGGCCTCACTTGCTGGAGACGTATGCGGACGAGGAGATGACCCAGGCCTATGGCCGATGGTGTCGGAACAAGGGCACGCCGGGTGATTGCCTGAGTCTGCTGGAAGAAGGCCCGCTGCTCGGCAGTGATGGCAAGTACGTGCTGGCGATGGCCATCGCCATGGGCTCGGTCTGGGATGAGTCGGCCGAGGCGCTGGAGGACATGACCGACCCCAAGCAAGTCCTCTCGGTAGTGATGGCCTCGGTGACGATGTACATGCTCCTGTGGTCTCTGCCCGAGCCCGTGTCGAAGGGACTGGCGACGTTGCTGACAGTGACGGCCATCGCCTACCTGGGCGTCGACACGGTGTTGGGCATCATCGGTGGATGGTGCGCGCTCGTCAGGGATGTGGACCGTGCCACCACTTTCGAGCAGCTCGACGAAGCGGGCTCCGCATTTGGAGCGGTGCTGGGGGAGAACGCAGCGCGTGTCTTCGTGATGTTGGCCACCGCCGCTATCGGCAACACGGCGGGGTTGGCGGCGAAGTCAGCGCAACTGCCGGGCTCCGCACAGGCGGCGCTGGCGGTCGAATCTCAGGCGGGTTTCCAGTTCGCGGCCATGGGGGCGGTGCGTTCGGTCGCGGTGTCGGGCGAGGGACTCACCATCGCGCTCGCACCCAATGCGCTGGCGATGGCGGGTCGGGAAAACGGTGCGAGCAAGCCGCATCGCCATCACATCGCCACGGACAAGAACAGCATCTCCACTGTCCGGGGTGGGCCCTGGACCCCATTGTTCCGGAAGCTGTTCCGGAGAGCAGGAATGGAGCTGAAAGACCCGGAGAATATCGTGGAGGTGAGGGGCCACAGGGGTCCTCACCCGCAGCGGTATCACGAAGCCGTCTATGCTCGGCTCAACGACTCGGTAAGGAGCTGTCGTACCGTGGAGACCTGTCGCAAGGCGCTGACCGCCGAACTCCGGTCCGTGGCCATCGAAGTCAGGACGAAGGGGACAGAGCTCCACGAACTGGTGACGAAGAGGAAGTGAGATAGAGAGCCAGATATGCCCAAGCGCTACTTCAAGCTCGCGCAGGTGATGGAGTCTGGGAACTGGACCCTGGGGGACCCCGCGGATGAGACGGGGCAGGAGGTGGAGGACCCATTTGTCTTCCGTGCCGGGCGAGCGCTTCCACCGCAAGGACGTTTGAGCATCCCCATCGAAGAGCCCGGGCGAAGCCTGGAGTTCAGCACCACGGCCCTCGGCATGGCGCCCGTCGTCCATGTCCGGGTCGCGGAGCTCTTCGCGGAGCTGGCACCTGACACGGTGCAGCTCCTCCCCATCGAAATCCAAGGGATGCCGGACCAGTACCTCCTCGTGGTCGTTACCCGGCTCATCCGCTGCATCGACGACCAAGCCTCCGACGAGGTCCGATACTGGAAGCCTGAACACGGCCAGCCCGACCGGGTGGGTGACTACAAGTCCGTCATCGGCATGCGCATCGACAAGTCGAAGGTCGGTGACGCCCAGGTGTTCCGCACCTGGGGCTGGGACCTGGGCCTCATCGTCTCCGAGGACCTCAAGCTCGCACTGGAGCGCGCTCAAGTCACCGGCGTGAGGTTCACCGAGGTCTGACCTCTGGAAACACGAACGGCGCCGGCCTCCAGGAGGCACGGCGCCGCGGTGCTCACGACAGGGCCGAGGCTCAGCCCGGCTGGCAGACCTGGCGGAGGATGTCGAGCGACTCCAGCGCCTTGCCCGCGCCAATCACCACGGCGGAAAGTGGGTCCTCGGCCAGGAACACCGGCAGGCCCGTCTCCTCACGCAACAGCGTGTCCAGGTTCTTCAGCAGCGCGCCACCACCGGCCAGCACGATGCCCCTGTCGGCGATGTCACCGGCCAGCTCCGGGGGCGTGCGCTCCAGCGTCAGCTTCACCGCCTCGACGATGCCGTTCACCGGCTCGGCGAGCGCGTCACGCACCTCGTCGCTCGACACCGTCAGCGTGCGCGGCACACCCGCCACCAGGTCGCGACCCTTGATCTCCATGGTCATGACCTCGTCCGTCGGATACGCCGTGCCGATGCCCATCTTGATGAGCTCCGCCGTGCGCTCGCCGATGAGCAGGTTGTACTTGCGCTTCACGTACTGGATGATCGCCTCGTCCAGCTTGTCGCCGCCGATGCGCACGCTCTTGGCGAACACGATGCCCGCCAGGCTGATGACCGCGACGTCGGACGTGCCACCGCCGATGTCCACAATCATGTTGCCGCTGGGCTCCGTCACCGGCAGGCCCGCGCCGATGGCCGCCGCCATCGGCTGCTCAATCAGGTAGACCTCGCGCGCGCCCGCGTTCGCCGCCGCCTCACGCACCGCGCGGCGCTCCACCTCCGTGATTCCAGAGGGGATGCCGATGATGATGCGCGGGTTCACCAGCGTCTTGCGGTTGTGCGCGCTCTGGATGAAGTAGCGCAGCATCGCCGCCGTGATTTCGAAGTCGGCGATGACGCCGTCCTTCATCGGCCGGATGGCGACGATGTTGCCCGGCGTGCGGCCCAACATCTCCTTGGCTTCCTTGCCCACCGCGAGGACCTTCTTGCCCCCGCGCGCGTCCTGCTGGACGGCCACCACCGAGGGCTCGTTGGACACGATGCCCTGACCGCGGATGTAGATGAGCGTGTTCGCCGTGCCGAGGTCGATGGCGAGGTCGCGCGAAAAGAGGGTGTGAAGCCAGTCGAACATACGAGGGCGGAAACTTTCGGAGAGTCGGCGGAATTTCCCGCTGGCGCGTGGGGGAATGCGGCCGCGAAGGTACTACGCGACGCGGCACGGAGGAAGAAAAGCCGGAAGCCCTTTCACAACCGCCTGGGGAGCAGTCGACCAGCGGACTCGGGCGGGGGAAGGGCCACCCCCCACGAACCCCCGCCTCAGGGGGAGACTTCCACCACCTGGGCCCGCTCGAAGCGCGTGGCCACCACACCCGCCTGCTCCGCCTCGCCCTCGGGAAGGCACCCGGCGGGCACCACCCCGGCCTCCTCGGCCTCCCGGTACTCGGGCGTGTGCCGCAAAGCCTCGCTGGTGACGTGGAGCAGCCCGTCGCGGACCGGCTCGAACAGCAGCGCGGTGAGGTACCAGGCGGGCGCGTAGTCCAGGCGGATGAGCCCGTGCACGCTCCAGCGGTGCGGCGTGTAGTCCCACGGGCAGCGGCCGAGCACCTTCTTCAAGAGCCACCCCGTGGCGTACTCCGCCCCGAAGATGAGGGCCGTGTAGGCCAGCGCCCTCACCGGCCGGGGCAGGGGCTTGAGCCTGGCGGAGACCTCCTCCAGCGCCAGCGCCGTCCCCCCGTAGATGGGGTGCATCCAGAGATAGGTCTGTGCCGTGGCGCTCCTGTCCCGGCGCAGGGCCGCGTTCGCCCCCGTGAAGAGGACCTCCAGCACCCAACCCGTGCACCCGTAGAGCAGGAATCGTGAAAGCACATCCTCAACCTAGGGATGCTCCCCCTCGGCGGCACGCCCATGCACGCGCCGCATCGACGCCTGCCATCGCTGTGCACGGGCGGACGTTGTCATCGTCCACGCGCGCCTTCGCGCCCCGTCCCGGTCGACTCATTCGTGGAGAGGAGGACATGGGCCTACAGCCCGGTGACGCACCCGCCTGGAACGGGGTGTCGTCCCCTCGCGTCAGGGCGCGTGGAGCCACGGGCGCATGGCCGCGCCGCCGCTCCGCGCGCTCGCCACCTCGTCCGCGCGGTGGGGCTTGAGCGGACTGGCGGGCGGGGGACAACCCGCGCTTTACGGGGCCATGTCCGGCGTAGTACCTGAACGGCCGATGCGCTCCCCCGGCCCGACATCGCGAATGCCCGGTTCCGGGAGTGAGCTGCTCCGTGCCGGGCTGCTGGCCCTGGGCATGGCGCTGGTCCTGGCGACCGTCCTGCGCGCCGGGGACGCCGAGTGCCCCACCCGAAGCACCCCCGAGCGCGGCTTCTACGCCGACTCCGGCGTGACGTCGGTGCTCCAGGGCGCCGGGTCCTCCAAGAAGTCCTCGCGGCGCTGGGGCGCGCAGTTCCACATCACGGACCTGGGCGGCTGGGACCTGGGGCTCCATGTGGGCGCGGGGCCCGTCGTCTTCGCGGCCTCCTCGGTGCGGACCCGCACGGGGCTGGAGCCGGACCTGCTGGCCCTGTACCGCTGGGGCCGCGAGCGTCACCACGCCTTCACGCGCGTCACCTTGCGCGAACGTCGTGCCCCGGCGGCGCCCACGTCGAGCGGGGAAGTCGCGGACCGTCCCTCCATCGCCAGTCGGACGCTGCGCGGACCGCCCGAGTTCGGCTGACCCGTGCGCGACGCGGGCCCTCTGCCGGGCCGGGGTCGCGCGTGGAGTCCCGCGGTGGTCCGGGCGAGAAGCCCGGCGTGACGTCGTCTTTTCCTTTCATCCCCGAGGGATGGCCCTTGTCTTTCCGAGTCCTCGGAAAAAAGCGGGGCGCGTCCCGTCCGAGTCTTCCAGATTGAGGTGACCTGATGCACGGAGCCCACGAGGTCCTCCAGGCCATTGCCATTGTCCTGTGCGTCGCCGCGGTGACGACGGTGGTCTTCCAGAAGCTGCGCCAGCCCGTGGTGCTCGGCTACATCCTCGCGGGCCTCGTGGTGGGCCCCTACCTGCCGATTCCGCTGGTCGCCAACCAGGAGGTGGTGACGACGCTGTCGGAGCTGGGCGTCATCCTGCTGATGTTCTCGCTCGGGCTGGAGTTCAGCCTGCGCAAGCTGTTCTCGGTGGGGTTCACCGCCGGGCTCACGGCCGTCATCCAGTGCAGCATCATGGTGTGGCTGGGCTTCGTGGTGGGGCGCGCCTTCGGCTGGACGACGCTGGAGAGCATCTTCACCGGCGCCATCATCGCCGTGTCCAGCACCACCATCATCGCCAAGGTGTTCGACGAGCAGGGCATCCGCGGGAAGCTGCGGGAGCTGGTGGTGGGCGTGCTCATCGTCGAGGACCTCATCGCGGTGCTGCTGATGGCCACGCTGACGGCCATCTCCACGGGCGCGGGCCTGTCGGTGAAGGACCTGACGCTGACCACGGGCAAGCTGGTGGCGTTCCTGGTGGGCCTGGTGGCGGTGGGCCTGTTCATCATCCCCCGGGCCATGCGCGCGGTCATCAAGCTGAACCGGCCGGAGACGACGCTCGTGACGAGCGTGGGCATCTGCTTCGCGGTGGCGCTGCTGGCCCAGTCGTTCGGCTACTCGGTGGCGCTAGGCGCGTTCCTGGCGGGCTCGCTGGTGGCGGAGTCGGGTGAGGAGAAGCTGGTCGAGCACCTGGTGCAGCCGGTGCGCGACATGTTCGCGGCCATCTTCTTCGTGTCGGTGGGCATGCTCATCAGCCCCGCGCTCATCATGGAGCACTGGGCGGCCATCCTGGTGCTCACCGTGGTGGTCATCGTCGGCAAGCTGGTCAGCGTGGCGCTGGGCGCGTTCCTGACGGGCAACAGCACGCGCACCTCCGTGCAGGCGGGCCTGAGCCTGGCGCAGATTGGCGAGTTCTCCTTCATCATCGCCGCGCTGGGCCTGTCGCTGAAGGCCACCGGCTCGTTCATCTACCCGGTGGCGGTGGCCGTGTCGGCCATCACCACGCTCACCACGCCCCTGCTCATCAAGGCCTCGGGGCCGGTGGCGTCGTGGGTGGACCGCAAGCTGCCCAAGCCCCTGCAGACCTTCGTCACGCTGTACGGTACGTGGGTGGAGCGGCTGCGGCAGGCGCCGCGTCGGGAGACGTTGGGCGCGGGCGTGCGGCGCCTCATCCGGCTGTTGGTGCTGGACGCGGTGCTGCTGGTGGTCCTGGTCATCGGCACGGCGCTGATGGCGGACCGCATGGCCCACTTCGTCGAGGTCCAGACGGGCGTGGACGAGGACCTGTCGAAGAACCTCATCCTGGGCGGCGCGGTGCTGCTGGCGGTGCCGTTCATCCTGGGCGTCATCGGCATGGCGCGGCGGCTGGGCTCGATTCTGTCGGAGGCGGCGCTGCCGGCGCGCAAGGACGGCAAGCTGGACCTGGCCGCGGCGCCTCGGCGGGTGCTGCTCGTCACGCTGCAGGTGGGCATCGTCCTGCTGGTGGCCATCCCCGTGGTGGTGGTGACGCAGCCCTTCTTGAAGGGCGTGGCGGGCCCCCTGGTGTTGCTGGTGCTGGTGGGCGCGCTGGGCGTCGCGTTCTGGCGCGGGGCGACGAACCTGCACGGCCACGTGCGCGCCGGCGCGCAGGTGCTGGTGGCGGCGCTGGCGGCGCAGTCGCACTCGAAGGAGCCGGGCGCGGAGGAGCACGCGCTGGACCACGTGCAGGGGCTGTTGCCGGGCCTGGGCGCGCCGGCCTCCGTGCGGCTGGAGGAGTCCAGCCCCGGCGCGGGCAAGACGCTGGCCCAGGTGAACCTGCGCGGCCTCACGGGCGCGACGGTGCTGGCCATCCAGCGTGGCGAGCAGAGCCTGTCGGTGCCCACCGCGCAGGAGGTGCTGCGGGTGGGCGACGTGCTCGCGCTGACGGGGACGAGCGAGGCGGTGGACGCGGCGAAGGCGCTGCTCCTGGGCGCGCCGCCCTCGGTGCCGCCGCCCGAGCCCTCTCCCACGGAGGAGACGCGCGCCCACGGGTAGCCTGTCCGCCTGGGGGGCGGTGAGCCTCACCGCCCCCGTCGCGCGACGCGGCCCCCCCGCGCCCGTGCGAGCACGCTCCCTTGCCTCACAGTCCACGGAAGGGGCGATGTGTCTGGGCGTCCTGCTCTCCGAGCGACGGCCCGACACCCGCCGCCGTGCCCCTGTCCTTCGTGCGCCTCGTTTTCACATTGAGAGGTCCACAGTGGTGGGGAGCACGACCATGAAAGATTTCCGAAGAGGGTGGTTGATTGGCGCGCTGGTGCCGGCGATGGCGCTGGGCTGGGCCTGTGAGTCCCGGCAGTCCGCGGATTCACGCAACGAGCAGGGCACAGGGGGCTCGGGTCGCACGACGGAGATGACGGGGGGCTCGCAGGACGCCGTCCCGAGTGGCGCCACGCAGGACCACGGCGGTGCGGGCTCGAGCGACGACGGCATCGGAGGCAGCGGCAGCAGCTCCGATGTCCAGGGCTCGGGCGCACAGCCGGGCAGCACCGGCTCCGGTGTCTACGGCACGGGCGCGGGGGGCAGCAGCACCGGCTCGGATGTCAGCGGCTCGGGCTCGAGCGGCACCGGCTCCGACCTCAACGGCACGGGGGCGGGTGGCAGCGGCACCGGCAGCCAGGGCACTACCGGCTCCGACCTCAACGGCACGGGCTCCGGCGGCAGCGGCGCGAGCGGGACGGACACCACGGATACGTCGGGCACGAGCAGCACGAACGACCCGGCCACCAGCGGCACCAGCCCGGGAGGCACCGGCGGCACGGGCGCGAGCGGCACCAGCACGGGCAACCCGAACACCACGGGCGGCACCGGCGGCTCGGGCGCGGGGCTCGACAACAGCGGCTCCGGCGGCACCACGGGCACCAACGCGGGCCCCTCGGGCACCAGCGACAGCGGCACCCGGCGCTAGTCGTGAAGGGGCGTGTGTCCGGGCGGACCTCGTGCACGCGAGGCCCGCGCCGGACGACCCGGGAGGTCACCGTGTCCCGCGAGGGGACGGGGTCTTCCCGGACGACGCGCGTGACTAGCGCTTCAGCGCGTACTTGCCGATGGCGTAGAGGGCGCGCACGCCGTCCTTCCAGCCAATCTTCTTGCCCTCCTCGTACGTGCGCCCGTGGTAGCTGATGGGCACCTCGTAGATGCGCCAGTTGCCGCGGGCCACCTTGGCGGTGATTTCGGGCTCGAAGCCGAAGCGGTCCTCCTCGACCTCGACGGAGCGCAGCACCTCGGCGCGGAAGGCCTTGTAGCAGGTCTCCATGTCGGTGAGGTTCAGCCCGCTCGTCATGTTGGAGAGCGTGGTCAACAGGTTGTTGATCACCGTGTGCCAGAAGTACAGCACCCGGCGGGGCGTCCCCGTGAAGCGGCTGCCGAAGACGACGTCGGCCTCACCGTCCAGGATGGGCTGAATCACCCGGGGGATGTCGCGCGGGTCGTACTCCAGGTCCGCGTCCTGCACGAGGATGATGTCCCCGGTGGCCTCGGCGAAGCCCCTGCGCAGCGCGGCGCCCTTGCCCTGGTTCTGCTCCTGGAACAGCACCCGGATTTCGTTGCGGTTCTTCGGCGTGCCCCCCAGCAGGCCCACGCCCTGCTCGGCGAGCTGCTGCAACAGCTCCCGGCTTCCGTCCCGGGAGCAATCGTCCACGAGGACAAGCTCCTTGGGGAAGTCGACCGCGATGCAGCGGCGCAGCAGCTCCGCCAGGGTGGGAATCTCGTTGTAGACGGGGATGACCAGGGAGACGAGCATGGCGGCTCGGGCTCTATCGCATTTCGACCCGGGGGGCGACTGTCCAGCACCCGGCGCGTGTACCCACGTCTCCTGCCCTTTCGCCTCGCCCCGGTGTGAGATGGGGGGTGGCAAGAGTCACCTGTTTTGCATGGAATACTTCCTCCGGGGGGAACAGCCGTGGGGGCCCCCGCCATGCGTGACAGTGGAAGGGAACGCCATGAACGACCAGCTCGGACATGCGGTGCGCGGCGCGGTTTCCCTGGAGCGGTTCTCCCAGCTCACAGAGGGCCTGCGGGACTTCTTCTACGGTGCCTGGAACATGCCACACGGGCACTGCTACCTGTGGAAACAGGACCTGGTGGCGATGCACGTCCTGTCGGACATCCTCATCGGCTCGGCGTACTTCTTCATCTCGCTGACGCTGTACGCGCTGGTGCGGCGGGCGCGGCTGCCCTTCGGCGGGATGATTCTGTCGTTCGGTGTCTTCATCGGCGCGTGTGGGCTGACGCACCTGATGGAGGTGTGGAACGTCTGGTATTCGGCCTACTACCTGGGGGGCGGCATCAAGGTGGTGACGGCGGTGGCGTCGGTGGCCACGGGCATGTACCTGGTGCCGCTGCGCGGGCGGGTGGTGGAGGTGACGGAGGCGGCGCGGCTGTCCGAGGAGCGCCGGGTGCAGTTGGAGAAGAGCTCGCGGGAGCTGGAGACGCTGTACGCGAAGCTGAAGGCCTCCGAGGCGCAGCGCACCGGCTTCTTCGCCAACGTCAGCCATGAGCTGCGCACGCCGCTGACGCTCATCCTGGGGCCGGTGGACCGGCTGCTCCAGCAGGGCACGCTGCCGGACGCGGCGCACCGCGATTTGGAGGTGGTGCGCCGCAACGCGCGGGTGCTGCTCCGGCACGTCAACGCGCTGCTCGACGTGGCCAAGCTGGACGCGGGGCAGATGCGGCTGTCGTACGAGGAGGTGGACCTGGCGCGGCTGGTGCGGCTGGCCGCGGAGAACTTCGAGGGGCTGGTGGCCGAGCGCAAGCTGGACTTCGCGCTGGACTTGCCCGCGATGCTGCCGGCGCAGGTGGACCCGGAGAAGGTGGAGCGCGTGGTGCTCAACCTCCTGTCCAACGCGGCCAAGTTCACGCCCGAGGGCGGGCACATCCGCGTGGCGGTGAGCGCGGAGGCGGGGCAGGGGCGGCTGGTGGTGGAGGACAGCGGGCCGGGCGTGCCCGCCGAGCATCGCGAGAGCATCTTCGAGCGCTTCCGCCAGGGGGACGCGGCCACCACGCGCGACACCGGGGGCACGGGGCTGGGGCTGGCCATCGCCCGGGACTTCGTGGCGCTGCACGAGGGGCGCATCTGGGCGGAGGAGCGCCCGGGTGGCGGCGCGCGCTTCGTGGTGGAGCTGCCGCTGCTCGCGCCCACGGGGGTGAAGCTCGCGGCGCGCGCGGACGCCCCGGCGCACGAGGTGGATGTCGAGGCGGCGCGCGCGGAGCTGGACGTGCTGCGGCCGCCCGAGCGCGAGGTGGCGGTGGCCACGCGGGCGGATGACTCGAGCCGGCCGCGCGTGCTGGTGGTGGAGGACACCCAGGAGATGCGCCGCTACGTGGTGGACACGCTGGCGAAGGACTTCCAGGTGGCCACCGCCGAGGACGGCCTGGAGGGGCTGGCGAAGGCGGAGCGGATGCTGCCGGACGTCATCGTGAGCGACTTGATGATGCCGCGCATGGGCGGAGACCAGCTGGTGCGCGCGGTGCGCACGCGCCCGGGGCTGGAGTCCACGCCCATCCTGCTGCTCACCGCGCGCGCGGATGACGCGCTGAGGGTGGACCTGCTGCGCGGCGGCGCGCAGGACTACGTGGTGAAGCCCTTCGTGTCCGAGGAGCTGGTGGCGCGGGTGACGAACCTGGCCGTGATGAAGCGCACGCGCGAGGTGCTCCAGGGGCTGCTCGCCGCGCGCTCGGTGGACCTGGAGGCGATGGCGCGCGAATTGGGCATGCGCAAGCGGCAGCTGGAGGTGGCGCTGGAGACCACCGAGCGCGCCAGCGCGTCGCGCAGCACGCTGCTGCAACTGGTGTCACACGAGCTGCGCACGCCGCTGTCGGTGTTGCAGCTCACCCAGCACGCGCTGCAGCGGGAGCTGGGAGGGCTGCCGCCCCGGGCGCTGGACATGTTCGACCGGATGCACCGCTCCACGCTGCGGCTGCGCGACATGGTGGAGATGGTGCTCCAGTACAACCAACTGGAAGAGGGCAGGCTGGTGGTGCGGCGCGAGACGGTGGACCTGGGCGCGGTGGTGGACGAGGTGGTGGAGGAGGCGCGGCTGGAGGCGCGGCGCAAGGGGCTGGCGCTGGAGTGGGACCGGCCCCGGGGGCAGGCAGTGGCGCGCACGGATCCGCGCATCGTGCAGATGGTGCTGCTCAACCTGGTGTCCAACGCGGTGAAGTACACCGAGCAGGGCGGGGTGTCGGTGGCGGTGGAGGCGCGGCCCCAGGGCTGGCGCCTGCGGGTGCGCGACACCGGGCCTGGCATCCCCCGCGCCGAGCAGGCCCACATCTTCGAGCCCTTCTCACACCTGGAGCCCCTGGACCACAAGTCCAAGCCGGGCGTGGGGCTGGGGCTGACACTGGTGCGGGAGATGGTGTCGGTGCTGGGCGGCGTCGTCTCGGTGGCGTCCGAGCCCGGCGTCGGCAGCGAGTTCACCGTCGAGCTGCCGTCCTGAGCGCCTCCATCAGCGCGTCCAGGTCCGCGTCGGTGGTGAGCGGGTTGATGACGGTGACGCGCAGGAACACGCCCTGGGGCAGCTTCGTCTGCACCAGGTAGAAGTCTCCGCGCGTCACCAGCCGCTCGCGCAGGCGCGCCTGCAGCGCGTCCCACGCCTCGGGCGGCACGTGTCCGGGGGTGTGGCGGAAGCAGAGGATGTTGCAGTCGGGCGGGACGGGGACCTGGAAGTCGCCGGCCTGGGAGAGCCGCTCGGCGAAGCGGCGGGTGAGGGCGTAGGACTCCGTCACCGCGTCGGCGAACAGGCGGGTGCCCAGCACGCTCAGGCAGGCGTACAGCTTGAGCGCCATCATCTCCTTGGTGCACTCCATCGTGCGCAGGGCCACGTCGCTCCACGGGCGCTCGGTGTCGCCGAAGAGGTAGCTGGCCTCCTGGGCGAAGGACTCGAAGGAGCGCGCGCCGTCGCGGAAGAGCACCGCCGTCACCAGCGCGGGCATGAGCAGGCCCTTGTGCGCGTCCCAGACGACGGAGTCCGCGCGGGCGATTCCGCGCACCTGGTGGCGATGGGCGGCGCTGAGCGCGGCGGAGGCGCCGTGCGCCGCGTCCACATGGAACCACAGGCCGTGGTGCTCGCAGAAGTCCGCCACGGGCTCCAGCGGGTCGAACGCGCCGGTGGCGGTGGAGCCCGCGCTGGCGACGACGGCGATGACCTTGCGGCCCTGCCGCGTGGCGGACTCCAGCGCGGGGCCGAGCGCGTCGGGGCGCAGGCGGAAGCGCTCGTCCACGGCGACGGGGATGGCGCCGCCCTGGCCCCAGCCCATGACGCGGAGGGCGCGCGACAGGCTGTAGTGGGCGGTGGCGGGCACCAGCACCGCGAGCGGCGGGCCCGCGTGGGCGCCCTCGTTCCAGGCGTCGTAGCCGGCCTTCGCCTGGCGGGCGGCGAGCAGGGCGGTGAGGTTGCCCAGGGAGCCGCCGGAGGTGAGCACGCCGTCCGCGGACTCCGGCAGGCCCAGGCGCGCGGCCATCCAGCGCAGCACGTTGCGCTCCATGGCGGTGGAGACGGGGCCCATCTCGTACACGGCCATGCCGTTGTTGAGCAGCGAGGAGACGGCGTCGCACAGCGCGGCCAGCGGCACGGGGGCCGTCACCTGGTGGCCCACGTAGCGCGGGTGGTGCAGGTGGTTGGAGCCGGAGAGCACGCGCGCCACCAGCTCCGCGAAGTCGCCCGTGGGCTCCTCGGGGAAGGCGGCGGGGAAGCGGTCCACACTCACCGCGGGCGCGGCCCAGGGCAGTACCGGCAGGCCCTCTCCGCGCTCGGCCTGGGCCAGGTAGTCCGCCAGCGTGTCCACCAGCCGCTGGCCCTCGCGGCGGAAGGACTCGACGTCATAGGCGGCGGCGATGCGCTCACGAAAGTCCGTCATGGCGGAGAAGAACCTAGCGCCGCGGACGGCGCGCGTCCTGTCCCCGGCGCCAGGCGTGGGCTGGCTCGCGGGCCGCGAACGCATTATCTCTTCGGGGACGGGGTCGAGCCCCGCGCGAGGAGACACGCCATGGCCGACAAGAAGGTCACGATTACGTACTGCAACTCCTGAGGCTACAAGCCCAGGGCCGCCCGTGCGGCGGCCGCGTTGAAGGACGAGCTGGATGTGGAGGCGGAGCTGAAGCCCGGGCCGTCGGGCAGCTACGAGGTCGCCGTCGACGGCAAGGTGGTCATCCGGAAGGCGTCGCTGGCCTTCCCCACGGACCAGGAGGTGGTGGACGCGGTGGCGCGCGTCCTCGACGCCTGAAGTCGCCTGAGCCTTGGGGGCCGCCTCCGGAGGGACGGTGGCGGCCCCGCATCATGCGGGCGCTTCAGCGCTTGATGAACGTCATGGGCGGGCGGTCGTTCTTGCCCTTGCCCGCGGCCTTGAGCGCCGCCGGGTCCAACCCGGACAGGTGGAGCGCCGTGGCGTACACGTGGCCGGCGTCGGACACGAAGCTGGTGGCGTTCTTGGTCCGCCCCGGCACCAGCAGGCCCGTGTCCGGGTCGTACGCCGGGTCCAGCGTGCCGTTGGGCATCATCGGGATGCCGTCCAGGGACGCGCTGCCCACGCGGCCATACTGCGTGTTGCCGCGCACGGTGCCACCCAGGAAGGCCACGCTGTTGACGCGCCAGTGCTGGCAGCAGTCCTGGAGCATGATCTCCTCGTACTTCTGCGCGTCCGTCACGCCCGCCTTGGCGAGGATGCCCTCCACGTCGCCCTGAATCGTGCGGCCCATCTCCGAGGCGAGGACGATGGTGGTGAAGTCGTAGTAGCTCTTGCCCGTGGTGCCGTAGGGCGTGGACTTGAGCTTCGCCACCAGCGTCCTGAGCGGGTTCCAGAGGTTCTTGCGCATCATGTCGCGCTGCTCCGTCTGGCCCTTGTTGTTCATGATGGAGCGGCGGTCGCGGTGCGTGTCGAACTGGCGCAGGCCGCGGTTCTCGATGAAGAAGCCGATGGACAGCCCCTTCGTCATCATCTCGTACGTCATCAACGCCTGCACGTTGGTGTTGGGCGTCTCCTTGGTGCGCGCGGGGTTGCCGTTGATGGACGACGAGTCCGTGGCCTCGTCCGCCGCGGTGATGCCGAACTCGGCGCGCAGCGTGGTGTGGGTGAACAGCGTGCGAGGGTCCAGGTTGATGCTGCCGCCGGCCGTCAGCGCCCGGTGAATCTGGAGCGCGGAGTTGAAGGCGCGCACCGACTCGCTGTTCTTCTCCGCCAGGAAGCTCGCCTGCAGGTTGTCGGTGAACTGGCGGATGCGCGCGTCGCGCTGGCCCTGCGCCACGTTGCCCAGCGACGCGAGCCGCTCGCGCATCGCCGCGGGCGTCTTGCCGTAGAGCGTGTGCGCGTGCACCGGGCCCAGCTTCTCGTAGTAGCCGGTGCCCTCGGGATAGGACGGGATGGACAGCTCACCGTCGGACAGCCACCGGTGCCACGAGACGTGGGGCAAGAGGAAGCCCGTGCCGTACGCCTCGCAGAACGCCTGCATCACCGTGCGCTCGTCCGCGCCCCGCTTGCCCGACAGCGACGCGCTGTACTTGCCGTAGTGGTACTCCCACCGTCCGCCCGAGTGGAAGGTGTTGCCGTTGTGGCTGGACACCACCGCCAGGTCGGGGAACAGGTCCAGGCCGTCCTGCGCCAGGTAGCCGTACTGGATGTTGCCCTGCGTCTTCGGCGGGTCCGACGGCGTGGCGCCGTAGCCCTTGGGCCGGTAGCGGTGGTTCGTCCACGACGGGGTGGGGCGCAGTTCGCCCGCGGGGATGACGCGGATGGAGTCATTGGGCGTGTGGACGGGGTTGAACATCGAGTACCCGTCCCAGCCTCCCTCCTGGAACCAGTAGATGAGGAAGCGGGGGTTGTCGGCCTCGGCGGCGGCGGCCTCGGCGAAGCCCAGCTCCTTCTTCGTCCCGGGCACTCCGAAGGCGCGGAAGAAGCGGAGCCAGTCCAGGGTGCTGATGGCGGCGCCCGCGGCGGCGCCCGCGAGGAATCGGCGGCGGTTCATGGCGGCGGTCCTTTGGGCGGCGCTACTGGCGCAGGTATTCGGGAGAGGTGGCGAGGGTCTTGAGCACGGCCTTGAGGTTGCCGTCGTGCTCGTGGCTGACGTCCCACAGGCGCTTGTAGATGGCGCGCTCGTCCTGCTCGTGGCGCATCTCGCGGCCGAACAGCAGGGCGAACTGGGCGTTGAGCGTGCGGCGCACGAAGGCCTCCTTCTTCACCGCCTGCGTGGCGAAGGCCTCCATGCCCTGGCCCTTGAAGGCATAGGTGGCGGCGAGGTTCCTGTCCGTGTCGTCCAGCGTGACGCCCTGCTCGTCCTGGGTGCGGTAGTTGCCCTCGTCGTCCCAGCGCAGGCGCTGGTGCGCCAGCGGGGTGAGCGTCTGGTGGCAGGAGTAGCAGATGCTGCTGGGGTCCACGGTGGAGGACGCGGTGGCCGCGCCGCGCATGTCGAAGACCTCGGCGGGGACCTCGTACAGGGTGCCCATGAAGTCCGTCATCACGCGCGCCGCGTAGTTGTAGTGCGGCAGGCCCGGCTTGTTCTTGATGAAGCCCTTCATCGTGAGCACGCCCGTCTTGCCGTGCTGCGGGGGGCGCGTCACCTGCTGGAAGCTTCCGTCCACCGAGTAGTCGCCGGTGAGCAGCTCCCCGAAGGGCCGCTCCTGCTCGACCAGGAAGGTCCACAGCCGCGCGGGCTCGTCCGTGTCGGGCGTGCCCTCGCTCTCGGTGCGCACGCGCATGCGCTTGAAGTAGTTCGCCCGGAAGTCCGCCGAGGCCAGGTATCCGTCCACCATCGCCTCCCACGACTTCTGCCCGTCCTCCAGCGCGGTGAAGTCCTGCGCGGACGGCGGCCTGCCCAGCAGGTCCATGGCCAGCTTCACCAAGAGCAGCCGCTCGCGCTCCTTGCCGGTGAAGCGCTCGTACGAGGGCGGCAGCGTGAAGAGGAAGTCGGGCGCGCGCATCAGGCCCTCGCACAGGCCGCTCCAGGCCTTGGTGGCGTTGGCCTCGATGCCCAGCAGGTCCGTCACCAGCGCGTAGCCGTTGGCGCGCTCCTCGGGGGAGGAGGCCCGGTACAGCATCCGCCGGTAGAGCGTGTCCACCTTGGCCTTCGCCGCGTCCGCGCGCTGGGTGCCGGTGGCGGCCTCCGTGGGGCCGTACACCACGAGCGCGTCCACGTGCAGGTTGCGGTCGCAGACACCCGTCTCGCCGTAGTCGTTGGTGAAGCCCACCGTGAGGAGGTGGTCCCCGCCGGCGACGGCCTGCGTGTGCACGAAGTCCGCGTAGGCCGTGTTGTTGGCGACGCTCCACTCCTTCACCAGCACGCCGTCCACCTTGAGCTGCATGTTCGGCAGGTCCGGGCCGCACAGGTCCCCCTTGGCCTTCACCGTGAAGCGGTAGGTGGCGGACGCGGGGAAGACGTAGGGCTGCAGCGTGGTGAGGGTGCCGGTGGTGTAGAGGTTCCAGCCCGTGCTGCCGGACTTGCCGCCGGTGCTCGCGAGAATCTGCGTGCCCGCGGGGAGGGTGGTGCCGTCGCGCGCGGCGGCCTCCATCTCGTACGTCTTGGTGGTGGGCGCGGGGATGTCCGTCAGCGGCTGTGCCAGGTCCAGGCCCGAGAAGGGGCCCGTCTTATGGGTGGCGGCCGTGAGGCACACGTCGCGCGACAGGTCATCCAGGCCCAGGAAGAAGTCGGCGGTGGCGACGCGCGCCTCGACGAAGTGGTCCTTGTAGTCCACGCCGCCCAGCAGGCCCACGTTCTGCGCGAAGCGGTCCACCCCGCCGCGCACCCAGTCGTCGTCGAAGACGGCCTTCACCTTGCCCTTGAGCTGCTCGAAGCCCAGGAAGGGATTGTCATACGTGGCGACGGAGGGGCCCCGGTAGGGCTCCAGGAGCGCCGGGGGGAACTCCTCGTCCGGACGCGACGAGGGCTGGCGCGTCTCCACCGCCTTGAGCTGACAGGTGAGCGCGGCCACCGCGGCGATTTCGCGCGCGTTCCACGCCGGCTCGCCGCGCGGCATGCGCGCGCTCTCGTCCGTCGTGACGAGGCGCGACAGCATGGAGCCCGACGCGGGCGTGAGGTAGCCGGCGGCGCGGATGGCGTAGAAGTTCTCCACGCCGTTGAGGCCCACCTTGAAGAGCCGGCCGCTCGTCGTCGCGTGGCAGGAGATGCAGCCGGACACCTCGCGCACCAGGGCCGGGTGCACCTCGCGCTCGAAGTCGGAGGCGATGCTCGCGAGCGTCACGCCCGCCGGCACCCGGTCCAGGTCACAGTCGAGCGTGCCGTCCTGCTGCACCGGCGGGGGCTGGGGGTTGGGGTTGCCGGGGCCCGGCAGACCTTGCATGTCGAGCGCCGCCTCGCCGAGGCATCCGGCGACGAACGACGCGAGCACTGCCACGGCGAGGCTCCACGGGCGCGAGGGGGTAGCGCTCATGTGCCCTCCAGGGGGTGAGGGATGACCCGATGCTGGCACGACCAGGGGTCGATTGACCAGTTGTGGACACTGCTCAACGCGGCAAAACAGAGAGTTATCGGAGCCCTTGGGACTCAAGTTGCCTCAAGCAGGCGAGGAAGCGGGCGCGCGAGGGGTGCTCCTCTGTGGGCAGGAGGAGGTGCACCTTGGGGGCAGGAGGTGGAACGCATGGCCTGGCCCGAGACGGCGTCGCCCTATGAGCGGCGCTCCATCACCCGAGGGATGCGCGTGCGCGACGAGGGCGGCGCGCTGCTGGGATACGTGGCGCTGTTGAGCGACACGCACCTCTACGTGCGTCGCTGGCCCTTCAGCCGGACCTGGGGCGAGGTGCCCATGGCGCGGGTGAGACATGTTTCACGGGGCGCGGTGGAGCTGGAGGGACGCGGGCACACGGAGGTGGCGCCCCGGACGTTGCATGGGGAGATCACCACGCAGACGCTGCCCCTGGCGGAGCCCGCGGGCCTGATTGAGCCGGACGCGAGCCAGGCGTCGGAGCCGGACGCGTCCCACCCCTGAGGGCGGGCAGGTTGGTGCGGCGCGGCGCGCCGAAGTGTGCTTCAAGGTGGCGCCATGTTGCCCATCGAAGAACTGTCCCAGAAGGTCTCGGCCGCGTTCGCGGACCGGACGAAGCTCAAGGATGCGGACTTCGTGTCCGCCGTGCGCGAGACGGTGGCGCGCCTGGACGCGGGCGAGCTGCGCGTGGCGGAGAAGGGCCCGGACGGCTGGAAGGTCCACGCCTGGGTCAAGGAGGCCATCCTCCTGTTCTTCGCCGTGTCGGAGATGAAGGTGATGGAGGTGGGGCCCTTCGAGTTCCACGACAAGGTCCCCCTGAAGAAGAACCTGGACAAGGCGGGCGTGCGGGTCGTCCCGCCGGGCACGGTGCGCTACGGGGCCTTCGTGGAGAAGGGCGCGGTGGTGATGCCCGGCTACGTGAACATCGGCGCGCGCGTGGGCGCGGGCACCATGGTGGACACGTGGGCCACGGTGGGCAGCTGCGCGCAGGTGGGCAGCGACGTGCACCTGTCGGGTGGCGTGGGGCTGGGCGGGGTGCTCGAGCCGCCCACGGCGTCTCCCGTCATCATCGAGGACCGCGCGTTCCTGGGCAGCCGCTGCATCGTGGTGGAGGGCGTGGTGGTGGAGGAGGAGGCGGTGCTGGGCGCCAACGTGGTGCTCACCGCGTCCACTCAAATCATCGACGTCACCGGCCCCGAGGAGCGCGTCTACAAGGGCCGCGTCCCGGCGCGCAGCGTGGTGATTCCGGGCATGCGCGAGAAGCAGTTCCCCGCGGGCAAGTACATGGTGCCGTGCGCGCTCATCATCGGGCAGCGGACACAGTCCACGGACAAGAAGACGAGCCTCAACTCGGCCCTCCGCGACTTCGCGGTGGCGGTGTAGCCCCCAGGGAAATCCACCAGGGCGGCGGCTTCCGTAGTGCCCGTGTGATGGGACGGGATGGGACGCGATGACGGAGCACCTCGACGACATCCTGGCCGAGTGGGCACTGGGGACGCTGGACGCCTCCTCGCGGGAGGCGCTGGAGCGACACCTGGCGGCGTGCGAGCGCTGCCGGGTCGAGGCCGACCGCCTGTCCTCGGTGCGTGAGGGCCTGCTGGCGCTGGAGTCGCCGGTGGAGCCGCCGGCCGGGGTGCTGACCGCGTTGATGGCGCGGATGGAGGGGCCTGGCCGGCTGGAGCGCTTCACGGAGAAGCTGGCGGCCTTCTTCGATGTGACGCGGGAGCGGGCGAGCGCGCTGCTCGAGTCGCTGGAGGATGCGTCGCTGTGGATGCCGGGGCCGGTGGAGGGCTCGGAGCTGTTCCCGGTGGAGACGGGCCCCGCGCGCGAGGGGATGATGGCCGCGGTGCTGCGGCTCAACCCGGGCGTGCACTATCCGCGTCACACGCACCTGGGGCGCGAGTGGAACCTGGTGCTGGAGGGCGGGCTGCGCGAGGACGGCGGGCACGAGGTATGGCCTGGTGAGACGCTCGACAAGCTGGAGGGCAGCGCGCATGGCTTCATCGCGTTGCAGGGCCCCGCGTGTCTTTGCGCGTCGCTGCTGGAGGGCGCGACGGAGTTCGAGGAAGCGCTCGCACCGGCCGGCTGAGGTCGGTTAGGCTTTCAGTCATCTGGCGCCCCTACTTCGTCCATGAATCTCCGTTGGCTTGCCGACGGGGATGGGGCGCCGACTTTTCTCCGGTCGGAGGGGACATGCCTCGGGTGCTGCGTGACGTCGTGGGTTCACTGACGCACGAGGGGGCCGCCGCCTTCGACCTGTCGAAGACCGACCCGCTGCTGCACCTGACCTTCACGAAGGGCGCGGCGCTGCTGGAGGAGTCCTTCTACCGGACGCAGGTGGGGGAGATCCGCTCGTACGCGGCGGCGCTGCTGGCGGCGGAGCGGCACGAGCGCGGCTTTGGCTGGAAGTTCGGCGCGTACATGCGAGACCCGGTGAAGGGGAAGGGCAACCGCATCCAGGGGAGCGTGGCGCCGGCCATCCTCGCGGCGGCGGACCCGGACGGGCCCTTCACGGAGGAGTACACGTTCCGGTGTCTGCGGCATCGCGCGGATGACGTGGCGCTGTTCCTGACCCACTTCGAGAACCTGGGGTTGGGCGAGGTGCCGCCCGCGGCGCGCAAGGGCATGGCCCGGGCGCTGGCGGGGATGGATGTGTATCAATTGCTCAAGTACGCCCGTCGACAGTTCCCGGTGGCGCGGCGTCGGAAGAACGGTCAGCGCGCGAGCCTGCGGCTGGTGGACGCGATGGGCGTGGCGAAGGCGCACCTGGATGAGCGCACGCTGAAGCTCTACCGGTACCTGCATGCGCCCACGCGGGAGCGCGGGGCGTTGGCGGCGGGGCTCGAGCTGCTGGAGGCGCGGCGCGCGTTCTTCGGCGGCGACGCGAGCGTGGAGCACTTCGTGAACGGGCGCCTGACGACGGAGCAGGCGCTGTCCTTCATGGGGTCGACGGAGGAGACGTGGCGGCGCGTGCTGGACGTGCCGGGGCTGCTGCCGGACCTGGCCTTCAAGGGCTACCTGCGGGCCATGCACCTGGCGGGCATCCCGGTGGAGGTGCTCCTGGCGGAGGCGCGGCGGCGGCGCTTCGCGGGCCTGTGGCCGCATCAGGTGTACATGGGGTGGCTGGCGGCGATGAATGGCAGCGCCCGCGCGAACTACTCGGGCGACACGTTCAAGTTCCACGCGGAGGCGGTGCCCGCGCTCGCGCCGGTGTTCGAGGTCATCCTGGAGCGGGTGTGCGAGGGATTGCTGCCGCAGGGGTTGAGCCTGGGGCTCGCGGACATCTCCGGCTCCATGTTCGACGCGGCGCTGGGCGGCGCGAAGAGCACCGCGAAGGTCGGAGACGTGGCGGTGGTGCTGTCGGCGGTGATGGCGCGTGAGCTGGGGTACGCGGCGACGTTCTCCGACGACGTCTTCTTGGAGCAGCGTCAGTCGAAGCAGGGGGTGTTCGACCTGGCGACGAAGCTGCGGGCGGGGAAGGGCTGGGGCGGTACGCAGGTGGCGAACTCAGTGGTGAACCTGGTCTCCCAGTTGCTGGAGACGCCGTCCCGACCGAGGCCGCGCACGCTCTACTTCTTCTCCGACATGCAGTTCCATCCGCCGGAGGTTCAGACGCTGTCGCCGCAGAGGGCGGCGTGGCTGCGCGAGCGAGGCATCGCGTTCGACGCGAGCGTGCCGCCGCTCCAGGCCGCGCTCCAGGCGTGGCACCGCGCGCTGGGGCCAGTGGACGTGGTGCTGTGGAACCTGGCGGCCTATGACGCCTCGCCGCTGCCGTCGCGGGTGCCCAACGTGCTGATGCTGTCGGGCTTCGACGCGAACTCCTTCCGTCACGTGTCCGCGTGGCAGGCAGCGGGCAGCCTGGCTGTGCCCGAGAATCCGGCCTCCGCGATGACGGACTCCGACGCCGGGAAGAACCCCGGCGTGGAGCTCGACTTCATCCGGACGTTCTGAGGCAGGCAGGGCGGGGACCCGGCCTTCTCTGAATCACAGACACTCGGGTGCGTGGTGCTTCGCGCAGACGGAGCAGTAGCAGACGCCGGTGTCTCTCGCGTCGGCGAAAGAGGCGGAGACGGAATGCTCATGCTTGCTCAGGTGCTCCTGAATGGCGGCCTCATCCATCTCTTGGGAGGTGGGGGCTCCGCAACCCCAGAACGGAATGAGCAGTGACGTCATGGCCAGCAATCCAAAGAGCTTCTTGAACATGGGGCGTCCTTCTTGCGTAACGCTGCTATCGCCTGGGCTGATTGCCCAGACGAGCCCTCTGCCACTCGAGGTGTCAGGAGAAAGGCAGCACGATGGTGCCCCTCACTCGAACGTGTTTCTCGGTATCTCGTGGTGAGTGTTGTCGGCGTGTTGACTGGTGATTGAAGCGTGGTGTTGGGAGCGGCGGGGCTTCCAATACTGGATGGACGTATGGGCGCGAGAGGTCGTCGGATAACCTGCGCGCGCCGGAGCCCAACACCACGTGCGGCTCGACTGCGGGGCTACTCGCGGAAGACGGGCAGGCCCTTGCTGATGCGGTGGAAGAGCTCGCCCTTGTCGAGGCGGGCCGGCTCGCCGTCCTCCTCTTCGTCCGTCTCCTCGGCGGTCTCGAAGACCTCGTCGACGAAGAGGGCCTTCAGCTCCTCCGCCACGCCGTCGCCGTAGCCCTGCGCGTAGGTGTCGATGTCGAAGTGGTGCTGCGCCTCGGTGCGGGCATCGAAGGCGTGGTCATCCTCGATGACGACGCGGGCCCGGATGGTGTTCGCCGAGAGCAGGTGGTCGTTGTAGTAGCCGAGCACCACGTCGCGCGCCTCGATGTCCTGGGCGACGCTGAACTCGCCGCTCGAGTAGAGCCCGTGGCACGTCAGCTTGCCCAGGATGTTCACCAGCGAGTCGTTGCCCGAGTCCCACACCACGCCGTGCACGATGACGTCCCCCGTCACCGCGAACGGCCGGCCGATGTCCAGGTTGCCGTCCACCTCCAGGTCGCCGTGGTGGAAGAAGGCGCTCCGGATGCTCAGCGACTCCCGGATGTGGACCTTCCTGGGCGGCGTGGTGAGCGTGTCCCGCAGCGTCTCCAGCTTGCCGAGGGCCTCGGCGGGGTCTCCATGGCCGTGCAGTCCCGTGATGGCCTCCTGCGCGGAGGCGATGGCGTGCTTGAAGGAGAGCTTCTGCTTCTTCTCCGCCAGGGCCCCGCGGAACGCCGCCTCGTCGATGGGGTAGGGGGCGAAGACGTCATCGCTCAGGGGAATGGAGACGCTGGCCTTGCCGCCCGCGGCCTCGAGTACCTGGATGACGGCGTTGAACCCGGCCGTCCGCTTGTTGTGCGCGACCCAGACCTCCTCCTTGGTGCGCAGCGCGATGCCCAGCGCCGTGCGGCCCTGGCCGTCGATGGCGTTCACCTCGGCGCCGCGCTCCAGCATCAGCTGGATGACGTTGGGGTCTCCGGAGACCACGGCGCTGTGGAGCGGCGTCCCGCCCCGCTCGTTGCGCGCGTCGAGGCGAGCCCCCGCGTCGAGCACCTCCTTGAGGAGCCTGGCGGTCGTCCAGCGGAACGCCGCGCCGTTCCCGTCCACCACGTCCGAGGGCACCTTCCCACCAGCGGCCTTCAAGAGGGCGATGAGCTCCAGCGCCAGCGCCTCGTTCTCCGGGGTCTTCTCCGAGGGGAAGGCGCGGGTCAGCGGCGTCTGCTGGTGGTTGTCCCGCGCATTCACATCCGCGCCCGCCTCGATGAGCGCGCGCACCACCGCGACGTCCGGGAGCGGATCCCCCTTCTGGTACTGCCCCTGGACGGCGTGGTGCAGGGCGCTCTGGCCATGGACGTCCCGAGCGTTCACGTCCGCGCCCTCGGCGAGCAGCTTCCTCACCGCGTCCACGGTGAGCTCCGCCTTCCATCGGCGCTTGTCGCCGCAGAGGGAGAGCAGGGCCTGGGTCGCTTCGCTGTTCGACGACATTTCATCCTCGGAGGATTGGGGGCGGCGGCAGCTTCGGTGAACGTGCGATCAGTGTCACGCCCCGCCTTCGAGTGAGACGACGGAATCACCGGGCGTCAATCCGGAGGCTCCGGAGTCCTGGGGAGACCGGTTCGTTGTCGGAGAGCGGGGAGGCCAGCGAAGGGGGAGGGGGTGGGGTTATGGTGGTGTCCGCATGTCCTCTCAAGACCTCGCCACGAGGCTCGCCCGCACGACGCTCGAGCTGTGCCGCATCTCCAGTCCCATCACGCAGGAAGGCCCCATCGCGGACTTCGTCGAGCGCTGGGCGCTCCAGCACTTCCCACCCGGGGAGGTCTTCCGCGTGGGGCACACGTTGTTGCTCGGTCGTCTGGAGGACCCTCGCCCCACGGTGGCGCTCATCGGTCACCTGGACACGGTGCCCGCGCACCCGAGCGACCAGGGGCGTGAGCCTCGCATCGAGGGAGAGCGCGTCTTCGGCCTGGGCGCCTCGGACATGAAGGGCGGGCTCGCGGTGATGATGGCGCTGGCGGAGGACCTCCGTCGCGACACGCTGCCGGTCAACCTGGCCTTCCTCTTCTACGAGCGCGAGGAGGGCGCGTATGCGGAGAGCGGCCTCATCCCGTTGTTCGCGGCGCGCCCGGACCTGGCGAAGGTGAAGTTCGGCATCGCGATGGAGCCCACGGACAGCGAGGTGCAGGTGGGCTGCGTCGGCTCCATGCAGGTGACGGTGCGCTTCGGCGGACGCAGCGCGCACTCGGCGCGGCCGTGGCAGGGGGAGAACGCCATCCACAAGGCGGGCCCGTTCCTCACGGAGCTGCTGGCGCGTCAGCGGGTGGAGGTGGATGTGCAGGGCTTCCGCTTCTACGAGGTCATCAACGCCACGCTCGCCAAGGGCGGCCGCGCGCGCAACGTCATCCCCGAGTCGTTCGAGCTGAACCTCAACTACCGCTTCGCGCCGGGAAAGAGCATCGAGCAGGCGAAGGCGGACGTGCACGCGCTCGTCGCGGGACGCGCGGAGGTCATCATCACGGATGCCTCGCCCAGCGGCCCCGTGGTGGCGGGCAACCCGCTGTTCCAGAAGCTGCTCGCCATCACCGGACTGCCCGCCGCGTCGAAGCAGGCGTGGACGGACGTGGCCCGGTTCGGTGAGTGGGGCGTGGACGCCATCAACTACGGGCCCGGCGAGACGGCGCAGGCGCACCAGGCCAACGAGAGCGCGCCCATTGCTCCGCTCGCGGTGGCGTACGAGAAGCTGGCGGCGTTCCTCAAGGGCTGAAGGGACGGGCTTCGGCAAGGGACGCGTGGACGGACTAGAGTCCACGCCGTCCATCATGTCGACGAGCCCGACCGTGTCATGGAGTCCCGTGTCCGCCGCTGAGTCCTCGTCCACCGGGGCCCGGTGGGGACTGTCGTCCCGGTGGTTCTGGCCCGCGGTGATTCTGGCCGGGTACACGGTGCTCGCGCTGCTCTATGGGGCGCAGCTCTTCGTGTACCGCGCCTCGCACGGGGAGCCGCCGCGTCTGGGCGAGGCCCTGCTGACGGGCGCGTGTGTCTGGTACGCCTGGGCAGCGCTCACGCCGTTCGTGCTGGCGGTGGCGCGCCGGATTCGCGCGACGGGCCGGCCGTGGTTCGTGCAACTGCTGCTGCACCTGGTGCCCGGCGTGGGCTTCGCGGTGCTGGCGCTGGGGCTGTTCGCGGTGCTGCGCGAGTGGCTGGTGGTGGAGGTCAGCGGCGGCGCGTCCGCGGCGTGGACCTACTTCCTGTTCATCGCCTCGAAGACGACGGACTTCGACCTGCTCATCTACTTCTCCCTGGTGGGCATGGAGGCTGCGGTGGCGTACGCGCGGCGGATGCGCGAGGAGGCGGTGCGCGCGTCCCAGCTGGAGGCGCAGCTCGCGCAGGCCCAGCTGCAGCTCTTGCGAAGTCAGCTCCAGCCCCACTTCCTGTTCAATACGTTGCACGCCATCTCCGCGCTGATGCACCGGGATGTGGAGTCCGCGGACCGGATGGTGGGGCAGTTGAGCGAGCTGCTGCGCGCGAGCCTGGAGCGCGACGGGCGACACGAGGTCCCGCTCTCGGAGGAGCTGGAGCTGCTCTCGCCCTACCTGGACATCGAGCGCACGCGCTTCTCGGACCGGCTCCAGGTGGACGTCGATGTCGCGGAGGACGCGAGGGATGCGCTGGTGCCGTCGTTGTTGCTCCAGCCGCTGGTGGAGAACGCCATCCGACACGGCATCGCGCCGCGCAGGGGACCCGGGAAGGTCTGGGTCCGGGTCCGGCGTGATGGTGCGCGGCTGGCGGTGGAGGTGGAGGACGACGGGGTGGGGCCGCCGGCGGGGCGCACGGAGCTGGAGGAGGGAATCGGGCTGGGGGCCACGCGGGCGCGACTGGAGCGACTGCACGGTGTCGAGCAGTCGGTGACGTGGAAGGTGCGTGCGCCGAGTGGGTTCCTGCTCTCGCTCTCGCTGCCCTATCGGAGGACGCGGGCATGACGGTGCGCACGCTCATCGTCGATGACGAGCCGCTGGCGCGCGAGCGACTGCGGACGTTGCTGGCATCGGAGACGGACCTGCATCCCGTCGTAGAGTGCGGGGACGGGCAGGAGGCGCTGGAGCTTCTGGCGCGCGAGCGGCCGGCGCTGGTGTTCCTGGATGTGGAGATGCCGGAGCGGGACGGGTTCGGCGTGCTGGCGGAGCTGGGGCAGGCCGCGCCTCCCGTGGTCGTCTTCGTCACGGCGTGGCCGCAGCATGCCTTGCGTGCGTTCGATGCCGCCGCGGTGGACTACCTGCTCAAGCCATTCACGGTGGAGCGCTTCCGACGTACGTTGACGCGGGTGCGGGAGCGGCTGACGGCGCCTCCGGGAGACTTGAGGCAGCAGCTCCAGCGGATGTTCCAGGAGCTGAAGCCGGAGCCCACGGAGCGGCTCGTGGTGAAGTCGGCGACGCGGACGCTGCTCGTGCCGGTAGAGGACCTGGACTGGGTGGAGTCCGCGGGGAACTACGTCACGCTGCATGTCGGCACCCAGACACATCTGTTGCGCGAGACGATGGCGGAGCTGGAGGGGCGGCTTCGAGCGCGGCGGTTCGCGCGGGTGCATCGCTCGGCGCTCGTGAACGTGGACCGGATTGTCTCCCTGACCCCCACGCTGTCCGGGGACCATCGACTGGTGCTGAAGGACGGCCAGGAGCTGACGCTGAGCCGCACGTACCGGACCCGGCTGGAACAGGTGCTCGGCCATCCGCTGTGACGGAGAGATGCTGTGAGAGGAAATCCATGAATCGATGGCTCTGGGGAAGGGGGCTGCTGGGAGGTCTCCTTGTCTCGACCTGTGTGAGTGCTTCGTCGGCCATGGCCGCTGACCATGAGTGCACGGTCGAACGGAAGTTTGATTCCGAGCGCATGTACACGGCCGAGCAATTGAAACAGGGCCAGTTCTCGGCTCGTGTCGAGGAGACCAAGACGCAGACGTTCGTCTCGCGGTGCTCCTATGCCTCCACGGAAGGGAAGGTCACATGTGACCGCTACCTCGTGGACAAAGTCGAGGTTGATGTCGCGCAGGGCATTAAGAAGCTCTATGTCTTTCGGTCCCAGTACAACCTGCAGATCTTCTCGGGCCTGACCTTTGTCGAGGACAACGGTCGAGGCACCATCTCATATGGGAAGTGCAGGATGGTGGTTCCCTGAGTGAGCCGTCAGTCCTCTTCGAGCAGCGCGAGGGCGAGCGGCTTCGTCGTCCGGTTCAGGTTGATGGGCGACACCGCGCGGATGCGCTCCATCGACTCGCGGTCCCCGAGCAGCGCGAGCCCCAGCGAGGCCAGCCCGTATTCGTTGTGCGAGCTGGTCCTGGCGAAGAACGACTCGTCGAACACCCGGCGCAGCGTCGCAATCGCGCCCGTGTCCCCCGCGAGCGCCTGACGCGCCGCCACCGCGAGCTTCCCGTAGCCCATGCGGTCGTCCTCGTCCCTGCGCGTGGGGGACTCCCAGCGGACCACCTGCTCCAACAGGAGCGCCCGCGCTTGCTCCACGAGCTTCTGTCGTTCCTCGGCCGTCATGATGTCGCAGAGGGTAACCCCATCCGAGGCACCCCCGACAGCGGGACACTCATCCTTCCCCGTCCGCGGCTCGTCCCTCCCATCCGCGTCTCATCCCATCAGCGCCCCACGGCGCGACTCACTCCCTAGCCTCGTCTCCGCGATGGAGGGGCACGACGCCTCTCCCGGAGGACTCGGACATGCGGCAGGTCATCTGTGTGGGACTGGCATCACTCATCACCGCTTGCGCGACCAGCCGGTCCTCGCAGGCCTCCAGTGTCGGCACCGCCGCGGAGCAGGGGCGCCCCTTCAGCGAGGCCGCCGTCACCGTGATGCAGGCCTACGACCTGGAGAGCCGCTTCGATGACGCCGTGTCGCTGGGTCAGTTCGCCAGTGAGCGCGCTCGGACCCTGAAGGACCCGGGAGGGGAAGCCCGCATCCTCGCCGAGCAGGGCCGCGTCATGTCCCGCATGCTCCGTCACCAGCCGGGGATGGACACCACCCAGGTGCTCGACGTGCTGCGCCGCGCGCGCCGCCTCGCCGACGCCTCGGGCGACGCCCGCGCCCGCGTCGCCGCGCTCGACGCCGAGGGCATGTTCCACTACTTCATCGTGCTCCTCACCGGCCAGGGCGAGTGGGCCCCCGTCGTCGCCCTCTTCGAGCAGGCCCGGGACCTCGCCGCGTCCTCCGGTGACACGCGAGGGCACATCGAGGCCCTGTTCCATCTGGGCCTCACCCAACAGTTCCAGGGCCAGGCCGAGGCCGCGAGGTCGACCTACGCGCATGGCCTGTCCCTCGCCCGCGCCTCGAACGACGTCCTGATGGAGTCCTACCACCTTCGCCACCTCGCCTCCCTCGACGAGGACCAGGGCCGGCTCGACTCCGCCATCACCCTGTATGAACAGTCCCTGCGGCTGCGCGAGCAGGTCGGCTTCAACACCGGCCAGATGTTCGCCCTGGTTGCCCTCGCCAACGTGCGCTCGCGCAAGGACCCCAAGGACGACCAGGCCCTGGCGCTCTCGGAGAAGGCCCTCGCCCTGGCTCGTCGGGTGAAGGACCCCGCCGGCCAGCGCGAGGCCCATACCTCCCTCGGCCGGCTCCACCTGCGCCGGGGCGATATCCCCGCCGCGCTGCCCCATCTGGAGCAGGCCCTCACCAACGCGGAGTCCCACGAGGACTGGTGGTCCGCCGTCGATGCGTTGCTGGAGCTGGGCCGGGCCCACGCGCTGCTCGGGGAGAAGGCGCGCGTCGAGGAGCGCCTGCGGCGCGCGCGCGCGGTGGCTTCCTCACGAGGACTGAAGGAAGCGCTCGGACAGGTGGAGAAGGCGGAGCGCGAACTCGGCTACGCACCCTGATGGGCGAAGCCCGACGCGCCATTCGTCCGCTGTCGTTCATCTTCGCGAGGGGGAGGGCTCTCATCGCGCGCGCACAGGCGTACGCTGCGTTTCGCATCGCCTGTTGTTCTCGTTCACCGGAGGAGATGGAATGACTCACGAGACCGTCAATTCGCAGATCACCGACAGCCTGGCCCCCTCGGAGATGGCCCTGGCTCCCTCGACGTCCTCGACGCGCAAGTCATCCTCGCGGCGCCGTCGCGCCACGAAGAAGGCGTCGGGCCGCACCGGTGCTCGCGCGAAGAAGACCACCTCGCGCCGCAAGGCCGCGGCGAAGCGCACGACCACGCGCGGAAAGACTGCTCGCAAGAAGACCCCGGCCCGGAGCAAGCGGGGCGGTGCTCGCAAGACGACCGCGCGTCGGACCGGAACGGCGGGTCGCACCGCTCGCAAGAGCCCGGCCCGTGGCCGCACCACCGCGCGCAAGGGGGCGGCTCGCAAGGGCGCGGCCCGGAAGACCTCGCGTCGCACCACGCGCCGCTAGGCGCCCTGTCCCCACGCTCCGGTGAGCCGACCGCCTCGGGATGCAGGTGCCTTCCGAGCGGCGGCTGACCGGGGACTTCCGGCGCGAAGGCCACGCGCGCGCCGC
This sequence comes from Myxococcus sp. XM-1-1-1, assembly GCF_020037095.1. Lineage (NCBI taxonomy): Bacteria > Pseudomonadati > Myxococcota > Myxococcia > Myxococcales > Myxococcaceae > Myxococcus > Myxococcus sp. XM-1-1-1. The sequence continues at coordinate 217,975 of NZ_JAIQDH010000015.1, forward strand.
GGATGTGTCTGTCTCGAGGCCCGGTGGGCTCAGCCGCCCCGGCGCCGCGCACCCATCACACGAGGGTGGACCCGACACGAGGCTCGACGCCGCTCGTCGCGGCGTGAGCCAAGAAGCCCGTGTCATCCGAGCGGAGGCGAAGGGCCCCGAGTCATGCTCGAGGCCCTCGCGCCGCCTATTGCTTCATGCGCAGCAGGAACAAATCACTGCGCGCCGGCGCGCGCCGGCCCGTGCCGAAGTCCGAGTTGCGGTCCGTGTGGCCGAACAGCAGGACATCGCCGTCCGGGAGCATGCCCACGAAGCGGAGGTCCTCCACGCCGTACAGCTCGCCTCGCGGTTGGGGCGGGTCGGAGATGTACAGCTTCAGCCCGAGCGACGCGCCGTCCGCGCCGTAGCGCAGGGCCACGGGCTGCGCCGAGCCCAGTCCATCCGGCCCCGCCGCGCCGTCCACGATGAGCGAGTACGTGAAGCCGCCCACCACCAGCTCGCCCGAGGGCTTCACCCCGAGCGCTCCGGCCCGCAGTCCATCGCCCAGGTTGCGGCTCCAGCGCTCCTTGCCCGCCGCGTCCGCGGACACGAGGAAGGGGCTCGCCCGGTACGCGTGGCCCTGGAGCTTCGCCGTCCCCCAGGACACCGTGCCCAGGAAGGAGCCGAGCGCCACCACCGTGCCCCGCGCATCCACCCCCACGTCGCTCACCGTGCCCTTCGCCTGCGCGAGCGGCCGCGCCCAGACCAGGGCACCCGTCGGCAGGTACACGGCGACGAACGCGCTGCCCTCGGAGGCGCCCTCCGAGCGCTGCGTCCCGAAGCGGACCGCGCCCGTGTAGCGCCCGCCCACCACCACGTGCCCGTCCGGCCCCAGGGCCATCGTGGTGATGAGGACGCGCGCGCCCTCGCCCTCCGCGCGTCCGACGTTCAGCGCCTGCTCGGGCTTGCCGTCCACCGAGTACGTCACCACCACCGCGCCGGAGCCGACCACGCCCTCGCCGAAGTCGGTGGAGCCGGAGGTGTTGAACGCGACCATCGGCCGGCCCTGGGCGTCGAGCAGCAGGTCCGCCACCGTCGCGTCGCCCCCGGGGACACGCGCCGTCCAGACCAGGTTGCCCGCCGAATCCAACCGCGCCAGGAACGCGCCGTCCCCCAGCTCCTGGGGCTCGAAGTCCACCAGGCCCCGGGCATCCACGGCCACGAAGAGTCCCCCCTCCGGCGCCGGCGCGACGCGTGCATTCACCTCCGCGCGCAGGGACTCCGGCGTCTGGGCCACGCGCACCGGATAGGCGCGTGTCCACCGCACGTCGCCCGTCTCCGCGCGGCGGGTGAGCACCAGCCGCACGGTGTCGTCCGTGGGCTGACGTTCCTGGAGGTCGTCCAGCTCGTACTGCGCCGCCGTGAGGATGTCGCCGTTGGAGTCGACCGCGGCGCCGAGCGCCAGGTCATCCTGCGCGGTGCCCTCGCGCGCCATCCACAGCGTGCTCCCCGTCGTCGCCGGTGGCGGCGGAGGCGGAGGCTCCAGGGGCGGTGGACCCGCGTCGGGTGTCCCCGCGTCCCCCTCCTGAGGTGGAGTGCCCGCGTCCTCCTCGGGAGGAGGGAGCTCCTGCGCGGGTTCGGGACAGCCCCCTCGTCGTGGTTCGCTCACACAATCGGTTGGCTCCTCCGGGTCCGAGTCCTCACAGCCCGTCAGCCAGCCCGCCCAACCCAGCGCTGTCGCGCACGCGACAGTCCGCAACCACCGCCGCCCTTGATGCATGAAGCCCCCTCCGCACTCGGAGGGTCTCCATGCTGGTAGGTGCCAGCAATACCGTGTGCGATGTCTGCTCGCTCGCCCGCTTCGACGCGCGCGCCAGGTTTCCCACGAGGAGTGGCCGCGCGCCCTGGTCGCGCACCCGGTGTCGCCACGGAGGCCCGCGCGCTACCCACGTGCGGGCGCGCGCCGCGCCTTCAGCGCCAGAAGCCGATGGACAGACCGACGTTGGTGTAGCGGCTCGCCAGGTCGAAGGAGGCGTTGATGGACCAGTCCTCCCAGTAGCGCAGGACGAACACCTCGAAGCCGCCGGTGATGTGCGGCCGCGGCGGCCGGCCATCGAAGGGCGAGGGCTCCGCGTACACGCCCGCGCGCAGGCGAATCATCCCCGGCACGGTGTCGTGCTCCACGCCCAGCCGGGGCGCGAACTCGGAGGTGTGGCCCACGAGCTGCTCCTGGGCCGTGGACGCGAAGGTGCGCAGCGGCACCGCGTTGTCCACGCCGGACAAGAGGTCCACCTGCGCGCTGATGAGCCACCGTCCCGCGGGCGCGTCCCGGGGCTCCTCCTCCGGCACCGGGAGCGCGTCCCCGTCCACGAGCAGCTGCCGCCGCGCCGCGGGGGACAGGCGGTTGTAGCGCTCCGAGCCTTCGCCCAGCCGCCAGCTCGCGCCCAAAGACAGCACCGCGGGCGACACCACCGCGCTGAACAGCGTGCGGTCCGCCAGCACCGGCGCCTGGCCGTCCTTGCGGCGCCAGTCCGCCACCACCTCGGGCCGCACCGTCACGCCCAGCCGCCAGGCGCGACCATGCGGCCGGTACAGCATGTCCACGGCCACGCCCGTGTCGCCGTAGCGCCAGTCCTCACCGCCGGAGGACAGCCGGAAGGTGGCCTGCGCCGCGTAGATGCCCAGCGCGAGGATGAAGTCGTCCTGGCCGAAGGACACCGCGCCCGCCAGCACCGACTGCGTCATGGACACGCGGATGCGCTCGCTGTCCGTCGCGCACGCCACCGTGGCGCAGTAGGTGACGGCGCTGTTGCGCAGCGCGAAGCCGATGCCGAAGCGCTTGTATTGCAGCAGCAGGCCGCCCAGCAGCTGCCGCCGGTCCTGGGACTCGTCCGCGCGGCCGTCGTTGTCCACGTCGCGCGCGCGTCCGCTGGTGAACGGCAGGTCCAGCCAGGACAGGGTGACGCCCAGGTCCCAGTCCTTCTCCAGCGCGGGGCCCCGGTGGGCCAGCGCCGCCAGGTTGCTGGGGAAGCCCGCCGCGCCCTCGGCGATGCCCACGTAGGCACCCCCCAGCGCGACGACGCGCGCCGAGCCCAACAGCGAGCCGGGGTTGAAGTACAGCCGCTCCGGACGCGGCTCCGTGGGCTGCTCGTCCTGCGCGAGCGCGGCGGACGACAGCATCACCACCGCGCACCCGACGAGCGCGCGCAGCCCCGCGAGGGTCCTGGAGGTCATCACGACGAAGCCACTCACAGCCGAGGTGCTCACTTCTGGGGCACCACCTCGTCGAAGAGCCGGTCCGCCTCATGGGCGAGGTCGGTGTCCTTGGACGTCAGGCCGTTGGAGTCGTGTGTGACGAGCGCCAGCGTCACCTTGCGCCAGCGGATGTCGATGTCCGGGTGGTGGTCCGCCTTCTCGGCCGCGTGCGCCACGCGCTCCACGAAGGCGATGCCCGCGAGGAAGGACGGGGCCTCATAGGTGCGGCGAATCATCCCGCCTTCGTGCTTCCACTCGGGATGCTGGGCGAGGAAGGACTGGAGGGCCTCGGGCGCGAGCAGGGGGGCTTTCTGGGACATGGTGCCCTCCTTCATATCCGCTTGGCCGCCCGAGGAAAGCACCCGTCAGGGGGAGGACGTCCACGGATGCACGCGCACCCCCGACGCGCCGAGACGGTTCACCGTCCAGGTGAAATGGTCCGAGATGTGCGTAATGTGATTCGCGTGTCCGGGGTCGGGTAGCAACGCGAGCACGAGCGCGGTTCGCTCCGCGTTCCATCGGGGCGTGGCGAGGGTTCCGACTCCGCTCGAGGACTTGAGCAGCGGATGGGAGGGCCCGGGCCGCAGCTCCTGCACGAAGCTGGTGATGCTGCTGTCCAGCGAGAGCGCGCCCGCCTCCTGGAGGCCGTGCGCGGCGCTCACTTCATGACGGTGCAGCACGGGGATGAAGCCGGTCGAGGTCTGCACCGTGTCACGGGTCCACACCACGCCCTCGCCATGGCCCACGGGCTCTCCGGCGAGCACCGCACACGCGCGGGTGGTGCTGGGGCGATAGAAGCCCCGCGCGTCCACCTGGAAGGGACAGGCCTGGGTGCGCGGGGTGAAGGTGACGGAGTCCTGCGCGGAGCTCACCAGCCACACGGTGTCCCCGCCGCGCACCAGGATGGCGCGGGTGCTGTCGGTGCCGAAGGTGAGCTGCGGCGTGGTCAGCGAGCTCCAGGGGGTGTTGGAGAAGGCGAGCACCCCTTCACCCTCGCGGAAGATGAAGCGGTGCAGCGTCGTCGCGTCCGCCACCAGGTACTCGTCCTCGGTGGCGAGCCGCGAGTGGGGCGTGCGGTCCGTGTCGTACGAGCCGGGCGGGAGGGGCGCGGCGCCGGTGAGGACGAGGGGCCCCGTGCCCGGGTCGACGTAGCGGCGCACCTCGGTTTCCGTCATCGCCCACACCACGTCTCCGGCCACGGCGGTGGCCGGCTGGCTCTCACGGCCCACGGGCTGGGGCAGGGTCCCCGGCTCGCGCAGGGCCAGGTGGTCGCACAGCCAGGTCCCGCTGCGCGTGCGGTCCACGAAGAGACAGGTGGGGCGCGCGTCGAGCGTCGCCACCGGGGGGAGCGAGCGCTCGTCCTGGGCCACGTGGACGTCGAACTGACGCAGGCTGCCCACGGGCGCGAAGGCGACGATGACGTGGTGGCGGCCCGTGGACTTCGGCGTGAAGCGCACGGTGGCGAACCAGGTGCCCGGCTGCAACTCCACCGTGGCGGGCACGGGCAGGTTGTCGGGGCCGTGGACCTCCACGGTGACGGACTCGGGCGTGTGGGCGTCCTCCGGCGTGTCGCAGACCTGGGGGCTGGTGGCGGGGACGCGCACGCTCACCGTCTCCCCTTGCGCGATGATGAGCGTGGGGGGCTCCGCCGCGCCGGTGAGGAAACACTCCTCGGGAGGCAGGGCGTCCGGGCAGCCCGTGAGCAAGGCCAGGGCGAGCAGGAGGAGCCGCCGGGACTTCATGCGCGCTCCACCGCGCGCTTCCACTTGGCGAGGTGACGCTCGCGCTCGGGCGGCTTCATCCTCGGCTTGAAGGTCTTGTCCGCCTTCCACGCGCGCTTGATGGCCTCCGGGCTGTCCCAGACGCCCGCGCCCAGGCCGCCCAGGAAGGCCGCGCCCAGGCTGGTGGTCTCCAGGTTCTTCGGACGCACCACGGGCACGCCGAGCAGGTCCGCCTGGTACTGCATGAGCAGGTTGTTGGCCGCGGCGCCGCCGTCCGCCTTGAAGACGGGGATGGTGCGGCCGCTGTCACGGCGCATCGCCTCGGCCAGGTCGTGAATCTGCAGGGCGATGCCCTCGAGCACCGCGCGCGCCATGTGGGCCACGGTGGTGGAGCGGTCCATGCCGGCGAACAGGCCGCGCGCCTCGGGGCGCCAGTGCGGCGCGCCCAGGCCGGCGAGCGCGGGGACGAAGACGACGTCGCCGGAGTCCTTCACGCTGGCGGCGAGCGCCTCGATGTCGGGGGCGCGCTTGATGGCCTTGAGGCCGTCGCGCATCCACTGCACGGCGGCGCCGGCGATGAAGCTGGAGCCCTCCAGCGCGTACGTGGTGGAGCCGGTGCCGCCCAGCCGCCACGCCACGGTGGTGAGCAGGCCCGCCGACGAGCGCACCGGCTCCGTGCCGGTGTTCATCAGGAGGAACGCGCCGGTGCCGTAGGTGCACTTGGATTCGCCGGGCTCGAAGCAGGCCTGGCCGAAGAGGGCGGCCTGCTGGTCGCCGGCCATGCCCGCCACGGGCACGCCGTCGGGCAGGCTGCGCATGCCGCGCGTGGTGCCGTAGACCTCGGCCGAGCCGCGAATCTGCGGCAGGCACGCGCCGGGCACGTCGAGCAGCGAGCGCATCTCGTCGCTCCACTGCAGGGTGCGCAGGTCCATCAGCAGGGTGCGGCTGGCGTTGGACACGTCGGTGACGTGGGTGGTGCCGCCGGTGAGCTTGTAGACGAGCCACGTGTCGATGGTGCCGAAGCACACGTCGCCGCGCTCGGCCTTGGCGCGCGCGCCCTTCACGTGCTCGAAGAGCCAGGTGAGCTTGGTGCCGGAGAAGTACGGGTCCACCACCAGGCCCGTCGTCTCGCGCACGCGGGGCTCCACGCCGCGCTCCTTGAGCTTGCGGCACAGGTCCGCGGTGCGCCGGTCCTGCCAGACGATGGCGCGGTGCAGGGGCTTGCCGGTGTCGCGTGTCCACAGGCCCGTCGTCTCGCGCTGGTTGGTGATGCCCACCGCGGAGATGTCCCGGCCGGTGAGCCCCGCGCTCTTGAGCGCCCGGGCGATGCACCACTCGCTGGTGGCCCAGATTTCATCCAGGTCGTGCTCCACCCAGGACGGCTTGGGGAAGTGCTGGGTGAACTCCTTGTAGGACTTGCCCACCACCTTGAGCTTCGAGTCGAGGATGGAGACGTGGGTGCCAGTGGTGCCCTGGTCCAGGGCCAGCACGTACTTCGTCTTCGGCATGAGGTGGGTCCTCCCGGGGATGTGGGGGGAACCTACTCCACGTCCCCGGCCGGTGTGGATGCCGTTGGCGGGGCGGTGTGTTGGCGCCCGCACGACTCGGGCCCGCGGGGGGCGTCGGGCCGGATGGCGGGTGGGAGCAAATCGATGGCCGATGCGCGCAAGCAGGCCAGGAGCCGCTGGCGCATCTTCCGCCTCGTTCGCCGGGCTTTTGGGTGGGTCCGGCCTTTCGACACGAGGTGGAAGACGATGCGTGGGTTCGAGATGAAGTCGGTGGTGTGGATGTTGGGCGCGCTGTTGGGGATGGGCTGCGCGGGGACGAAGGCGGGGCTGGGGGAGGCGCGGCTGGAGCGCTACACGAGTGACGCGAGCGGGTTCGACACGCACTCGTTCTTCTACGACACGGGCGCGGAGGTGGTGGTGTTCGACGCGCAGTTCACGGAAGGGGAGGCGAACAAGGTGCTGGAGCACATCCGCGCGCGCACCGCGCATCCCATCCGCTACGTGGTCATCACGCATCCGAACCCGGACAAGTTCAACGGTGCGGCGGTGTTCCAGCGCGTGGGGGCGAAGGTGGTGGCGAGCAAGGCCACCGCCGAGGCGATTCCCGCCGTGCACGCGTACAAGAAGTTCTATTGGGTGAACGTGGCGAAGGCCTTCACGGAGGAGACCTATCCCGCCGAGGCCACGGTGGATGTCACCTTCACGGGGAGCTACTCGCTGCCGCTCGAAGGGGGCGCGAAGGTGGAGCTGACGGAGCTGAAGCACGCGGGTGTGACGGTGACGCAGACGGTGGCGTACGTGCCGGGAAGCGAGGCGCTCATCGTCGGGGATTTGGTGCACCACGGCGCGCACGCGTGGCTGGAGGGCGGGGTGCGCGAGGGCAAGGTGGTGCCGGACGTGGCGTCATGGAAGGCGGCTCTGGGGGAGCTGTCCGCGTGGCCTCGGGCCACGGTGCATGGCGGGCGAGGGGACAGCGCGCCGGTGATGGATGTGATTGAAGCGCAGCGGCGCTATTTGGATGGGATGGTGACGCTGGTGGAGGGGTACGCGGCGGAGCTGGGCGAGCGCAAGCCGGAGCTGTGCGGTGAGCAGGCGTCGGCGCACTACGGGCAGTTGGAGCAGCGCGCGGTGGCGGCGTTCCCGGAGCTGAAGCTGCCGTACCTGGTGGGCTACGGCGTGTACGGCCTGGTCAACCGCGTCGCCTGCGGCGGGTAGGGGAGGGGAGCGCGGTGGTGCCCTCGGCGATGCGTTGGCGGAAGTCGCGGGGGCGCTCGCCGGTGAAGGCGGTGAAGGCGTGGGTGAAGGCGGCGAGGCTCTCGAAGCCCACGGCGTAGGCGGTCTGCGTGACGCGGGCGCCGTCCTCGGCGAGCAGCTCCATGGCGCGCAGCATGCGGGCGTCGTGGAGGAAGCGGCGCCAGGAGGTGCCGGCCTCGTCATCGAAGCGGCGGGCGAGGGTGCGCTGGGAGAGTCCCGCGGCCTTCGCCGCGCCCGCGAGGGTGACGGGGCCTGGGAGGTGGGCCAGGGTGTAGGCCATGGCGCGCTCCAGCTCGGGTGTGCGGGCGCGGGGCAGGCGCCAGTCGCGAGGCTCCGCGCTCCATTCGGACAGCAGGTGCGCGAGGGTGGAGAAGAAGCTCTCGGCGACGGGGTCGCGAGGTGAGCGCTCGGGTCCCCAGCGGGTGGAGTGGAGGAGCATCTCGCGCGCGAGGGGTGGCAGGACGAAGACGCGGCAGTCGCCGGAGGGGGCGGCGGGGACGCGCGAGGGCTTCAGGTAGACGGTGCAGAGGGTGGCGGGCTGGGTGGTGCGGACGCGGTGGCGGGTGCCGGCGGCGAGCCAGGCGGCGCGTTGGGGAGGCAGGAGCCACTGGGCCTCGGCGACCTCGAGGTGGAGGGCGCCGCTGGCGGCGTAGAGGAGCTGGTGGCGACGGTGGGTGTGCCACGGGGAGGTGGAGGGGGACAGGGCGTCGGTGAGGCAGAAGGCGGACGCGGGCGCCGAGTCCACATCGACCAGGGGTCTGGGCACGGCTCCTCCGGGCTCGGGCGCGCGGCGTCACGAGCGGGCACGAGCATACGGTGGGCGGTGCGTCAGCCGGGCTTGGAGTTGGAGTGGTCGGTGGTCTTGCTGACCAGGTAGCCGCCGTGGCTGATGGCGAGCAGGGCGATGAAGCCCTGGGAGAGCGCGGGCAGGCTCGACACGCTGCCGGGCTTGCTGGAGGAGAGGAGGGTGGCGAGGCTGACGAAGTAGCTCACCGCCGCGATGAGGGTGAAGTAGAACATCTGCACCTTGGCGAGGTCGAGCTGGGCGGCGGTGTTGTCGACGGCGCGCGGGTTGGGCGTCTTCGAGCGCATGTTGGTGAGCAGCAGGGGCGTGCGCTGGCTGAGGCGTTGCTCAACGCAAATCGCTAAACTAGCGAATGGGAATCGACACGAGGGTCGCAGTCAGCGCCAATTCGATGTTGGCCACGTCAGACGCAGTGGCAGGAGAAACCACGATGTTGAATGTCGACCACCATCCGGGCCGAAGGTCTAAGAAGACAGTCTCGGTCTTCGTTCGTCGAGATGCGGTCCATGTTTCGTATGCCTTCGCATAGTCTTCGGACCCCGTGACTTCTGGAGCAGCGGTCGACCACGTCACGGTGATAGTGGGGTTCTTATATGTTACGCTTTGTGTGTTGGCGACGCGGAATGTCAAGCGCTGCCCATTCGCGTACGGAGCGACCTTGTCGAGCCAAACGAGGAATGTGCCAGTCTTCGACTGGACAAGTTGATATCCAGCAGAGCCAGGAGTGAAGGACGCGGTTTTCGCACTCTCGGCGGCGCGCTCTGCGAATCTCATCTCGGCCTGCATTAGAGTGTTCGCCGCCTCAAGCGCATCGATCCGGCTTCGCAGCAGGTCCAAGTCTTTCTTCGCCTGTATCTCCTCTGGAGTGGGCCCTTCCTTGGCGATATGCGATACCCAGGCTGATTTGGCCCCCATGAAGACGAGGTAGCCAATCCCCAGAACCAAGGCCAGCACGGTGATGCAGCCGATGGTGTCGGAGATTGGGGTAGATTTTCCAGTTTGGGTGTTGTCCATGGGCGCACGTGACGTCGCTCTCAAGCCTCCTGCACCCCGCGCGCGCAGGTCAACAGTCAGGCTGGGCAGTGGACAAATGCCCTACCTCGACACGTTGCCCATAGGCTTGGTTGCGAGTGTTTGTCAGGTCAGCCGCATTGGGCTGACTGTACCGCCATGTGAGTCATGGGAGCTGAGCCCGCAGCATCAACCAGTCCTTCAATTCGGGGTGCAGCCGAGTGAGGTCTGGCTCGGCGATTCGAGACAGGATGTTGAGGGCGTTCTTGGTGTCCCGCAGCAGGAGCAGCTTGTCTCCAGGGAGTGCACGGAGGTCTGACGAGGCCAGCAGGGCTTGTGCATCTCGCGGGGACAAGGTGGCCACGCGTTGGAACCACCCCCTCACGATTTCCGGGTCCAGGATGTCGTCCCCTGGTCGTGGACCCAGATCCTCGATGAGGCGTGCGCGCAGGTTCATGGCGGAGAGCCAGAGCGAGTGCGCGGCGCGTGCCTGTGCGCGGTGGGCGAGCGCTTCGTATGTCCGCAGCGCGATGCGAGCCCATGGGAGGCTCTGCTCCTCGCCGGCTCGTGTCGCCATCGTGAAAGCGAAGACCTCCCAGTTGAAGTCCTCCTGGTCGACGGGCTCGCCAATCGTCACGCCTTCGAGCCACGCCGCGACCGCTTGGGCCGGTCTGGCCAGAACAGCATCGAAGAGGTCACGAGGGGTGTTCATGGCTCTCACCATCAAGGGAAGATGATTCCGGCCTCGGCGAAGGCCTGCTTTCCAATCTCCAGTGCTCGGGCGCTCCGAGCCGCGGATGCACCATACAGAAAGTGGCCGCTCTGGGGCGTAATCTCGATGCCCATGCGTGTGGAGCCGTGCACGGCGATGTCCGCCTCGCCTGCGGCCAGGACAGGTCGGCCCTGACTGGCGACCGCATGTGAGATCTCAGTTCTTCGCCAGGTGTGCGGAACGATTCGCAGCGTTCCTTCCTGGGTGACCACCCACTTGATTCGGCCCTCGTTCACATAGCGGAGGAACTCGGGACTCGTGACGCTCGTGGGGTGGATGCCCAGTCGGTTCGCGAGCTCCATCTCGGCGGAGAGGAACTGGGGCTTCTGATTCTCCAGCAGGTCGGGTGACGTGGAGTCGCTGGTCCGAGACCCGCTCCCACCTTCCGGGTTTCGTGCCACCATGGCGACGGCATGAGGGGCCAGCCCCACCGTCATGACCCCCTCGGCAAGGGAGATGGACCGAACACCCCCCGCGAATGAGGCGGAAAGTTGGAAGCCAGCGTTCGTTTCGGCGGCGAGGGTTGCACGCGCGAAGCCGGGCAACAGGGGACCCTTTGAGGCCATGTTCGCTGCGCCACCACCCAAGGCCATCGTCAGCGCCATGATGATGACGCGAGCCCCGTTGTCTCCCATGACTTTGCCGAAGCGGTGTCCGGAGTCCTCCAGTTCCTCGAAGGACATCGCCTGCTCCGACTCCAGGGACAAACGCCGCCATCCATCCACGAGGTCGAAGAACGACTCCAGGCCCAGGTACGCGACGAAGTAGGTGGTCAGTGCGAGCGCCACGAGCTTCGTGACGGGTTCGGGCATGACGACCAACAGCATGTAGGCCGCGAGCGCGGACGTCAGCATGGCCTTGAGGGCCAGTGGGTGAACGACCTCCTTCACGGAGTGCTGAACTCCTTCCCAGACTCCGTCCCAAGCAAAGCTGAGTGCGAGGTCCCGGCGGGCCTGCTTGTCCAGGAGGCTCAAACCTCCGCCGAGGAGCGTCAGGCATTCGTCGGGACTGCCCTGTTGGGAGCACCAGTGCTGATAGTCGCGGTGGGCGTTCTCCGCGCCTGACGCGTCGTGCTCCCAGGAGGCCAATCGGATGCGAGGGTGTTTCACTTCAGCTGTGGCAACGGAGAAGCGCATCTCCAGAATCAGCTCGAGCAGCGCCTTCTCGAAAGCCTGTTCATCGATGGCGATGGGCGTGACGCTCCTCGGTGGAGCGTAGATAATGGGCGCGCCTTCTCCTGTGTCCAGCCGCACCACTCTCGGTGTCGCGCACCCGATGACAAGGTGCCCCACGAGCAGCAGCGCTCCCCACCTTGGCGACATTCAGGCCTCCAGGTTCAAGTGCTCGCCTGCAGGAGCACTCAACGGGGCCTAACACGCAGGTCCGACAGGTCTGCGTGTGTGCCTGTCGTAAGGCGTGCGCCTCAGTTGCCGCCGCGAGTCTCCGGGGTCCCACGGGCCCGGGTCTCCGGTCGCCTCGTGGTGGCGTGTGTGTCCGCGTAGCCCGTCAGCTCCACGTAGCCGCGTCCTCGCACCGGCTGGCCCGCACGATTGCCATCCAGCGCCACCGAGCCCTCCCAGTAGCGCACGCTCACCGGCAGCTCCTGGTCCGCGAGCTTCGGCGTCACCGTCAGCTCCAGCCCGAGCTTCGCCACGCGCAACCTCCATCGCGACGGATACTCCCCACCGCGCGGGCTCTTCCACGTGCTCAGCACCGACAGCTCCACGTCGTCCCGGGTCAGATGCACTGACGCACTGTCCGCCGCGCCCACCGGCGGCACCCACGTCCCCGAGCTGAACGGGTCCACCGAGCCGTCCTTCTTCCTCAGTTGGTAGTACATCAGCTCGCTGCCATCGGAGAGCTGCAGCGAGAACCAATCCCAGCCCACCTGGTCCGGTCCCAGCGCGCTGGTGCTCCACTCGCGGTCCATCCAGCTCTCGCCCGTCACCGCGTACGTCTGTCCCTCCACCTTCACCGTGCCCCGCGAAGGCATCCGCGTCATCGAGTAGTAGTACGATGCGTTCCCCGGCTCCGCGCTCTTCTGGCTCAACCCCCGCTCACCCTCGAGCACCGGCGGCTTGCCCGGCTCCAACAACAACTCCAACGTCACATCCTCACCCTGCGCGCGCAGCCGCACCGGCCACATCGACTCTCCCGCGCTCGTGGCTTCCCAGCTCTCCAGCCACACCTTGAACGGCTGCGTGCTCGCCCCCGCCAATCCCAACGCCGCCCGGCTGTAGCGCTCCGCGACGTGGAACCGTCCCGCCGCCACGTCCGTCACCGTGAAGTGCCCCAGGTACACCTGCCGCGCTCCCCACGCCGAGTCACGCTGTGACTCCGTCGGCGACAGCGCATTGCGGAACAGCGTGAACTGATACCCGAACGCCCGTCCGTCCGCGGTCTCCAGATTTCCCGTCCAGTACCACCACTCCGTGCGGAACTCCGGATGCGGACCGTGGTCCTCGGGGAAGTGGAACTCACGCGGCTCGAAGGCTCGCGCATAGCCCTCCATCCCACCGTCGCTCCCGCCGAGCGCCGACGCCACCGTCAACGTGCCGCCCCGCGCCAGGGGCGGCAGCTCCGTCTCGCGCGTCACGAAGTACGCCGCCACCGCCAGCGCCACCAGCACCACCGCCGTCCCGATGACGAGCCCTCGGCCGTTGCTCATGGCGTCACTCCTCCCTCAACGCGAGCGCGGGATTGGCTCTCGCCATCCGCCACGCCGGGTACAGCCCCGCCAGCGCCGAGGCCACCAGCGCCAGCAACATCGCCTGACCCAACGTCTCCGACGTCACCGCGAGCCGCAGCGTCCACCCGAAGGAGCGCTGGTTGATGACGTGCACCAGGATGTACGCCAGCCCCACGCCCAGCGGCATGGAGAACAACCCCGCCAGCAACCCCAACAGCCCCGTCTGCAGCGACACCAGCCCCCACAGTTGCCCCGGCGTCAGACCCATCGCGCGCAGCACCGCGAACTCGCGCGAGCGCTCCAATTGCAATGACATCAACGCGCTCAGCACGCCCACGAACGCCACGCCGATGGCCAGCAGCCGCAGCACCTGCGTAATCGTGAATGTGCGGTCGAACACCTCCATCGACGCTTGTCGCAGTGAGCGATTCGGGCGCACCAGCAGCGCCTGTTCATCCCCCGCTTGCGCTCGCACGGTGTTCACCAGCGCGTCCACGTCCTGCCCCGGCGTCGCGTACAGCGCGACGCCGCTGACGCCCCGGTCGTCGAACCAGCGGTCATACGTAGCGCGAGGCATCAGCATCGTCCCCACGTCGGAGCCGTAGTCGAAGTACACCCCGGCCACCTTGAAGTCATGCGGCCCGCGGTCCGTGGAGAGCCGCACCGTGTCGCCCACCTTCACGCGCCGATGGAACGCGAAGGGCTCGGACACGACGAGCGAGTCTTTTGACGCGTCCAGCTCGCGCCACACCGCGGCCTCGTCGCCGCCCTCCTTGAAGCGATAGGGCCGCGCCGGTGATTGGCTGAAGTCGACGGCGATCAGGTCCGTGGGAATCTCATTCGCGCGCACGAGCGCCACGCGCAACGTGCTGCTGCCAGCGATGCCCGGTGTCGCTCGGAGCTTCTCGGCGAGTCCTGGCACCATCGTGGCGCCACCCCGCCGCGCGACCAGTGACGGCGGTGAGATGAACACGTCCGCCTGGAGCGACGTCTCCAGCCACGACAACACCGTGCCCCGGAAGCTGGAGACCATCAGTCCCACGCCCACCGTCGTCGCGACCGCGACCATCAGCGCCGCCAGCGCCACCGCCGTGCGGCTCAGGCTGGTCCTCACCCCACGCGCGGCCATGCGCCCGAGCAATCCGAACGAGAGCCCCAGCGGCAGCGCCGCGTACAGCGACAGCCGCTCCGTCACCCACGGCACCAACAGCGCCGCGCCAAGCAGCACCGCGAACAGGCCCACGTACGCGGGGAACAGCGCTGGCGTGGACCAGCTCAGGAGCCCCACGCCCACCGCGAGCACGGCGACTCCCAGCACCGCGAGCCGAGGCGCGCGAGTCCTCGACACATCCTCCAGCGTCGAGCGTCGCAGCGTCGTCGCCGGAGCCGAGCGCGCGGCCTCCCAGGCCGGCACCAGCGCCGCGAGCACCGTCGCGCCGAGCCCCAGCGCCAATCCCTTGGCCAACGTGAAGGGCTCCAGCGCCAGTCCGCGCACGCTCACCACGAAGTAGAGGTCATTGATGGTCTGGGTGATGAGCCCCACCAACCCACGTCCCAACAGGATGCCGAGCAGCAGCCCCGCCACGGTGCCCACGACGCCGAGCACCAGCGCCTCACCGAGCACCAGCGCGAACAGCTCGTTCCGCGTGATTCCCACCGCGCGCAGCCGTCCCAGCAGCCCGCGCCGCTGCACCACCGAGAACGTCATCGTGTTGTAGATGAGGAACATCCCCACCACGAGCGCCAGGAGCGACAGCGCGGTGAGGTTGGTGCGGAACGCCCGCGTCATCTGCTCCACCGTGTTCGCCCGTGCCGACGAGCGGACGACCTCTACGCCCTCGGGCAGCGTCGAGCGCAGCGCCTCTGCCTGTTCCTCCGTCAGTCGCAGGTCCACGCGCGTCAGCCGGCCCATGCGCCCCAGCACCTCCTGTGCCGTGGACACGTCCGTCAGCACCAGCGCCTCCAGGGCGCGCGCGGTGTCCTCGTCGGCGGGAGCGAGCAGCGCGGCGATACGCAGCGAGACCTCACGACCCTCCACTCGCACCGGCAGACGCTCTCCCGCGCGGACACCCAGGGCGCGCGCGGCGCGCTCACTCAAGAGCACCGCGCCCGGCTCGGTGAGCAGCGCGCCCACGTCACCGACCGCTTCGCCTCCCGCGTATGCGCGAAAGGGGGACTCCATGAACGGGTCCACGCCCAGCACCGTGAGTGTGCGCCGGTCTCCGACAGCGGCCTGCACGTAGCCCTCGACGACGGGTGCCGCCACGGGCGCGTCCTGTCGCAGGCGCAGGTTCCGATACACGTCCTCCGACAATCCCGACGTCCCGCCCACGAGCTGGTGTGTGGCACGCCCGGCCACTGCGTCGGTGGAGCGCTCGAAGGCGCGAAGCGCGCTGCCGCTCGCCAGGTCGATGGACACCACCACCGCCACGCCGAGCGCGATGCCGAGGAGCGACAATGCCGTCAACCACGGATGCCGCCCCAGGTGACGCAGGCTGGAGCGCACGAGCAGGTTCCTCACGGGCGCCCCCCGGTCCGGGCTTCATGCGCGCCGCGGCTTCCATCCTCGATGCCCGGACAGCTCGCCCACGCCCAGCCGTCCGTGTGCGCGATGCACCGATTCACGGCCGCTCCTTCCGGTGCGCCTCGCGCTCCACCAGTCTCCCGCCCACCATCTCCAGCACCCGGTCCGCGCGCGCCACCAACCCCGGCTCATGCGTGACGACGAGCGCACACGCCTGTCCCCGCCGCGTGAGCCCCTCCAGCAAATCCAGCACCTGCCGCCCCGTGGCCTCGTCCAGGTTCCCCGTGGGCTCATCCGCCAACAGCAACGGCGGCGCATGTGCCAGCGCCCGCGCCACCGCCACGCGCTGCTGCTCTCCGCCCGACAGCCGGTCCGGGAAGCTGCCCCCGCGGTTCGCCAGCCCCACCTGCTCCAACAGCTCGCGCGCCCGCGCCCCCGCCTTCGCCGCGTCGCTCCCGTTCAGCTCCACCGGCAGCCGCACGTTCTCCTCCACCGTCAACGTGGGCAGCAGGTTGAAGGCCTGGAAGATGAACCCCACGCGCTCGCGGCGCAGCAGCGTCCGCTCACGCTCGCTCAGCGCGCCCAGGTTCTTCCCATCGACGTGCACCTCGCCGCGCGTGGGCAGGTCGATGCCGCTGATGAGGTTGAGCAGCGTGGACTTGCCCGAGCCGCTGCGGCCCAGCAGCACCACGAACTCACCGCGCCACAGCGACAGGCTCACCCCGGAGAGCACCTCGCGTGCGGTGTCGCCTTCGACATAGGACTTGGTGACGTCTCTCAGCTCGACGACGGGAGGCGTGTCGGACATGGGTGGGCTCTTGATACACGGGCGCCCGGCTTTTCGCCGCGCCCCGAACCCACCTCATGCGCCCGCGGGTTGTGGCTCCCATTCCCCGAAGTCACGCCACTGCCCCAGGAAGTCCGCCACCTCCCGCGCGAACAGCCGCCCGTCCGTGTCCCGCGGAATCACATGGAAGCCGCGCCGCAGCGACACCACGCGCACACACGGCGACGCCGTGAGCCGCCGCGCCAGCCAACGGCCCCCCTCCGGGTCCACCACGTGGTCCTGCTCGGCCACCGCCACCAACACCGGACAGCGCACCTGCGCCACCCGCCGCGCCGCCTCGTCCTGCAGCGTCACCAAATCCCGCAGCCGCGCCACCGGGAACGCCGACAGCACCGGCGCCTCCGCCAGCGCCGCCGGGTCCGAGATGTCCGTGCCCGTCTTCTCCACCCACGGCCGCGCCCACTCCAGCAGCGGCGTGCGCGACAACTGTCGGATGAGCATCATCCGAGGCCCCCGGAAGCGAATCGCCGGCGCCGCGAGCGCCAACGCCCGCACCGCCTCCGGCCGCTCCGCCGCCAGCCCCAGCGCCAACAATGCCCCCATGGACAGCCCCGCCACGTAGACGCTGGAGTGCCCCCGCAAATCGTCCAGCGCCTCCAGCGCCGCCTCCCGCCAGTCCCGCCAGGTGACGCGCAACAGCGCCTGGGGCGTCGTGCCATGGCCGGGCAAGAGGGGGGCCACCACCCGCATGCCCCGCGCGGCCAGCGCCTCGCCCAGGGGCCTCACATCCCAGGGACTGCCGGTGAAGCCGTGAAGCAAGAGGCACGCCTCCGGGCCTTGCCCCAGGTCGAAGGGCCCCGTCTTCGCCGCGTCCATCGGGAGCAAGGTGTCCATCATGAAGACACGCTGGTCACGCGAGGGCCCAGGCGCTATGCCACATGCCTCATGGCGGACACTCCGAAGCCCCCGGACATGCAGTTGCAGATTCAAATCGACGAGGACGTCGCCAATGGTCAGTACGCCAACATGGCCCTCGTGAACCACACGGACACGGAATTCACCCTGGACTTCATCTACGTCCAGCCGCAGCAGCTGCGGGCCAAGGTGCGCTCGCGCATCATCACCAGCCCCAAGCACATGAAGCGGCTGATGCTGGCCATGCAGGACAACCTCAACCGCTACGAGGCGAAGTACGGCCCCATCGTCCTGCGCGAGGACGACGGGGGCATGCACTGACGCCCGGGCGCGCTCACTCCTCGGTGGGCTCGCTGGGGTCCCTGCCCAGCGCCAGGTAGTGCTGGGCGCGCGTCTCCAGGAACGCGGCGAAGCGCGGCTCCACCCGCTCCAGCACCTCCCACTCGAAGTCCGGCGCCCGGCGCACGACGGGCTTCGACGGTGACAGCGGCTCGCCCAGGACGTACGTGCCCGTGGGCACCTGGGCCAGCTTGGAGTCGCGGTCCCCCGCGCCCAGGCTCGGGTGCGACATGGCCCGGCCGATGGTCGTGTAGGCCATGCGGTAGGCGCGCACCACCGCGCGCCCGTTGGACGTGGGGTGGACCTGGACGAAGATCTTCGACCAGCTCGCCCCGCTGTCCAGGTTGCCCTCGATGCGCCAGGTGGTGTGGACGTAGAGCGGGTCGACGCTCGGGAGCAGCTCGTACTTCTGCTCCGCCAGCAGCTGGCGCGTCGCCTCCAGCAGCGCGTCGGGCGGCAGCTTGTAGACGGCGTTCGCGCTGGTGGTCTCCAGCAATTGCTGTCGAGGGTCCCGGGTGACGGCGCAGCCGCTGGCCCCCACGAGGAGCCAGGCCGTCACCCACGTCGAGAGGCGTGAGCGCATGGAAATATGTCCGGAGGTGGCCCCGTACGTGGAGTGACGTGAAGCACGGTCCGACGCCCGGGGCGATGGCGTGGGCTTCACGTGCTGGAACGCACGGGGCGTGGTCCCCATATCGCCAGGGCCCGGGAACGGATTTGGCATCCACCCCGCAGGGGCGCAGACTTGGCTCCACCGTGCTCCGATTCCTCGTGCCGTTGTTCGTGCTGCTCCTCGCCCGCGACGCCTTCGCCCAGTGCCTGGGGGACGGCGTGCAGGTCTTCCCCACGCCGGGCGCCATCGTCCCCATCAACAGCCGCTTCCTCCTGGAGGGCGTGGGCACGGCCCGCGAGCCGGTGGTGGCGCTGGTGGGCAAGAAGCTGCGGCTGGTGGCGGACGGCCACGAGGCGGAGGTGAAGGCGCAGCGCGGTTGGGAGAGCAGCCTGGGCCGGGCCACCATCATCCTCAAGGTGGTGGGCAAGCTGGAGGCGGACAAGCGCTACACGCTGCGCATCGACGAGGCGCTGCCCAACGTGGCGCTGCTCAACGGCCGCGGCGGCGCGGTGCTGCCCGAGTGGCACACCGGCAAGGGCGCCGACACCCAGCCGCCGCGCTGGCTCAAGCGCCCCGCCGTCTCCGAGGGCTTCCTGCGTCGCACCGCCCAGGGCACCGCCCGCTTCGTGCGCTTGAACCTGTCCCTGCGCGAGGAGAGCCCCGCCTACCTGGTGGTCAAGCTGGAGCCCCGGCGCCCGGGCCCCAGCGTGCAGCAGTACGTGGTGCCGGTGACGAACAACGCGGCCTTCATCGGCCATGAGGCGTGCAGCGGGACGTTCGCCATGGAGGACGGCCGCAGCTACCGCGCCCGCATCGAGGCGTTCGATGCCGCCGGGCACAACGCGCCCCCCGTTCCTCCTGTGGACTTCGAGGCGCCGGCCGACTACTCCGCGCAGTGAGTGGGCATCGCCGGGAGCCGAGCATGACGAAGGTGGACGTGGAGAGTCTCAAGGAGCGGATGGCCGCCTTCACCCAGTCCCTGCAGGATGAAATCTGTCAGGCGCTGGAGACGCTGGATGGCTCGGCCCGCTTCCGCGAGGACCCGTGGCAGCGCCCCGGCGGCGGCGGCGGGCGCACCCGCGTGCTGGAGGACGGCGCCGTGCTGGAGAAGGCGGGCGTCAACACCTCGGTGGTCTTCGGCGAGCTGGAGGACCAGTTCGCCAAGAAGCTCCAGGGCGAGGGGCGCAGCTTCTGGGCCGGCGGCATCTCCCTGGTGCTCCACCCGCGCAACCCCCACGTGCCCACCGTGCACGCCAACTACCGCTTCATCCACCAGGGCGGCAAGGCGTGGTTCGGCGGCGGCGCGGACCTGACGCCGTACTACCTCTACGAAGAGGACGCGGCGCACTTCCACCGCGTGCACAAGGCCGCGTGCGACAAGCACGACGCCGCCTACTACCCGCGCTTCAAGGCGGCGTGCGACCAGTACTTCTTCCTGCGCCACCGCGACGAGACGCGCGGCGTGGGCGGCGTCTTCTTCGAGAACATGGGGGGCGAGCTGGAGCGCGAGTTCGACTTCGTGCGCGACTGCGGCCGGGCCTTCGTGGACGCGTACCTGCCCATCGCCCAGAAGCGCAAGGACACGCCCTACACCCCCGAGCAGCGCGTCTGGCAGGAGGTGCGGCGCGGCCGGTACGTGGAGTTCAACCTCGTGTACGACCGGGGCACCGTCTTCGGCCTGGAGACGCGCGGGCGCACCGAGTCCATCCTCATGTCCCTGCCGCCCCAGACGCGCTGGCGCTACGACTTCCACCCGGAGCCCGGCACCTGGGAGGCCCGGCTGGTGGACGTGCTGCGCAGCCCGCGCGACTGGGCCGCGTGGACGAAGGAGGGCTGAGCGCCATGGCGAAGACACCCGCACCGAGCGGTATGGGCAGGAAGTGGCCCTTCGCCGTCGTCGGGCTCGTGCTCGCGACCGGGGCCGCCTTCGTGTTCGCGTACCGGCTGTCGCCCGCGCCCGCCGAGCCGCTGACGGACCGCGAGGCGCGCCTCAACGTGCTGGCCTTGTGTGACGCGGTGCAGGCCTACCGCGACGAGCACGGCAACTACCAGCTCGCCGGGCCCACGCCGCGGGAGGTGCCCCGGGGCGGCCGCGCGGTGCCCTTCCCGGAGGACGAGGCCTTCCACCGGCTGGGCTTCGAGCCCCAGGACGGCGTGCGCTTCCAGTACGAGGTGGTGCTGCAGGAGAGCCCCGTGGGCGAGCCGGAGGTGTCGTGCCTGGCGCGCGGCGACTTCGACGCGGACGGGCTCAACTCCGTCTACCGCGTGCGCCTGGACTCCAATGGCATGACGACGCCCATCGAGGTCGAGCGCGAGGGCGAGTAGCCCCCGGGCGCAACCCGCCCCGCTCCTGGCGCGAGAATCCGGGAGATGGGCCACGTCGGAGACATCCGGGCGCCTCGCGAGGGCCCCCGCTCGGGCAGGGGAGGTGGGCGCCCGGGCTCGGGGACACCGCCCGCCGGCCTGCCTGTGCTCCCTGGGGACGGCGTGGCGCACGGCACCGAGCCTGGCCGCCCGCCGCGCGCGTCGGTGGCGGACACTTCGTTCAACCCCCGGAACGGTCCTCCGGAGCGACCCGCGCTAGGCTCCGACCCTCTCGAGCAGCCGCCGTCCCACTCCACGGCCGATGAGGAACCCGCCATGTCTTCTTCCTCGCGCGTCCCCTCTGCCTTCGCCCGGCTGGCCCAGCACATCCTCAAGTCGCCGGCGGGCCCCATCCCCCGCGTGGGCCCCAAGGCGCCGGAGCGCGGCGGCCTCCCGGGGGGCAACAAGGACGGCTTCAAGAGCCAGGTGCCCACCACGGGCCAGCCGACGCTGGGGGGCCAGGAGCGCGCCCCGCTGCGCAAGGTGGCGGAGCTGGTGCCCCCTGGGCTGGAGAAGCTGGTGGGCAAGCAGGAGCTGGGCGTGCGCTTCGGCTCGGACG
Organism: Myxococcus sp. XM-1-1-1; assembly: GCF_020037095.1. Classification (NCBI taxonomy): domain Bacteria; kingdom Pseudomonadati; phylum Myxococcota; class Myxococcia; order Myxococcales; family Myxococcaceae; genus Myxococcus; species Myxococcus sp. XM-1-1-1. Next base: position 239,058 of record NZ_JAIQDH010000015.1, read on the forward strand.
CGGCGCTCCTGTCCGCGCACCTGCAGCCCTCGGGCATGTCCGGCTCCGAGCGCGCCACCCGGCTGTGGGCCTTCTTCGCCGCGTACGCGGAGACGGCCGCCGCCCAGCCGCCCCAGAAGGAGGGCCAGGAGGCCTTCCGGGAGTCGCTGGAGGGCCACGGCTTCGCGGAGCTGCGCGACGCGAACACGGGGAAGGACGGCGTGACGCAGGGGCTGTGGGTGCTGGAGGCCCGCACGCCCGACGAGGCCCGCGAGCGCGTGGCCAGCGTCCGGCTGGAGCCGCCCCCGGAGGTCCGCCACTCGGAGGCCGCGGTGCGCGCCGAGGGGACCGTCGACCCGGGGCTCGCGGCCCAGGGCCGGGGCCCGGACTCGCTGCGAGGCGCGCCCGCGCCCCTCGCGATGCGGCCGGCGGAGTCCCAGGAGCGGGACGAGGGCGAGCCGGACGACGAGGGCCTCCCGCGCCGCACGACGAACAAGAAGCTGGGCGCGATGATGCTCTGGAACGTGCTGCACCGCTTCCGCGACGACGCCGAGGACGGCGCGGTGGCGCAGGGGCAGTGGGACCGGGTGGCCTTCGGGGCGGTGCTGGCCCTGGTGGGAATCGCGCTCGTCGTGCTGGCGCTCGTCAGCCTCTAGGGCGGGCGAGGGGGACTCTTCCGGTCCGCGTGCGAAAAGTCTCGGCCCCCGCCGGCTTGTGGTACGTTGCCGCACCCATTGGCAACCGACGACCTCACACTCGTCAAGCGCGTCCGGAGCGGCGACCAACGCGCCTTCAAGCTCCTCGTCGAGCGTTACCAGCGCAAGGTGTACGCAGTCGCGCTCGGCATGCTCAAGGACAAGGAGGAGGCGATGGACGTCTCCCAGGAGGCGTTCGTCAAGGTCTACAAGTACCTGGACCACTTCAAGGGCGACTCGTCCTTCTACACGTGGCTCTACCGCATCACCGTGAACATCTGCATCGACGTGCTGCGAAAGCGCGGCGGTGGAGGCGAGGCGGTGGAGTTCGACGAGAGCCAGGCCATGGACCTGTCCGAGGCGCGCATCGGCGCTTTGGGCAGCCGCCTGGGCACCAACCCCCAGAAGAGCGCGCTGAGGCGGGAGCTGGCGGAGAAGATTCAGGAGGCCCTGAGCACGGTGCCGGAGAAGCACCGCGCCATCCTGCTGCTCCGGGAGATCGAAGGCATGTCCTACGAGGACCTGGCCCGCACGCTCGATATTCCCAAGGGCACCGTGATGAGCCGGCTGTTCCATGCCCGGGCCAAGGTCCAGAAAATCCTGAGTGAATACCTGGAGTTGGACGAAGCGAAGAGCGGCGTGGGGAACGAATGAAGGGCCCTCGAATATCTGAGGGGACCCGGCGTCACAGCCACAGCATTCGCAGGTTCCACCACCGAGCAGGGTGAAGGTTATGGCCGGAAATCCCGCATGTGAGCGTTTCGTCCCCATGCTCTCTCCGTACGTCGACGGAGAGCTGACGCCCGCGGAGCGGGTGAACGTGGAGCGGCATCTCACCGCCTGCCGAGACTGCACCGGGCGCGCGGCGGACCTGCGCGCCGAGTCGGGCCTTCTCCGGGTCGGTCTGGACATGGCGGTGGACGACGTCGACTTCAAGGACTTCGCCCAGAAGGTCATGGCGCGGGTGACGCCGGAGAAGCCGCCCCTGTTGGAGCGGCTCAAGCTGGCCCTGTCGGAGATGTTCCTCTACCAGCGCACGGCGATGGTCTCCTCGCTGGCCACCGCGGCGGTGCTGGTGGCGGTGGGCCTGCCGCTGCTGCTCAGCGACAGGGCCCCGGTGGGCTACGGCGCCGAGCGCATGACGGTGAAGTCCATCCAGCCCTACCAGGACGCGCGCGTGGCGCCCGTGGTGATGGAGACGGACAATGGTGGCACCATCATCTGGCTGGTCGACGAGGAGACGCAGGACGACCCGTCCCAGGAGGATGAGGAGCAGGGCGAGGACATTGGGGGCGGCCTTCGTGGCGGCAAGGGAGTAAAACCCCTGGGCAAGCCGAAGTCGGAAGTGGAGCGGCCCTCGGGAGGTCCCCTGTGATGAGACACATGTCGTCCGGCCGGGTGTTGCTGGCCGTGCTGGGCCTGGGCGTGCTCATGCCGCTGGTGAGCCAGGCCCAGGAGGAGCAGAAGGTCAGCGTCCAGGTGGAGGTGGTGCTCGCCTCCAAGAAGGGCACGGAGGTGGACCCTCCGGAGCTGGCGAAGATGAAGGAGCAGTTCCAGAAGCAGAACTTCAACTTCACCTCCTTCAAGCGGCTGTCCAACGACACGCTGGACGTCACCGCGAAGCAGTCCACCGAGGTGAAGCTGCCCAACGGCAGCAACGCGTCGCTGCAGCTGGTGGGCATGAAGGACGGCACCGCCACCGTGCGCGTGGCCATCCCCCGCCAGCCCACGCTGGACGTGGAGCTGGGCCGTCAGGGCGCCGTCTACCAGAAGGCCGGCAAGCACGTGGGCGGAGAGCTCATCCTGGTGCTCTCCCCGCCCTCGAAGTAACCCCGGGCCGGCCGCGTCACGCTTTGGCCGGCCAAGGTCTTCTCGGGACTTCAGGCGGCCCGGTCCACCGCGAGCGCCACGTCGCTGAAGTCCGTCTCGTCCACCTCGAAGGGCTCCTCGACGCGCGAGGGCGCCGGGGCCACCGTCGCCTGGCGGGGCTCGGCCTGGTCGGCGCGCTCGTGCTCCAGGTGGATGCGCAGCCCGTCGAACATGGTGTCGAACGCGCGGTAGACGCGGTCCACCATGGCCAGGGCGTCGCGGCGCACCTCGGGCTCCAGCACCATGGCCTCCAGCTCCGCCGCCAGCTCCTGCTCGAACATGGCGTGCTGCGCCTCGGCCTGCATGTGGTGGTCGGAGAAGTACTTGAGCCGCTCATCGGCGCCCTGCGCCGCGCTGACGATGGCGGTGCGGCTGAAGAACACGTGGCTGGTGGACTCCAGCGCCCACAAGAGGACGATGCGCAGCCGGTCGTCCACCGGCCGGTACACCTCGCTGATGATGGCGTAGGCGGCGTCGCGCGTCTTCGCGTGCGCCTTGCCGTAGAGCGCGCCGATGCTCAGCGAGCCCCCGGTGAGCTGGGCGATGTCGTCCTCGAACCACTGGTCATGACCGCCCTCCTCCGCGTGGTGGCGCGTGGCGAGCATCTTGAGATGAGCGTCCTGGATGAAGTGCGCGTTGAGGCGCAGCACGTCCTGGAACGTCATCACCCAGAACGTCAGGCGCGGCGCGAACGCCATCACCTGCTCAATCGGGCGGTCCTGCTTCAGGTCCGAGAAGAAGGGGTGTGAGGCGAACCGCTCCTCGCACACCGCGATGTGTTGGAGCACGGCCTTCATGGATGTCCCTCCCAGATGCGGATGCTTGGACTCCGCTCGGCCCTGGCGGAGTGTCTTGTCGAAGCGCCCAGGCCCACGCAGGGGAGATGTGTGGGCTTGGAGGCCAGCGGTGTGCGCTACCAACTGATGTTGTACGTACAGGCCCCATCTCCCCGGCGACGGCAACTCTTGGGGTCATGTTCAATACGCACCCAAAGAGAATCCTTGGGGCGGAATTTGTCGGTGATTGCCTCCAGGAGGCCGTAGTCCAGGTCGCACGGGTAGGGATTGTCGCAGCGCATCCTCGCGTTGCGCTTGTCCACGGGCTCGAAGTGGTAGCCGCCGATGTTGCCCTTGCCGCGGTGGTTCATGCCGTAGGCCATGTTCACGCCGCGCAGCCCCTTCTCCAGCGTGTCGATGTCCGGCGGGAAGTGCGCGCTGTCCGGAATCTTCCGGCCAATCGTTCGCACCGTGCTGGGGCCAATCTTGTCGAACACCAGGCTGAAGGACTTCAGCAGCGCGGACATCGGGTACCAGGTCTTGGCCTCCAGCGGGGTGATGCCATTCTCCGCGAGGATGCGCAGCGCCCGCGCCTGGGCCAGCTCCATCCCGTTGACGATGGCGAGGATGGACTGACCGATGACCTCGATGCCCTGGTAGGACGCGAAGGCCGGAGGGGTGGGATGGACGGAGGGGGTCTTCAATTCCATACGTGGCTGACCTCGCGATTCGATGCCACGCATTGAACCGGGTTTCGCGGGTATTTTCAAATTGACTGATATGTTCAAACTTTTCCGTTGCCGTGGATGTTTTGGATTGGGGCGGGGCTGACCCATGTCTCACTGTCTCGTGTCTGATTCCAGACAGTCATGTGTGGCGTGGGACGTGGGGGTGGGTGTGCCCATGCGGGGCTGGGAACATTGGGTGCGGAGATCGCCGCACGGACTGAAAAAATGGCAGTCCTTCCAGCCCTCTGGGCGGGGGCGAGTGCCGCAAACCCGCGAGAGGACAGGGGGAGGCGGCTCGGCACGTGGGTTGCTCAAGGGCAGGGGGCAGTCGGGCGGCGGCGGTGGCGGCGGGATTACGCGGTAACCCTCATCCTTGGAGAAGAACCATGGCGAAGACTCAGCGGCGTGGAGCGGTCATCCGGAAGGCTCGGCAGGTCAAGGCGACGACGGCCCGTGCGGTGTCGGGGGCTGGCAAGAGCGCTCGCAAGGTGCAGGTGACGCTGGGGGACCTCATCGCGGCCGCGTTCGACACGGTGGGCGGCGAGGTGAAGAAGGTGAAGCAGGTGATGTCCTCGCAGGACATGGTGCTGGCCACCGGCAAGCACATCGTCTTCGTGGGCTGAAGGCCGAGGCCTTGGCGGTGAGGGCGCCACGAGCGCGTGGCGCCAGGGGAGGGCGGCGAGGGGGTTGGGTGTGTGAAGCGCATCATCATTCCCGGACGCAACTGCTGGACGGTGGAGGAGACGAGCGACGCGGGCGTTCTCGTGGATGGACGCGCCTACTACCGTGAGCTGTACCGGGCCGCGAAGAAGGCCCGGCGCTACATCGCGATGACGGGCTGGCAGTTCGACAGCGACGTGTCGCTCCTGAGAGGCGAGGACCTGGAGGAGGCGCGCGGCGGCGAGGTCCGCCTGCTGCCCATGCTGGACGCGCTGTGTCGGGCCAACCCCGAGCTGCACGTGTACATCCTCGCGTGGGACTTCAGCCTGCTGCTCGCGATGGAGCGCGAGTGGATGCAGCACCTGCTGTTCAACTGGACGACGAACGAGCGCGTGCGCTTCCGCTTCGACCCGTCCAGTCCCTTGTATGGCGCGCACCACCAGAAGCTGGTGGTCATCGACGGTGTGCAGGCCTTCAGCGGTGGCATGGATGTCTGTGATTGTCGTTGGGACGACCGCGACCACCGGCTGAGCTCGTCGCTGCGCTGTGACAGCGGCAGGGACCCGCATGGGCCCTACCACGACGTGCAGGCCGTGTTCACCGGACCGGTGGTGGGCCGGCTGACGGAGCTGTTCGAGGCGAGATGGGCGCACTCGGGCGGCGGCGAGCTGCACCTGCCGACGGTGGCGCGCGACGACGTGACGTTCAGCTCGAGCGTGCCGGCGCCGCCGGGGCCGGTGGCCATCAGCCGCACGTTCGGCAAGACGCTGCTGCCGCCCCAGGAGGCCGTGCAGGAGGTGCGCGCGCTGTTCCTGGACGCCATCGAGGCGGCCGACCGGTTCATCTACATCGAGAACCAGTACTTCTCCTCCCGCGCCATCTTCCAGGCGCTGGTGCGCCGCTTCCGCGAGTCCGGGCGTCCACCCATCCAGGTGGTGCTGGTGTTGCCCAAGCAGCCCGAGGCGCTGCGCGAGCAACTGGCCATGGGCATCGCCCAGGTGCGGCTGCTGCGCGCGCTGGAGCGGGTGGCGCGCGAGACGGGCAACACCTTCCGCGTGTACTGCTCGGCGGCGCGCGACGAGCAGACGGGCGAGGACGTCTATACCTACATCCACTCGAAGGTGATGGTGGTGGACGACCGCTTCCTCACGCTGGGCTCGGCCAACACCACCAACCGCAGCCTGGGGTTGGACTCGGAGCTGAACCTGAGCTGGGAGGCGGAGGCCGACGGCGACGCGGTGTCGCGCGCCATCCGCCGCGTGCGGGTGTCGTTGATGGCCGAGCACGCGGGGCTGTCCGGCGCGGAGACGCTGGCGCCGCTGATGCGCGCGGACGCGGGGCTGGTGGACTGGCTGGACGCGGTGGCGAGCGCGGGGCTGCACCGGCTGCGCCCGCACCCCATGGAGACGGTGTTCGACCAGAGCCCGCTGCTCAAGTCGCTGGAGCCCGAGGACCTGGTCATCGACCCGGAGGACTCCGTGCTGGACGAGTCCCTCTTCGAGGCGCTGCGCGGCGGCGAGGACGGGCTGTTCGCCTCCGGCATCCGCCTGCTGTCGCGCTGGCTGGTGGGCGCGGCCGAGGAGCGGCCCCACCGGGCCATCCTCCCCGCGGACGCGGACTCCGAGGGGGGCGGCCAGTACGGCGGAGGGTGACGCACCCGTCACTCCCGGGGTGTCACCCGTCGGGTGGGTGTGCCGAGGCTCGGCAGTGTCACCCACACCCGGGCGGCGGCCGGGCGCTTCGCGGGAGGGCGGGGCCGGGTAGACTCGGGAGACGATGACTGGCGCCCCCCTCCTCGTCCTGTTCGCCCTCGTTACCCACCAGAGCTCCACCATCTCCGAGGAGGGGCCCTCGGATGAGAGCTCCATCTCCTCCGGCCAGCAGACGCCCGTGTCCAAGGCGCGCCTGGACGAGCCCGCGCCCCCGGGCAGCCGCAAGGGCGGTGACGGCTTCGGCTTCGGCGGGCAGCTGGAGGTGGGCGGGCTGAGCCTGCCGTCCGGCACACCGGGGGGCGGGCAGGACCTGTTCATCCGCGTCTACCCGTCGCTGGGGCTGACGAAGGGAGACTCCTTCGTGCTGCGGCTGGGGGCGAACCTCCGGATGCGCATGGTGGACGAGGAGCCGAAGCAGGCGGACGGGGACTACGGCGCGCGCCTGCGCCGCGAGGACTGGGATGAGCTGAGCGACATGGGGCAGGTGGTGCGCATGCTGCGCATCGGCCAGGAGGGCCGGCCGTTCTTCCTGCGCGTGGAGCCCTTCGTCGAGGAGTCGCTGGGCCGGGGCTACCTGATGGGCCGCTACAGCAACGTGCTGTCGCCCGACTACCACCCGGCCGGCGGCTCGCTGACGGTGGTGAAGGGGCCGGTGCGCGCGGAGGTCATCGCGAGCGACGTGCTCGCCGCGCGCATCTTCGCCGCGGAGGTGATGTTGGACCTGGGCCGCGCGGCCAGCGACGACGCGAACCGCTTCGACCGCTACCTGCTCCGCCTGTCCGCCGCGCACGACGCGGGCAAGGCCGGCGGCGAGTCCCCCAACATGACGCTCACCTCGCTGGGCGGCGACATCGCGCTGTACAAGGGCGAGCGGCTGCGCGCGTGGGCGCTCCTGGGCGGCGGCGCGCGCTTCGCCGAGTCGCACTCTCCGGCGGTGGGCGGCCTGTTGGGCGTGGCCTTCGAGGGGCAGCTGGCCAGCGGCACGCAGCTGAGCGTGACGGTGCAGGGCCGCCGTCAGGGCGGGCGCTTCCGCTTCGGCATGTTCGGCCCGGACTACGAGCTGGGGCGCTTCTCCGGCACGGGCCTGGCGGAGCAGCCCATCGCGGACGAGGAGCTGCCCACGGGCTTCTCCGGCTACCTGGAGGCCTCCATCGCCAAGGGCAGCGCGGACACCACGCTGCTGCTGGGCAGCGTGGCCGCGCAGTATCACGGCTTCGGCCGCACGGACCTGGACGTGTCCGCGGGCTTCGAGCTGCCCGGCGGGCGCACCCGCGTGCTGGGCCGCGCGGTGCTGACGGCGCTGGGAGACCGGCCGCGCTACTCGGTGAGCGCGGAGGTGCGTCAGCGCCTGGTGAACCACCTGTACGCCTGGGGCTCCGGCGGCACGGTGCACTTCCCGCAGGCGGACAACGTGCTGGTGCGCGGCGTGACGGTGGGCGCGGGCGTGGGCGTGGACTTCCAGCGCTGAAGGCGCGCGCCTCAGGGGGCCAGGGGCAGGGTGAAGTGGAAGGTGGAGCCGTGGCCCACGCGGGTGTCCACCCAGATGTGGCCGCCGTGGCGCTCGATGATGTCGCGGCAGATGTAGAGCCCCAGGCCCAGCCCGCCGAAGCCGGAGATGGGCGCGTTGCGCGCGCGGAAGAAGCGCTGGAACAGGTGCTCGCGCTGGTCCTCGGGGATGCCGATGCCGGAGTCGCGCACGGACACGTGGACGCAGCTCCCGTCGCGCTCCAGCTTCAGCCGCACGCAGCCCCCGGTGGGGCTGTACTTGAAGGCGTTCTCCAGCAGGTTCGACAGCACCTGCGCGAGCCGCCCGCGGTCCCCCAGCACGACGAGCGGCTCGGGCGGGACCACGCGCTCCAGGGTGTGCTGTCCCGTGAGCGGGCGTGTCTCCGCGAGCACCTCGTCGATGAGCGTCTGGAGCTCCACGGCGCCCCGGTGCAGCTCCAGCCGTCCCGCCTCGATGCGGGTGGCGTCCAGCAGGTCGTGGATGAGCAGCGACAGGCGCGACACCTGGGAGAGCGCCTTGTCCACGTGGTGGGGCTTGGGGGCGTGGCCCTGGGTGGCCTGCTGCTTCATCATCTGCAGGTGCAGCTTGAGCGGCGTCAGCGGCGTCTTCAGCTCGTGGGCGGCGATGGACAGGAAGTCGTCGCGGACGCGGATGGCCTCCTGGGCCTCCTTGAGCAGCCGCTCGCGCTCCTGTCGGGCGCGGTGCTCCTCGGTCACCTCCACGACGACGGCGCCCAGGCCGACGATGCCCGCGCTGGGCGTGCTCACCGGGTAGTAGCTGACGCGCCAGTGGCGCAGCTCCTCCGGCGTCGCGGGCACGTTGCCGGACATCTCCATGTCGCTCATGGGGATGCCCGTCTCCATCACCTGGAGCATCAGCGGCGCGAAGTGCGGCGCCATGAGCGGGTTGGCCTCCCACACGGTCCGCCCCAGCTCCCACTCGCGCGAGTGGCCGTGCAGTGACGCGAGCGCGGTGTTGATGCGCAGGTAGCGCAGCTCCCGGTTGAGGAACGCGAGCCCCACGGGCGCGTGGGCCAGGAAGGTGTCGAGCAGCGCGAAGGACTCCTCGGTCCGCTCGCGCGCGTTCTGCTCCGCGACCAGCAGCCGCTCCCGCTCCACCTTCGCGCGGCGCTCCTGCGTCACATCCCGGTAGCTCCACACCCGGCCGATGATGGCGTCGCCCATCCGCTGTGGCAGCGACGTGCCCTCCAGCACGCGGCCGTCCTTCATCTCGATGACGTCCACGTGGACGGCGTCGGAGGGGATGTACTGCGCCTGGATGCTGGCGAGGAACGCCTCCGGGTCCGCCGTCTGGGGCGCGGCGTGGCGGAGGGCCGCCTCCGCGATGCGTGGGCGCATCAGCGCGTCGCTCAGGTCCCACATGTCCTGGAAGCGCTTGTTGAAGGCGATGATGCGCCGCTCCGCGTCCACCACGATGACGCCGTCCGCGATGGAGTCGAATGTCGCGCGCAGCACGGAGTGGGTGTGCTCCAGGCGCTCGCGCGCGCGGCGCTGCTCGGTGACATCCACCAGCAACCCGCGCAGCCTCACCGGCCGGCCCTCCTCCGCGGTGGCGGTGACCTGCGTCCGCATCCACACGGCCTGGCCGCTGTCGGTCATCATGCGGAACTCCAGCTCGTGGGTGCGCCCCTGGCGCAGCGCGCCCAGGCAGGTGGCCATGACGCGGCTCCAATCCTCCGGATGGACATGGCGCGCCCAGAAGTCGGGCTCGCTCACCCAGCGCCGCGCTTGCAGCCCCAGCAGCCGCTCCGCCTGGTTGCTGACGAAGGTGAAGCGGAACTCCGCGTCCGCCTCCCACACGATGCCGTCGATGCTGTCGATGAGGCTCTCGTAGTGCTCGCGCACGTGCTCCGCGCTCGGGACGGCGTGCGCTGTTCGCGGGGCCTGTCGCGGCTGAAGCCGGGCGCATGCGCCCACGAGCGAGCCGTCGTCCCCGTACACGGGGAGCACCACGGCGAAGAGACGCTGTCCCTGGCCGCTGCCCTCACCCAGCCCCTGCTCGCCCGCCAGCGCGGCCCGCACGGCGGTGAAGAGCCAGGGCAGGCGCACGAGGACCTCTCGGCAGGAGCGGCCCTGCTCTCCACCGCCCTCCCAGCCGGCCGCCAGCGCGAGCACCGGGTCCATCCAGATGACGCCTCCCTGGGCGTCGACGACGAGCGCGGCGCGCAGGTCGCGGCCCACCTGGAGCAGCCGCTCGTGGGGCGTCACGGGGCGCGAGGCGGCCTGGGCACCCGGGCCCGCCTGCCATCGCCGCATGTCGCCCTTCGCCATGTGCTCCACCTTCCGTGCCCATGTCGCCTGCTCCCGTCCCGGGCCTGGGAGGGCCGTGTTTCAAACATGGGACGCGCTCCGGGCCCGCGAAAGGGCGCCGCTCCCCTGGAGCCTCGCGCTTGACTACGTTTGTAGTCACGCGTACCTTCTTCGTGACTACAGTTGTCGTCACGGGATGCGCCATGAAGAAGCCGGTGGGTGAGCAGGAGCTGTCGGTGCTGCGGTACGTGGCCGAGCATGGGCCGGCCACGGTGGGCGAGGTGGCGGAGCGCTTCGGCGAGGCGCAGGGCCTGGCGCGCTCCACCATCCTGACGGTGATGGAGCGGCTGCGGCAGAAGGGGTACCTCACGCGGCGCAAGGTGGACGGCGTGTTCCAGTACGCCTCGCCGGTGCCGGAGGGGGAGCTGCTGCGGGGCGTGGTGGACGACTTCGTGCAGAGGACGTTGTCCGGCTCGCTGTCGCCGTTCGCCGCGTATCTGTCGGAGGCGGAGGATGTCTCCGACGCGGAGCTGGCGCAGCTGCAGGACGTGGTGGCTCGGCTTCGCTCGAAGAAGAAGAAGGACTAGCCCATGCGAACGGAATGGCTCGTGGATGTGGCCGCGTGGCTGTCGTCATGGCCGGAGGGACTGTGGCGCGCGTCGTGGCAGGGCGCGCTGTGCGCGGGGCTGGTGTGGGCGCTGACGCGGCTGTGGACGCGGATGCCGGCCGCGGTGCGCGCGGGGCTGTGGTGGCTGGTGGCGCTCAAGTTCGTGGTGTCGCTGGTGGGGCCTCATCCGCTGTCGCTGCCGGTGTTGCCCGCGTCGCTCTCGTTCCTGGGCGGCGCGTCGGCGGAGCCGGTGGCCTCGCTGGCGCAGGTCGAGCCCTCGACGCCGGTGGTGCATGGGGCGTACGTGGAGGCGCCGGTGTACCGCGGGGTGGGCACGCGGGAGGTGCACGTGGAGAAGCGCGAGGTCGCGTCGGAGGGGCTCGTCGTGTCGCCGGTCGCGCCTCGCGGTGAGGTGGCGGGGTGGACGCGGGTGCTGGCGTCCCATGGGAAGGCGCTCCTCTTGTGGGCGGTGCTCGCGGCGTGGCTCGGGGGCGTGGTGTGGCGGGTGCGGGCGCAGGCTCGCAACTGGGTGACGATGGCGCGGCTGCGTCGGGATGCGCGGTGCTTGAATCATCCGGACCTGGAGGAGGAGGTCCGCGAGCTGGCCGCCAGCGCGGGGCTGCGGCGCGTGCCGGCGCTGCTCGTGTCGGACCAGGTGACGAGCCCGCTGGCCACGGGGTTGTGGAAGCCCGTGGTGGTGCTGCCGACGAAGGCGGTGCGACGGCTGCCGCTGGCGGGGCTGCGCATGGCGCTGGCGCACGAGGTGGCGCACCTGAAGCGCGGCGACTTGTGGCTCGGCTGGGTGCCGGCGCTCACGGAGGCGCTGCTGTTCTTCCATCCGCTCGCGCGGCGCGCGGTGAAGGAATACGCGCTGGCTCGCGAGGAGGCGTGTGACGCGGAGGCCCTGCGTCTCACCGGCGCGGAGCCCGCGGATTACGGCGAGCTGCTGCTCGCCTTCGGGGTCGCCCGTCCCCATGGAAGCGCCGCGGCACTCGGCGCCTCGGACCACGTTCACGCGTTGCACAGGAGGTTGAGCATGCTGGAGCACGTCGACATCGGTTCCTCCCATTCCCGTCGCTGGTTGAAGGTGACGCTGTCCGTGCTGGGCCTCGTGGCCCTGGTGCCCTTCCAGGTCGTCGCCCGGCCGGAAGGACAGGACACGTCGAAGGCACCGGCGCCCGCCGCCGCGCCTTCTCCGGCGCCCGCCGCCGAGACGCCGGCCTCGCCGTCCCAGAAGCAGGGCACGACGCGCACCGGCGTGATGCCTGCGCCGACGCCGGCCTCGCCCGCCGCTCCGCGAACGCCGGTGTCGCCCACGGCCCCGGCTGCGGTGACGCCGCCGACGCTCGTGACGCCGCTGACGCCCTCGATACGCGTGACGCCGCCGACGCCGCCGACGCCGATGATGGGGAGCGCGCCGCGTCCTCCCACGCCGCCGACGCCGATGATGGCCATGGCGGGTGGGCCCCCGGCGCCGAAGCCGCCGCGTCCTCCCGAGCCGCTCGATGACGACTCCGGCTACGTGCTGCTGTCCGGCGACAGCGCGACGATGAACGGCAGCATGGTGGACCTGCAGCTCGCCAAGATGTTCAAGGACAAGAAGGGCGGCGAGCTGCTCTACGTCCGCCGCAAGGGCGAGACCTTCCTCATCCGCGACGCGGCCACGCTGAAGACGGTGCGCGAGGCGCTCAACGACGTGCGGACCGCGGGCGAGGCGCAGGGCAAGGTCGGCGAGCGCCAGGGCGCGCTGGGCCGCGAGCAGGGCGCGCTCGGCATGAAGCAGGGCGCGCTGGGCATCAAGCAGAGCGAGCTCGGCCTGCGGCACGCGGAGCTGGCCCACAAGCGCGCCGGGCTGCGCTTCGAGTCGAACCGCGCGGACGCCCTGCCCGAGGCCGAGCGGGAGCGCCGCCAGGCGGAGCTCGACAAGCAGGAGGCGGAGCTGGACAAGCAGATCGACGCGCTCGACGAGCAGCAGGAAGCGTTGAGCCGTGAGCAGGAGGCGCTCGGCCGCGAGCAGGAGAAGCTCGGCGAGCGTCAGGAAGCGCTCGGTCGCGAACAGGAGAAGGTCAGCGAGAAGGCCGAAGCCCTGCGACGCGAGGCCGAGCGCAAGGTCCAGTCCCTCATCGACGAGGCCCTGAGGAAGGGCCTGGGCCAGCCGCTGCCCACCTGATGACGGTTGCCGGCGGGCACCTGGGACGCGGGGATGAGCGCTCCTCTACCGTGAGAGGAGCCACCCGTCCTCTCACAGGAGGCCCCGTCCGATGAGTCTCGCCGCAAGTCCGCAGGGAACCCCCGCCGGAGCGCTCGAGTCCGCCATCCAGCGCGTGAAGTCGGGCTCGCTCTCCTGGGTGAAGCTCACGCTGCCGGAGCGAATCTCCCTCCTGGAGGAGCTGGGGCGGGGCTATGTCGCCATCGCGGAGCCGAGCGTGCGCGCGGCGTGCGAGGCGAAGGGCATCAAACCCGACAGTCCGCTGTCCGGTGAGGAGTGGCTGTCGGGCCCCATGGTGGTGGTGCGCAACCTGCGCCTGTTGGCCGCCTCGCTCCGGGGCATCCAGCACCACGGGGTCCCCCGCATCCCCGCCTCCCGCCTGCGCACGCTCGAGGACGGGAGGCTCGCGGCGCGCATCTTCCCCATGGACTCGCTGGAGGGGATGTTGCTGCCGCGCAACGAGGGCGAGGTCCACTTCCAGCCCGGCGTCACCGCCGCCAACCTGCGCGAGCACCAGGCCGCGTTCTACCGGGAGCCGCACGGCGGCCGGCTGTGCGCGGTGTTGGGCGCGGGCAACGTCAACTCCATCCCCCCGGCGGACTGTCTCTACAAGCTGTTCGTCGAGGGCACCGCCTGCGTGCTCAAGATGAACCCGGTGAACGCCTACCTGGGGCCCTTCCTGGAGCAGGCGTTCGCCCCGCTGGTGCGCCGGGGCTTCTTCGCGGTGGTGTACGGCGGAGCGGCGGAGGGCGCGGCGCTGGTGTCACATCCCGCGGTGGACGAGGTCCACATCACCGGCAGCGACAAGACGCATGACGCGCTGGTGTGGGGACCGCCGGGGCCCGAGTCGGACGCGCGGCGGGCCCGGAACGAGCCGCTCCTGAAGAAGCCCTTCACCAGCGAGCTGGGCAACATCTCCCCGGTGGTGGTGGTGCCGGGGCCGTACTCGGACGGCGAGCTGCGCTTCCAGGCGGACAACATCGCCGGCATGGTGGCCAACAACGCGTCCTTCAACTGCAACTCCGCGAAGCTGCTGGTGCAGCCGAAGTCGTGGAGCGCGCGCTCGCGCGTGGTCGACGCGGTGGAGGCGAGCCTGGGCAAGGCGGCCGTGCGGCGCGCGTACTACCCGGGCGCGGACCAGCGCTGGCGTCAGTTCACCGAAGGCCGCGCGCACCTGCGCCAGGTGGGCCGGGCCGCGGAGGGTGAGCTGCCCTACGCGCTGATTGCCGACGTGGACCCGCTCCAGACGCAGGACCGCGTCTTCCGCCACGAGCCGTGGTGCACGGTGTTGTCGGAGACGGGGCTGGAGGGGACGGACGACCCGGTGGCCTTCCTGGCGCGCGCGGTGGCGTTCCTGAACGAGAAGGTGTGGGGCACGCTGAACGCCACGCTCATCGTGCATCCGGGCTCGCTGAAGGACGCGGAGGTCTGCCGCGCGGTGGAGCAGGCGGTGCGCGAGCTGCGCTACGGCACGGTGGCGGTGAACACGTGGCCCGCGGCGGCGTACGCGCTGGTGTCGCTGCCGTGGGGCGGGCATCCGTCCTCGACGCCGCGAGACATCCAGAGCGGGCTGGGCTGGGTGCACAACACGTTGATGCTGGAGGGGGTGGAGAAGTCGGTCCTCCGCGCGCCGCTGACGAACCTGCCGGCGCCTCCGTGGGTGCCGGGGCACCGTGGGGTGGGTGAGCTGGGACAGCGGCTGGTCCAGTTCGAGAAATCGCCCTCGTGGCTCAAGGTGCCGGGCATCGCGGCGGCGGCCCTGCGTCGCTGAGTGTCACGACCCGCTCTCCCAGCGCAGGGCGGGGGGCCTCGGGGTGTCGGGGCGCCAGCGCCGTGATAAACCCGGCGCATGTCATCGACGCATGCTCGGGAAGGCGGACGGCTGCTCCAGGTGGGGCAGCCGCAGGAGGCGGTGAAGAGTTTCCAGAAGGGGCTCGCCATCGACCCGGACGACGTGGAGTGCCTGCTGGGGCTCGTCCGGACGTACCTGAGCACGGGCGCGGCGGCGGACGCGGAGACGGCGGCGCTGCGGCTGTTGAAGGTGAAGCCGGACCACGCGGAGGGCCAGGCGCACCTGGCCATGCTGCGGGCGCAGGCGGGGAGCGCCGAGGCGCTGGAGGCGCTCAAGGCGTTGGCCTCGGCGCCGACGGCGGGCTACTTCGAGCGCTTCAACCTGGGCGGGCTGCTGCTGGACCGGGGGGATCTGGAGGGCGCGAAGGCCGCGTACGAGTCCGCGCTCCAGGTGGCGCCGGGCAGCGCGCACGTGCACTTCGAGCTGGGCCGCATCGGCCTGGCGCAGGGGCAGGCGGGCGCGGCGGTGACGCACTTCCAGAAGGCGTCCGAGGCCGCGCCGCAGGAGGCGATGCCGCTGCTGATGCTGTCGCGCGCGCACGCGGCGCAGGGCTCGCTGGGGCTGGGCATCCAGGCGGGCACGCAGGCACTGGAGAAGGCGCAGGGCGGGCTGCGGCGCGCGGTGCTGGAGGATTTGTTCAAGCTGTACCTGTCCGGGGGCAGCCCCGAGGGGGCGAAGCGCACCGCGCAGGAGCTGCGCCAGTTCGACCCGTCGCACGTCAACTACGTCTACATGCACGGCCTCGCGATGATGAGCGCGGCGCAGTTCCCGGAGGCGAAGGCGCTCTTCGAGGAGGCGCTGCGGCTGGCGCCGCGAAGCTGGCAGACGCTCCAGGCGCTGGCGCAGATGCATGGCGCGCTGGGTGAGCGCGCGGAGATGCGCCGACGGATGGAGGAGGCGGTGGCGCTGGTCCCCACGGAGCTGGGGCCCGTGAATGACCTGGCGTTGCTGCTGATGCAGGACGACCAGCACGCCGTCGCGAAGCCCCTGCTGGAGCGCGCGCTGGCGGCGCATCCCGAGGATGCGACCACGCACCTGAACATGGCGGTGGCCACGTTCCTGACGGACCGTCAGGCGTGCATCCACCACGCGCAGAAGGCGCTCGCGCTGGGCGAAGGCGTGGTGCGCGAGCAGGCCGAGCGGTTGTTGAAGACGCTCAACGCGGGCTGAGGTGTCCGAGCGACGGGGCGCATCGGTGCCCCGTCCGCTCCGGTCCTCGATTCGTGCGCTCGCGCTGGGTGAGCGCATCGTGCGCGAGCAGAGAAGACGCTGTCCGAGGGGGCGGGGCATCGCAGTGCCTCGTCCGCTCCGGTCCTCGATTCATGCGCGGTGCCCGTGCCGCCCGGAGACGCGAGCCTCGCGATGCCGACGGTTCAGCGCCATCGCCTCGCGCTCAGGTCCGAGCCCTTACCGTCCGAAGAGCCCCCACCGCTTGTGCGCCTTGCCACCCTGGGCCCGTGACAGCCGCTCGCCCAGGATGCGGCTCATCTCCAGCGCCACGCCGGGGTTGGCCATGACGACGCTGCGGAAGTCCTCGCGGCCCACCGCGGCCAGCTCGCACGCCGTCGCCGTCACCGCCGTGGCCGTGCGCGGCTCGCCCGTCAGCAACGCCAGCTCACCGAAGAAGCCCCCGGGCTTCACCAGGGCCACGGCCTGTCCACCCGTGTCCTTGAGCTGCACCTCGCCGGAGAGCACCACGTAGAAGCTCTCGCCCGCGTCACCCTGGCGGAACAGCTCCGTGCCCGCCGGCCGCTGGAGGTGCTCCGCGCCGCGCGCCACCGTCTCCAGTTCCTCCGGATTCAACGGCGCCAGGAAGTCCACCTTGCGCAGCGTGGCCGCCAGCGCCGCCGCGCCCGTGGTGCCCACCGGCTCCGCCGTGAGGAACGTCACCGCGTCCGCCAGGTGCGCCCGCCGCGCCACGAGGATGATGGTGTGCCCCGCGCGCAGCACGGTGCTCCCGTCCGGCAGCGTCGCCCGCCCCTGCGGGTCCACCATGCCGATGAACACGCACTCGCGCGGGAAGCCCTCCATCGCCCGCACCTGCGCCACCGTCTGCCCCGCCACCCGCGCGCGCAAGGGCAGCTCCAGCTCGAACAGCACCGTGTCGCCGTCACCCAGCGGCAGCGAGCCCGCCACCTGCGGGAAGTCGATGGCCGTGGTCATCTTCGCGACCACCACCTCGGCCTCGGCCACCAGCTCCTTCACGCCCGCGAGCCGGTACGCCTCGCGATAGCTGGTGTCCAGCATGCGCACCATGATGCGCGCCGGCGACATGCTGCGCACCAGCATGGCGAACGCCAGGTTCTCCGGGTCTCTCGCAAGCACGCCCGCGGCCACGTCCGCCGAGGAGATACCCGCCGCCTCCAGCACCTGGGGACTCGTCGCGTCCCCGCACACGGCCACCACGCCCACCTCGTCGAACAGGCGCGCGCAGATGCCCGCGTCCCGCTCGATGACCGTCACCGTGTGCTGCTCGGCCACCAGCCGCGCCGCCAGCACGCTGCCCACCCGGCCCCCTCCCGCGATGATGATTTTCACGACGCCTTCCTCCCGTGCTCCGCCGTCGGCTCCTCGCCGTGCGCGCCGTGCAGCATCTTCTCCAGGTTCAACGTGCGCTCATCCAGCTGCGCCAGCATGTGCTCCGCCGTCGTCTCGGGGATGAGCCCGCTCCTGCGCGCGTTCTGCAACGCCGTGCGCTCCGCGTCGATGAGCCGCCGCCGCATGGCGATGAGGTCCTTCGCGCCCTGCGCCAGATGGTGCTCGTTGAGCCGGCGCAGCTCCCGCTCCGCGCGCGCGATGCTCACCTGGTACTCGCTGCGCAGGTGCTCATACGCCGCCCGGGGCACCAGCCCCTGCTCGTGCAGCGTCGCCAGCTCCTGATGCGCCGCCCGGCTGGCGATGAGCCGGCCGCGCTGCTCGGACATGGACAGCGCCACCTCGTCCTGCTGGAACAAGCCCAACCACTTCAACGCGCGCGTGAGCGCCATGCCCTGTCCCACGAGCGACACCAGCGTCACGCCGAACGCGATGGCCACCAGCTTCTCGCGCCCCGGCGTCGTCGCCGGCAGACCCAGCGCGAGCCCGATGGAGAGCGCGCCCTTGATGTTCCCCACGATGAAGACGTGCTGCCACCGGGGCGGCACCGCCTCCGCCGGACGCGCGAGCTTGAGCAGCAGGAAGGGCAGGTAGATGGCCACCGCGCGCCCGGCGAGCACACAGCCCACCGCGATGAGCGTCTCCGGCACGTAGTCGCGCAGCGTCTGCGGCTTCGTGGTGAGCCCCACCGCGAGGAACAGGAAGGTGTTCACCCCGAAGGTGGCGTACTCCCAGAAGGAGTGGATGGCCACCTGGCTCTGCGGCGACGCCTCCCTGCGCAGGCTGACACCCACGGCGAGCCCCGCGACGACGGCGGCGATGGCGCCCGACAGGTGGAGCTGCTCGGCGACCACGAACGACGCGAGCGCCACGGCCGTCGTCACCATGATTTCGGCGAGCGGGTCCTCGGTGCGACGGATGACGAAGCCGCCGAGCATGCCCACCGCCAGCCCCACCACCGCGCCGCCCGCGGAGGCCAGCAGCACGCGCGCGGCGAGCATGGGGATGGACGGCGCCGCCGCTCCCGCCACCACGCTGGCGATGGCCGCGTAGGCCACCAGCGCGGTGCCGTCGTTGAAGAGGCTCTCCCCCTGGATGATGCCCGACAGCCGCGAGGGCACCGGCGCGCGGCGGAACGCGTAGAGGATGGAGACGGTGTCCGTCACGGCGAGCAGCGCGCCCAGCAGCAGCGCGGGCCAGATGGGCAGGTCCACCAGCACGTGCAGGAGCGAGCCCGTGGCGCCGATGGCCAGCACCATGCCCAGTGTGGACAGGATGAGGATGGGCAGGGCATTGGCGCGGATGCCATTGAGGTCCGCGGTGATGCCTCCCTCGAAGAGCAGCGCCGGGAGGCAGACGAGGAACACCACCTCCGGGTTGAGGGGCGGCACGCCGGGGAGCAGGTTGCCCACCGAGATGAGCAGCCCTCCCACCACGAGCGCCACGTTGTAGGGCATGTTCGCCCGTTTGGCCGCGATGGCCAGGACGATGGCTGCCACCATCAATCCAATGACGAGGGGCATCTCCAAGTGCACGGCGCGCAGTCTTCCAGAACGCGCGAGCGCCCGTAAGGCCCCCGTGCGTCAACGCCGCAAGCGCAGGATGAGGTCCTTGCGAGGCCCGCAGTCGCCTCGGCCGTCGCAGTTGCTGGTGGTGACGTACAGGTGGCCGTCCGGCCCCATGCTCACCTCCCGCAGCCGGCCATGCGTGTCGCGCAGGTACACCTCGTGCCGGGCCACCCGGGCGGGGTTGCCCTGGTCGAACTCCACCCGGTGCAGGTGCTTTGAGCCCAACGTTCCGATGAGCAGCGAGCCCGTCCACTCGGGGATGGCGGTGCCGGTGTAGAGCGCGGCGCCGCCGGGAGGCATGGCGTCCGCGAAGGTGAGCGACGGCGTCACCCAGCCTTCGTGCACCTCGCACGAGTAGATGCCGGGCCAGCCCAGGTTGCCGCCGGGGCGCGCGAGGCTCACCTCGTCGTGTCCCCGGCGCATCGTCTCGCCGCTCGGGCCGTGGTCGGTGACGTACAGCGTGGTGGCATCCTTCCAGTCCCAGCCCTGGAGGTTGCGCAGGCCGGTGAGGAAGGCAGGCGAGTGGGGGAAGGGGTTGTCCTGGGGCACCTGGCCGTCGGGGGTGAGGCGCAGGAGCTTGCCGGCCGGGTCATTCACATCCTGGGAGCGGTCGGGTGAGCGGGCGTCGCCGGTGCCCGCGTAGAGCATGCCGTCCGGGCCGAAGCGCAGGCGTCCGCCGTCGTGGTACGTGGCGGAGGGGATGTTTCCGAAGACGACGTGGTCGAAGGTGGCGGTGGTGTGGTCCTCGGAGAGCGTCCACCGCTCGATGCGGTTCTCGTCCTGTCCGCCGGCGTCGGTGGTGACGTAGACGTAGAACTGGCGGTTCGTGGTGAAGTCCGGGTGCGCGGCGATGCCGAGCAGTCCGCCCTCGGCGGCGCGGGTGATGCGCACAGTGGCCACGGGTTGGGGTTGGAGGGCGCCGGCCTTGAGCAGGCGGATGCGGCCGGGGCGCTCGGTGACGAGCGCGTCACCGCCGGGCAGCCAGGCGATGCCCCACGGGACTTCGAGTCCCTCGGCGACGACGTCCACGGTGATGGGGACGGTGCCGTCCGGGCCCCAGTCGTCGGCGACGCGCACGCAGTCCTGGGAGTTGGCGGTGCCCTGGGACTGGCTCTTGCGGCAGGCGGAGGCCGACAGGGCGAGCACGACGAGGCTCGGGGCGAGCAGGCGAGAGACGCGCATGGGGCGATTAATGTCCGGCGGTGAGCGCTCACGCCAGCGCCGAGGGTGCTCGGGTGCGGAGGGGTGGACGGTTCATCGGGTGAGAGGGTCCCTGAGGGCAGGGCGGGCAGGCGGACGGGCTGGGGCTGCGATCACTCCTTTTTCGCGGTGGGGCGCGTGGGCACCTTCAGCGCACGGGACAACCCACCCAGGTGAAGCAAGGAGACGTCCTATGGCGCGCATCGCGTTCATCCTCGCCGACGACTTCGAGGATGCGGAGTTTCGTGTGCCCTACGACCGCGTGAAGCAGGCGGGGCACGAGGCGGTCATCATCGGCCTGGAGGCTGGCGAGCCGGTGAAGGGGAAGAAGGGGGAGGAGGTCATCACGCCGGAGAAGGCCGTGAGGAACGTGTCCTCGCGGGAGTTCGACGCGTTGGTGATTCCTGGCGGTTATTCGCCGGACCACCTGCGCATGGACATCGACATGGTGGGCTTCGTTCGGGACTTCTTCCGGGCGGACAAGCCGCTGGCGGCCATCTGCCATGCGCCGTGGATGTTCGTGGAGGCGGACATCGCGGATGGGCGGACGCTCACCTCGTGGCCGTCGTTGAAGACGGACCTCATCAACGCGGGCGCGCGCTGGGTGGACCGTGAGGTGGTGGAGGACGGCAACGTCATCACCTCGCGCAACCCGGGGGACCTGCTGGCGTTCAGCGAGGCGCTGCTGCGTCAGGTGGACCACGGGATTGCGCGGCGACTGGAGGCGCCGCTCGCCCCCGAGGCCGCGTCGGAGCAGCCTCCGACGATGCACTGAGCCACGGACCTGGGCTCAGAGGCGTTGTGTCTGCATGAACGCGCGCAACGACTCGGCACAGGCCGCGCAGCGCTCGCGGAAGTGGGCGCTGAGCGTGAGTTCCTGGGTGAGTCGCTCCCAGTAGGCGAGGGCCCGACGGGCGGCGTCAGGCCAGACGTCCAGCGTGGTCGCGTTGGGAGGCTGGGGTGTGTACTCGCGCTCGACGAGGTTCGTGCCCACGGGCGCGAACATCATCGGCAGCATGTCGTACGCGGGTGCGAGCCGGAACCGCTTCGGTCCTTCCGTGAAGAAGGCGAGGTTGCCGAAGTGTCGGTCGGTGTTGCCAATGAGTTGGCCGAAGACGTCGAGCCACCGCGCCTGGCGTGCGTCCTCCTCGGAGATGAAGCGGGCCTCGCACAGCTTCAGCGTGGCCTGGGTCCAGGTGCCGCGCACGCCGAGGTACTCATTGTCGATGGCGCCGAGTGAGAGCAGGCCGCGTCTGCCACGGAGGCCGACGCGGTCGAAGCGCTCGACCTCGAGGAAGCGATAGCCCTCCGCATCGAACCAGCGTGTCGACGCCGCCGCGTGCCCCGCGTCACGGATGGCTTCGAGCGCGAGGTGCTCGGTGACGAGCAGGTCCTTCCATCGGGACACTGCCGCGCCTTCGTCATTGCCCGCGAACTTCACGATGACGTGCCGGTCCTTCACGCGCGTCGCGAACTTGAGATGCTCGCCTCCCACGGAGGAGCCAGGATGTCCCTGTCCCGAGGCCCGAGCGAGCCGGGGATAGTCGTCGGGAGTGGCGTGTGTATCGGGCGTCGCGAGATACCGGTCGAGTGATTCATCGCCGAGGATGAAATCTCCGACGCAGTCCTCGCCTCGCAGCGCGAGCGCGACCAGACAGTCATCATCGGTCCAGTCCGCCACGTGCTGGGGCAGGGCGAGTTCGGGATATCGCAGGGAGAAGGTCCGACCGATGTAGCCCTGGGGACTCATGTCCGCTGCGAAGGGTGGCAGTCCCTCGAACAGCTCGGATTCCCCCTTCACGCGTTCGAGCCAGTGACGTCCCTCCGCGAGCAGGTGGAGCTCTCCGTCCCGATGGATGGTAACTGTCTCGTCGATGCGATGGAGGCTCAGCCGCGTGCCGAGTGAAGGCAGTGAGCGTGTCTGCGCATAGCGCGTCGCGGGGCCTTTCCCCATGCGGCACAGCCGGTCTCCCGCGGCCGCGAGCAAGCGTGTCACCGTGGGCCGAGAGACCTGGAGCCACGTGGCGAGCTCGCTCGCCTGCGCATCGCCGCGACGGCCGAGCGCCGCGAGAAGCTGTTCCACCGTGGCCATGCCCGTGCCTCCGCATACTCCCGAAGCCCTCCTCCGTGAGCAGAAGAGTGATTCGATTCGTGAGCAGAACACAGGACGCGCGCGCGCCGCGTTCTGACTCGACTTTCGCCCTTTTGGGGTGGGATGCCCAAGCAGGGGGCCGAGAGGAGAGAGGGCTGAGGGTTGGTAA